>JAVHLG010000002.1:75590-144007 GCA_031082225.1 Desulfovibrionaceae bacterium | reverse complement strand
TGGGGGGCAGCGCCCCCCACACCATTTTGCCCTACTGCGCCGCAGCGGCGTCGCCGCCGGGGCGGGGCCCGAGGATATCGACGTTGACCATTTCGATTTTGGCCTGTTCCTGGATGGTGGTCAGGTAGGCGCGGAACAGTTCGCTTTGTTTGGACTGGAGCAGGGACTGCATCCACTTGTCCTTGTCGGCGTTCCAGGCCGCGGGATCGGGTTCGATGCGTTTTTCAGGCCGGGCCAGGACAAAGCCGTCGGAGACGGCAAAGACCTGGGGCAGCCAGTCGACGGACTTCTGTTCGAAGGCGGCCTTGACCAGCGGCGGCACCATGCCCAGGCCCGGGATGAAACCCTGGCGGGTAAACGGCTGGGACAAGGTGGCCTTGTCCTTGTATGCGGCCAGCACCTTGGCCACGCCCTCGGGGGTCTTCATGTCCGCAGCAGCGGCCTCGGCGGCTTCCTTGGCCTTGGCCAGGGCGTCTTTCTCCACCAGTTCGGCCACGATGCGATCCTTGACGTCGGCCAGGGGGGCCACGGCGGCGGGCTTGAACTCCACAACCTTGGCAAAAAGGAAGCCGTCCTGGGTGGTCAGGGGGGTGTCGGTGGTTTCGCCCTGAGCCAGTCCGAACATGGTTTCCAGGCCCTGGGGGGCGAGTTTCAGGTTCACGGGGGGCATGTCCTTGGAGAAAAGCGGCGTCTGTCCCATGGCCAGGCCTTCCTCTTCGGCGGCCTTGGCCAGTTCGACCCCGGCCACGACCTTGTCCTGCACGGCGTCCATGACCTTGGTCAGGCGGTCTGCGGCGCGCTCCTCGGCCAAAACGGCCCTGATCTCGTCCTTGACGTCCTCCAGGGGGGCGGTCCCGGCCGGGCGCTTTTCCCGGACCTCCAGGACATGCAGGCCCACGGTGGTGCGCAGGGGGTCGCTGACCTTGCCTTTTTCCAGGCCGAAGGCGGCATCCTCGAAGGCCACGAATTCCTTGGGCAGGGCCCCGCGCGACAGCCAGGCGTAGTCCTCGCCCATGAGATTGTCGCCCTCGGTGGGATTTTTCGGCAGAAGCGCGGCGAAATCCTCGCCCTGGCGCAGCCGCTGGGCCAATTCGCGCATCCGGGTCTCGGCGGCCTTGACCTCGTCCTCGGTGGCGTCCGGGGGCAGCATGATCAAAAGGTGCCGGACCTCGACGGATTCCGGCCGCTCGAAGGCCTTAGTGTTGCCCTTGTAGTAGGCCTCCATGTCCTGGTCGGTGATCTCGTCGGGTTTGGCCAGGGTCAGGGGGGAGAGGTCCAGGTAATCGACCTTGATCTGGGCCGGGGTCTGGAACTTGTCGGCATTGGCCTCGTAGAAGGCCTTGACGGCCTCGTCAGAGGGCGTGATGCCCTGGGAGAAGGCGTCGGCGGTAAACGGGATGTATTCGATGACCGCCTGTTCCCGGCTGAAGTCGTAGAGGGACCGGGCCTCGGTCTCGGTGACCTGGGCGGGCAGGGCGAGGTAGCTGCCGAGCTTTTCCAGGGTGAGGTTCTGGCGCATGTCGGTTTCGAATTCGGCGGGATTGAGTCCGTTGGCCTTGAGCAACTCCTCGTAGCGTTTGGCGTCGAACTTGCCGTCCTCTCCGGCGAAGGCCGGAACCCGGGCGATTTCCCGGCGCAGTTCGGCGTCGGAGACGGACAGGTTGAGCTTGGCGGCCTGGGCGGCCAGCATGGTCTGGGTCAGCATCTGGCTGAAGACCTGCCAGCGGAAGCCTCCCTCGGCCAGCTCCTTGTCGGTGATGTTCGGGTTCTGGTTGTGCACCATCCGCAGACTTTCCTCGAGGGTCTTTTCGTATTCCTTGACCAGGATGGGGCGGCCGTCCACATAGGCCACCACCGAGGCGGTGTCGCTGTCGAAATTGCCGACGCCCCAGAACACAAAGACCACGATGATGAGTCCGAAGACGATTTTGACTCCCCAGGATTGGGCGTTTTGGCGCATGGCATCAAGCATGGGTTTCTCCTTGGGATTGGCGTGCGGCAAAGCGGACGCGGAAACAGACGATGCCTCGAACCGGCTTGGCGAAAAAAATCGCGACGCGCACCCGCCAAGCCCCCGCCCGGCTCAGGGCCGGATATCCGGGGGCGGCATGGCGGGTGCGCTTGCCGCAGTGAAGCCCCGCCGCCGTGGTCGCCGAACCTGCGGCGGCCGGGGCCTTCCTTCGTGATCTGGCCGGACGCCTACCGCTTGACGGTATTGAGCAGGCCGCCGGACAAAATAATGTCCAGTTCCTTCCGGGTCAAATCATTTGTGACCATGGCCGGCTCGCCGCCCTCGACGGCCACGGCTGCGGCCTCGCCGGGACGGATGTCCGTGGTCTTGATGCGCAAGGTCACGCCCTGGCCGATACGGTCGTAGTCGGCCTTGTCCGCCAAAATCAGCGGCAGGATGCCGAAGTTGACCAGGTTGGCCCGGTGGATGCGGGCCAGGGACTTGGCGATGACCGCCTTGACACCCAGGTGCCTGGGCCCCAGGGCGGCGTGCTCGCGGCTCGAGCCCTGACCGTAGTTCTCGCCGCCCAGGATGATGCCCTGGCCCAGTTCCTTGATGCGCGGCACGAAGTCCGCGTCCACCCGGCTGAACACGAACTCGCTGATGGCCGGGATGTTGGAGCGCAGCGCCGTGATCTGGGCCCCGGCCGGAAGGATGTGGTCCGTGGTGATGTCGTCGCCGACCTTTAAGGCCACGGCGGCCTCGATCACCTCGGGCATGGGCGCGAACTTCTCCAGGGCCTTGATGTTGGGGCCGCGCACGATCTCGACCTGGGATCCGTCGGCCGGAGGGAAGAGGAAGAGGTCTTTGATGCTGGGCACGCTGTCCGGCAGTTCCACCCGGGCCGGGGCCTGGCCCCAGGTGGCCGGGTCGGTGAAGGCCCCGCGCAGGGCGGCCATGGCCGCGGTCTGGGGGCTGACCAGATAGACCTTGGCGTCCTGGGTGCCGCTTCGGCCCTCGAAGTTGCGGTTAAACGTGCGCGCGCTCACCCCGCCCGAGGTGGGCGAGCCGCCCATGCCGATGCACGGGCCGCAGGTACACTCCAGAAGCCTGGCCCCGCTGTCGATGATGTGGGCCAAAAGCCCCTCGGAGGCCAGCAGGGACAGCACCTGCTTGGAGCCCGGGGAGATCATGAGATCGGTCTCGGGGTGGATGCGTTTGCCCTTGAGCAGAAGCGCCACGGTTTTCAGATCGGCGTAGGAGGAGTTGGTGCAGGAGCCGATGGCCGCCTGGTTCACCTTCATGCCGTCCAGGTCTTTGATGGCCACCATGCGGTCGGGCATGTGCGGCGCGGCGGCCAGGGGAACCAGCGCCGACAGGTCGATTCTGACCTCGTCGTCGTAGGCCGCGCCATCGTCGGCCACGAGTTCCACGAAGTCGCCGGGGCGGCCCATGCGGGCCAGGAAGTCGCGGGTCACGGCGTCGCTGGGGAAAATCGAGGTGGTGGCCCCAAGCTCCGCGCCCATGTTGGTGATCACCGCCCGCTCGGGCACGGACAGGGCGGCCACGCCCGGCCCGGCGTATTCCATGACCTTGCCCACGCCCCCCTTGACCGTCAAAAGGCCCAGCAGGTGCAGGATCACGTCCTTGGCCGTGGCCCAGCAGGTAAGCTGGCCGTCCAGCCAGATGCGCACCACCTTGGGCATGGGCAGGAAATAGGCCTGCCCGGCCATGGCCAGGGCCACGGACAGGCCGCCCGCACCCATGGCCAGGGAGCCGATGCCCCCGGCCGTGGGGGTGTGGCTGTCCGATCCCACCAGGGTCTTGCCGGGTTTGGCGAAGTTTTCCAGGTGCAACTGGTGGCAGATGCCGGTGCCCGGGGGGGAATAGATGATGCCGTAGCGCGCGGCCACGGTGCGCAGATATTGATGATCGTCGGGGTTGCGGAAGCCCATCTGCAGGGTGTTGTGGTCCACGTAGCTCACGGAGAGTTCCGTGGCCGCCCGGTCCATGCCGATGGCCTCGAACTGCAGGTAGGCCATGGTGCCGGTGGCGTCCTGGGTCAGGGTCTGGTCGATGCGCAGGGCGATCTCGCTGCCGGGAACCATCTCACCGCTCGCCAGATGGGCGGAGATGATCTTTTGGGTGATGTTTTGGGCCATGCTCGCGTTCCTCTCTCGGGGGGGGTGGTATAGGCGTCCGGACTGCTTGCCCGCCGGGAGGGGCGAAGTCAAGGGGCGCAGGAGAAAAGCCCGCCCCGCGAGGCTGCGGATCGGGGGACGGAAGGTTGGGGGACGGTGGAGACGCGCGGCGGGATTCAGACCGTGGCCGCCAGGCGCAGGATATGTTCGGCCACACGCCAGCAGGCGCGCCCGTCGTGATGGGAAAAGGCCAGATCGCGCACCTCGCGTCGCCGGGCGCGATCCGCCTCGGGATCGGTGGCGGCCCGGACCAGGGCCCGCTCCAGATCGTCCTGGGTGAAACACTTGGGGCCCGGAGTCATGGCGTCGTAGTCGAACTGGAACTCCCGCATCCGGGAGGCGTAGTCGTCCCGGTCGAAGGGAAAAAACACCACGGGACGGTCGAGGTGCAGATAATCCATGTAGATCGAGGAATAATCCGTGATCAGGCAGGAGAAATGCGGCAGCAGCGGATAGACGTCGCTTGCGTGGTCGATGACCTGGATATTCGTGAATTCGCTGCCGAGACGGGCCTCCGTGAAGGCGTGCATCTTGAGAAAGAGCACCATACCCTCCCGCTCGAGGAACCGCGACAGGGACTCGAAGCATAACGGACCGCGCAGAAAGAAATCCCCGCTGTCGTCCCGAAACGTGGGGGCGTACAGGCACAGCCGGAAGCGTTTGCCCAGGACCCGGACCCGGGCGTAGCCCTCCAGGTCGCAACCGACGAGGTCGTCTTTGGCGACCGGGCGTACCAGGACGTCGTTGCGGGGGTACCCCGTCTCCCATATCTCCCTGGCTCCGAACGACGTCTTGAAAAGATGCTCCGTATAAAACGGGGAGGTGGACACCACGGCGTCGTAACCGGAATACATCTCCCGCAGGTAAGTCCGCCGCTCGGGCGGCAGATCCAGGGAGGTCTCGGCCTCGACGAATCCTATCTTCTTGAAACCCACGCCATGCCACAACTGCACGGTCTTCGCGCCGATGGCGAACACCGCCATGCCCTTTTCCCGGTACTGGAAGCCGTCGGCCACCACCACCGAGGCCCTGGCCAGGGCCTCCAGGGCATCCTGGGAGGGGAAGCAGGCCGCCGCAAGGCCCAGGCCCCGCAGGGCCCTGGGCACATCAGGGCTTGTGGTCACGAAAACGCTTTTGCACTGCGGGACGTGCCTGGCGAAGTGCAGGAACAGGTATTTGACGTTTCCGGCAAACTGGCCGTCAGCCCCGCTGACGAAGGCGATGTTCTCCGGCTGGCGCGGCCGCTCGGCGAGAAAGCGGGCTATGATTCTGATCTGGTCTGGTTCCATGTGCGTCTATGGCGTCCTCGACGGTGATATCGCACCGTGATCCGGTACGACTCGAAACGATCTTTCCGCATCCGAGACACGGCCGTTTTCTTGTGCCGCTAGGCCTGGCACGGCCTGTCCGTCAGGCGCACGTCCACCACCATGCCCGAAAACGGCGACAGCAGGGTGCGCAGGGTGGCGGCGGCCACGTCCTTCGGGTCGAGCAGGGTCTCGGGCGGTTCCTGGCCGAAATTCTCCGTGCGCATGGGCGTGGCCGTGCGCTCGGGATTGATGGCGTTGATGCGCACGTCGGCAGCGGCCATCTCCTCGGCGATGGCCTGCACCAGGTTCACCGTGGCCGCCTTGGACGAGGAATAGACCGAATACAGGGCCCGGCCCCGGGTGAACGAACTGGAGGTGAAAAGGGCGATGCTGCCCCGGCTGGAGGCCAGATGCGGCAGGGCCGCCCGGACCACGTTGAGGTTGCCCACGAAATTCGTGTCGATCTCGGCCCGCACCTCGGCCATGCGCCGGTCCATGAGCCGACCGAAACGCAGCACGGCGGCGGTGTTGACCACATAGTCGATGCGGCCCTCGGCCCGCGCGACACCGGACAGGGCGGCCTCCACGGCCGCCGCATCCGCGACGTCGACGCCGCTTGACCGGGAAAACCCGTGCACCCGGGCCTCGTGGGCCCGGGCCATGTAGGCCACGGCCGCCCCGATGCCCTGGGAGGCCCCGAAGACCGCCACGGTCCTGCCCTTGAGCAGGGACAGGTCGATGCGGGAGTCGGCCCGGGCGGTGTTGATCTGGAAGATCTTGTCGGCCAGGAAGAGGTCCTCGGTGTGGGTGATCTTGATGTTCTTGTTTTCGCCGCGCACCACATAGATGTCCCCCAGGCCGTAGCGCAGGATGAGGCCGCAGTCGTCGGTGACGGAGATGGAGCGGTCCCCGGCCGCCAGGCGGTGGGCCTTCTTGATGACCCCGGCCCGGAAGCCCTGGGGGGTCTGGCCCTGTTGCAGGCGGCTGCGCGAGGGGATCGAGGCGATGCAGGCCATGTCGTTGACCTCGATGATGGTGTCCGTGGCCGGAATGGCCACGTCCACGGCCACGAAACGGTCCAGGGCGTCGATGCAGTCGTCGATGATGCGCGCCGAAACGAACGGCCGCACGGCGTCGTGCAGGAGCACCTTGGCCTCGTCCTCGGGCACGGCCAAGACCCCGGCCCGGGAGCTCTCCATCCGGCTTTTCCCGCCGCCCAGCACCTTGACGACCTTTTTGAGCGGACCGCGCAGCAGCAGCTCCTCCATCAGCAGGCGGTATTTGGGATTGCAGACCACGAAGATGCCGTCGATACGCGGATGGTTCTCAAAGGCCGCAAGCGTGTGTTCGATGACCGTGCGTCCGGCCAGTTTGAGGAACTGCTTGGGGGTCGGGGATTCCATGCGCTCCCCCGCGCCGCCCGCCAGGATGATTGCGTACGCTTTCTCGGCCATGTCCTCACTCCTGCGGCAGGGGGGCCAGATGGTACAGATTGTCTCCGCCGTAGACCTCAAAATGATAGCCGTAGACCTCCCGGACGGCGGCGGTCACAAAGGCCACCTGAAGGGACGCCAGGGTCTGATGCAGGGCCAGGTAGAACACGGAGCGCGGAAAAACCGGCCACTGGCGGTCCGTGGGGCTCACCACGGGCCGGACGTCCCAGACGAATCCCGGGAACAGCCGCGCCAGGTCCGCAAACGGGCCCGCCGCCTCATGGGGCAGGCAGACCAGGGGAATGGCCCCCCCCCGCCGGGCGATCATATGCGCCTGGGCCAGGTTGCGGACCTGGACGGCCGCTTGGCGCCACTTCCGGGCGATGCGCACGGAAAATCCCAGCCGGACCTCGGGGTCCGCCGGAAGATTGAAATCCCGCTCCTGCTGCGCAAAAAGGGCGATGGGATTGTCCGCGACCTCGCCATAGGCCTTTCGCACCCGGCACGACTCCAGGATCAGGATATTCTGATCCAGGGCCTGCACCGCCTTGGCGCAGTCCAGTTTCAGGCGCATCAGTTCCACGGTCTCCGACCTGGACAGGGCACGGTCTATTTTTTCCGCCAGGGCCGTTTTGTCCACGGCCGGGGCCTGGAGCAGTTCCTCGGGGCGCAGGGTCGCAATTGAGCCGGGCAGGATGCCGTCATCCGTGTCCACGTAGAACCTGACGCCTGTCGTGCGGCCGATGTCCAGGGCGAAACGCTCCGCCTCCCTGGCCACGGCCAGAAAGATGAGGGTGGTGTAGACCCGGCGCGAGGCGCGGTTTCGCAACACGAGACGGTCGCCCGAGACCTGGATGCAGGGGGGGGGCGGGGCCGGGCGCTCCGTCCCTCTCCCGGGGCTGTTGTAATAATGCCAGGAGGGGTGGTCGTTGGGAAAGCTCAGGTTCGCACCGACCAGAAGCGCATAGGGGGCGCTTATGCATTCGGCCAGCCCCATGCAGGCCATGAGGGTGCTTAAGCCGTTCTCGCGCATGCGGTAGGGATTTTTCAGAACGGCCAGATCGAAGCTGTCCATGAACAGCACGCCCCGGAACCTGTCGGCCAGCCCGTACACCGGGCTGATGGACAAGGCGACGAGGGTGGTGTCGGGCAGGGGCGGCAGGTCGTCGTAAAAACCGCGCTGGATGAGATAGGTGTCGAGCTGCACCACGAAGTCCGGCGTCACCCCGTGCTCCAGGCAAAACCGGAGGGTGCGGGAAACCGCCACCACCACGTGGCTGCGGGCCAGCTCAGGCAGGTGCGGCGCGATCCTGGGAAGCGACGGCCCGGGCAAAAGGACCAGCACCGGCAGGCGGACGTCCTGGGCCGCCAGCCTGCGCGTGAGCGGATAGCGCAGCAGGTAGGGCATGTTCCGCAGCCTGTTGAGGATGCGCACGATCTCCGGGGCCTGCTGCCCGCGCACCCCCTGCGCCGCCGGGGCCAGGGGCGAGTTCCCGGGGAGGACGACCTCCTTGTAGTAGCGGTACAGGTATTCCATCTGCACGTCCGTCACGGCGTCCATATCCATATCCGGACAGCCGGGGTCCACCAGAAACGTCACGCCGCGCATCAGATCCAGGGGCGTGGCCGTGATGGATTGGGCCGAGTCCGGGGATGGCCGGGGTATGTCGTGCAGCAGGCGGGGGTCGATGGCGTCCGGGACCGGGACATGGCCGAAACGGACCACGAACTCCCCGGCGTAGTCCGCCGGGAAGGCGTCGAGCACTTTGATGTTCCAACTGACGGCCATGGGAATTGTCGCCATCCTGGCTTGCGGGAAACCTCACGCCGGGCGCACGCGCCACGGCAAAACCTCATCCTGCGCGCCGGGCCATCCCCGCGACATATCGGAGGACGCCGCCCAGGCTGCGATCCGCGTAAGCGGAAGTAGCGTCATTCCAGGCGGCTGTCCACAGCACGCCGGGAAACCGTCGCCCCCCTGCGGGTTCCGGAAAAGGAATGCAAAAGATGGTCCAGCCACCCCATCCGGGGGGACGGTCGGCCGGTCCCCCGCGGGGACGGAAACGGGAGGCTTGGGGATGGCGCCTGAGGCGTCCTCCACATGCTTTCCCCGGCGCTAGCCCGCGCGCCGCCCCTGGATATACCCCTTGAGCCTTTTGAGCCCCTCGGCGATGTTCTCCAGGGAATTGGCGTAGGAAAAGCGCAAATGTCCCTCGCCGCCCGGGCCGAAGTCGATGCCCGGGGTCACCCCGAGGTGGGCCGTCTCCAGGATGTCGTGGGCCAGGGCCAGGGAGTCCGCGCCGAGATGCCGGGCGTTGACCAGCACGTAAAACGCCCCCGTGGGCTCCACCCGGATGGAGAAACCCAGTTCGCGAAGCCCCTTGACCAGGAACCTGCGCCGCTCGTCGTAGATTTTGCGCATGCGCTCGATGTCCGGCCCGGCCTCGGTCAGGGCCGCGATCCCGGCCCACTGGGCCACGGACGAGGCGCAGATGAAAAAATTCTGCTGCAGTTTCTGGAGCAGGCACAGGTACTTTTCCGGCGCGATGAGATAGCCCAGCCGAAACCCGGTCATGGCGTGCAGCTTGGAAAAGCCGTTTAAGACAAAGCAGTTGTCCGTAAATTCCAGGGCGCTGCGGGCTTTCCCCTCGTAGACCAGGCCGTGGTAGATCTCGTCCGAGATGATCACCGGGCCGAGCCCGCAGATGCGGCGCATGGCGTCCGCGCCGAGCACGGTGCCGGACGGGTTGCCGGGCGAATTGACCAGGATGGCCCGGGTCTTTTCAGTGATGCGCGCCGCCAGGACGTCCGGATTGAACTGGAAGCCGTCCTCCTCGGTGACCGGGATGTAGGCCGGATTGGCCCCGGTGAAGCGGATGAAGTTCGGATAGCAGGCATAGCCCGGGTCCGTCAGGAAGATGTCGTCGCCTGGCCGGGCAAAGGCCGCAAACAGGAGGAACAGGGCCGCCGAGGTGCCGCCCGTGACCACGATGTTCTGGGGTTTCACCGTGACCCCGTATTCGGCGGCGTAGTGGCGGCAGATGGCCTCGCGCAGTTCGATCAGGCCCAGGCTGTGGCTGTAGTGGGTCTTGCCGTCGCGGATGGCCCGGCAGGCGGCCTCCTTGACGCAGTCCGGGGTGTCGAAGTCGGGTTCGCCGATCTCCAGGTGGATGACGTGATGCCCCTGGCGCTCCAGGCCCTGGGCCTTTTCCAGGATGTCCATGACCAGAAACGAGGTGATGTCCTTGCAGGCTGGATTCATTTTTTTGTGTCTTCATAGGGAGGTTGGGGTGGCGGACGGGTCGGGGCGCGGCCCCGAGGGTTGGGCGTAGCGGTCGTTTAAGGCCTGCACCAGGGTCTCGGCCCCGGCGATGGCCTCCCGGATGCGCCGCCGCGAGGCGTTGCCCCACCCGGCCGGTTCCGAGGCGAAGATGCTGCGCCACCACACGGTGTTTTTCTCAAGCGCCCGCTCCAGGGACTCGCGCATGGGTCCGGGCGGATTCTCCCGGGAAATGGCCCGGCGCAGGCGGCCACAGGCCCATTTCCGGGCCTTGAAATGGGCGAACCCGGCCCCGGCCAGGGCCAGGGCCGCAGCGGGCCAGGCCCGCCAGGACTCGGCGAAAAGCCAGGACAGCCAGTCCGGCCAAAAGCCCCCGTCCGACCGGCCGCCCAGGAAAAAACCTGCGGCGCAGGCTGCGGCGAAAAGCCCGGCGAAAAGCGCGTCCAGGCGCAACACGCCGCTGCGCCAGCGGGCCACAAGCTCCCGGATGCGCGGCACGAACTGGTCCTCGATCTCCCGGGCCATCTTCTCCAGGGCCCCCACGATGCGGTAGGCCCGCTCCACCCGCACCTGGGCCATGCGGCCGTGGATCTCTCCCAGATCCTTGTCCCGTTTGGCCGCAAACCGTCTGGCCAGGGCCTCGTCCTCGATGGGCAGGGCCGCCTCGGGGCTGTAGACCCGGTAAAACTTCCCGGCCGTCAGGCCGTGCTGGGCCAAAGACCGCTGCCAGGCCCCGACGACCTCCTCGGGATTGTCCTCCCGGGCGGTGACGTCCATGCGGTTTAAGACATAGAGGAACTTGCTCGAATCCTTGCGGTTCACGGTCCCGGCCACCAGGTGGTGCAGGGTGTCGCGCATGGCCCCGGGCTCGGGGCGGTTGGCGTCGAAAAGGACCAGCACCAGGTCCGAAAGGTCCATGATGTAGTCGGTGATGCGTAGCGTAGCCGTGCGCTGGGCGTCGGCGTCGAACCCCGGGGAGTCAATGAGGATGAGTCCCCTGGCCCGTTCGCCGGGGCAGGTCTTGAGCTGCAGGTAGGCGTCGATGCGACCGCCCTCCCCGGCCTCCACCTTTTCCAGCTCCTGGCTCATCTTGTAGAAGGGGAAGCGCAGGTCGGCGTCCAGGGCCACGCCGGGCAGAACCCGGGACACTGGCTCGGTGGTGTGGCAGATGACCGTGAACTTGTCGTCCACGGCGTGGGTGCCGGTGTGTTGCAGGGACTGGCCCAGATAGCTGTTGATGAAGGTGGACTTGCCCGCCGAAAACGGCCCCAGCACGGCGACCAGCGGCCACCAGGCGATGCGCGAGGCGAACGAGCCGCCCTTGTGCAAAAGCCCTAGCCGCCGCCCCACGAAGTCCAGTTTGCGGAAGGAGGCCACGGCGTCCACCAAAAGGGGGTTCTCCCGGCGAAGCTGTTCTTCGAGATTTTTCAAATCCGGGGCGTGATCGTGGTTTTCCATGCCGTCTCCGTCGTTTGGACACAACTAGCGCATCCCCGGACAAAAATCGAGTCGCGCCGGGGGCGGGGCAAACGGGCCATGCCGTCGGCGCGGCTCAAGAAGCTGGCCGCGGCCCGCGGCGTGGATACGGGCATGCCGCCCTGACGCCGGGCCATCGCCAATTCCGGCCACCGGTCGAATGTCTGCCGGTCTTTCCTTGTCTTCTCCCCTCCCCTGGGATATCTTTTCGAAGATACGAAAACACCTTGCCCCTGGATGCGCCCCATGCTCAAGCCGGGCAGCAGATACGTCCTTGTCATCCCCGCCGTCTATTTCCTGGCCGCCGGGGCCTGGATCCTTTTTTCGGACATGGCCGTGGACGCCCTTTTCCACGACCCCCAGGCCATCTCCAGCATGCAGACCTTCAAGGGCTGGTTCTTCGTGGTGGCCACCAGCCTGCTGTTGTATGCCCTGCTGCGCCGGGTGGCGGCCGGTCAGCGGGCCTCCCTGGAACATCTGGACGCGGCCCGGCGGGAATGCGCGGCGACCGGGGACAAGCTGGCCTCCATCGTCAACGCCGCGCCCCTGGCCCTCTACATCCTGGACCGGGAGGGCCGCGTCAGCCTGTGGAACCCTGCGGCCGAGCGGCTCTTCGGATGGCGGGCGGACGAGGTCATGGGACGGCGGCCGCCCACGGTCCCGGAGGAAAAACAGGCTGAGTTCACGGTCGTCCTGGACCGGGCCTTCGCCGGAAGCCCCCTGGCCGGCCTGGACGTCCGCCGCCAGCGCCGGGACGGATCCGGAGTGGATCTCAGCCTGCACACCGCCCCCCTGACCAGCAACACGGGAGAGGTCACGGGCGTTTTGTTCATGGCCGCCGACGTCACCAGCGCCAACCGGCTGGCCCGGGAACGGGACCGGCTGTTCAACCATTCCATGGATCTTCTGGGCGTGACCGATTATGCGGGCGTCCTTGTGCAGGTCAACCCGGCCTGGACCCGGACCCTGGGCTACGGCGAAAAAGAACTGACGGGACGGCAAGTGGTGGAACTGGTCCACCCGGACGATCTGACGGCCTTTTTGGCCGTGGGGGAACGGCTGGTGGAGGGCTCTCCCGTCCGCAACTTCGAGGCCCGCTACCGCAAAAAGGACGGCGCCTACGCCTGGCTGTCCTTCGCCTCGATCCCCCTGCCGGATGAACAGCGCATCTTCTCCGTCGGCCGGGACATCAGCGAGCGCAAGCAGGCCGAGGAGGAACTGCTCAAACGCCGCCGGTTCATGGAGACCGTCCTGGCCAGCCTGCCCATCGGCGTGAGCGTGCGCTTCATGGACACGGGCCTGGCCACCTTCCAGAACCCCCGCTATTCCGAGATCCTCGGCTGGCCGCCCGAGGCGCTGTCTACGCTGGACGGCTATTTCGGCAGCCTCTTTCCCGACCCCGCGGAGCGTACGCGCATCCGCGACCACATGCTCGCCGATGTGCAAAGCGGCGACCCGGGCCGCATGTTCTGGAAGGATCTGCCCATCACCACGGCCACGGGCGAGCGCCGCCACGTCACCATCGCCAGTTTCCCGGTCCCGGGGCACAACGTGCTGGTGGCCACGGTCCAAGACACCACCTTCCGCAGGCTGGCCGAGGTGTCCATGGCCGAGGCCAGAAAGCAGGCCGAACAGGCCAACCAGGCCAAGACCCAGTTTCTGGCCAACATGAGCCACGAACTGCGCACCCCCTTAAACGCCATCTTCGGCATGGCCCAACTGGCCCAGACCATCTCCCTGCCGCCCGATCAGACCGAATGCTGGGACATCACCATGCAGTCGGCCAAAAAACTCCTGTCCATCGTGGACAACCTGATCGAACTGGCCAATATGGAGTCCGGGGCCGTGCAACTGGCGGTCAAGGAGTTCGACCTCCGCGAACTGGTCGATTCCCTGTGCCGCTCCCACGAGGTCCAGGCCCGGCTCAAGGGCCTGCGCTTCACCTGGCGGGTGGACGATGCGGTGGGGGCCATCCTGGTGGGCGACCCCTTCCGCCTGCGCCAGATTCTGGTCAACCTGCTCGCCAACGCCATCCGCTTCACCACGCACGGCAGCATCGAGCTGTCCGTGTCGCGACATGCCCCGTCCCCCGACGGGCCGCAGCGGGTGTTCGTGGACAAGGATTTCGCAGGCGAGTGCCTGCTGTTCCGGATGGCGGACACGGGCATCGGCATCCCCGGGGACAAGCTGGACTCGATCTTCGACAGCTTCTCCCTGGCCGAGGACTATCTGACCAAGAAATACGGCGGCACGGGCCTGGGCCTGTCCATCGCCAAACAGCTCTCGGAACTGCTGGGCGGCTCCCTGTGGGTGGAAAGCGCCCCGGGCAAGGGCAGCGTCTTTTCCTTCACCGCCGCCTTCTGGCTGCCCGCCTGCCTGATCCCTCAGGCGGCAGGGGCCGGGGCCGCCGTGGATCCGTCGTCGCCCCTGCGGGTGCTTCTGGCCGAGGACGACGAAAGCAACCGGTTAAGCGCCGCGACCATGCTGCGCCACATGGGACACGCCGTCACCGAGGCGGTCAACGGCCAGGAGGCCCTGCGCGCCCTGGCGGCCGACCCCTTCGACCTGGTGCTCATGGACATCCAGATGCCGGTCATGGACGGGCTGACGGCCACCCGGCACATCCGGCACGGCGAGATTCCCGGGACGGTCAAAAACATCCCCATCGTGGCCCTGACCGCCTACGCCATGGAGTCGGACCGGGACCGGTTCCTGGCCGCCGGAATGGACGATTTCCTGGCCAAGCCCTTCGAAATGCAGACCCTGGACGACACCGTACGCCGGGTCGCGGCCAAACGCCGACTCAACTAAACCATGCACAGCCCCTGGCGGGGCTTTGCGCCGCCAGCGGCGGCCGGGCCGGATTGACACCGGGACCGGACATGCTACCTTTTTCCGGTCGCCGCCGCCATGCGGCATAATCCTAACCTTCATCGGGACGGCCTATGCACGAGGAAAGCCTGAACCGGGTCATCCGGGACTATCTGACCGGCGAGGACGTGGAGGAAACCTCCTACGAGGAATTCCGCCAGGCCCTGGCCCGGCTTCTGGTGGAGGAGCGGGGCTACCCCAAGGACCGGATGTGCGCCAAGGCAGGGGTGTGCTTCCCGGTGGAGGGCAAAGACTATACCCGCATGGTGGACCTGACGGTTGCGGACGCGGACGGCGCGCCGCTTCTGGTGGTCATCTTCTGTTCCGGCGAACCCGGCTCCTACATCCGCGAGACCCTGGCCGCCGCACGGCTTTACGGCGAGGCCCCCGTGCCCCTGGCCCTGATCACGGACACCAAGGAGGCGCTGCTTCTGCGCGTGGCCGACGGGCATATCCTGGCCCGGGGCGGCATGCGGACCATCCCCCATTACGACGAGCTTGTGGCCCTGGCCGCGGCCTCGCCCGCGCCGCCGCTGACAGGGGACGCCATAAACCGGGAGCGGCGCATCCTTTTTGCCTACAGCGAGTTTCTCTCCGGCGGCTGCTGCGCCGGGGCCTGTCGGCCCGGGGCTAGGCGATGATTCCGGGCGGCGGAGGCAAAAATCCAGACGAGCCGCCACGGAGCACCTGCCGGAGCGCCAATCCGCCGCTGCCCAGGCCGCTCCGCCGGGCCGCCGCCGGGAAGTCGGCGTCTGGGGGTCGCCGCGCCGCATCCCCGGACATGAGGCTGGGGACTCTCGGTCCCGGCCGACAGCCCGGGCAGGCTCAACCGCACCGGGAGCCCCCGTACCATCCTGTTCCCCATCAAAACCAGAGATGACCTGATGGACGCCGCCACTTCCCTGCTTGATATCGAGCGCGAGCTTCAATTCCCGGATCCCAGCTTCAAAAGCGTGTTCGTCTTTGATCATATCCCAAAATGCGCCGGAACCTCCTTGCATGCCATGTTCGGCAGGGACTTTCCAAGATATACATATATCGAATCCTCCATTTCATGCATTTCCTTTGCCGACAGCATAAACGCCTCCACCCGTTCGAGCCACTACTGCGGCGGACATTACGTATACGGCATACATGAACTGCTGAATGCAGATTGCAAAGTATACTACTTCACATTCCTGAGAAACCCTCTGGCCGTCGCCTATTCCCTTTATCGCCATGGCATGCAGACAAAACTGTACAGCTATGGCTCGTTTGTCGATTACCTTTTCGACAATCCGTATATGTCCATGGTCAGGCATCTGGGCGGAACGGTCGAACGGGCCATCGCACGTCTGGAGAATTATTTTTTCATCGGCTTCGTCGACCAACTGCGCGAGTCCGTTTTCGCTTTGGGGCAGGCGCTTGGCATATCCTTTGGCGATATCCCCTTTAGAAATCAGTCGCAAAACAATCCACGCACGCCGTGCGCCCATATCCGGACGGAAACCATTCAGAAATATTGCCATGACTTCGCTGTGTATGAGTATTTCTCCGGCAAGATCACCTTCCCTCCGGATCATGCCCGCGATATCGGCCCCACGGATGTATCAGCCACGGACTCCTGCCGCGCCGTCGACGACTGGCATAACGGCGCCTCGTCAAAAAACAATCCAACAACGGCATTGAAACTCGAAACAAACGACAACACCGACGACAACATCTACACCTCGCTTTTGCTCGCAAAAATCAACGCCGCCATGGACGATGCGACCTTTCATTTTCTTCTTGAAGGCATACGCAAGGGCGCCAGGCTGACCATCAGCCCGCATCAGGTCACGACGCCGGAACGATTCCGCGCCCTCTTCGAAATATTGAAAACACTTCTGGGGAAATCATATTGTGATCAGAACACCTGCGTTTCCATTGAAGCTGGCCATCTGTTCTGCACACTGGCCAGTTCCCCATATGCCAGACGCATGGGCCTCGACCTCGACATGGCCAAACGCAACGCCACACGCTTCCCTTTCCACCACAGCGCCCTTTTCCAACTGGCCCAACTCCAGCGGCTGCATGGTGAAACGAAAAACGCCCTGACCAGCCTGGAACGTATCCCGCACGACACGCGATGGACAAATTTTACGAATGAATACATGGCAAACCTGTCCTGTCGCCTGGACGATCCCCTGGGCATCCTGGAACATCTCGCCCCGGAAGCCGTCACGCCGCAAAAAATGGCCCTCGCGTTCCTGGAAGACAATTTCGAATACTCGCAACGGATCCGCCTTGCGTCTTTGCCCGCAGGCAACACCTTGATCGTGGCCTCTGGGCCGGCCATTCTCCTTGAAGACCTCCTGGCCTCCCTCCACCGCGACCTGCCCGGCAAGTCCTTGCTCATGCCGAAACGAAGCTTCAAGGAAAAATATGCGGCGTGGGATGTCTTCCTTTTTGACGGATGGTTCGTCCCGAATCACCGCTATCCGTGGACCGACGCCCTCCTCGGCAAAGGCTTCAAAAACGTCATCCTGCTCTGCTCGGATTTCACGGCCCTCAACAACATCCAGAATTTTATCGACTATTTCGCGCTTCTTCCCCAGGCCTCAATATACGCCTACATGCTGTCGAATGCCTTTACCGACAGACACAAGAAGTCCTTGATCGGCATTCGAACACCCAATCGGCCGCCATCCTGACGACGTTTTTCCCAGGCGGCCATGGTCGCATCGGCAACCGTATGCATATGCGCAGGCCCATGCCGTCTCCATATATCGGCCTTCGTGCATCCATGGTTTTCCCCCTCCCGCAGAATTTTCTTTGTCTTTGAAATCACACAATTCTTTCTGATCGTTTGGAGCCCGTCGGTCAGATAGGCCGGAATTTCCATGCCCCACGTCAGGCGTCATGCGGTTGCAGGCATGGGGCAAATAACGTAGTTTCCCCGTCACCCCGGCCGCATGCCTTTCGCTCCCCGGCCAAGCTCAACCATGCAAAATGTTGTTGTTTTTTCCGTGGCGTCGCAGGCGCCCGGATAGTTTTCGTCAACCGTTTCGACCCATTGGAGACCGCGCCACATGTCCGACCCGTCCGCCGCCCCGTTGCCCGCGCCCGCCGACCTGCCCGCCCCGGCCATCAACCAAAACGCCGCCATCGTCCTGTCCAAGCGCTACCTGCGCAAAGGCCCCGACGGCCGCCCCCTGGAGGACGAGACCGGCCTTTTCTGGCGCGTGGCCCTGGCCATCGCCAGCCAGGAGGCCAACTACGGCGAAGAGCGCGACATTGAGGACACGGCCCGGGCCTTCTACGACCTCATGACCTCCTACAAGTTTCTGCCCAACTCCCCCACGCTCATGAACGCCGGAACGCCGCTTGGGCAATTGGCGGCCTGCTTTGTTTTGCCCGTGGGCGACTCCATGGAGGAGATCTTCGACGCCGTGAAGTTCGCCGCGCTCATCCACAAGTCCGGCGGCGGCACGGGCTTTTCCTTCTCCAGGCTTCGGGCCAAGCACAGCCGGGTGGGCTCCACCGGAGGCGTGGCCTCGGGGCCGGTGTCGTTTATGCGCATCTTCAACACCGCCACCGAGCAGGTCAAACAGGGCGGCACACGGCGCGGGGCCAACATGGGCATCCTTCGTGTGGACCACCCCGACATCAAGGAATTCATCACCTGCAAGGAACGCGAGCACGCCCTGGACAATTTCAACATCTCCGTGGGCCTCACCGAGGCCTTCATGCAGGCGGCGGAGTCGGGACATGACTACGACCTGATCGATCCCCGCGACGGGGTGACGGTGGCCAGACAAAGCGCCCGGGAGATCTTCGAGCTCTTGGTGCGCAAGGCCTGGGAGAGCGGCGATCCGGGCATCGTCTTCCTGGACCGCATCAACCGCGACAACCCCACCCCGGCCCTGGGCGAGATCGAGAGCACCAACCCCTGCGGCGAGCAGCCCCTTCTGCCCTACGAGGCCTGCAACCTGGGTTCCATCAACCTGGCCCTGGTCCATTCCCCCACCTCCCCCGACGGCGTGGACTGGGCGGAACTGGCCCGGATCATCGGCCTGTCCGTGCGCTTTCTGGACAACGTCATCGACGCCTCGCAATATCCCCTGCCGGTCATCACCGAGATGGTCAAAAAAAACCGCAAGATCGGCCTGGGGGTCATGGGCTTCGCCGACCTGCTCTACCGGGTGAACGTCCCCTACGACAGCCCCGAGGCCCTGGTCTTGGCCGAGCGGCTCATGAGCTTCATCCAGGCCGAATCCAAAAAGGCCTCGGCCGCCCTGGCCGCCGAGCGCGGCCCCTTCCCGACCTTTGCGGATTCGGTCTTCGCGGCCCGAAACGAAGGCCCCTACCGCAACGCCACCACCACCACCATCGCCCCCACCGGCACCCTGTCCATCATTGCCGGGTGCTCCTCGGGCGTGGAGCCGCTTTTCGCCCTAAGCTTCGCCCGCCACGTCATGGACGGCGAAAAGCTCGTGGAGACCAACCCGTATTTTCGCGCCGCCCTGGATGCGGCCGGACTGGCCCGGCCGGACATCCTGGCCGAGGTGGCCCGCAAGGGCTCCGTGGCCCACATGGAGGAGATTCCCGAGGCCCTTCGCCGGGTCTTCGTCACGGCCATGGACATCGACCCCGTGTGGCACCTGCGCATGCAGGCCGCCTTCCAGAAATATACGGACAACGCCGTGTCCAAGACCGTGAACCTGCCGGGAACCGCCACCAAGGAGGAGATCGCGGGCATCTACCGCATGGCCTGCGAACTCGGCTGCAAGGGGGTGACGGTCTACCGCGACGGCTGCAAGACGGCCCAGGTGCTGTGCACCGGCGAGGCCGGGCAGGAGGAGGCCCCCAAGGCCGCCACCCGGGTCAAGACCCGGCCCGATGTGGTCTACGGATTCACCCAGAAGGTCAAAACCGGCCTTGGCGAACTCTACCTCACGGTGAACGAGGTCGACGGCAGGCCCTTCGAGGTCTTCGCCACCATCGGCAAGTCCGGCCGCTCGGTCACGGCCAAGGCCGAGGCCATCGGACGGCTGGTGTCGCTGGCCCTGCGCTCGGGCGTGGACGTGGAGGACATCGTGGGGCAGTTAAAGGGCATCGGCGGCGAGAACCCGGTGTTCCAGAAAAAGGGGCTGCTCCTGTCCATCCCCGACGCCGTGTCCTGGGTGCTGGAGAGCCGCTACATGCAGGGCCATGTGGTCAAAGACGGCAACGCCTCCCTGACCGCCCCCCGCTGCCCGGACTGCGGGGCGGAACTGGTGTTCGAGGAAGGCTGCCACATCTGCAAATCCTGCGGCTTCACCAAGTGCGGCTGATGCCCGTGGTGCGTCCATAACCGCTTTTCGGACATGGCAGGAGGCCCCGGGCGGGGCAATGCCGCCCTCCTGACGGCGGCCCCATGGCCACGACCGCAGGACTGCAACATGGGCCGTGGGCGTGTCTGGACGCGAAGGTGCGGGCATCGGCCCTGACCGGACGGTTATTCTCAAGGCGGCATGGAGCGAAATGGTACGGGTGCGCAATCTCTCCTTTCGATTCGGGGCGCGGTGGGTCTTGCGCAACGTCTCGTTCTCCGTGGGCCGGGGGGGATTCGTCTTTCTGACCGGCCCCTCGGGCGCGGGCAAGACCACGCTTTTGCGCATCCTGCACGGCGCCCTGCCCCTGCAGTCCGGCCAGGCCAGCGTGGCCGGACACGAACTGGCGCGCATGAAAAAAAGCCGCCTGCCGGCCCTGCGCCGGGACGTGGGCGTGGTCTTCCAGGACTTCAAGATCCTGCCCGGGCGCACCGTGCGCGACAACGTCATCCTGCCCCTGGAGGTGCGCGGCATGCCCCGGCAAAAGGCTGCGCGGCGCATCATGGCCGTGCTGCATGCCTTAAAGCTCGACGCCCTGGCCGACTGCCCCTGCGCCGAACTGGCCGGGGGCGAGCAGCAGCGGGTGGCCATCGCCCGGGCCGTGGTCACCGGCCCCCGGGTGATCCTGGCCGACGAACCCACGGGCAACCTGGACTGGGATCTTTCCTTGCGGCTTCTGGACGTCTTTCGCCAGTTCCACCTGCACGGCACAAGCATCATCATGGCCACCCACAACCGGGACATCGTGGCCGCCGTGCCCGAGGCGGGCATCCTGCGCCTGTCCGGCGGCGAGGCGGATCCTGGCGGCTATGACGTGGCCGAGGCCGCGGGCCTCACCGGCCCGGACGGGGCCTAGTGTTGCGCTCGGTCATTTCCGTTCTGGCGTGGCTGGCAGAAACACCTTGAAGCTATGATTTTTATGAACAAAATAACATGCATGTTTTTTTGTAAGCGCCAGACCAGGGGACCAGGGGCATGTTTTTCCGCCTGATTTTTCGCGGCGTCCGCGACCTGTTCCGCCATCCCTGGCCCCAGGCCCTGACGCTCGCCGCCGTGACGCTCACCGCCTTTTTGGGCGGACTCTTCGCCATGTTCCTGCACAACCTGGAGACCGAGCTTGTGCGCCACCAGGGCAAGGCCCAATACCAGATCTTCTGGAAAAAAGACGCCGCCGAACAGGCGGTTGCGGCCCAATGGGAGCAGTTGCGGGCCCGGCCCGAACTGTTCGAGCTGACCACGTTTTCCCCGGACCAGGCCCTTTCGGTCATGCAGGAGGCCCTGGGGGCCGGGGCCGACCTGTCCTGGTTGCGCGGCAAAAGCCCCCTGCCCTTCACGGCCCTGGCCACCTTCCGCATCCCCCCGGACGACCCGGACTGGCCCAAACGGACCTTCGAGGACTTGAAAAATCTGGAGGGCGTGGCGGCGGTGCACGTCAATCCGCTCCAGATGGACCTGTCGCGCTCGGTGGTGGAGATCGGGCGCACGCTTTTGTGGCCCACGGGGGTGTTTTTGCTGCTTCTGGTGGCCCTGGTGGTGGGCAACACGGTGAAGCTGTCGCTTTTGGCCCGGGCCGACGAGGTGGCCATCCTGCGTCTTGTCGGGGCCCGGAACTGGTACATCCGGCTGCCGCTTCTGGTCGGCGGCGTCACCCTGGGGCTGTGCGGCGCAGGCCTGGCCCTGGGACTTTTGTGGGTGTTGCAGCGCTCCCTGGCCGAGGTCCTGAACGTCCCCCCCCTGTGGATCAAAATCGCCTTTCTGCCCCTGCCCCATGCGGCGGCCCTGGTCGGGGCCATGGCCCTGGTGGCCGCCGCCGCCAGCTGGGTCGCGGCCAGGGACCGGGGCTGATCCGGCAAGGTTCCCCATACGCCCATGACGTCCGCCCCCCCCGTCCCCCCAGCTCCCTCGGCTCCCTCGGCCGGCATCATCCTGGCCGCCCACGGCTCGCGCCATCCCGGGGCCCGGGCCACCCTGGAGGCCTTCACGGCCCGGGTAGCGGCCCGGCATCCCGACTGTCCGGTGCGGTTGGCCCGGACCATGGGCGAATTGCACCACGGCCGCCACCTACGCCCGCTTTTCGGGGCCAGATCGGTGGATGCCGCGTTTCTGGAGATGGCCGGACTCGGGGTGGCCCGGGTGGCCGTGCAATCCCTGCATGTGGTGGCCGGGGGGGAGTTCGCCGAGGTTGTGGCGGCCGCAGAACGCGCCCGGCGGGGCGCAGGATTTGCCGCCGTGACCGTGGGCGGGCCGCTTTTACCGGCCGCAGGCGACGACGGCGGACGCCCGGATATGGACGGGATCGTCCTGGCCGCCGAGACGCTTTTGGCCAGCCTGCCCCCGGGACGAACGCCGCACGAGGCCGTGGCGGTCATGGGGCACGGGGCCCGGGGACCGGCCCGGGAGACCTATGCCGCCCTGGCGGCGGAGCTTGCCCGGCGCGACCCCCTGGTCTTTTTCGCCACCCTTGACCGCACCAGGGCCGACGCCGCCCGGGAGGACTCCCACATCGGCCGCCTGCGCCGGGCCATCCTGGACAGCGGGGCCTTGCGGGCCTGGCTTGTGCCCTTTTTCAGCGTGGCCGGGGCCCACGCCCGGCGCGATCTGGCCGGGGACGAGGCGCTTTCCTGGCGCGGGGTGCTGTCCCGGGCCGGGATCGACTGCCTGCCGGTCCTGTCCGGGCTCCTGGAACGGGAAGGCTTCGCCCGCATCTTTCTGTCCCGCCTGGACGCGGCCCTGTCCGGGCTTGGCGCGGCGGACGGGACAGGAGGGTCCACCATGCCGGACCGGCCATGACGTGCCCCCAGACATAAGAATGAATCGTAATATCATTTAAGCCTGCAAAACGTTTCCATCGGACGCCTCCCGTCCCGTGTTCTGCAGGCGGAATGGACGCGTTCCCCTTCAGTCAACAACGCCCCGCCGCAGCAATATGTCATTTGTGTTGCCATCTCGCCGCATTCATGTAACTTTCCTGCAATGGACGGGCCACGCCACGGGTCGCGGCAGACCCGGGACACGGCCCATAACCCCGAAGCGCGGGAGAACCGACGTGCGAATCAACATCTCCTTCAAACTGGTCTTTCTGGTTGTGGCCTCGGTGCTGGTCAGCGGCGCATCGGCCCTGGTGGCCTCGTACTATTCCGTGGGCCAGGGTTTCGAAGAGTCGTTTACGGAGGCCATCCGCTCGGACCAGAAGGTGGTCCAGGACCGGGTTGAACGCATGCTTGCGGACTACACCGGCCTGGCCCAGGCCCAGGCCGTGCGGCCCAATGTCATAAACGGCGTGGCCACGGCGGACAGCGCCCTGCTCAAAAAACTGGGGCAGGATCTGATGCAGACCGGGCAGACGGATTTCATCGTCTTCGTGGACGACAAGGGGACCGTGCTGACCCGGGGGCACGACGACGCCGCAGGCGACAGCATCGCCACCCAGCAGTGCGTGCAAAAGGCCCTGGCCGGTTCCAACTGCAGCACCTTCGAACCCGGCAAGGTGGTCAAGATCTCGCTTCGGGCCACGGCCCCGGTGAAAAAGGACGGCAAGATCGTCGGCGCGGTGGTGGTGGGCATGAACGTCTCCAAGGACGACGCCTTTGTCGATGCCGTAAAAAAGCTGCTCGACGTGGAAACCACCATTTTTTACGGCAACGTGCGCGAATCCACCACCATCCTGGCCGACGGCAGGCGGGCCGTGGGCACCACCATGGACAACAAGGCGGTCACCGACGCCGTGCTTGGCCGCAAGGAGGTGCATCTGCTGCGGCTGCCACTTTTCGGCAAGCCGTACATGGCCGTATACTGGCCGTTTTTGGACGCCGACGGCAAGGCCGTGGGCATGTTCTTTCTGGGCAAGGACATGTCCGGGGTCACGACGGCGCAGCACAACGTCTTCATGCACATCCTGTGGGTCTGTCTGGCGGCCATGGCCCTTCTGGCCGTGGTCGGCTACCTGGCCTCCAAAAAGTTCACCACGCCGGTGCTGCGGCTGGCGGCGTTTGCCCGCAAGGTCGAGGCCGGAGACTATTCCAGCACCCTGGACGTCAAGGTCAACGACGAGATCGGGGATCTGGCCACCTCCATGGGCAACATGGTGGCGGCCCTCAAGGACAAGATCGCCGAGGTGGAAAAGGCCCTGCAAAAGGCCGCCGAGGAGACGGAAAAGGCCCGCGTGGCCATGGCCGAGGCCCAGGAGGCCAAGGAGGCGGCGGAGCGGGCCAAGGCCGAGGGCATGCTGCACGCCGCCGGGAAGCTTGAGGGCGTGGTGCGCGTGGTCAACGCCGCCTCCGAGGAACTCACCGCGAGCATCGACCAGTCCAGCCGGGGGGCCGAAAACCAGGCCCACCGGGTGGGCGAGACGGCCACGGCCATGGAGGAGATGAACGCCACGGTTCTCGAGGTGGCCAAAAACGCCTCCCAGGCCGCCGAGACCTCGGATTCAGCCAAGAAGAAGGCCGAGGAAGGGGCCGTCGTCGTGGGCCGGGTGGTCTCCGGCGTGGGCATGGTCCGGACCCAGGCCTTCGGGCTCAAGCAGGACATGGACACCCTGGGCAAGCAGGCCGAGGGCATCGGCCGGATCATGAACGTCATCTCCGACATCGCCGACCAGACCAACCTCCTGGCCCTCAATGCCGCCATCGAGGCCGCCCGGGCCGGGGACGCGGGGCGCGGCTTCGCCGTGGTGGCCGACGAGGTCCGCAAGCTGGCCGAAAAGACCATGACCGCCACCAAGGAGGTGGGCGAGGCCATCCAGGGCATCCAGACCGGCACCGCCACCAACGTCAAAAACGTGGAGCAGGCCGTGCGCACCATCGAAGAGGCCACGGAACTGGCCACCCGGGCCGGGGAGTCCCTCACGGAGATCGTGCATCTGGTGGACCTGGCCGCCGACCAGGTGCGGTCCATCGCCACGGCCTCGGAACAGCAGTCCTCGGCCAGCGAGGAGATCAACCGGTCCATCGAGGAGATCAACGCCATCTCCACCGAGACCTCCCAAGCCATGCGCGAGGCCTCGGGGGCCGTGGCCGACATGGCCGGACAGGCCCGGGAACTGACGCAGCTCATCGAGGAGATGCAGGCCGAGGGCGGCGAGACCGGGACCGCCCGGTCCCTGACCGGGTCCAGGCGGCCCAAGGCCCTGCTGTAGCGGCAAAGAAATCCGGGCATCTCGCGTTCGAGATGAACCGATTGAGAATGAAACGTCCCGTCGTCCCTTTCAAGGGACGCAAACAAAGACATACTGCCGGGGGCCGGGTTTCGACCTGCCCCCGGTTTTGTATTGTTTTTCCGGATGTCGCGTGCCGCATTCCCCACATTCGGGACTCTCCCGCCAAAAAGGCTGTTCCTGTTATGCATTCCGTGGTAACGCACAATACATCACAAGCCTCGCAAACCGCGTTCTGCCCGGCACAGACGCGACATCCAGTCGTTCGGCAACCAGGAATCCGTCATGAAACGCATCCTGCCCGCCAGTCTGGCCACCGTGGCCCTTGTCGGCCTGCTCGTCGCCCTGGCGGCCATCTTCATGGCCCCGGACGAACAGCAGACGCCGTGGACCGGCGGCACCCTGCGCGTGGGCTACGCCGAGGAATACCCCTTCGCCTTCCGCGACGCCTCGGGCCGGGTCACGGGCGAGTCCCCGGAGACGGCCCGGGCCGTGCTGGCGAGGCTCGGCATCTCGGACGTGCGGTGGGTGTTGACGGATTTTTCCAGCCTCATCACCAGACTTGAGGAGGGCGACATCGACATGATCGCGGCCGGAATGTTCGCCACCCCGGAACGCGCCAAGGGCATCGATTTTTCCCTGCCCACGGTCCAGGCGGGCCAGGGCCTCCTGGTTCGTGCCGGCAATCCCAGAGGGCTTGCCTCCTACGACGAACTGACCCGCCGCCCGGACGTCATCCTGGCCGTCCTGGCCGGATCCGTGGAGCTGGACTATCTTGAGGGACTCGGCGTTCCCGGGGCGCAGCTTTTCGTGGTTCCGGACGCAGCCACGGGGGTGGCCGCCGTCACGGCCGGACGGGCCGACGGGCTGGCCCTGACCGCGCCCACGGTCGCCCTCCTGGCCCGGGACTCAGAGGGCCGATGCCAGGCCGCCTCCCCCTTCACCGGCCCACTCACGGACGGCCGGGAACGCAAGGGGCGGTCCGCCTTCGGATTCCGCAAGGCCGACGCCGCCCTGCGTGACCGGGTCAACGGGGTGCTGGCCGGGTTTGTCGGTTCCCCCGAACATCTGGACCTGGTCGGCCCCTTCGGCTTTACCGCGCAGGACATGCCCGACCACACGACGCCGTAACCGTCGCCCTCAACGCGCGCATCGGCCGCGCTACGCCAGGCCCGCCAGATACGGGCCCCGGGCTCAGGAGGAAGCCGTGACCAGCCTGAAAAAATACGCATCCACCCTGCGCGACGCCCTGCTCTACGGCGACATCTCCTTCTACGCCATCATCGCGGTCACCGTCCTGTCCGGCGTCCTGTTCTGGTTCGCCAGCGACGCCAACCGGGAAAGCCATCGCCAATCCCTGCCGATCATCGAGAATCTGCAGCGGGCCCGGATCGAGGCCCTCAAGGGCGCCCTGGCCACCCAGCGGCACCTGACCGACGAAGAGGGCGTGTCCCTGTCCGCCCGGGACGCCTTTTTCGAACAGGCCGCCCAGCGTATCCGGGAGATGGCCGCCAGCCTGGGCGACCTCTCCGCCGAACCGAATGAGAAGGAAACGGCCCTGCGTGGCGACCTGCTCCGGTTTGAATCCCTGATCACGGACATGGGGCGGCTCTCGGCCAAACGCACCACGCCGGAAGGACGCGCCGACCCGGCCCTGGCCCTGGAACTGCGCAGCATCTACGCCGCCCTGGAGGGCCTGGGCGACGACCTGGAGCGCCAGGCCCGGGCCCGGTACGCGACCCTGGCCGCCAGGCAGGACGCCGTCATCACGTCGCTCCTGGCCGCCTGGATCTGTTTCCTGCTGCTCCTGGCGGCCTTTGTCGGCGGCATGGGGGTGCTGCGCCGCAAAAACGAGGCGCTGTTGCACGAAAGCGAGGCCCGCTGGCAGTACGCCCTGGAGGGGGCGGGCGACGGCGTGTGGGACTGGAACGTGGTCACGGGCGAGGTGCGCTATTCCCGGCAATGGAAAGGGATGCTGGGCTATGAGCCGGACGAACTGCCCGACACCTACGCGTCCTGGCGCGACCGCGTGCATCCCGAGGATCTGCCCCGGGCCGAGGCCGCCCTCGCCGCCCACATCCGGGGGGAGACGCCGGACTACGCCACGGAACACCGCATGCTTTGCAAGGACGGATCCTATAAATGGATTCTCGACCGGGGCAGGATCGTGGCCCGGGACGACACGGGCCGGGGCCTGCGCATGATCGGCACCCATGCCGACATCTCAGGCCTCAAGGCCGCCCAGGAGGCCCTGCGGGAAAGCCGGGAAGACCTGGCCGTGACCCTGCGATCCATCGGGGACGCGGTCCTGGCCACGGACGCGGCGGGCCGGGTCACCCGCATGAACCCCGCAGCCGAGAGGCTCACGGGATGGACGGCGGCCGAGGCCAACGGCCTGCCCCTCCAAACGGTGTTCGACATTGTGGACACCCTGTCCCGCAAGCCCTGCCCGGACATCGTGGCCCGGGTGATGCGCACGGGCGAGGTGGTGGGCCTGGCGAATCACACCTCGCTTCTGTCCCGGGACGGCCGGGAACACCAGATCGCGGACAGCGCCGCGCCCATCCATGACGACACCGGGGCCGTGACCGGGGTGGTGCTGGTCTTTTCCGACGTCACCGCCCAGTACGCCGCCCGGGAGGAGATGCGCCACAGCGAGGAACGCTTCCGCACGGCCGTGCGCGAGGCCCCCTTCCCCATCCTGATCCACGCCGACAGCGGCAAGGTGTACAGCGTCAACCGGGCCTTCACCGCGCAAAGCGGCTATTCCCTGGCCGATCTGCCGCACATCGAGGACTTCGCCCCCAGGGTGGCCTGCGTCGATCCCGCCGTAACGGGCGGCTCCGGCTTCCCCCCCTGCCCGGCGCAACCCGGACAAACGACGCCCTGCCGCATCGTATGCAAGGACGGCGTCGAGCGGGTTTGGGAAGTGGCCTGCGCCCCATTGGGGCCTCTGCCCGACGGCCGGGCCGGATTCATCACCATGGCCATGGACGTCACCGCCCGCAATGCCGCCGAGGAGTCCCTGGTGGCGGCCAAAATCCAGGCCGACGCCGCCAACCGCTCCAAAAGCGAGTTTTTGGCCAACATGAGCCACGAGATACGCACCCCCCTAAACGGCATCCTGGGCATGCTCCAGTTGCTCTCCCTGACCCGGCCGACCGCCGAGCAGGACGAATACATCGCCATGGCCGCCAAATCCGGGCAGCGGCTGACCGCCCTGTTGTCCGACATCCTGGACCTGTCGCGCATCGAGGCCGGGAAGATGACCATGACCCAGACCGAATTCGCCCTGGACGATCTGCTGGCCGGGGTGCGCGAGACCATCGCCCCGGCCTGCCGGGAACGCGGCCTGGCCCTGGACATGGCGGTCGCCCCGGCCGTCGGCCGCCTGCTCGGCGACGAACTGCGCATCCGGCAGATCCTCGTCAATCTGGCCGGAAACGCCGTGAAGTATACCGAGGCCGGACACATCCGCATCGAGACCTCGGTGCTGCCCGGCCGGGCCCCGGATCGCGCCACGCTGCTTTTCATGGTCCAAGACACGGGAGTGGGCATCGCCGACGACCAGATGCAGCGCATCTTCGAGACCTTCACCCAGGTCGAGGGCTCCTACACCCGCAGGCACCAGGGGGCGGGACTCGGACTGGCCATCGTGCGCCGCCTGGCCCTGGCCATGAACGGCTCGGTGTGCGTGGAGAGCGAGCCCGGTGCGGGCACGACCCTGTATTGCGCCGTGGAGTGCCGACGAGTGGAAGCCCCTTCGCAGGCGGATGCCCGCGAAAGCGCCCCGGCCCCGACGCCCGCGCCCTCCGGGAGACGCCGCGTCCTGGTGGCCGAGGACGACCCGGTGAGCCGGATGGGGCTTTTACGCATGCTGGACAAGATGGGCTTTATGGCCCATGGCGCGCAAAACGGGCAGGAGGCCCTGGAGGCCTTGACCCGGGAGGATTTCGACCTCATTCTCATGGACGTGCAGATGCCGGTCCTAAGCGGGGTGGACGCCACCCGGCGCATCCGCTCCGAACCGGGATTCGCCGCCAAGGCGGACATCCCCATCGTGGCGCTCACGGCCTACGCCATGACCGGGGACCGGGAGAAATTCCTGGCCGCCGGGATGAACGCCTACCTTTCCAAGCCCTTTGACATGGAAAGCCTGCGTGCGGTGCTGGCCGCGGCGGCCGGGACCGGCAGACCATGACCCACGGAGCGAAACATGGACAGGATGAGACCTTGTCGCGGTTTGCGGGCCCTGGCGATGCGCCTTGCGGCGGCTGTCATGACGACTGCCATGGCCTTTGCCCTGACGGCGGGCGCAGCCCGGGCCGGTGAGACGGTGGTGGACCTGTGGCCGGGCATCGCCCCGCCGCCCGCGCCCGTTCTGGAGGATGCGGCCCCTCCCAAGGGCAAGACCGCCCTCCTTATCCTGGACATGCAGCCCCAGACCTGCAACGCCGAACGCCGTCCGCGCTGCCTGGACACGGTCCCGGCCGTTGCCGCCCTGGCGGCCAGGGCCAGGGCGGCGGGCGTCCCCGTCCTCTACAGCCTGACCCGCACCGGCAAACCCGAGGACATCTTCGAGAGCATGGGACGCACCCCCGGCGACCCGGTGGTGGCCGCCAGCGTGGACAAATTCCTGGGCACGAACCTGGAGAAGGCCCTGGCCGAGCGCGGCGTGACCACGGTGGTGGTCACGGGCACGGCGGCCCACGGGGCCGTGCTGCATACGGCCACGGGCGCGGCCCAGCGCGGGCTTTCGGTGGTCCTCCCCGTGGACGGCATCTCCGCCGAGGATCCCTATACCGAGGCCGCCGCCCTGTGGTGCCTGCTCACGGGCCCGGCCAGCCGGGGCAAGACGACCCTCACCACCTCGGCCCGCATCACGTTCTGACCCGGCCGGGAATTCCCCTGCCGCGACTGGCGGTTTTTCCGGCAATGGGCTACACCCCCCGGCACATCATTCGTTGGAGGTCTTTTATGACGAAAATCGCTGTTCCGACCAAGGACGGCCTGGTGGACGAACATTTCGGCCACTGCGAGTCCTTTACCATCGCCACCGTGGACGAGGCCAAGACCATCGTCTCCCGCGAGTCCTTCACCCCGCCGCCCCAGTGCGGTTGCAAGTCCGACCTGATCCCCACGCTTCTGTCCATGGGCGTGTCCGTGCTGGTGGCCGGCAACATGGGCGAGGGCGCGGTGATGCGCCTGCGGCAAAGCGGCATCCAGGTCTTTCGCGGGGCCTCCGGCCCGGTGGAGAAGGCCCTGGCCGCCTATCTGGCGGGGAATCTCGCCGACCGCGACGAACTGTGCCAGCACCACGGCCACGAGTGCGGCCACGGGTTGTAACGCGGCGTCCCTGACGTCGACCACCGGATGTTGCTGTTGCCCGGCCGGGAACCGGCGTCCGCCGTGTCCCGGCCGTTTTTTCATGGCTGCCGTGACGTGCGGGTGGCGGCATGACGCCGCCTTGGCCAGGCCGCCCGCCCGTATGGCAACGGCAGGCATGTCCAAGGCGCAGACGAATGACCCCGTTTCAGTCGGCTCGCCCCATGCCCAGTCCTCCTCTCGGAGAACTATCGGCATCGGTCAGATCATGTGCTACCTCTTTCGGTCATATCATGTGCTCTCGACACAGCGAAACGGGAACCGTTGTCATTCCCACGCGGTAATGCTATTTTTGCGCATGTTCTACGAAGTACGGGCCTCCCGTCCAGGATGCCCGGCGTTCCAAGCCCCTCGCCAACCGGCGAAGAAAGGCCGGGGACGAAAAAACACAGGAGGTGCCATGAAAGGACGTTGCAATGTCACGGCGCTCATCGTCGCCGTCGTTCTCTTTGTGCTTACGGCCGGGGGGCTTTGTGCCGCCGAGCCGGACATGCCGGAGATCACCGGCGCGGTGTGGATGAAAACCTCACAGCAGGAAAAGCTGGCCTTTCTGGTCGGCGCCGGCAGCGTGGTGGCCATCGAACACCACATCGACCTCAAGGAGGCCGACGACCCCTCGAAATTCACCGAGGGATGGGTGCTGGCCTTCAAGGACAAGAAATGGGCCGAAATCGTCGACAAGATCGACGCCTATTTTACCGCCAATCCGGACAAGGCCGACAAACTGGTCATGGATGTCGTGTGGAATGAACTGATCCTGCCGACCATGGCGGCCAAGGAGGCGAAACCGTGAAAAAAGCCATCATCGTCACCATATTGGCCTTGACCCTCGGCTTTGCAGCCTGCACCAGGATGACCCCCACCCAGCAGGGGGCCCTCAGCGGCGCAGCGCTCGGCGCAGCGGCCGGCGCCGGCATCAGCGCCATCGCCGGCGGCAATGCCGGCGTGGGGGCGCTTCTGGGCGGCGGCCTCGGGGCCGTGGCCGGAACCGTCATCGGCAGCCAGCAGGAACGTCGATACTAGCATAGCGGCAGCCCGGGCTTTCCGGGCTTTTTTTTTCCCGTCGGCGGGGGGGGGCGCCTGCCCCCCCTGCCGTAACGCAGTTCAGAGGGGCGTATGATGCGACGAGCGTTCGTGCAGGCTATCATGCTGGGCCTGGTGTTCCTGGCCGTCCACGGTACCGGGCGGGCCGAGCCCATCCCCTTTGACGACGACGACACCCTTGAAGAAATCCGGGAGAAAATCCGGCACAACGGCTACCAGTTCACCGTGGCCCCCAACCCCATCTTCAACCTCCCTGTGGCTGAGCGCCGCGCGTACCGCAGCCGCCGCGCCTCCCTGCCGCCCGCCGACAACGTCCGCATGGCGGCCAGCACCCTGAGCACCCTGCCCAAAAAGGCCCTGCCCTCGTCCTTCGACTGGCGCGACCGCAACGGACGCTCCTACATCGGGCCGATACGAAACCAGGGCAGTTGCGGCTCCTGCTACGCCTTCGGGGCCGTGGCCGCGGCCGAAGGCACCTACAACGCGGCCATGGGCCGATACGACGCCAACGCGGCTGATTTCTCCGAGTCCTTCATCGCCTGGTGCCTGGGAGAATACGGCCCGTACTACGAGAGCTTCAACGGCTGCGACGGCGCGGACTACGACTATGCCGAGCTTTTGGCCCTGACCGTGGAGGGCGTCACCTGGGAGGCCAATTTCCCGTATACGCCGACCGATCCGGGAAGCTGCACCCACTGGGGCGACCCCGTGGTGCGCTTCGACTCCTGGGACCGCTGCGGCTGCAACGACATCGAGGCCATCAAGACCGCCATCATGACCCACGGCGTGGTGGACGTGGCCGTCTACGCCTCATCCGCCTTCGACGCCTACCAAAGCGGCATCTACGAGGACACCAGGACCAGCTGCCCCGGCTCCCCCTGTTCCTACACCACCACGAATCACGCCGTGGCCCTGGTGGGCTGGAACGACAACGGGGATGCGGAGAACAACGGCTACTGGATCCTGCGCAACAGTTGGGGCACGTTCTGGGGAGAAGAGGGCTACATGCGCATCAAGTACACCTCGGCCCGGGTGGCCTGCTCCGTGGCCTACCTGACCTATGCCGCCCCGTCCGGAGGCGGCGGCGCGGTCCCGGCCGTCAACAGCCTGCTTCTGGGGGAATAGGGCCGCACGGCATCATCGCGACGGCCGAACGGTCCTGAACACCGGGCGCATCCGGAAACGACGCGGGGGGAACCATGCGGATCATTGCGGAGTTCAAGGAGTTCGCGGCCCGGGGCAATGTGGTGGATCTGGCCGTGGGGCTGATCATGGGCGCGGCCTTCGGCAAGGTGGTGTCGTCTTTGGTGTCCGACATGCTCATGCCGCCCATCGGCCGGATCATGGGCAACATCGATTTCAGCAACCTCTTCATCAACCTCTCGGACGCACCCGCCGCGTCCCTGGCCGAGGCCAAAAACCTGGGCCTGGCCACCGTCAACTACGGCGTGTTCATAAACACCGTCATCGACTTTCTCATCGTCTCCCTGGCCGTGTTCTTCCTGGTCAAGGTGGTCAACCGCCTGCGCGCCGCGCCCAAGGCCGCGCCGACCACCAAGGAATGCCCCTTCTGCCGCTCGACCATCCCCCTGGCGGCCGTCAAGTGCGGACACTGCACCTCGGAACTGCCGGGCTGAGACGGGCCGTGGTCCGCATCCCCCCCACACCGCATGACGCGGCCATGTGCATGCCGCAGGGAAAACCGCCATGTGCCAAACGCCTGGACCACGCCTGGACCGTTTTCTGAAAAACCTGACCCGGCCTGTGGGATTCGGGGTCAAGATCCGATTGGTGATCGCCAACACCCTGCGCAAGATTTTTTCCCTGCGCCCCTGCTGCGGCCGCCCCGGGCAGCCGGGCTGCTGACGATGACGGCACGTCGCCGGGCGGCGACATACGGCGGGGAAGGCATGGCCAACCTTTCCTCCCAGGCATCACAGGGAAGGCGGCATGGCTGCAGTCCCGACGCACCAGACTCCCGTCTGGCAAGCATGCATGGATGAGGCGTTGCATCCCTGGCGGTAAAAATCCTCTTTCCCGGAGCCCCCTGTTATGCCCATGTCGCCTTTTTTCCGGAACGTGTTGCGATTTGCTCCACACCCCGCTGGCGTGCTTCTTCTTCTCCTGTTGTCCGTCCCCCTTTTCGGATGCGGCGACAGCCAGCCCCCCCCGCAGACCCCGCAAAACCTCATGCAGCCCGCAAAAAACCATGCGGAAAGCGACACGGAGCGGCTGGCCCGGCTCTTGCTGAAAAAACGCGCCAAGCCGCCCAAGCGTTTCGACAAACCCAAAGAGGCCATGATCTTTTTTTCCGAGAGACGCGCCCCCGTGGGAGAAACGGCCATCCCTACGGAGCGGTATGTCGCCGCCCTGGAGCACATGAAGGGCATGGACATCTATTCCACCCGCCTGGACAGGCTCGTCCCGGCCGGGAGAAAGGGCGACTTCCTCGACTCGCCCCAGGGCGTGCTGGGCAGATGGACCCCCGTCGGTCCGGGCAACGTGGGTGGCCGGATCAGGGCCGTGGCCATTGATCCCGTGACGCCCGCCACCCTGTACGTGGGCGGCGTTGCCGGAGGCGTCTGGAAAACCCTCGACTCCGGGACGACCTGGACGCCCCTGACCGATCTTTTGCCGAACCTGGCCGTGTGCTCCCTGGCCATGGACCCGAAAAACCCCGCCATCCTCTACGCCGGGACCGGCGAGGGCTTCGGCAATTCCGACGCGGTGCGCGGCGCGGGCATCTTCAAGACCACAAACGCCGGGTCCGGTTGGACCCTGCTGCCCGCAACGGCCACGGAGGATTTCTATTACGTCAACGACATCGTGATCAGCCCAAACGACTCGAACCGGGTCTACGCCGCCACCCGGCAGGGCCTCTACCTGTCCACAAACGCCGGAACGGACTGGACCCAGGTCCACGACGCCTCGACCATCAGCGGCTGCACCGATCTGGCCATCAGCAACAACGCCGGGACTGACCGGGTGTTCGCCGCCTGCGGCATGTGGACCACATCCCCTGCGGCGTACATCCTGCGCAGCACGGACAACGGCACAAGCTGGTCCCAGGTGTATACCCAGCAATACATGGACCGCACCTCCCTGGCCATCGCCCCGTCCAATCCGAACATCATCTATGCCCTGGCCTCGAACAACAACCCCACGAAAGGATACCTCTACACCAACGGCCTCCTGGCCGTGCTCAAGTCCGTGGACGGCGGCACGACCTGGAACGCCGTCTATACCAACACCAACAACTGCACCGTCCCGGCAGACATGCTCCTGACCAACCCGCAAAGCGCCATGTGCCCCTGCACGGACAACCCGAACAACTTCTCCAACCAGGGCTGGTACGACAACGTCATCGCCGTGGATCCGGCAAATCCGGACATCGTCTGGACGGGCGGCATCGACCTCTTCCGCTCGGACGACGGCGGCCGGACCTGGGGCATGGCCTCCTACTGGTGGGCACAGACGGATCGACCCTACTACGCCCACGCCGACCACCACTCCCTGGTGTTCCACCCTGGCTACAACGGCACGACCAACCAGATTCTCTACAACGGCGGCGACGGCGGCATGTTCGTCACCGCCAACGCCAGGGCCGCCGTCTCCCAGACGGTCTGCGACACCTCGAATCCCCCCGGGGTGGCCTGGACCAGCCTCAATAACGGCCTGTCCGTGACCCAGTACTACTACGGCGCAGTCTATCCCGGGGGAAACACGTTTTTCGGCGGCTCCCAGGACAACGGCACCACGCGGGGAACCGTGGCCGCCGGGCCTAACGCCTGGACCACGCTCCTGGGCGGCGACGGCGGGGCCGTGGCCGTCAATCCGCGCAACACCAACGTCCTGTACGGCGAATACACCAACCTTTCCATGAACCGCTCCACCGACGGCGGAACCACGTTTGATTACTGCATAAACGGCATCACCGAGGATCCGGACAAATTCCCCTTCGTCACCGTCTTCGTCATGGATCCCAACGACCCCGACATCCTGTGGACCGGCAACCGGTATCCCTGGCGGACCACCAACGGCGCGACCCTGTGGACCCAGGCCGGGACGGAGCTCCCGAAAGACGTCTCCATCAGCGCCATGGCCGTGGCCCCGGGCGACTCCAACCTGACGGCCATCGGCACGAGCAATGGGCACATCCTCGTCAACACGGCCGCCCTCTCGGCCACGGCGACCACCGCATGGACCCAGGCCAAGCCCGTCAAGGGGAACATCTCGTCCGTGGCCTTCGATCCGACCGACACCCAAACCATGTACGCCACCTGCTCCAATTTCGGGGAGCATCACGTCATCAAGTCCACGGACGGCGGCGCGACCTGGACGAAGATCACGGGGACCGGATCCTCGGCCCTGCCCGACGTGCCGACGTTCGCCATCGTCGTGGATCCCAATGTCCCCTCGCGGCTCTATGTGGGCACGGACCTCGGCGTATTCGTGACCACCAACGGCGGCGCGACCTGGGCGGTGGAGAACACCGGCTTCGCCAACGTCATCACCGAGTCCCTGGTGCGCGACGCGTCAAGCGGACGGCTTTTCGCCTTCACCCACGGCCGGGGGGTCTGGCATGTGCCCATGCCGGGCATGACGTCGGCCGTCCCGGCCATGATGCAGCTCCTTTTGGGCGACCAATAGCCCGGAGAGATGGAGCCCTTCAGGATGAAACGTGGACAAGGGCAACGTGATGCCCGCACAGACGGGTCGCCGTGCGGCGGCCCGTCTGCCCGTCGGCGGGGAAAAACCCTGTGTCAGTCATGGGAAATCAGCACAGCGTGACGTCGACGCGAAGGATCGCGCCCGTACGGCGCGCGGATGGCGGCCAGTCCGGCCCAAGGCCTATGCCCGGCCTCCCGGAACCCGGCGCAGGGTGATGACCGCATCACAGGTGTAGACCGCCACCCCGGCCCAGATGCAGGCGAAGGTGGCGGCCCGGGCCGCATCGAAGGGCTCGCCGTAGACCAGCACCCCGAGCAGGAACATGCAGGAGGGCGCGATGTATTGCAAAATGCCCAGGCTGGTCAGGCGCAGCCGTCGGGCCGCAAAGGCGAAGGCCAGAAGCGGGGCCGCCGTGACCACGCCCGCGCACAGCAAAAGCACGTCCACGCCCTGCCCCAGGTGCAGAAAGGCCCCGGCCCCCTCCTGCCACAGCCCCCACAGGTAGAACCCGGCCGGGATGCCCAGCACCGCGGTCTCGAAAAACAGTCCGGGCAGGGACTCCACCCGCATCAGCTTGCGCAAAAGCCCGTACACCCCGAACGTCCCGGCCAGGGCCAGGGCGATCCACGGCAGCCGCCCGTGGGTCGCCACGCTCACCCCCACCCCGCACACGGCCAGGACCACGGCCACGGCCTGCAGGCGGCTTAAGCGCTCCCTAAAAAAGACCGCCCCCAGCATCATGTTCACCAGGGGGTTGATGAAATAGCCCAGGCTGGCCTCCACCACGTGCCCGGAATTGACCGCCTGGATAAAAAGCAGCCAGTTGACGCCTAAAAGCAGGCCGCAGGAGGCCATGAGCAGCACCTCCCGGCGTCTTGCCAGCACCCGCCGCGCCTCGCCGATCCGGCCCAGGCAGGCCAGGGCCGCCCCGGCCGCCACGACGGACCACACCAGGCGGTGGCACAGGATCTCAACCGGGGGAACCTCGGCCAGGGCCTTCCAGTAGACGGGCAAAAGCCCCCAGGACACGAAGGCGAACAGGGCGGCGACAACACCGGACAGGGTACGGGAAACGGGCATGGGACATCCTTTGCGGCGAGGCCGGGAGCGGTCCCCGCCGGGCGCGGATCATGCCAAAGCCGGGGACGGTTGTGAAGCGCGGACCGGCTTCGCGGCGCATTCCCGAAAAACCCTCTCCCATGGGGTGTCCCGGGACGCCCGGGGCATATGCCGTAAACGTAAGCGTCCCGGGCATCTCCAGAAATGATGCCGGGGATGCTGGCGTCATGCCCCGGCATCGGTTAGAGCATTGCCCGGGGCCGACAGGCATGGCACGAGATCATGGAGACAAACGGGCGCGGCAAAAAACCGTCCCGGAGGGGACATGCCCTCCGGGCCGGTGAAAGAGCGGGGGTGTGCGCGGCGTGGGGTCTAGTGGTGGTCTTCCTGGCTGAACTGGCGGATGCGGTAGAAGGCCACGGCCACGATGATCGCCATGTAGATGTAGATGGCCGGAACGCCGTAGAAAGCCTGTTCGCTGGAATGCCCCATGTTGGTGATCAGTTCGCTTATGACGCTCATGGTCCGGTCTCCTTGTGGCCAGTATGTGAATTGTCGCCCAAAGTCGGGTGAAAATCCTTCGAAACGGCCAAAAAGTCAAGCCCTCAACCGGCCGCGACGGGACGTCCGCCCCGCCCCGGGAACAAAGGAGAGGCCCTCGTGTTCGACGACAAACCTTTCACCTTCGACCGCGTGGTGCGTCTGGCCCTGACGGCGGGCCTTTTGTGGGCCGTCGTCAGCCTTCTGGCCTACTTAAGCGACGTGCTGGCCCCCTTTGCCGTGGCCCTGGTCCTGGCCTATCTCATCAATCCCCTGGTGGACCTCCTGGAGCGCCGCCTGAAAAACCGCCCTGCGGCGGTGATCGCCGCCCTTGTGATTGTCGTCCTGGCCGCCGTGGGACTGCTTGTGCTGGTGATCCCCATGGTCGCGGGCGAGATGGGCCGCATGGGACGCCTTTTATCCGAGGTCATGGGCAACTCCGACCTGGCCCGGCGCGCCGCCGAACGCCTGCCCCCGGACATCTGGAAGGCCATCAAGGACTTCTCGGCCCGGGACGACGTGCGGGCCTGGTTCGCCCAAAACGACGTGGTGGGGCTTGTGCGCGAGGCCGCCAGCCGCGTCCTGCCCGGGGTGTGGGGGGTCATCAGCGGCACGGCCGATCTGTTCATGGGGCTTGTCGGGGTGTTCGTCATCGGCCTGTATCTGGTCTTTCTGCTCTTCGACTACGGCAAGCTGCGGCATTGGCGCGACTACGTGCCCGAACGCCACCGCGAGACCGCCGTGCATTTCGCGTCGGACTTTGCGGCCTACATGAACCGCTACTTCCGGGCCCAGGCCCTTCTGGCCTCGGTGGTGGGCGTGGTCTGCGCCGTGGGATTTTCGCTCATCGGGCTGCCCCTGGCCATTCCGCTCGGGCTCTTCACCGGGGCCCTGAACATGGTGCCCTATCTCCAGCTCCTGGCCGTGCCCGTCGCGGTCCTGCTCGGGCTTCTGCACTCCCTGGAGACCAACATGGGGTTTCCCACCGTGCTTGTGCTCATCGCCCTGGTCTTCGTCGTGGCCCAGATCATCCAGGATGTGGTCCTGATGCCCCGGGTCATGGGCAAGGCCATGGGGCTGTCCCCGGTGCTGATGCTTTTATCCCTGTCCGTGTGGGGCAAGCTTCTGGGCTTTCTGGGCCTCGTCATCGCCCTGCCCATGACCTGCCTGTGCCTGGCCTGGTACCGGCGGGTCGTGCCGCCGCCCGCGCCCATCCCGGCCGCCCCCCCGGATTAGGGTCGCGGCCGGGAAACCGGGGCCTGCGCCCTGTCAAACACGCTTTTGCGCTCCACCTTTCTCTCGAGCGCAATGGAACAATCGCAGCCCGCCCTTCGCGGGCGCGTAGCCTCAAGACGGGACACCGGGCCGAGGCCACCGGTATCCGGCATTTGCGGAGAATCGCTCTCCGGATGACGCCCCGGCTTGTTTTTGCAGGATATCCTTGCTAGTTTTTTTGATGCTCCACAATGCAACACTTTGACCCTGGTTGTGATTTCCGATGTTGGCGCAGGCGATATGAACAGGCTCCTCCCCCACATCTCAAAGCCCCGGCGCAAATCGCTTGCGGCCGCGTTTTCCCTGGCCCTGGCGCTTTGCGTGGCCTGGGTCTTTGTGGCCGACGCCTTCAAGGCCCGGCTGATGGCCGAAAAACGCGACGAAATCAAAGCCCGCTGCGACATCCAGCGCGTGGCCCTGGAATCCCTGCTCACCCGCCGTCTGACCCGCCTGGGCGGCCTGGCCGCCTTTGTGGAGGCCAAGCTGCTCACCGGGCGCACCCTTGAGGAATTTCCCGTCTTCGCCGAAGGCCTCGTGGCCGGCGATGCAGGCGTCCGCTCCCTGTCCGTGGCCCCAGGCGGCATCATCGGCATGTCTTACCCGCCCGAACAGCACCGGCTGCTCATCGGCCACGACCTGGCCAGCGATCCGCGCCCCAAGGGCCGCGAGGATTACCACCGGGCCGTAAAATCCCGGGGCGTGGTGATCAGCGGCCCCTTCGAGCTTTTGCGCGGCGGCCTCGGGCTGGTGGCCCGCCAGGCCGTGTACCTGCACGGCGTCTACTGGGGCATGGTCAACATCGCCCTGGACGTGCCGGGCATCCTGGCCGAGGCCGGCATCACCCGGGAGATGGACGGGGTGCTCCTGGCCCTTCGCGACGAGGACGGCCGGATCTTTTTCGGCGACGACACGATCTTTGCCGAAGACCCGGTGATCCTGCGGGTGGATCTTCCCGAGGGGCACTGGGATCTGGCGGCCGCCTGGCGCGGGGGGTGGGATGCGGCCGTGTCCTCCCGGTTGGCGGTGTTCTCCATCGGCAGCCTGTGCATCATCGTCCTGCTCAGCCTGCTCACGTATTTCGTGGTCAACCGGCAGGAGCGTCTGGCCGCCGCCGTGGCCGCCAAAACCAGGGAGATTTCCGCCGTCAACCAGGCCCTCTCCCGCAGCAACAGGGCCTTAAAGACCTTAAGCGCCTGCAACCACGTGCTGGTGCGGGCCACAAGCGAACAGGAGCTTCTCGGCGACATGTGCCGGGCCATCGTGGAGGTGGGCGGCTACCACGCCGCCTGGGTGGGCCAGGCTGAAGACGATGCGGCAAAAACGGTCCTGCCCCTGGCCAGCGCCGGAATCGACCTTGAGGCGGTACGACGCCTCGCCGTGGTGTGGGACGACAGCCGCCCGCGCGGCCAGGGGCCTGTGGGCCGGGCCATCCGGGAGAACCGGACCGTGTTTGTGACGGACGCCGCCGCCGATCCGGGCATGGCGCCCTGGAGGGAGGACATCGGCCAGGATGGCCCGATGTCCATCGTCGCCCTGCCGCTTCGCAATGATGCCGGGGTGTTCGGGGTGCTGTGCATCGACGCCCGGGGCGTGGGGGCCTTCGGGGACGACGAGATCCCGCTGCTGGAGGAACTGGTCGGGGACATGGCCCATGGCTTGAGCTATCTGCGCGCCGTGGGCGAGCGGGAGCGGGCCAAAGTGGATCTGGCCCGGGAACGGGAGCAGGCCCGGCGCTATCTGGACATCGCCGCTGTGCTCATGGTCGGCCTGGACGCCTTTGGCCGCATCACCCTGATCAACCGCAAGGGTCTGGAGATTCTCGGCTATTCTGAAGAGGGCGAACTCCTCGGGAAGGATTGGATCGAGACCTGCATCCCGGACGAGGCCCGCCAGGGCCTACGCCGGGTGATGGCCGAAAATCTGCATGGTTCGGACGGATTCCAGGGCATGCAGGAGCATCAGGTGTTGCGCCGCGACGGCGGCCTGCGCGTCCTCTCCTTCCACAATACGGCCCTGCGCGACGAGGCCGGAAATCTCACGGGCATCCTCTCCTCGGGCGAGGACATCACCGAGCGCAAGGCCGCCGAGGACCGGCTGCACAGCGAACTGACGACCAATGTGGCCCTGGCCGCCATCGCCCGGGCCCTCCTGGGCGGCGGGGCCTCCTTCAAGGCCCTGTCGGAGATCGTGCTTGGCGTCGCCCGCCAGGTCACCGGCAGCCAGCACGGCTTTGTCGGGTTCATCGACGAAAAAACCGGCAACCTGGCCAGCCTGACCCTGACGGATATGCTCGGCGAGCTGTGCAGGCTGTCGCCGGAAGAGACGAAAACCGAATTTCCGCCCAATCCCGACGGCACGTATCCCTGTCTGTGGGGGGTATCCCTCAACACCGGCAAGCCCCTGGTGGTGGATGATCCGCCCCGCCATCCGGCCTTCCGGGGGCTGCCCGAAGGGCATGTGCCCCTGGAGAATTTCATGAGCGTCCCCGTGGTGACCGAGGGCGGCATTCTGGGGCAGATCGCCCTGGCCAACGCCCCGGGTGGTTATGGCGAGCACGAGGTGCGCACCGTGTCCCGCATGGCCGTGCTGCTCGGCCTGGCCATCGTGCGCAAGCGCGACGAGGACGAACTGCTCCGGGCCAGACGGCTGGCCGATGCCGCCAACGAGGCCAAGACCCAGTTTCTGGCCAACATGAGCCACGAACTGCGCACCCCGATAAACGGCATCATGGGCATGGTGCAACTGGCCCTGGCCGAGGAGCTTTCCGACGAACAGCGGGAATATTGGGAAATCGCCCGCGAATCCTCCTCCCGGCTCATCCAGATCGTGGACAACCTGCTGGAATTGGCCAGCATCGAGGCCGGGGCCCTGGAACCGGTCCTGCGCGGCTTTTCCCTGCGCGGGCTCATGGACTCCCTGGCCCGGACCCATGGCGTGGCCGCAGCCTTCAAGGGGCTGGCCCTGCACTTCGAGGTGGACCCGTCCGTGCCCGACCGGCTTATTGGCGATGATTTCCGCCTGCGCCAGGTGATCAACATCCTGGTGGGCAATGCCCTGCGCCACACCCAGGCGGGTTCGGTGAGCGTGACCGTGGTTCCCCTGAAGGTGGCGACGGCCCGGGCCGAAGGGCTGGTGCGCGTGGCCGGGGATTTTTCCGGCGACTGCCTGCTTTTCACCGTGGCCGACACCGGCGTGGGCATCCCGGCGGACAAGCATGGGACCATTTTCGACAGCTTCGCCCTGGCCGAGGAATACCTGACGAAAAAATACAGCGGGTCGGGGCTTGGCCTGTCCATCGCCAAAAGCGTGGTGGAGATTCTGGGAGGAACCATCCGGGTGGAGAGCGCGCCCGGGGAGGGCAGCACCTTTTGTTTCACCAGCGTGTTCTGGCCGCCGGGCGGCGAGGCGGTCCCGGCGGCACCGCCCCGGCCCGGGCCTGTGGCCGAGGAAGGGGGATTGCCGCCGCTTCGGGTGCTGGTCGTCGAAGACGAACCGGTCAACCGGATGGCCCTGGTCAAGGCCCTGTCCCGGCGCGGGCACGTCCCCGTGGAGGCCGAAAACGGCCTCCTGGCCCTGGAGGCCCTCAGGCGGCAATCCGTCGATCTGGTGCTCATGGACATCCAGATGCCCGTCATGGACGGGCTGGCGGCCACGCGGCACATCCGCAACGGCGAGGTGCCGGGCATCGACCGCAACCTGCCCATCGTGGCGCTCACGGCCTACGCCATGGAGAGCGACCGGGAGCGGTTTCTTGCGGCGGGCTTGAGCGACTACGTGCCCAAACCCTTCGAGATATCGACCCTTTTGGCGGTCATGGCCCGGGCCATGCGCGGCAGGACGCCGCAGGGGCCGTCAGGCGGATCCTGAGAAACCCGCCCCAGGCGGACTCAGCGCGGCGTTTCCGGGAATATCCGCGCAGGCGCCAACGGCCGACATGCCGCCTTCCGGCCCGGAAAAGCCGGGAGGTTCCCTCATCAGATGTCGTAGAGTTGCACGATGCCGACCACCCGATCCTCTTTTTTCACCAGTAGCGAGGTGATCTTCTCCTTGAGCATGATACCCTTGGCGTCGGCCAGGAGCATGTCGTGGGGGACGATCTTCGGATGGGTGGTCATGATGTCGCGGGCGACAGCCTCTTGCAGTCCCGTGATGTTTTTTTTCATCATGGTCCGGCGCAGGTCGCCGTCGGTGATGATGCCCCTGACCCGGTCCGCGTCGTCCATGATGACGGCCAGGCCGCAGCGCCCCTCGCTCATGACCAGGGGGAGTTCCTGAAGCGGCGTACCTTCCCGGACGAACGGCAGGGGGTCGGTCTTCATGACCATCTCCACCGTGGTCAAAAGCAGGCGTCCCAGATGCCCGGCCGGGTGGCAGACGGCGAAATCCTCGGCGTTGAACCGCCTGGCGTGCATGAGGCTCATGGCCAGGGCGTCGCCCAGAACCAGGGCCGCCGTGGTGGACGAGGTGGGGGCGAGTTTCAGGGGACAGGCCTCCTCCGAGACATGGGCGTCGATATGGTAGTCGGCGCACCGGGCCAGGGTGGAGTGCCGGTTGGCGGTCATGGCGATCAGATAGATGCTGTTGTGCTTCAAAAAGGGGATGAGCCGGAGGATGTCGTCCGTCTCCCCGGATTTGGACACGGCCAGGACCATGTCCGGGGCCCGGATGACCCCCACGTCGCCATGGCAGGCCTCGCTGGCGTGCAAAAAGACGCTGGGAGTCCCGGTGCTGGAGAGGGTGGCCGCGATTTTCTTGCCGATGATGCCGGACTTGCCCACGCCGGTGACGATGAGCTTGGCGTTGCTCTGGATGATGCGGTCGATGACCGCGGCGATGCCCGTGAAGTCGTGTTCCAGAAGGGACATGGCCGCTGTGGCCTCCACCCGGATGGTGTGCAAAAAGACATCGCCGTATCGATTCATGGTCGATCTTCCCTTTCCTGCGCGGCGCGCCACAGGGCCCTGACCCGTTCCAGACAGGACGGCGTATCCACCCCGGGAGGCGCATCGCGGACCGTGAGCACCCGGATCGGGATCCCGCCGGAGAGAAACCGCAACTGTTCCAGGCGCTCGGCCCGCTCCAGCATCCCCGTCGGCAGTTCCCGGAAACGGAGCAGGGCCTGGCGCGTATAGGCATACATGCCGATGTGCCGGAAAAAGACGGTCGCGGCGTCGTCGGCGGCGACATGGGGGATCGGCGACCGGCTGAAATACAGGGCGTTTCCCTTCTCCGACAGCACCACCTTCACGGCGTGGGGCGACAGGGCCTCCTCCCGGGACATGGGACAGCACAGGGTGGCCACCGGGATGCCGGGGTCGCCGGTCATGGTCCGGGCCAAAAGCTCCAGGTGGGCGGGATCGGCCAGGGGCTCGTCGCCCTGGAGATTGATGCAGATGCCGGCGTCGATGGATTCCATGGCCTCGATGATCCGCAGCGTCCCCGAGGCGTGGCTGCTGCCGGTCATCACCGCCTCGCCCCCGGCCTCCGCCACGGCGGCGGCGATGCGCGCATCGTCCGTGGCCACCACGACCCGGGCCATGCCGCGGGCCAGCCTGGCCCGCTCCAGGACGCGCACGATCATGGGCCTGCCGCCGATGTCCGCCAGGGGCTTGCCCGGCAGTCGCGTGGAGCCGTACCGGGCCGGGATGACGATGACCACGCGGGGGACGTTCATGGACGCAGGCTCGCGGCGATGGCGCGCAGTTGGGCTACCAGGGGGGCCACCTCCCGGAACGGGAGCATGACGTGGGCGTCGCACAAGGCCTTGGCAGGCTCGGGATGGGTCTCGAAAAAAATACCGCTGACATGCCCTGTGGCCATGGCCGCCCGGGCCAGGACCGGGGCCAGGGCCGCGTCGCCGCCGCTTGCCGAACCCAGGGCCCCGGGAAGCTGCACCGAATGCGTGGCGTCGAACACCACCGGACACCCCGTGGCCTCGGCCATGAGCGGAAACGAGCGCATGTCCACCACCAGGTTGTTGTAGCCGAACATGGTTCCGCGCTCGCACACCAGGAACTGCCCAGGGCCATGTCCGGCCTCGGACGCGGCGCGCCGGGCCTTGGCGATGACATTGCCCATGTCCCAGGGGGCCATGAACTGGCCTTTTTTATAATTCACGGGCCGCCCGGCGGCGGCGGCGGCCATGACCAGATCCGTCTGGCGGCACAACAGGGCCGGCACCTGCAGGACGTCCGCGACCTCGGCCACAGGGCCTGCCTGCCAGGCCTCATGCACGTCGGTCAGCACGGCGACGCCCAGAGTGCTGCGGATTTTCTCCAGAACCCGCAAGCCCCGGTCCATGGGGATGCCCCGGAATCCGTCGCAGGCGCTGCGGTTGGCCTTGTCAAAGGACGACTTGAAGATCCACGGCGTGTTGGTCGTGGCGAAGATCTCTTTCAGGGCGCAGGCGCAGGCATAGGCGAAATCCTCGCTTTCCATGACGCAGGGCCCGGCGATGAAAAAGAGTTTGTCGAAATCAATCATGCAAGGATACTAGAAGGTTATGGTTTTTCCATACAGGATTTGCTCGTAGTTGTGAATGGCGTCCTTGATATCGTCGTACACCCTCAGGACGCCGGCGTCCAAGACCGCCGCCCGGTTGCAATATTCCCGCAACACCCCGTAAAAATGCGACACCATGATGATGGACCGGTCGCGGGTCTTGTCCAGGAGCCTGTTTTTGAATTTCTCGTTGAAGCGCCTGTCGCCCACGGCGGAAACCTCGTCGATGAGGTAGCAGTCGAAATCCACGGTCATGGAGATGGCGAAGGCCAGCCTGGCCCGCATGCCTGCGGAATAGGACTTGACCGGTTCCTGCAGATAGTTGCCCAGTTCGGAAAATTCCTCCACCGAGGCCCGGGCGGCGACAAAGTCCACCTGGTAGATGCGGCAAATGAACCGCAGGTTGTCCAGTCCCGAAAGCCCCCCGGCCAGGCCGCCCTGAAAGGCCAGGGGCCAGGACACGCTCATGGTGCGGGTGACGGACCCGCTGGTGGGGTTTTCGATTCCGCCGATGATCCGTATCAGGGTGGATTTCCCGGCCCCGTTGCAGCCGAGGATGCCGAGCTTTTCACCCTTGTGCACGGTGCAGGTGATGTCCTTGAGTATCTGACGCGGTCCGCGCCGCGTTCTGTAGCTTTTACAGAGCTCTTTAATCCGAATCATCCATAGCTCCACGCTGTGACAATTTTCGGACCAGGACAAGCCCCAGGTACGTGAGAACCATGTTCGCGCACACCATGTACAACACACTATAGTGTGCCGTCACCCTGTTGCCGAACAACCCATCGCGCATCATTTCTGTCGCATGGACCATGGGAAATAACAAATAATATCCGCGGTAATCAGGAGGCAACCATTCGACCATCATAAATGCACCCGTAATCCAAATGTGCAACACCATGATTACAATACAAATTTTTTCTCCCATTTTTACCAAGCCATATATAGAGCTGGTAATCAGGCCCAACGACCATCCATACCACAACACGGCAAGCCACGAGAAAACAACCAGATATGGCTTGACCGGAAAATCAACAAGACCTATATATATAATTGGGGCGAACATTAAGAAACTTATAGACGTGCTGCATATCTGAAGAATCGAACGTCCAAGCATCAAATCAAAAATTTTAACATACCTATGATACAATAGCGATCTGTTTGCGGCAACAACATTCATCATCTTCATCATCTGGAATCTGCAGCCCCACATGACACAGTATCCAGACATGGCGAACGCCACGACAGGGACATTCCCAACAGTCCTTCGTGTCAAATAAAAAAAGACGCAGATGGCAGAGACAAAGATCAACGGCTCCACAAGCATTAGAAGAAAGCCGATCCCCTTTTTTCCGGAAAGGGCGATGAGTTCGCGCCGGAGCAGGGCGCTGACGACGCGCATCTGAATCTGGAATGCGCGGGAGAATGTCGTTTGCTGTGTGGTTTCCGGCATATTATTCGTGGTGCTCAAGGACGCCGATAAGAAGGATTTTCACGACGCCATAGACGATGAAGAGCATGCCGAACGCCGCCAATATGTTCAAGAACCGCCTGGGATAGATCGCGCTGTCCGGCGTGTTCGGCATCACGATGCGCTCAAGGTACAACTGCTGCCGCTGCACCTCGGCCCGGGCCTGCTCCAACGACGTCAGGGCGGCGGCGAGCTTCTGCTCGGAAAATTCGCGGTCGAGCTTGAGCCGCTCATATTCGATCAGCTTCTGGCTCATGGACTCGCTTCCGCCGGCCACCTTGGCCATCTCCGCATTGATCTCCTTGCGCAGTTCGCTGGCCCGTTTTTCCAGGGCCCGGATCTGCGAACTCGCCGCAGCAAACTCACGGTACTGGGCGATCTGGCCGCGCACGGCGATGAGTTCGGTCTGGAGCCTGTCCACCTGCTGCAACTGCATGGTGGACTGCTGGGCCGGGTCGAACAGGATCTCCTTGTCCTGGTATATCGACAGGGCCATGGCGCGATTCTTGGCCTCTGCCTCCGCGTCCTCGACATCCTTGAGCGCGATGCTCAGCATGTCCTTCCTGGCCCTGTCGTTGAGCTTGTTGATAAGTCCCTCGCTCATGAACAACAGGCCTTCATTGATATTGAAGGCGTCATTGGGAGCATAGGCCTTGGCTGTCAATGTCGCGATGGAGGATGTCAGATCGACGTCAACCGTGACCTGGCCGAGAAAATACTTGTACAGCGCCTCGAAGCTGTCATCGATCCCCAGCGGGTCGAAACGGTTGATGATATCGACCTTGCTGCTTCCGAACGCCTTCCTCAGATTGAGGTTCTCATCAATGATTTTCAAGGCGTCGCGCGACAATACGTATTCCCTGACGGTGAACGCCTCTTCCCTGACGCTTGAAATCCCTATGTTCTGCAACAAGGAGCCCAGCGAAGAGAGATTTTTCCTCTCCGGCTGCCGCACGACAAAGCGGCATTCCGAAACATAGATGTCGGATTCGATCAATCCAAAATACAAGACGCTGAGGGCCGAAGGCACGACCACCATGACCATGAAGAGCTTGTGCCCCCTGGCGTACGCAATCATCTTCTGGAGAAAGGAGGGGGAAACCCTGCTACGGTTTTTTTTCCTTTTCCCCCCAGGCAACGGGACGTTCACATCCGACTTAGTTATTTTTGCGATATCATTCATAATATGCCATGTCTGCAGGGGAGGGGCGTGTTGAAGGGATCGCGCGCAGCGCCATTGATCGCGGGGGTGTCCCACCGCACGGACCGTCCTGGTTTCCAGGCGCGTTCATCGCCAGGCCACCCGCCGTTTTGGCGGAAAATCCCCGGGCCGCCACGCGGCAGGGCTTCTCCAGCAGGGGAATGGGGGCCATGGTCGCCCCGCCGCCCGGCGGTCGCGCGATTCCAGCCGGTCTAAAGGCATGTCGCCGCGTGCGACAGGCCACCCTGCGTTCACGGCAACACCCTATAGCCTCAAACAAGTCCCCCCGCAACTGGTCGCCCACGGCGACTCCCGGCCCGCCTCCGGCCGGGCCTGGAGGGTTGCCGCAACGGCCTTGCGCCGCCTTGGCCCGGACCTTGGATTCGGACAAAAGGACACCCGGGCACGTTGCATCAAACGCCGGGAACAGGCACAATCGGGAACGCATGGGCGCGACGCAGTCCTGGCGCGCCCCTGAACACAACCCAAGGAGCCATCATGACCAATCCGACGGACTATACCCTTTTCAGTGGCGGCGCGCAGGGCGCCGAGGCGGAGTTCGGCCGCCAGGCCGAAAAATACGGCCTCCAGGAGGTCACCTACACCTTCGAGGGCCACAAGATCGACCGCACCCGGGGCCTGCGCGTCCTGACCGCCGAGGAACTGACCCGCAAGGACGTGAGCCTAAGCTACGTTTCCAAGCTGCTCAACCGCAATTTCAGCAACGGCCCCCAGATCCGCATGGTCCTTCGGACCATCATGCACCAGGTGGATTCCGGCATGGAGATCTTCGTGGTGGGCGTTCTCCACGAGGACGGCACGGTCAAGGGCGGCACGGGCTGGGGGGCGGAGTTCGCCAAGATCTGCAACAAGCCCCTGTACGTCTTCTGCCAGGAAAAGGCCCAGTGGTTCGCCCTCAAGGGCGTCAACCGCCAGCCGGTGCAGGATCCGGTCATCACCCAGACCCACTTCACGGGCACCGGCACCCGCTTTCTCGAAGACTGCGGCCGCCAGGCCATTGCCGATCTGTTCGCCCGGTCCTTCGCATAGCGGCCGGGCGCGCCGCGCCTTCCCGGCCCCGGAGGCCGACGCCCCCCCGAGGACATGACGGCCGCGTTTTCGTCCATGCCGGGACGGCGCAGCGCGCGGCCTCCCGCATCCCCGGGCAGGGGCGCGTCCATGGCCTTGACGCGGCCAGGGCCGGGGCCGGCCGGGACCGCGGGCGGGAGATGTCGGCGGCGCGCCCGCCGCCGCAGAGGCCTTGGGGCATCCCCTGTTCTTTTGGCCGAGGGAAAAACCGTATGCGCATCGTCATCGTCGGCGCGGGCGAGGTGGGCTTTCACATCGCCAAGCGCTTCGCCGCCGAGGGCAAGGATGTGGTGGTCGTGGACACCCATTCCGAGGCCCTACGGCATGTCAGCGAACAGCTCGACGTCCTGACCGTGCACGGCTCGGGGTCGAGTCCGAAGATCCTCGTCGAGGCGGGCATCGCTAAGGCCCAGATGCTTTTGGCCGTGACCAATTCCGACGACACCAACCTCATCGCCTGCTTTTTCGGCAACATCCTGGCCCCCCAGGCGCGCAAGATCGTGCGCCTCAAAAGCGAGGAATATGCCGATTACGCCGCAACCCTGGCCAAGGACACCCTGCGGGTGGATCTGGTCATCAATCCCGACGTGGAGGTGGTGGAGTCCATCCTGCGGCTTTTGGCGGCCCCGGCGGCGGTGGAGATCAACGAGTTCGCCGACGGCCTGATCTGGATGACCGGGGTCCGCCTGGACCAGGATTCGCCGCTGGTCGGCCGGGCCCTCAGCGAACTCCCCGAACTGACGGGCGACCTGCGGGTCATGGTGGCCGCGCTTATCCGGGACGAGAAGCTGCTCATCCCCTCGGGGACGGACCGGTTCAAAAACGGAGACCACGTCTATTTCGCCTGCGAGAAGGCCGACCTCGGCGCCGTCCTTGGCCGGTTCGGCTTCCGCCATTCCCCCATCCGCAACATCCTCATCGTGGGCGGCGGCAAGATCGGGCTGCGCCTGGCCTCGATCCTCGAGGTCGGCGGCAAGAACGTCAAGATCGTGGAGCGCGACCCGAAACGCTGCCGGGAGCTGGCCACCATCCTGGATCGGACCGTGGTGCTGGCCGGGGACGGCACCAACCACGAGCTTCTGGAGGAGGAGAACATCCAGGCCATGGACATGGTCATCGCCCTGACCGGCGACGAGGAGACCAACATCATCTCCTGCCTTCTGGCCAAGCGCCTGGGGGCCCGACACACCCTGACCCGGATCAACAAGTTCGCCTACATGCCCCTGGTCAAGGCCATCGGCATCGACCAGACCGTCAGCCCCCGCCTGTCGGCCATCAACTCCATCCTGCGCCAGGTGCGGCGGGGCAAGATCATCTCCGCCGTGTCCATCAAGGACGAGGCCATCGAGATCATCGAGGCCGTGGCCCTCAAGGACTCGGAACTGGTGGGCCGCCCCCTGAAAAACCTCACGGTGCGAAAATTCGCCCTCATCCTGACCGTCATCCGGGACGGGAAGGTCATCATTCCCGGCGGGGACACGGTCATTTTTCCCATGGACCGCATCCTGATCCTGGCCGCCTCCAAGGATGTGCCCCGGGTGGAGCGGATCCTGGCCGTCAAGGTGGAGCGCGGCTAGATGCGCTGGCCCTTCGTCCTCAAAATCATCGGGGCCCTGGTGGCCTGCGTGGGCCTGTGCATGCTCTTCCCCATCGCCTTTGCCCTGTATTACGGCGACGGCGGCCTGGGGCCCCTGACGGTCTCCATGCTGGCCTCCATCGGCTTCGGGCTGGCCCTCTTCCTGGCCTGCACCAATCCGACGCCGGCGATGGGCATGAACCACCGCGAGGGGCTGGCCGTGACCACCCTGGGCTGGGTCGCCGCCGCCTTCGCCGGGGCCCTGCCCTTTTACCTGGCCGGGATGCTGCCCTCCCTCACCGACTGTCTGTTCGAATCCATGTCCGGATTCACCACCACCGGGGCCTCGGTGCTGGACGACATCGAGGCCGTGGGGCACGGCCTGCTGTTCTGGCGCAGCATGACCCACTTTCTGGGCGGCATGGGCATCATCGTGCTCACCCTGGCCATCCTCCCCTTTCTGGGGGTCAGCGGCATGCAGCTCTACAAGGCCGAGGTGCCCGGCCCGACCCCGGACAAGCTGCGGCCGCGCATCAAGGACACGGCGGCCACCCTGTGGGGGGTGTACCTGCTGTTTTCCCTGCTCCAGACGGTCCTTTTGCTTTTTGGCGGCATGAACCTCTTCGACGCCCTGTGCCACACCTTCGGGACCATGGCCACGGGCGGGTTCTCCACCAAAAACGCCTCGGTGTCGGCCTTCGACTCGGCCTACATCGACTGGGTCATCACCATGTTCATGCTCCTGGCCAGCCTCAACTTCGCCCTGCACTATTACGTGCTCCTGGGCCGCCCCCGGACCATGGCCAGGGATCCCGAATTCCGGCTGTTCGTCACCCTCTATGCCGTGTTCGCCGTCCTGGTCGCGGTCAACGTCCTGGGGCAGTATCAGGGCGACCCCGGACAGGCCGCGCGCTACGGGGCCTTTCAGGTGGCCTCCATCCTGTCCACCACGGGGTTCGCCACGGCCAATTTCGAGATATGGCCCCCCCTGTCCCAGTGCATCCTGGTGCTGGCCATGTTCATCGGCGGCTGCGCCGGCTCCACCGCCGGGGGAATGAAATGCATGCGGGTCATGGTGCTCGGGCGGCACGCCCATCGGGAGATCTTCCGCCTGATCCATCCCCGGGCGGTGATCGGGGTCAAGCTCGGGGGGCGGGTGGTGGCCCCGGAGATCATCGGGGCCATGTGGGGTTTCGTGGCCCTGTGGCTGGGATTGGCCGGCATTTCCACCCTGGTTCTGGCGGCCTGCGGCCTGGACATGGTCACGGCGTTCACGGCGGTCCTGGCCTGTATCGGCAACGTGGGCCCGGGCTTCGGGTCAGTGGGCCCCATGGACAACTATTCCCAACTGCCGGATGCGGCCAAATGGTGCCTTATCCTGTGCATGCTTCTGGGGAGGCTCGAAATCTATACCGTGGTGACCCTCTTCGCTCCGGCGTTCTACCGGAAATAAACGCTCGGCCCGGGACGGGCCACGTCCGTCAGCGCCTCCCGCGGTCCGGGGGGACGGCAGTCAATCGACCAATATCTTCGCCTCCCGCAACTCCCGCACCAGTTCGTCTTCGGTGAACGGCTTCTTGATGAAGCATTTGGCCTTGTGCGTGTACAAAGCCAGATTGATGTTCTCCAGATCGGCATGCGCCGACACCATCACCAGGTTGAACCTGTCTTTTTCCGGAATACGGCACTTCGTTTCCGCATCATGAAACAGCTCCACGATTTCATGGCCCTTGAATCCCGGCATCTCGATGTCCATGAACACCGTGTGGAAGGGCTCCCGCCGCAGGTATTGGGTAAACAGCTTCAAGGCCTCCGCGGTGCTGGTGGCGGAAAAACACCGGGCATACCTGGCCAGATAGAACGTCAAGATCTGACACATGGCCAGATCGTCATCGACAATCAGGAATTTCATAGTTCCTCCCGCTGACCATAGGCCGCCGCCGAGGTCATCCAGGGGTGTAGGCGACGTGCAGGTGCTCTCTGGCCTGGCAAAGTCTCTCCAAGGCGCCCTGCGAGGCCGGGATATCCTGTTTTTTCGCCGCCGATTCCAGGTCCAGGCCCATGGCCGAGAGACCGGACATGCCATAGGTGGCCGTCGTTCCCTTGATCGTGTGCCCGGTGCGCGCCAGCCCCGGCCAGTCCCGGGCGACGAGGGTGGCCCGGGCCTCGTGAAGCTGCCGGTCCAGGGATGCGAAGAACACGGGAAGCAGGGGCTTGAGTTTGGCCGGAATCCGCTCCACAAACTCCTTTTCCCCGGGGGACGGGCCGCACGGCGGCGCAACGGCCCCCCCGGCCTTGGCGCAGGCCGGTTCGCCGAGCCCGAGGGTCTCGTAAAGATCGCGCCGGGACAACGGCTTGACCAGATACCCGTCACATCCGGCGGCCAGGCACCTGGTCCGGAATTCGGCCAGGGCATGGGCCGTCAGCGCGATGATGCGCGCCGCCGGGCGGCCCGTCTCGCGCTCCATGGCCCGGATCGCCCGGGTGGCCTCGATCCCGTCCATCCCCGGCATCTCGACGTCCATGAGCACGACATCGAAGGACTCGTCCCGGCAGCGGGCAACGGCCTCCGTGCCGCTGCCGACGAAGGCCAGGGAAACGGGGGCGTCCTGCAGGTAGATGCGGATCACCTCCTGGTTGGCCTCCACGTCCTCGGCCACCAGGGTGCGCAAGGGGGCGTCCGGGGCGGGACGCTGCCCGATCCGCAGCGTGTCCGCCGGGTCGGCGGCCGACGGTCCGCAGGCAGGCAGGGGAAGCGACACGAAAAACGTCGAACCCGCGCCCGGCTCGCTCTCCAGCCGGATGTCGCCGCCCATGGCCAGGACCAGCTTCCGTGAAATGGCCAGCCCCAGCCCCGTGCCGCCGTACCGGCTGTGGATGGAGGGATCGGCCTGGGTGAATTTTTCGAAAACGAGCTGGTGTTTGTCCTTGGCGATGCCCTCTCCCGTGTCCCTGACGCTGAAGACCACCCAGTCCGGCCCCTGCTCCGACACGTCGAGGCGCACCTCCCCCTGGCGGGTGAACTTGACCGCGTTGGCGGCCAGGTTGACCAGAACCTGCCTGATCTTGGGCGCATCCCCCAGCCGCCAGCCCTCCGCCTTGGGTTCACAGTGCACGGCGAAGCCCAGGCCCTTTTTCTCCGCCGCCGGGCGGACCATGGCGGCCACGCCGCTTAGCAACGCCTGCAGATCGAACGGCTCGGCGTTGACCTCGACGCCCCCCGATTCGATCCTGGAAAAGTCCAGGATGTCGCTGATCAGTTCGAGCAACTGCCCGCCGGCGCTGGCCAGGTTGGCCACGTACCGGCGCTGCTCCGCGGACAGGCCCGTTCCCTCAAGCATCTCGGCCATGCCCAGGACGACGTTTAAGGGCGTGCGGATCTCGTGGCTCATGTTGGCCAGGAAATCGGACTTGGCCCGGTTGGCCTGTTCCGCCTGATCCTTGGCCTGAAGCAGGGCCTCCCGGGCCGTGACCCGGTCCGTCATGTCGTTGATCACCCCTTCGAGATAGGCGACCCGGCCGTCAGCGGCGGCCACCCCCGTGCCGTGATCCTCAAACCAGCGCCAGCGCCCGTCCTTGCGCCGGATGCGGTATTCGATGCGGTAGGGAAGACGGGCCCCGACGGCCCGGGCGGCCTGCTCCAGGATGCCCTCCCGGTCGTCGGGGTGGATGAGATCCAGATAGCGGATCCAGCCCTCGAGAAAATCCTCCTTGGCGTATCCCGTCAGGCGTTCCACGAAGTCGTTGAGATAGAGCATGGTGAACCGCTCGTCGTTTTTTACAAGATACACGATGCCCGGCATGCTCTCGGCAAGGGCCCGGAATTTTTCCTCGCTGCTGCGCAGGGAGGCGGTGGTCTCCTCACGCTGGCGCATCTCCAGGGTGAGGAGTTCGTTGGTGCGCAAAAGGTTGGCCGTCCGTTCCGAGACCCTGGCCTCCAGGGAGAGTTTGGCGTTTTCCAGGGCCTTTATGTGCATGGCCCGCTCGCGTCCCAGCCGACCCAATTCCTCCAGGTGGCTTTCAAGCCTTCCCTGCAGCCCCAGGAAGGCGTTGGCCAGCCGCCCCACCTCGTCGCCGCGCCCCCGGGACAGGATCTCCAGGGCCTCCCGGTCGCGCTGGTCGAGGACGAATTCCCGCCCGGGCAGGCCCTTGACCAGTTCCATGACCTCAGCCACGGGCCGGGTGAACCGCCTGAGGAAATACAGCAAGGTGGCGATGCTCAGGCCTGCGGCCACCAGAATGATCTGCAGGAGCTCCCGGATCAGTTCCGTGGCGGCAGACTCCAGATCCTCGGCCACCAGGCTGTAGCTGATGTACCAGTCCAGGGGCTTGAAGTATTCGACGAAGGCGATTTTCCGCCGGGGCGGGTCGGTTGTCCCGAGAGGGGACCACTCGTAGGCATAGGGGACGCCCGGCGTCCTGGCCGCCGTCTTGAGCGAGGAGGTCAGATTCTGGGTTCTCGATTCGTCCACCTGTCCCCTGACAAGCCTGGGATGGACGAGCATCTCCCCGGCGCCGCTGAATAAAAACAGGTAGCCCGAACCAGGGATGTTCGTCTCCATCATGGTCAGACTGATGTCCCTGAGGATGGCCTCGCGCTTGGAGGCCACGATGTCCTCCAGTTCGTCGATGGGTTCGGTCCTGGCGATGATCCATCCCCAGGCCGGGAAGACGGAGAAATAGGCCAACTGTTTGTGCGGCGGGCCTCCCGGGACGGTGGGCCAGAAAATGACCGAATAGTTCTCGCTGGCGTTTCCCAGGCGGTCGAGCATGCTTTGGAAGGCGTCGCCGCCACGGATGTTGCGAAAACCGCCCAGAGATTTGCCGATCATGGACGTGTCGGCCTGGGACAGGCTGACCAGGTCCGCGTCGAACACGATGACGTCCCGATCCGGGTTCCGGCGTCCGGCGATCCATTCCAGGGCCTGGGCCCTGGCTTGGTCGCCGGGGAGCCGCCCCTCCCGGGTCATGCGCAGCAGGCTGTCGAGATGGGCCAGGATGGTGGCGTTTTCCTGGCGCATAAGCTCCCGGCGCTTGACGATGAACTCCATCTCGAAGTCCACGAGCTGGTTGTATTGATTCTGGATGTTTCTGGTCACCAGACGCAGGACGTTGAGGGCCGCATGTTTTTGCGCCTCATAGCTGGTCTCGGCGATACGCTTCCAGGCCACGACCGCGATCCCCGCCGCCATGAAGGCGATGGTCGCGACGATCAACAGGATGATTTTTACGGAAAACTTGTTGAACATGTGTTGCGCTCGGGTTGCAACCGCCTCTTATTCCTTGGATTCCGCCGTGTCGCCATAGTCCTCGATGACGCTGACCATCTCCTGGGCATCGCTTATGATGTCCACGGGGAAGTGAAACCCGATGCGCTTCGCCACCGCGATATTGATCCGCACATCCTGGGGATCGAGCAGCACCTGGCTGATGTCCCTGGGGCGTTCCCCCTTGAGGATGCGGACCATGGTTTCGGCGTAAAAATTCCCGGCGTACTTGAAATCCGGCTGGGCCATGCTCATCATGGCCCCGGCGTTGACCTCGTAGAGGGTTCCCATGGAGAAGGTGGGCAGGTTGCGGGCGAAAAGCGGCGCAAGGAGCCTGCCGATGCTCTTCATGTTCACGCCCCGGTGGATGGTAATGTAGAAGGCATCGACCTCGTTTGCCAGTTTCTCATGGCAGGCCAGGACGGCCTGCTCCGCCGCCTCCAGGGACGCCCCGGAAAACGGGGCCTCGCAGGTGACGAGTTCGAAGCCGAGCTCCCGGGCCAGGGGTTCGATCTGGTCCAGGCCCGCGTAGCTTATTCCCTCCCGGGAATTCTCATACACCACCCCAAGCCTCGAAAATCCGACGGTGTCGTGGAAAAGCCGCACCTGCCTGGCGTAGCGGGTGGGATCCACCCGGGCGTGCACATGGTCGAGGCCGGAGTCCTCGGGGCTTTTGACGATGCCGGAAAAAACGGCGCTGGAGGTCGAGCAGACCACCACGGGAATGTCGTGTTCGTTGGTGGCCAGATCCTGGCCGGCCCAGGTTCCAAAGGCCAGCACCAGATCCAGGTCGCGCCGGGAGCGGGCCCGCTCCAGAAAACCGGCGCGGTTTTTGGCCCGCAGATCGTCCTTCCAGTCCGCTGTCCAAAAGGCGTCCGGGACGAACTCCAGATAGCCGCTCCGGGCCCGGGACAGGCAGTCCCAGACCGACGCGGGGTCGGCGGCCCCGGCAAGACAGTCCCTGACCGACGGCTCCAGCCATCCCAGCTCCACGAGCCTGGCCGCCAGTCCTTTGGCCACGGGGGCGTAATCGTTGTAGTCGCCGCCCTGGTAATAGCCGATACGCCACTTTCCGGCAGGCTCTTTGGTCACCGGCTCATACATGGCGGCCGTCCCGGCGTGCAGGGTCGAGGCCAGGCACAGCGCGAAAAGCAAGACGCAGAGGACAACCCGCCTCGTGTACATGTTTCCCGCCCCCTTTGTCCCGGCACGTGTTTCCGAACGGCCCAGTCCCTGGACTGTTTTCCGTCATACACGAAAACCGCCGCAGGGAACAGCCTCGTGACAAGAGCATCCGTCGCACACAAGTCCGCCCGCCGTCCCGGTTGCTTGATGTACTTTCCCTGCAGGACACAACTCGCGGCGGGATTCGCCGCATCCGGGACAACGCCGCAGTCCGCGCCCCCGCGACCACGACGCGACCCGCCGGAGCGGGGGACCGGGTTGGGCCTGTCGCCCGGGGTCGCCGGGGCATCGCGGTCGCGGCGGTCGCGGCGGATGCCCGAGGGCAGGGACGGACGTTCGTGGGCCGGGCCGGACACCGGGGGGACGCTTCAGACAACGCAGGGCGGGACCGGACGTTCGGGAACCGGGGCCGGATGCCGGAGGGCAGGGACGGAGGCAGAGGGCATGACCGGACGCCAGGGATTACGATGGACACGAAAGACACGAGGCGACCAGAGCCGGACGCCAGGGATCATGACGGACACAGCAGGTCACAAGGCGGCATGGCCGGACGCAGGATGGCAGGGATGGACGTTCGGAGGCGGCGGATTGCCCCTGGGGTTGGTACGACGGCCCTGCGGCCGGTCCTTCACGGCGCTGGATGAGGTTGGGCGGAAGTTGGCGGCGGGACAGCCCCCTCACGCCTCCCGCTGCCTATCCAGCCCCCGCAGATTCACGGCCTCGGCCAGGTGCTCCACCCGGATGGCCGCATCGTCATCCAGGTCGGCGATGGTCCGGGCGATGCGCAAGATCCGGGTATGCGACCGGGCCGACAGCCCAAGCCTTCTCACCGCGCCCTCCAGAAACCGATGCCCCTCGTCGTCGATCCTGCAGCAGGCCGACAGACGGCTCCCCACCAGTTCGGCGTTGACGTGGATGGCCGCACCGGCATAGCGCGCCGCCTGCCGCTCCCTGGCCGCCAGAACCCGCCCCCGCATGGCCGTGGAATCCACGGGGGAGGCCTCCTGGCGCAGTTCCTTGTACGGCACGGCCGGAACCTCCACCTGCAAATCGATGCGGTCCAGAAGCGGCCCGGACAGGCGCGAGCGGTAGCGCTGGATCTGCGGCGGCGAGCAGGTGCATTCGTGGCGCGGGTCGCCCAGATAGCCGCAGGGGCAGGGGTTGAGCGCGGCCACCAGCATGAAGTCCGCCGGATAGGTCAGGGACATGGCCGCCCGGGCGATGGTCACCCTGCCGTCCTCCAGGGGCTGGCGCAGCACCTCCAGCACGGATTTTTTGAATTCCGGCAGCTCGTCTAAAAAAAGCACCCCCTTGTGGGCCATGGACACCTCGCCCGGCCGGGGGTGGCTGCCGCCGCCGATAAGCCCGGCGTCGGAGATGGTGTGGTGCGGCGAACGGAAGGGCCGGGCCTCGACCAGGGCGGCCTGGCGGGGAAGCTGCCCGGCCACGCTGTAGATCTTGGTGACCTCCAGGGCCTCGTCGAAGCGCAAGGGCGGCAGCACCGTGGGGATGCGCTTGGCCAGCATGGTCTTGCCGCTGCCCGGCGGCCCCACGAAAAGCAGGTTGTGGCCGCCTGCGGCGGCGATCTCCACGGCCCGCTTGGCGTGCTGCTGGCCCTTGACCTCGGAGAAGTCCACCTGGAAATCCCCGGGCACGGGGCCGGGATCGGTTTCGGGCAGAGGTTCGGGGCAAAGGGAGAGCTGGCCGCTCAAAAACTCCACGGCCTCGCCCAGGGTGGTCAGGCCGTAGACCGGCAGGTCGCGGACCACGGCGGCCTCCCGGGCGTTGTCGCGGGGCACCAGGATGCCCCGGGCGCCCATCTCCCGGGCCCGCACGGCCATGGACAGGATGCCGGGCACGGGCTTGACCTCGCCCGCCAGGGACAGCTCCCCGGCCAAAAACAGGCCGTCGGCGGCCCCGGGGGGCAGGACTCCGGCCGCGGCCAGAAGGGCCGCAGCCAGGGGCAGGTCGTAGGCGCTGCCCTCTTTTCGCATGTCGGCCGGGGCCAGATTGACGGTGATGCGCGCCGCCGGGAGCTTGAAGCCGCTGTTTTTCAGCGCCGCCAGCACCCGTTCCTTGCTCTCTCGCACCGCGCCCTCGGCCAGCCCGACCATGGCGAAGGAGGGAAGTCCCTGCCGGGCCAGGTCCACCTCCAACTCGACCGGAAAGGCGTCGATGCCTAAAAGCGCGGCGGTGGCGACCCGGACAGGCATGGCGTCACTTCACCAGCATGCCGATCCGGTCGAAGCGCACGTTGGGGATGCCGTTCCAGGACCAGTAGATGACCCAGGCCTTGCCCTTGATCTTGTCCCGGTCCACGAAGCCCCAGAAACGGGAGTCGTAGGATTCGTCGCGGTTGTCGCCCATGCAAAAATACTTGTTCTCGGGCACGGTGACCGGGCCGAAGATGTCCCGGCGCGGGGTGATGCGCGGATCGGTGTGGCGGACGTAGGGCTCGACGAGCTTTTCGCCGTTGCGGTAGACCTCTTTGTCCTTGATCTCGATGACGTCGCCGGGGACGCCGATGATGCGCTTGATGAAGTCCTTGTCCGGGTCTTCGGGAAACTCGAAGACGATGATGTCCTCGTGCTTCGGCTCCTCGACGTCAAACAGCGTGGACCCGGTAAAGGGCATCTTCACGCCGTAGAGGAACTTGTTGACCAGGAGGTGGTCGCCGATCTGCAGGGTCTCCAGCATGGATCCGGAAGGGATCTTGAAGGCCTGGACCACGAAGGTGCGGATGACCAGGGCCAGGACCAGGGCCACGGCCAGGGCCTCAATGTATTCAAGCAGCGTCTTTTGCCATCTGGGGTTCATGCGTTTTCCTTTTGGTTGCGCCGGGCCTCGTCCCCTCCCGCCGCAGGGTGGGGACTGGGCCGTTTCCGAAACGTATCGAAGCATCTGGCCGGTCCATGCCGTCCATGCGGCATGGCCGGAGGCCGCATCAGGTGTCGTCCCCGGCCTTGAGCGCGGCCAGAAAGGCCTCCTGGGGGATCTCCACGTTGCCCATCCGCTTCATGCGGCGCTTGCCTTCCTTCTGTTTTTCCAAAAGCTTGCGCTTGCGGGTGATGTCGCCGCCGTAGCATTTGGCGATGACGTTTTTTCGCAAGGGCGAGTTGCGCTCCCGGGCGATGATCTTGGTGCCGATGGCGGCCTGGATGATGACCTCGAAAAGCTGTCGGGGGATGGACCGCTTGAGCCGCAGGGCCAGGGCCCGGCCGTAATGGTAGGACTTCTCGCGATGCACGATGGTGGCCAGGGCGTCCACGGGGTCGCCGTTGATCATGATGTCCAGGCGCACCAGATCCGAGGCCCGGTGGTCGATGATCTCGTAATCCAGCGACGCGTAGCCCTTGGTGGCGGATTTTAAGCGGTCGAAGAAGTCATAGACGATCTCGGCAAACGGCATCTCGTAGGTGATGATCACCCGGGTGGAGGTCAGGTACCGGATGTCCTTCTGGATGCCGCGCTTTTCCTCGCACAGCTTGAACACGCCGCCCACGAACTCGTTGGGCGTATGGATCTCCATGCGCACGTAGGGCTCGGACAGGGTGGCGATCTCCTGGGACTTGGGCAGCTTGCTCGGGTTGTCGATGAAAAGCTCCGTGCCGTCGGTCTTGTCCACCTTGTAGATGACCGAGGGGGCGGTGGCGATGAGCGTGGCCCCGAACTCCCGCTCCAGGCGCTCCTGGATGATCTCCATGTGCAAAAGCCCCAGGAAACCGCACCGGAAGCCGAAGCCCAACGCCTGGGAGGTCTCGGGCTCGTAGGTGAAGGCCGCGTCGTTTAACTGGAGCTTTTCCAGGGCGGATTTTAAAATTTCGTATTCCGCCGCCTCCACGGGATACAGCCCGCAAAAGACCATGGGCTTGACGTCCTTGAAGCCGGGGAGCGGGGCGGCGGCCGGGTTTTTGGCGTCGGTGATGGTGTCGCCCACCCGGGCGTCGCGCAGGTTCTTCATGCTGGCGCACAGGTAGCCCACCTCGCCCGGCCCCATGGAGGGGATGTCCACCGGCCCCGGGGAAAAGGCCCCGAGTCTGGTGACCTCGTAGACCGCGCCTGTGGAGAACATGCGGATCTTCTGGCCCAGGGCGATGCCGCCGTGCATGATCCGGAACAGCACCACCACGCCCTGGTAGGAGTCGTACCAGGAATCGAAGATAAGGGCCTGCAGGGGGGCTGCGGCGTCGCCCTTGGGCGGCGGCACCCTGGCGATGAGCCGTTCCAGCACCTCGGGCACGCCCATGCCGGTCTTGGCGCTGACGGCCAGGGCATCGTGGCAGTCCAGGCCTATGCCCTCCTCGATCTGGGCCTTGACCCCCTCCACGTCCGCGCTTTGCAGGTCGATCTTGTTTAAGACCGGGACCACCTCCAGGTCGTGGTCCAGCGCCAGGTAGACGTTGGCCAGGGTCTGGGCCTCCACGCCCTGGGTGGCGTCCACCACCAAAAGCGCGCCCTCGCAGGCCGACAGGCTGCGCGAGACCTCGTAGCTGAAGTCCACATGCCCGGGGGTGTCGATGAGGTTTAGGATGTAGTGTGTGCCGTCGGCAGCCGTGTAGGGGATGCGTACGGTCTGGGCCTTGATGGTGATGCCGCGCTCCCGCTCCAGGTCCATGCGGTCCAGGTATTGCTCGCGCATGTCCCGGGAGGTCAAAAGCCCGGTGACTTCAAGGATGCGGTCGGCAAGGGTGGACTTGCCGTGATCGATGTGGGCGATGATGCTGAAATTGCGAATGACCGACGTATCCATCTGACTCCGGGGGTGCGTGGCGGCCAGACCGCTTGGTTGGCGTGGCGTGAAAGGTCGGTCTGGCACATAATGGAAGCCGGGCGCGGCGTCAATCATTGGGCCTTGGGCCGGGATGGCCGGGAACACGAAACGCTTTTTAAAATAACACTGTGGTCCGTTTGGGGGTGGCCGGGCGCGACGCCCAGGCGCGTCTGAGGACGCGGCGTCAGGCCCGGGCCATCTCGCGCCGGGCGGCATGGGCCAGGAAGGCCGAACGCGAAAGCCCCCGGCCCCTGGCGGCCCGGTCGATCTCCTCCAGGGTTGCGGCGGGCAGGGTGATGTTCACCCGAACCGTGCGCCGGTCCAAAAAACCCAGGTCCACGTTGACCATGGCCCACACCGCCCCGGCATAGCCGGGGTCGGCGGCATAGGCCTCGATTCCCCGGGGGACGGGGCGGGCGTCCAGGCCCTCGCAGGCCAGTTCCACAGCCTCCTGGACGTTGGCCAGGGCCTCTTCCAGACTGTCCCCGGCGGTGTTGCAGCCCGGGATGTCCGGCAGGGTCACGCCATAGGCCCTGCCCTCCTCGATGAACACGGCGGCTGGAAAATACATGGTTATTCCTCCTTGGCGTCGAGCCTGGCGTCCTTGTGCAGGATCTTGTGGACCAACCCCTTGCCCAGATCCTTTTTCGGATGCGGGACGATGGTCATGCGCCCGTCAGGATGCCGGAATTTCCGATGACTGCCGCGAATTCCCACACAGACGAATCCGGCGGCCTCCAGAATCCTGACGAGCTCGGCGCTGTTCATGGACAATGAAAATACGCACTGGGATGTGTATTGTAAAGAGAGGCAGACCGTGCCAAACCGTCCGGGACCGCTGTCTCCCCCGGACTCGCCATGCGCGGCCGAAAGGGATACAACGCGGTCCTTGCGCAGGGGAAACGGCGCGCCAGCGCCCTCCCCGCCGCAGTTTTCATGCCAGGGAGGATGTACGGTGCAAAGCGTCAATCCGGCCACGGGGCAGCTCATCCGGAACTACCCCGAACACGGCCCGGCCGAGTGCGCGGCCATCCTTGACGACGTCGCGCGCGCCGCCAGGGATTTTTCCCGGACCACCTTCGCCGGGCGCGCCCGGTGCATGACCGCCCTGGCCGAACTGCTCGTGGCCGAGGCCCCGGCCCATGCCCGGCTGATCACCGCCGAGATGGGCAAGCTCGTGGGCGAGGCCGAGGCCGAGGTCAGAAAATGCGCCCAGGTCTGCACCTACTACGCCAAACGCGCCGAGGCCATGCTGGCCCCCACGCCGGTGCGCTCGATCGTGGCCGAGTCCTTTGTGACCTTCGAGCCCCTGGGGACGATCCTTGGCATCATGCCCTGGAACTTCCCCTTCTGGCAGGCCATCCGGTTTGCGGCCCCGGCGGTCATGGCCGGCAACGCCGTGGTCCTCAAGCACGCCCCGGGCGTCTGCGGCTGCGCCCTGGCCGTGGAGGAGCTGTTTTGCCGGGCCGGGTTCCCGGAGAACGTCTTCCGGACGCTTCTGATCCCGCTTGACCTGGTGGAGTCGGTCATCGCCCATCCCGGGGTGCGCGGGGTGAGCCTGACGGGCAGCGTGCGGGCCGGACGGTCCGTGGCCGCCCTGGCCGGGAAGCATCTCAAAAAAAGCGTGCTGGAGCTTGGCGGCTCGGACCCGTGCATCGTCTTGGCCGACGCGGATCTGTCCGCCGCCGCCCGCACCGGGGCCGCCGCCAGGCTGCAGGGCTGCGGCCAGGTGTGCATCGCCTCCAAGCGGTTCATCGTGGAGCGGCCGGTGGCGGAGCGCTTCACCGAACTGCTCGTCGCGGCCATGTCCCGCTATGTGCCGGGCGACCCGCTGGACCCGGCCACGACCCTTGGGCCCATGGCCCGGGATGATCTGCGCCAGGCCCTGTCGACACAGATCGGGACATGCCTGGCCATGGGGGCGCGGCTTGTGCTCGGCGGCCATGCCGTCCCCGGCCCGGGATTTTTCCACGAGCCCACGCTCCTCGCCGACGTGGCCCCGGGCATGCCCGCCTACGACGAGGAGCTGTTCGGACCGGCCGCGGCCCTTCTCGTGGCCGAGGATGCCGAGCATGCCCTGTTTCTGGCCAACGACACGCCCTACGGCCTGGGCGCGGGCATCTGGACCGAGGACGTGGACCGGGCCCGGACCATGGCCCGCTCGATCGAGGCCGGGACCGTGACCATAAACGGCATGACCAAGTCGGAGCCGGGCCTGCCGTTTGGCGGGGTGAAAAACTCCGGCTACGGCCGGGAGTTGTCGGAATTCGGCATCCGCGAATTCGTGAACATCAAGACCCTGCGGGTTTTTGCAGACTGACGATACGCCCCGGGCGACACCGGCGCGCCACGCCGCCCACGGCGGCCATGCCGCCGGACGAAACGGCGCGCCGACAGTCGTTCCCGGCCCGGCAGATCGTTATGAGGAGCGCATGAACAAAGACATCGAGCAGGCCATCGCCGCCGCCGAGGCGGAAATGACGGCGTTTGCCGCCGAGAAAAAGGCCGTGGAGGAACGCATCCGGGAGTTGCGGGCCCGGGAGGATTTCAAAAACGGGGTCTATTTCCCGGGGGAGATCTTCGAGGCCCAGCAGGACAAACTGCGCCTGGAGACGGAGATCCTCATCCGCCAAAACGCCATCAAGCGGCTGCGACTGGGCGCGGCGTCCTGAGTCGCGCCGGGCCGCGGCCCCAAAGGCCCTCCCTCCTCCCAGATCGAAAAGGCCGGGAAGGCTGTCGCCTCCCCGGCCCCGCTGTCTGCAGGGGATATCCGGCGCACCCCGATCAAAGCGGCCCTTTCCCGCTCGACCAAAGGCGCTGCCGCTCATTTCGGGCTGGGCAGTCCAGGCAGGACCAGCCCCACGGACACCGTTGCGTTTCAGTTCATGAGCAACAGCATATTGCCGACGGTCGCCACCCCAGCGTTTCCGTTCCCATTGCCAACCGTTATCGAATTCGTATATCCGTCCGTTGTCTTGAAAACAAAAACAACATTTGCAATATCATCTGCTGATTTCAGCTTATCCTGACGTAACACCTGACCATTCTGGTAGTATGTCCAACTGCCATCCGGAGATTGCACATGAACACTATCCATGGATGATGTCAGCATCAGAGCGGGGAGTGAAATGATATACCCCACATGGGCCAACCCTTCATCAAGTTTTGCGGAAACCACAGTCACCATTTTGACGTCTTTTTTCACATACTGATCGACTATGTCAACGACCCCAGATGGCAAGGTCGAGGCCTGGAGCAGAGCGGAAATGCCGATCATGTACTCGGACCGAAGGCCAAGGGCGGCATCCAGAAGCGTTTTGGCGGCAACAATCGCATCCACCTGGTTGACTCCTGTCGATCCAGCAACATCCTTGATGAAAAGGACGTCTTCCGCTGGCTCATAACTTTCCACGGATCGTTTGATCTGTTCACGATACTTTGGATAGATGGTAGCCAATCGTCCAAAATACCCCATGGATTTGAGACGCTCCTTTTCTGTAGGCTTGTTTGCGGATGTACAGGCGGAATAATTCATTATCGCGGCAGTCAGGAGACCCGCGCTGTGCGTTACGTAACCATGTCCAATCGTTCCATAGGGATTTCGCTCATTCACCCAATATCCCTTGGTATTTTCGTTAGGGTTCCGGACGACCAAAGAAAAGCGCATGGGCGAATATCCACTCGCATAAAATGTCAATTGCTGAGCTGCATTTCCCAACGCAGCGTAGTCGACATGGTTCCATACGATTTGGAAGCGGCCGGATGAATCCGTAGTAAAGTATGCAGCATTGCAAACGGCGCCTATTGGATCATCTGCTCCTACCACCTTGTTCGCAAAAGGCGTTTCGCCGTCCAGAATGAATCCTGTAAGTGTTACAGTGTTTCCTGTCGCAAACGACCAGCCATACTCCAGGGAAAGCGACTGTACGGAGAGTGCTGGCGGCCTATCGTTCCGCCACCATGTCAGTTGACCCGCCCCTCTCCCGGAGCTTATAATATCCGTGTCGCCGTCACCATCCATGTCTGCGACGCCAACATCTGCGGCAGAATCATAGCTTTCCGAGAGGAAATGCGTTGTCCATGACCCGCCAACGCCATCCTTATTCTCAAAATATGCCACAACATCACCAAGAATGGCCGAAACGACGGCATCGAAATCACCATCTCCGTCGATATCGGCAGCATTTACATCCATTGCTCCACTCATGTATTGCAGGATGTAATGTGTCTGCCATGTCAGACCCTGACCATCCTTATTCTCAAACCAGGCAAACATCGCGGCCGTATGTCCCGACGCGATAACGTCCATATCGCCATCTCCATCGATATCCGCACCTGAAACCTGATGCGCTCCGGAGAAACCGCTCGCAACGTCATGGCGTGTCCATGTCGTTGCCTTGCCGTCGGCATTCTGAAACCATACGACCTTGCCGGTATCGTAGGCTGTAGAAAAAAAATCCATGTCCCCATCACCATCGACATCCTTGGCGCTCAATCCACGCGGGGAAGCGGTAAACGTCGGATCGACGACACGTTTTTCCCAGTCCCCATCCCTGGTACCGGGATTTTCATACCAGGCCAGCTCGTTGGTATACCACCCAATAGCCAATACATCCGGGTCAACGTCACCATCCAGGTCCGCAACCTCAACCGTTCCGGCATATCCCAGATAGTCGTCGATGGTATGTTTGACCCAGGCCCCTCCCGCGCCGTCAGCATTCTCAAACCACACGACCTTGTTCCCGAGATGGGAAGCGACAACGAGATCCACGTCGCCATCGCCATCAACATCTGAAACTTTCAAGCCATGGGGATATGAAAATCTATTCTCGATGGTGTGCATCACCCATGCTGCCCCGATCCCGTCCGTATTTTCAAACCAGGCGACGGTATTTCCACTGTCCCCTGACAACCCGAACACATCCATGTCGCCGTCACCATCGATGTCTGCGGCTGCAATTCCTGTTGCATCTTGAAAAGGAGATTTGATTGTTATTTGAGTCCATTCTTCGTCAGCATACGATATATTAATAAGAACAGCTATACTTGTAAATATGACGCAAAATACAGCGAAAATTGCTCGAGTCAATTTTCTATTATTAAACATAATATTTCCATTTCCTGCAGTTATAATGATTTAAAAATTTGATCTAGCTCAATATACTTTTGAGCTGTCCGATCCACTTTCTCTTCTTCGAAATTACACTCTCGATATCTGTACATCCGGAAAATTTTCATTGGGCCACAGCCTGCTCGGGCACGCACTTACCGAATCATATCCGTGCGATATGACATACAATGACTACTGACAACGGAACTATTGGACAAGATGTCAACGAAAGAGCGTGGCGAAAGTCGGCGGATTGGTGACGCGGGGGGAATAGGTGCCGCCAGGCCTGTCGGCCCGCTGGTATTCCATGAAATGTCTCAAAACGGCCATTGGTTTTCCCTCCAGCGAGCGAGCGCAGCGGGACAAATCCCATCCGAAAGAGAGCATGGGAGGAACAACCAATTCATGCAACAAAATAGAATTCTTCCTATATTTCATCAAATCATCACGACAAAGTCAACCACCCTGCCGCTTTTTTTTGGACAACATGCGCCAATCATCCGAAATGCAAGAAAATCTCCGAAAAATGCAACCAGGCCTGCGACAGAGGGCTCCCTGGCCACGGCGTAACGTCCAGGCCCCAGGGCCGGAGCGCGAAATGCAATCCCAGCGGAATCTCACGTCGAAAACGGGTCATCGACCAGGCAATACAAGATTTCGGTTGTCTCGAGGGGGGATGCACGCGTACAAAGATGCATCATGTCCGATGTTGGACTGATCCGCCTGCAGGGCGATGGAGACCGCCATGGCCAATCCGCTGCATGATGCCTCCTGCCAGAGGAACCAGGACTACCTGGAGGGCATCCTCAAAGCCGCCAACGACGGCATCTGGGACTATGACCTGGAAAGCGACAGCTTCCAATATTCCGACCGCTGGGCGGAGATGCTCGGCTACCGGCAAGGCGAGGTGTCCGATTTCGGGTGCTTTTGCGTGGACCACATCCATCCCGACGACCTCGAACGATTCCAGACCGCCTACCGGGACTATGTGGAAGGCCGATCCGCCAGTTACGAGATTGAGTTCCGCCTGCGGACAAAGGGCGGCGACTACACGTGGATCTATTCCCGGGGCCGGGCCCTGCGCCGCAACGGCGACGGCCGGGCCCTGCGCATCGTCGGGGCGCATACGGACATCACCGCGCGCAAGCTGGTTGAAGAAAAACTGCGCGAGAGCGAAAAGCGGTATCGGGATCTGTTCGAGACCGCCCCGGTGGGCGTCTTCCGGTCCTCGCCCCAGGGCCGCTATCTGTCCATAAATCCGG
>JAVHLG010000002.1:0-75580 GCA_031082225.1 Desulfovibrionaceae bacterium | reverse complement strand
CGGAATACGCCCGCCTGGCCGGATACGAAAGCCCGGCCGAGATGATGGCCCGGGTCACGGACATCGGCCGACAGGTCTACGTACGCCCAACGGACCGCCGGGAGTTCATGGAACGCCTGGGGCGCGACGGCAGCGTCAAGGACTTCGAGGTGGAGCTCAAACGCCAAAACGGCGAGACCTTCTGGGTCAGCCTCAACGCCACGCAAAAGCGGGACGGCCAGGGAAACCTCTTCTATGAAGGGTTCCTCACGGGCATCACCGAGAAACGGCGCGCCGAACAGTCCCTGCGGCAGCGCGAGGCCCTCCTGGACGCCTCGCAGGAACTGACCAGGATCGGCGGCTGGGAGTGGAATGTCAAAGACCAGTCCATGTACTGGACCGCACAGACCTTCCGCATTCACGGCTTCCCGGCGGGCGACATCCCCCCCGGCTCCGCCGAGCACATCTCCCGCAGCCTGGAATGCTACGATGCGGGCGACCGGGAGACCATCCGCTCCCTGTTTGCGCGCTGTTGCGAAACCGGCGAACCCTATGACGCAACCTTCCCGTTCACCACGGTCACCGGCGAGCGCATCTTCATCCGCACCGCCGCCAAGGCCGAGAGGGAGAACGGCCGGGTCGTCCGGGTCATCGGCAACATCATGGACGTCACGGACCGCATGCTGGCGGAAAAGGCCCTGCGGGACAGCGAGTCCAGGCACCGCACCCTGGTGGAGGCCATCCCGGACATCATCGTACGCCTCGACCCGGCCGGACGCATCCTGTACGCCTCGCCCAACGCCGCCCGGGCCCTGGGGGTGGCGGCCGACCAGCTCCCCGGCCGGACCGTAGCCCAACTGGGACTTTCAGACCCGTCCCGGGCCTTCTGGGAGACGCTCGTGGCCCGCGTGGCCGCCTCGGGCGAGGCCGCCGAGGCCGAATACCGCCATGACGCCCCGGACAGCCCCTGCATCTGCAACTGCCGACTGATTCCCGAACGCGGCCAGGCAGGCGGGGTGGACTCCATCCTGGTCATCGTCAGGGACGTCACCGCCCACCGCAAGGCCGAGCAGGACTACCAGACCCTGTTCGCCGAGATGCTCAACGGCTTCGCCCTGCACGAGATCCTGTGCGACGATTCCGGCCGCCCCACGGACTATCGGTTCCTGGCCGTGAACCCCGCCTTCGAGGAGATGACCGGGCTTCGCGCCGCCGACATCATCGGCCGCACGGTGCTCGAGGTGCTGCCCGGGACCGAACCGCACTGGATCGAGCGCTACGGACAGGTGGCCCTGACCGGCGTCCCGGTTCATTTCGACAGTTTTTCGACGACCCTGGAGAAGCATTTCGAGATCACGGCCTTCCGGCCCAGGCCCGGCCAGTTCGTCTGCATCTTTGCCGACGTGACCCAGCGCAAGCTGGCCGAGAAGGCGGTTCTCGAGGCCAAGGAGGCGGCCGAGGCCGCCAACCGGGCCAAGTCCGAATTTTTGGCCAACATGAGCCACGAGATCCGCACGCCCTTAAACGGCATTATGGGCATGCTGCAACTGATGCGGGAGACACCCCTGGACAAGGAACAGGCCCAGTACGCCGAGATGGGCATCCAGGCGAGCAGGCGTCTGACGCGGCTGCTCTCGGACATCCTGGATCTGTCCAGGGTCGAGGCGGGCATGCTGCAACTGCAAAACGAGCCCTTCGCCATTGGCGACGTCATGGACCAGGTCTTCGCCCTGCACGAGCCCCTGTCCATACAGTCCGGGGTGAAGCTTTCACGCGTCGCCCATCCTGAACTGCCCACCCTGGTCGAGGGCGACGGCGTCCGCCTGCAGCAGATACTGACCAATCTCGTCGGCAACGCCTTGAAATTCACGGTGTCCGGGAAGGTGACCCTCAGCGCCTCCCCCCTGCCTCCGCGCCGGGCCGGAGAATGTCTGGTGCTCTTTGGCGTCGCGGACACCGGCTGCGGCATGCCCGACATGCTGCAGGACCGGCTTTTCGAGCCGTTCATCCAGGCCAGCCAGGGATTTGCCAGACGCCACCAGGGCGCAGGGCTGGGACTGTCCATCGTCAAACGCCTGGTGAAGCTCATGGGTGGCTCCATCACCCTGGACAGCGAGGTCGGGGTCGGCACGACGGTCTACGTGGCCATCCCCTTCCGGCCATCCGGCGCACCGACTCGCGACGTGTCGCGCCAGGCCGCGCCCGAAGGCCCCGGGGCGGCCCGGAAGCGAATCCTGGTGGCCGAGGACGACAGAATCAGCGCCCTGGCCGTGACCCGGCAGCTTGAGAAGGACGGCCATCTGGTCCGGTCTGCCGACGACGGCCAGGAGGCCATCCGGATCCTCGGCGAACAGGACATGGACATGATCCTCATGGACGTGCAGATGCCCGTCATGGACGGCGTCGAGGCCACCCGGCGCATCCGGGACGGCGAGGCCGGGGCCGGACGATCCCGCGTCCCGATCATCGCCATGACCGCCTACGCCATGGCCGGGGACCGGGAGCGGCTCCTGAAGGCGGGCATGGACGACTACATCGCCAAACCGGTGGACGTGGCCGCCCTGCGCGCGGCCATCGGCCGCATCAGTTCCGGACGAAAGACCACGGCCTGAGGCCTGGCCGGGATATCCGCCCCCTGCCGCGCCCCTGGACACGCACCTGTGGCCTGGGGAAAAAAGGGTCTCTTCGGCCCGCCAGGGATGCAGAGGAAAAACGACATGTTCGAGGACGCCCCCTGCCTGGGGCAGGCTTGCCTCGCGCGCCCAGACGTGGGAAACTCCCGGGCACGACCCATCCGGAGGATCGCCATGAACCAGTCCCTTGCCCCCCGAATCCTGATCCCGCTCAGCCTGGTCCTGGCCCTGAGCGTCCTTGTCGGCTGCAACAAGACGGTTCGCGGTCCGGGCATGGACAATGTGGCCTACACCAAAAGCCATACCATCATCCGGGCCGATGCCGATCCCGCCGCCCGGACGGTGGCCTCGGCCGGTCCCAACGTGCGGGTCACGGTCCTTGAGACCAAAAACGCCTTCTCCCGGGTCTCCATCGACGACGGCCGGGTCACGGGTTGGATCCCTGCGGCGAACCTGTCGGACGTCCCCGTCAAGGAACGCGCCGCCGCCACAAGCGCCCCCAAGGCCGCGCCGGGAACCTCGCGATCCGCACCCCCGGCGGCCAAGGATTCCCCGGTTGTCGCACCCTCGCAGGCCCCCGAGACGGCCGCCCAGACCGCCGAGCCGACCGCCGAGCCGACCGCCGCCCCGGCCCAGACCGCCGAACCGAACACCGCCCCGGCCCCCACGCAGGATTCGTCCGGAGGGTTTCTGAGCCCCCGCGCGGCCCAGGCCGCCCCGCCGCCCGCCGAACCGGCTAAGGCCTCGCCCGCCCCGCCGCCCCCGGCCCGGGGCAAACAGGCCAGCCCCGACGCCTTCGACCCCTTCTAGTGTCGCGTTCCGAAAAGAGCTCGGCATTCTCTTGCGGTCGTGAGGGCCAGGCAATGGCATACAGCGTGTCCGTCCGAATGAAATACATGCGCTTGTGCGCAACAGCACGCCAGTCGTGCGTTCGGCAATTTCCGCCAGGGCATATCAAGCCGCAACACCTTGACTTGCCGATGGATTTCCCGCGGGTTATCTGCGGCGTCCGAGAATCAGCAGGGCCATGATCGCCCCAGCCAGGGCAATGGCCCCAAGGACCGTCATGCTCGAGGCGATCGTTGCGGATTGCGCGGAAACAAGGGCCTGTTTCACCATCGCGGCGGATTCGGACGGCAGTGCGTCAAGGATGGCTGCGGCTGCGGCATCGTTCCCGTCCTTGACGGCCTGCGCGTATTCCAGGCCCTGCCGGAGAAACGGCTGTCCGGCCAAAGCCGTCCCCACCTGGTCCAGAGACCGCGCCCCCATGATCGAAGTGACCAGCGCGACACCGAGGGCGGCCGGCACGTTGAATGTCATTTGCAGAAGGCCCGAGCCCATGCCTGCCTGCTCGGGCCGAAGCGCCCGCATCCCGGCCGCGTTGCAGGCGGGCAGGGCGATGCCGACGCCTGCGCCCATCAGCGCCAGGGGGATGATGAGTTCGGCCAGGGTTGTCTGCGCTGTGAAGGCGCCCATCCAGAACAATGCCGCGGCCTGCATGGCCAGTGAAGCCACAATGGGAATGCCCGGTCCTATGCGGTCGACAAGACGGCCTGCGGGCGGTTCCAGCACCATGCAGGTTCCGGTCGTGATGACGATGACCCAACCGGCCATCACCGGCGAATACCCGAGCACATTGATGAAAAAAAGCGACCCCACGAAGGTCAGCATCGGGATATAGACGAATCCCACCGCGCTCTCGGCGAAAAAAGCCCCTGCAAACAGACGCTCGCGCCACAGGGAAAAATCGACGAGGGGGTCGGCGGTGCGGGTCTCCACAACGCCGAACACGACGAGCAGCACCACGCCGGTCGCCAAAGCGCCCCAGGTGGCTGGCAGACCCCACCCGTTGCTGGCGTTTTGCAATCCATAGGTCACCAGGGTGATGCCAAGGCCGCCCAGGACGAGGCCGAGGATGTCATAGCGGCCGGAAGACAGGACGCTGCGGTAGTTCCGTGTGGCCGCCAGGGTGACCAGGATGACGGCGACAGTCAGCGGCACGGCGAGCCAGAAGACCCAGCGCCAACTCAGCAGATCGAGCATGTAGCCGGCGAAAATCGGTCCGACCAGCAATCCCAGCCCGTGGGCAAATCCCCATACGCCGATAGCGAATCCACAGCGGGAAGCGGAAAAGGCGTTCACCACGATGGACAGGGTGGCTGGCGCCGAAATGCCGATGCCGATGCCTTGCACCGTGCGTCCGGACACCATGAGCAGGCCGCTCGTGGCCATGGCGGACAGGACGAGGCCGACGCCGAAGATCACGTAGCCGATCACGATCATGCGGACCTCTCCGACGAGGTCGCCGAGGCGGCCGCCTGCGATCAGCGCCGTGCCGAAGGCCAGGCTGTATGCGGTGATCGTCCAGGCCTGCATGGACAGGGACAGATCGAGATCGTCCTTGATCGTAGGCAATGCGGGACCGATCACCGTGCTGAACATCTGGGCGATGAGCGCGCCAAAGCCCATGGCCGCCAGAATCGCCCAGGCGCTGGCGTTGGTCCTGGGTTCAGTCGCCTCGCCCACCGGCCAGTTCCTCACTCTGCATGAAAAGAGGTTTCTTGCGCCGTGGCAGCCGCTTGACGCGCCGCTCGATCGTGGCGGCCTCTGATCTGTGGCGCACCGCAACGCTCGAGAGCAACGCCACCGGCCTCCGCGAACGTGTATACCGCGCGCCACCGGCCAACATGCCGTTATGCTCCTTGAGCCTCCTGGCGATATCCCTGGTGATCCCGCAATACAATGTCCCGTCGGAGCATTCGAGCAAGTAGACAAACCATGGGCAGGCGTCTGTCATCTCACATCCCATCCCAAGCCTCTTTCGTTCAGGAAAGAAGCATTTCAAGGTTTTCACGTGTCAACGAGCCGACCAGCGACGTGGCGCCGTCTTCCAGGATGGCAGCCAGTTCCCGCTTCTCCTTCTGGAGTTCGAGCACCTTTTCGTCAATACTGGCTTCCGAGACGAACCTGTAGGCGATGACTTTCTTCTCCTGTCCGATGCGGTGGACGCGGTCAACGGCTTGGCTTTCAACCGCCGGATTCCACCACGGGTCCAGGAGAAAGACATAATCAGCGGCGGTCAGGTTCAGGCCCGTGCCTCCCGCCTTCAGGCTTATGCAAAAGACCGGGGGGCCGGATGAACTTTGAAACGCGGCCACGCGTTGTTCGCGGACTTTGGCCGGGGTGCGTCCATCCAGATATTCGTAGGATATGCCTTCCGCCTCCAGCCTCTTGCGAATGAGCGCCAGGAATCGGGTGAACTGGGAAAACACCAAGGCCTTATGCCCCCCCTCCGCCACCTCCTGAAGCAGGCGGACGAGTTCCTCGAGTTTGCCCGACCCGGCGGCGTCCGCTCCCACCAGCCCCGGGTGGCAGGCGGCCTGCCGCAACCGGAGGAGTCCCTCCAAGACCTTGATCTTCGAGCGGTTCAGGCCGACTTCATCCACGGCCCGAAGAATCTCGCACCGATAGTGTTCCCGAAGCCGGGTATAGCAGGCCCGCTGTTCTTTGGTCATTTCGCAACGGACAAGCGACTCCTGCTTCTCGGGAAGATCGGCGACGACACCCTCCTTGGTGCGGCGCAGGACAAACGGCTTGATAAGGCGCTGCAACAGTTCCCTGGCGGTCTGATCGCCCTGGGATACGGGCTTCGCGAACCGGGCATCGAAACTGGAACGCGAGCCGAGCATATTGCGGTTTAAAAAATGCATCTGTGCCCAGAGTTCGTCCAGCCTGTTTTCCACGGGCGTTCCGGTCATGCACAGGCGGTGTTCGGCAGGCAGCATACGCGCAGCCTTGGCAGTCTGGGAATCCGGGTTCTTGATCGCCTGACTTTCGTCGAGAATCAGGCATCGCCAACGCATCTTGCTCAGAGCCTCCACATCCCGGCGCAGCAGACCGTATGTGGTCAAGACCAGATCGGATTCCTGGAAGGCTTTGGCCTGATTCGCCCGGTCCAGCCCGGCATATGGGAGAACGCGCAGGTCTGGCGTGAAGCGATTCGCCTCATTGCGCCAGTTGAAAAGGAGCGATGTGGGGGCGACGACCAGCGACGGTCCGGTTGCGCCACGCTCTTTTTCCAGGATGAGCCAAGCGAGCACCTGAACGGTCTTGCCCAGGCCCATGTCATCGGCCAGGAGACCGCCAAAACCGAAGATTTTCAGGAAATCCAGCCAGCCGAGGGATTCGAGCTGGTAAGGCCGAAGCTTTCCGTGCAGGCCGGAGGGTGGGGGTGGGAGCGAAATGCTGGAAAAATCTTTCATGCGGCGAAGACGCTGCGAGAAGTCGCGCTCCATGGAGACGGCCGGGTCTTCGAGCAGTTCGCCCAAAAGCGGGGCATGGGCGGTATGGAAGCGCAGCACCGTATCCTTCGCCCTCTCAGAGGTGGCCATGGACAAACCCGTTGCATGGGCGGACAGCCAGTCCTCCGGCAGTACGCCGGTCATCCCGCCTGGGAGGTCCAAGGTCTTCTCGCCCCGGAGAAAGGCGCGAACCGCCGTGGGCAGGGGCACGATCACGTCCCCGAAGGCCATCCCGCCCTCAAGGTCGAACCAATCCAGCCCGCTGGCTACCCGGATCGAGGAAACCGCGCCAGCGACAAGGGACTTCCCCTCCCGGCTCCGGACGCTCCAGCCGTCTTCGACCAAGGGAGCCAAAGCGCCAAGCATATGCCACGCGGACGCCTGAAACATATATGAGCCCTCGGTGCTGGCGGCAAAACCGGCCTGGATCAATCGATCCTCCAACTGCTGCTCCACTTCTGGGAGACGGTCGATGCGGGTCCAGGCTTCCATGTCGAGAATCGAGGGTCGGTTGTCGTCAAAGGGTATCTCCGAACCGGCGTAGTCCAGCCAGAGCCTTGCGACGTGTCCGTCCTCGCGGGCCTCAATCTCCAATCGAGGCTTCGGCTGCACGTCGGGCAGGCCCTTTGGCCCCATATCCTCGGGCAATTCCAACTGTGGTGACGATCCGTCTCCCGCCATCTGAAACACCGCCTTGAAGTCCTCCTTGGGCACACGGACTTTGTGATGAAGCTTCCGGATTCGTTGCACCCATTGCAGGTCAGGCCCGGGCAGGGAATGGAGATGCCCGTCGACAATGAAGTACAGGGGCTGGGCCTCTAGGAATACGGGAATCTGCGAACAGGGAAGCGACGCTTCGCCCAGGCGGACATGGGGAACGTATTCCAGGTCCGGTCGTTTTTTTGCCAGCGAGGCCTTGACGAGGCGAAACTCCAGGCTTCCTTCGAAAGGGTCGCCCTGTTTCAAGGGAGTGGCGAGGGGCTGACCGTTCACGACGACATGACAGCGGTCGGTAGCGGCCAAAAGCGGAAGCAGGCGCGTCAACGTGACGGAGTCAAGCGGGTAGTCCGCGAAAGCCTGAGGGCGAAAAAAGCCGCCCCACCTGTCGTAGGGAAAATCATCTCGGGAGGTGAGAAAAAGCATGGCCTCAAGAATGGACCGATCCGTATCCGGAAGGTCGGCATCGCTCAGAAGCTGCGAGGTAGCCACTTTGACCTGCTTGCTGAGCCCGCCACGCTTCAGGATGCCCTGCCGCAAGGCCGACAACATGATCTTGCCCCTGCGGATGGCGAGTTCGTACCGCAGCATGTACTTTCGCCGGGGAGCATCCCCCCGGCTTTCCTGATCCGGGTTTGCGCGTGAAGGGAAAAGCAGGTCACGCCAGGAGGAATCAGCCTTGCCTGATGCCCCGGGGAGTGCGGGGGGCTGGGCCTTCATGGACGCGTCGGCTGCCAGAATGGCCGCCCAGATGTGCTTGCAAAGAGAGCCTCGACGAAAATGCGGACACTCGCATGAGACCCTGGCTGACGCCCCGGACGTCTCGTCCTGGACAATTTCGACACGATACTCTTTTGAGCCCTTCACCCTTGCGGCAAACCCCTCCGGGTTGACCACGGCAATCGTCACTTTGCCGAGGTGAAAGTACTGCTCCCCTCTCCTGCGTATCGTGAGCGGGAACATATGCTCGTAGCGGGCTTCCCATGCTCCATTCAGGGGCGTGGCGGGCGGTCGGCGCATGGTGTGGACGTATACCCTGAATCATACATGAAGGGGGCGCGCTGTGAGCCACAGCCGCAACAGGCCGACCTCCCGGCCATGATGCCGAGGCCCCGGCAGAGGCCTGCGGCGGGCAGAGTCATGGTCAGTTCCATTTGGTCTTGTCGTGGAGGCCCCGCTTGCCAAGCTCGCGGCTTTTGAAGCGGTCGAAGTCGAACTGCCCGGGCATGCCCGTCCCACCCCGCCGCCTGCCCCGGCGGACGAACAGGACGACCAGGAGAAGGAGGGCGATGCCTGCGCCGATGATGATGAACCATTCCATGGGAGCATGGGTATCAGATGACCGGTGCGGTTGTCATGCGCTCGTCGACAATCCCCCACGTCTCATGCCGCACCGGTGAGCGGTTGAATTGTCCCCCGATACCGTCGCCACGGGGGCATGAACCGATCCATGACCGCCACGAAGCGCGTGCTGTGCGTGGGCGTGGTGGCGCTGCGGCAGGTGAGCCGCTCCAGGTTCTCCGTGTCCGCGCATGCCGCCTTTGCCCCGCGTTTGCGGGGCCCCGCCCCCCCGGCTTGTACGGTTTTTCATGCCGACAGCGGACCAACGCGGAAAAAGCCGGATCATCGTGACCCGGCTTTCCCTTGAAATTCCTTGGCTTGTGGACTTTATCGGATGGTGCTGAATCGTGATATGGCGGAGGGAGAGGACTCCGCATTAAAGAAGTATCATGCCGAAAGAATTGAATATTTTTATTACACGTTTTTGATGTTACCCGCAAAGTTACCCGTTTTTTGTCGCCCTGTCCAAAAAATATACACCCGGCAAAGCGAAGCGGCCCACCTCCACCGGGAAGCAGGCCGCATAATCTTTTCCTTCACCCTGGCCGGGTTTTCCATTTCCTGCCAAGATCAGGCTCCCGGGGCGGTCACGACGCGGAATCCTGGGGCTTGCCGTAAATCTCAGAATGGAAGTTCCCCCTGGCTTCGTCGATCAGCGCCTTGAGAACGTCGCTGATTTCCGAGTGTGGGTTCCCCTCGCCAAAAAGGTCAGAATCGGCCAACACCCCCGCGAAAGAGCGGAGAACCCGAGTCGCGCTGTTGAAGGCATCCATCAGTTGCGCGTTATTCATGGGCCGCCTCCTGTCCTTCCTCGACCACGGCCTCGACCACGGCCTCGACCACGGCAGCAACGGCCTCATCGTCAATGCGGACGCTCTTGCACCTCTCCATGAACAGCTTTTCGGCCGCGATGACGGCCCGGCACAAGACACGGGACAAGCTCAAGTCGAAGTCGCCGTCCTGGGCACGCTTCAACGCCGCAATGGCTTCTTCCTCGTGCCGGGTCTTGGGGATGAAGGGCGCTTCGCCCTCGGCAATCGCGGCCAATCCCCGGGCCGTGGCGGGCAGGTCTTCGGTGTCCTCGATCTGGTTGTGTATCATCTCATTGATGTCCCGCAGAAGGGCCACCGCTCCTTTGATATTCGAGAACTCCACGCCCATGCCGTTGGCGATGAAGCTCAAGCGCTCGCTTGTGGCCCGCAGGAACTCCCGCTGGCCTTCGATGCCCCGGACCACCTTAACGCCGATCTCTCCACCCGGGATGCGCTCGTTATCCATGTCCCACCCCCTCCACGTCGCAAGACGTAACCGTGGGCTTCCCGGTAATCAGTTCCTTGAATCGCAACGGGGCGGCCAGAAGCAGCGCCTCAAGCACCACGCCCACATCTCCTGCGGTAAGGCGGGCAGTGTCGGGCTCAGCCATGTCCAGCAACATTTCCTTGAAGGCTTGCAGCGGGTAAAGCGCGTCCACAAAACGGGCAGTGGCGAACGCTTGCGACAGGGACGGGGTTTGCGTAGACGTGTTCTCAGCCATAGCTCTACCTCCATGTGGTAGGGTTACGGTCAGGCCCGGCGAGGTGTTCCACCACCTTTCCGGGCCGTTTCAATTCCGTGGTCAGCTTTCGTCGGCATCCTCCTTTGCCGTGGGTTCCGGGTTGTCGCGTCCGGCCAGGTATTCGTCCAGGGCGGACAGGGGGATTTTCCAGGTCCGGCCCGTGCGGACGGCGCGGATGGTCCCGGCCTGTACCATGGCCGTGGCGGTGTTGCGGTGGACGGCCAGGGCAGCGGCCAGTTCATCCATGGACAACACCTTCTCCGGGTTGTCCCTACCCGCCAAGAACTCCCCGAACGCGGCCACAGGGATGCGCCAAGACCGCCCCGCAAGCCTCGCCCTGAAAGCCCCCTCGTGGATCATGTCCAGGACCGTGTTCCGGTGGATGCGAAGGCGCTCCGCCACCTCATCCACGGTCAGGACGTACCGTTGCGGCTCTGAATCCATGACAACCCCCTTGACGTTTCCCACTGTCTAAGTGTTATGAAAGCGATAGTCAAATGTTTTAATCGGGCTCAAAGTGGAAACATCAAAGTTTACATAGCACTCGTTATGGGGCCATTTTTCATTATGTGGGAGACAAGCCCCACGGCAGGGATGGAATGGGGCATGAAGTGGGAATGTTCAAAAATGGGCGTGCGGCTTCGAGAAGGGCCGTCTGGATGTTGTCTTGCCCCGTCTCGACGGCCACGGACTGGGCTTCGGGGGAGAGGCTGGCGATCTTCATGCAGCGGCGGACGTCAGTGCGCTCAAGGCCCAACTGGCGGGCGGCTTCGGATACGCCGTCCTTGTTTCCTCGCCCTCCTAAAACCTGGGCAAGTTGCCCAGGTTTCTCCCCCACCAACTCCGTCCACTCCGCCACGAGTTTTGCCCGCTCTTGAGCCGTCAGTTCGGCGCGGTGCAGGTTCTCGCTGATCTCCCACAACCGGCACGTGCGAATGTCGTCGTCCATGACAACAGCCTCTATCTCCTCCCATCCGAGCATCTTGGCGGCTTCAAGCCGATGACGCCCGGCAGACGAAGGCGGAATCCCCCTGGCTGATGACCTACTTCAGCAAGGAAAACGGGCAGTGGGTTCCGACCGGGCACGAAGAATACCGCACCAAGCTTGCAGCGGTGAAGGACGCCACGGTCAGCGGGGCGGCGTACTCGCCGGATGTGAATTTTCACCGCACCGGCAAGACGGAGGTGAAGGAGAGGTTCGAGGCGCAGGAACCTGTGAGCCTCACGGGTAACGAAATCGCGGACATGTCCTCGGAGCCTTTGGACATCAAGGCCCTTCGTCAGAAGGCCGTTGACTTCGTGGATAGCCCGAATTTCCGCCAGGAAGTCGTCAACCAGCACGACAATTCAACCATCTACATCACCCGGAACGGTGTGAAGGGCGCTCTGTCCCATGGGTCCGGGCCGGAAAAGATCCAGGCTGTGGCGGCGGTGCCGGACATGTTGGAACGGGCTGTGCCTGTCTTTTCAGGACCACACCAAGACGGGAGTCCAGGGAAACGAATTATTTACGCCGCAAAAATGCGGACCCCAAAAAAGACGTTTGTCGTGGGGTTGGTCGTCCACGAGGATGTGAACGGCAACAGATTTTATGATCATGAGATGACGGAAATGGGGAGCCTTGAGGAGGCTTCGTCACAGCGGGGTGCCGCATCGCGGGAAGCGAAGTTGGGCGTTCCCCAACCCCCTCAAGACTCTGTCATGAATATAGTCCGTGACGCGCTTGGCGTCAACGCGGATTTGCGTTTTTCCAAGACGGAGAGCCCCGAGACGGAGCCCACCGGCTCCACCGCCGCCTCCATCAAGAAGGCCCTGGCCCCGCTCCTGAAGCGGGTCAAGGGCATCGCGGATCGCGTCCAGGTGGTGCAGTCCTACGAGGACTTGCCCGTCGGGCTCTACGCCGCCGCCAAGCACGCCAACATGATCGGCGGCTTCGACGCCGTGTACTGGCAGGGTGACATCTACGTCGTGGCCGACGCCATGACGGCGAAAGAAGCCCAGGCCCGGTATCTCAAGTTCATCCTCGGGCATGAGGGCGGCCACCACGTCGCCCGGATGATGTTCCCGGACCCGGCGCATCGCCATGAGTTCTTTGCCGCCGTGGCCAAACTGGTCCCGGACCAGGTGGCCGACTACCTGGACCGCCACGACTTGGGCAACACCCTAGAAAACCGGATCATGGCCGCTGAAGAAGTGACCATGGACCTGGTGGGCGGGTCCATGTCGTCCCTGAAGGGGGCGATGAAGTTCCGGATGAAGCAATTCATGGCCCGGTTGCGGAAGTTCCTGGCGCAGATCATGCCCGGGCGATTCACGGGGGCCACGGACCAGATGATTATCGACTTCGTGGCGGAAGCCAGGGCGGCTATCCGGCGCAAAGGGGATGCGGTCTATGGTGTGACGGGCGAAGAGGTGTACATGCGGAAATCCGAAATGGAGGCATGGGCGCAGCAGCTTGACGCTTTTGTGGACGGGAAGATGCCCCGTGGCGAGGTTCTCACCGTGGGGACTACCCCGAAAGTTTTGCGGCTTTTGGGTGCAAAGAAACTGAAACTTGTCATGCCACAACGCAACGCTGCAAAGATCCTGAAGGACAAGCACAAACTGCCCGTCGAGACATTGAAGGATATCCCGAGAGCCATGGCGGACCCTGTGATGGTTTTTGATTCCGCTACGATGGCCGACAGCTTCGTGGTGCTGACAGACCTGATGGTCGAAGGTAAGCCTGTTCTTTCCGCGATTCACCTGAACATCCCGGAAAAACACTTTTCAGTGAACGAGGTGGCGAGCGTTTACGGGAAAGATGAGATCAGAAAATGGGTATCCGCGCAGTTGGCGAATGGCCGTTTGCGGTATCAGAACAAAAAGAAAACCTCTGAACTGCGAAAATCCGGGGTGCTCCAATTGCACAAGGAGTTCGCATTCAGAGGCAAAAACAAAATACTCACCGAGGCTGATCTCGTCAATCTTTTTGACGAAGAAATTGATTCCGACCAATCCAGCCGGGATAAAGACGACAACCGGTTCCACCGTCGCACGCCCGAGCCCGGCACCGTAGCCTCGCACGGCCTGCCGCCGGAGACCTGGTTCGAGATGATCCAGCGCATCGTCCAGGACAAGATGAACCGGCTGGTCAAGACGGTGAAGATCCTCGAGGCCAGGACCGGGCAGCCGCTCCCGGATCACGTCAACGCCGCCTTGCGGGAAACCCTGTACTCCGGGAGGACCACTGCGGCCATCGAGGATTTCTCCTGCGTCCCATGTCGCCCCCTACGCGAACTTCGTAATCAAAGAGCCCACGAGCCCAACGCCTGCGCCGATAGCGCGACCCCATCCACCACCGTCGCCCCCGGACTGATATTCCATGCTGTTCCGATCGGAGAGTGCGCCAAAGCTGCCACTGGCTCCCTCTATGCCGCCATTGGCGGTCCGAGCATAGCTCCCGGCCACCCCATACCGGGCGACGGGGTCAACTCCCTGGACGCCGCCGCCTGCCATGCCCGCGCTGCCGACGCCAGCAAGCCCCGTGGCGCTGCCCCGGGCGCTCATGCCCGACTGGAGCCGGGCGAAGTTGGTATCCTCGACGCGCTGCTTCTCGCCCTGGTACGCCTGTGTCTGCGCCAGGGCCTTGGCCGCTGCCTTGCTCAGGCCCATCTGGGACAACGCGGACGTGGCCGCGCCGGATTCCGCGCCCAGGCCCTGCCGGGCGAGGTTCCGCCGGGTTTCGTCGGCCGCGCCCTGGTAGCTCTGTTCCACGTTGGACGAGGCCATGCCCATCACCTTGTCGTATTCCGGGTTCACCCCTTCCAGGGCGGCCTTGTAAAAGGCTTCCGCCACGGGGGCGGAGTTCGCCAGTTCCTGCCTTTGCTGTTCGCGAAGCAGGTCTTTCATCTGGTTGTCTTTTTCAAGATCCGTCGTGGCCGTCTGGATGTACCGCTTCTGATACTCCTCCTGGAGAGGCAGCATATTCCGGTTTGACCGGACAAGCTCTTCCTCATAGGGAAGGTACAGGTCTTTCGCGATTCCGTACTGTTCCTTCGCCCAACCCCACTGTTCCTGCGACATTTGCATTTGCTGCATGCCAACCATGGCCTGCATCATGTCATACATGCTGTTGCCGCTGGAAGAAGACGTCGTTCCGCCGCCACCGCCCATGTTATACCCCCTTTAAAGTGTGAAGCAAGTTCTTAACAAAAGTCCCTTTTCCTGGAAACCACGCCATTACCTGGCGTTTTCGGGCAGTCCGACGCCGCAGAATTGCGGAGGCCTCCCCGTTTTCGCCGATATGCGGCTTCCGGGCTTCAGCCTTCCCGCAAAATGTTCGCCAAACAAAAACGCATGCGCGGCGGCAGCGTTTTTGAAAAACGCTCGACCAGTTCGTCCTCAGTTTCGCCCGACTGGCGGTGCGTGGTTTCTCCGTGACCCTGCGGGGCGATGCCAGTGACCGGCCTCGATTCATGACCGGATGTGTCCCACAAGAACATCACTGGCGACTGCGGGACAGTCGCCTCGACCTTTTCTAGTATCTGAATCCTGCGTTCCAAAGAAGCCACGGCTATACCTCCTGGGTTTTCAGTTGTTGTGATTTGGCCCACCACGGCTCGTCTTCCGGCATCCGGGCCGCGCATCTGGGACAATCGGCCACGGTTTATTTGCCCCCCCCCATGTGGTTTTCGAGTGCCTGGACCCTAAGTTCGATCTCCTGCATTTCCAGGCTTTTCCGATGGGCCTCGACCAATCCCGCAACGGCTTGGCCTTCCGATGGCGTCAACTCGCCGGAGGCCACGGCGTCGAGGATCGCGCCGGTTACGCCCGGCAAATCGGATGCGCCTTTCACCTCGGGCAGCTTTACCCTGAGGGGCCGGTCCTTCGGGGCTGGGCAAATCCGCTCAAGGCACAGCCGCAATGCCACCATATCGCCCCCCATCGCCGCCTCGACGGCCTTGCGGGTCAGACCCTCGGCTTCCCCATCCAGAAGCGCCTGGACGGCCTGAGTGACTTTGTGGCGGCTCCCTTTGGCGCACCCTTTGGGATTCCCTGAAACGCCTTTCGGCCAGCGGCCACGGACTTGCGTTTTTTCTGCCTTGTCAGATTCCACGCGGTATCTCCTTTTCGCGCTTGCGTGATGCGCTTCGCTTGGCCGTCAAACCTTCCAAATAAGTGACGGCCTGCTTTTCTTTTTCCCGGTCCTCGACGTGCTTCTGATATTTCGACAAAAGCCCGTGAGCCGCATACTCAGCCGCCCGCCGTGATCCACAAAGCAGGAATGGGACACGGTAGCGCACCGTCCACGAAAACATGGACTGCATCACGCTTGCCGGGTTCATCTGGCTTTGGTAGCGATGCCGGGCCACGTCCTCAGCGGACGCTTCCACCAACACGGCGGCAAACGAAATGGCGGATAGGCGCTCTATCTCAGCCTCGAATCTTGTCCTGCCGTGGGACAGGCTTTGCACAAGGTCGTCCAAGCTCTTTCGCTCCAAGGCAATCTCATGCTCATGCCCAGCAAGGGAATAATCGCCGGACCGCAGGCCAGCCCGGACCACGGTCACGTTGTAGTTCTCAAAGGTCCAGGGCTTTTGCTCCCTGGTGTCGCAGATGATTTGCAGGGGCGTCTTATCCATGGCGCACCCCCACCATTTTGACGATGTACGGCATGGCCTCCTCAAGTAGCAGATCGCTATACGCCACCAGATTCGGCGCAGCGCCCACCGGATACCGCACCCGAAACGTATCGCCCACCGGGACTACGCGCAGGGCGTACCGTTCGCACAGGTCTTTCAGCGTTCCGCAAGCCTCGTATGGCCCCATATCTGTGTCATCGTCGGGGGATTCAGGCCACCACCCGAGGCCCGCCTGCCCGCCACCTTCCAGTTGAAGCCAGGGGCATCTAAGAAGGGCGGCCAGTTTTGGCATGTCGGCGGTTTCCACGGACTCGCCGTTGTGGTGGATCGCACCCAAGCAACGCCAGCAGACGGCCCGGTCCTGGGACCCGTTGCCCAGCCAGGCCGCGCATCCGTGGTGGGCGCAGTTCTCGCGGCAGGGTCGGAACTCATCGGGGCACGCCTCGCGTCCGGCGTCGGGGCCATGGACGTCGGATTCATGGTCGGCCTGCTCGGGCGCGATGACTTTGATGACAGCCGGGGCGGACTCAGCGGCCAGGGCCTCCATGATCGCAGCTTTGCGCCCCAGCAGCCGTACCAGCCAGCGGTCCACGGCCTCCTCGGGCAGCGCGTCAAGTCCTTTGATGACCAGCCCGTCGCCGTCCACGGCCACGGCCAGCCCAGCCTCGCGGATTTCAGTGAGTAGCGCGTTCATATCCGCACCACCTTGAGGTCGCGGGCAGGTGGCACGGGGGCATGAGAACCGACAGGGGGTTTAGGTGGGAGTTGGGGGTTTCTTTTGGTCCCTTCACATATAATGTCTTTTACTTTTTCTTGTGCGTAAGGGGATGAAACAAAACCCACATAATCCCCACAAACCCCCTGCTTGACCACCCACCGGGTTGAACCCCCGCTCTTTCCGGCGGGCTCAATTCGACGCCCCATGATCAACCGTCTCGAATTTCGCTCGATCCAGCGCCCCAAGCGGCGGTCATTTACGACGCCACGCTCCCCGGCAATTTCGGCAAGGGCCTCGGCCAGCGCATCATCGTCACCGGCTCTTTTGATGGCCTCGCCAACTTTTACGGGTCTATCGCCAAACGCGGCTTGCCATGTGACCAACAGCGCCGACAGCTTGTTCGTCTCGGGGTCGGCGGCAAATGCCTCGTCGATACTCCCCACGGGGTCGGCTACGCTCAGGAAGCCCTCACGGCCAAGCTCGACAACGGCATGGCGTACACTGTCGGACCAGTGTTCAAAGCTCGCCAGACGGTCAGGGAACGCCCGTGGGCGGCGCATGGCCCATCTCAGGATGGTCAACCCGGCGGCCACCATCGCCAGCCGGTTGTCGCGGCAGTGCGCTTGCGGGTCCAGGCCGAACGCCCGTTTCCATGGCGCTTCAACGCCCGGCTCAATCCGGCAGGTCAGCACCCGGCGACACAGGTCGCCCTTGAGCACCAGATTGTTGCCCGTGAGGATCACCACGCCGCTCGTTGTGACGGTTGTTTCCTCGGATTTTCCCAGGATACGGTCAGTAAGCGTCTCGGATGTAAGCCAGGCGCACAATGCGTCGGATGCGATTTGTCCGGTCAGATTGTCGAGGATGACCACCGGCGCACCCCGGCGGCCAGCGGCCAGCAGGCGCTTTCTCATCTCCTCATCGGTGTCGGCGGCAGGCATGACCGCGCCGTCGCCCGCACCGGCCAGGACAGCGGCGCACTTCGCCAGATTGGTTTTTCCCGAACCCGGAGTTGACGCCACGTTTGCGAATCCCGGGGCAGTCGGCAGCACAGGCCGCACCATCGCCGTGAGCACCTGGGAGACGAAAACGCCTCTGTCGGTATCGGTCAGAAATGGGAACTCCACGAACGGCTTCCACAGCGTCACCACGGCCTTTCGGATGTGATCCGCCGTCGGGTTCTCGGGCACACCCGGCCAGCCGTCGAGGCCCTTGCACACAAGCAAAATGCCGGTCCCGGCGTCGTGGCCGTCGGTGTCCAGAACGCGGTCCTCTGAGGGGATGTAAAGCGGCGCAGTCGCCACGGCCCGCAGCACAGGCAGGTTCCACCGGCCCCGCATTGCCAGCACCGCCTCGGCTATCGGGCGCGGGCAGTCGCATGGCGTCGCCTCGCCCTTCCGGCCCGGCATCATCCACCTGACGGCGCGGTCCAATTCGACCAGGACGCCACCCAGGCTCAGCGGGATGACGGTCCCGTCGTCCATGACGCGGACGATCTCGCCGTTGCGCTCAAAAAGGCCGCCGTCCTCTCGCATGGCCCGTAGGGCGCTCTCAGCGGCCCCCAGGCGTTCGCCCCGCTGGATGACATGAGCAACCCGCTCCCGGCGCAGGACGTAACGCAGGCCCCCGTGGGCGTGGCTGAAGATGTAGGGCGGCTTGGCCGTCGTGTTCAGGACTGCGATGCGTCCGTCGTTCCCGTAATCCGGCTCAAGCGGGTCGCGGAACCGTCGTCCATGCCATCGGTCAGGCTCGGCCAGGATTTCGCCCACGGTGACGGGCTTGCCGTCGGACGCCAGCAGCTCGAAGGGCGCGAATAGATCATGGTATTTTGCGGCGTTTTTGTACGTTTCCCGCAGTTTTTGGGCGTCTTTAGGTGCAGAATCCGGATTTTTCCCGTTTTTGGCCAGCACCCGGACCACCTGCGTCTCCACCCATTCCGCCCGGATCGCGTCGGCCTCGCCCCTCATGGCGGCCCTGGCGTCGCCCACGATCTTGCGTCGCGTTGCCTCCTCGCCCGCGCTCAGGTCGGGCAGGGCGGTCCTGGTGTCCATGGGCGCGGCGTCGGCGTTGATGACTCTGGGGGCGGGGCGTCTCTGGTCAAGGGGCGGTTCGCAGGCGGCCCCCGCAGCAAAGTCCAGGCGTTCGGGTTGCCAGACCGAGGCGTCCACGATCCCGCGCTCCAACAGTTGCCCGGCCTTGCCGATTTCGATGTGACCAAACCCGGCCAATTGCAGGCGTCGGAAAAGGGCGGCCCCGGCTCTTGGGACGTCCTGTCCTTCGGCCACCAAGGCGTAAATGCGGCGGCCCTTGAGGCCCACAAGCTCTGTGTCGCCGTTGAAGATGTGAGAGGATGCGCTATGAGTCAGCACCAGCGGCGCGTCCCTCAAAGCGGGGCACACCTCGAACAGCGTTGCCAGCAAAGCGTCGTCGGACAAGGGCAGCGTGCCGTCTTTCCGGGGGTCATAATCTATCATCAGGATCGCAGGGCCAGCCGGGTATGCAAATGCCTCCCTGGTCCGGGCCACCACGGGCACGTCGCCCGCCGGGATTTTCTGTAGCTTCTCCTGGCTCACCACCCGAGCTTTATCGTGGCCGCAGACGCCGAACGCCAGTGCTTGGTCCGGGCGCAGGGCCGGAAGCATCTCAGCAAAGCGCGTGATGTTCTCGAAGCGCACGGTCAGAGCCACGCCTTCAACCATGGTCCCGCCGGTTTTTTTGACCAGATTGCCCTCGGCGCCCAGCGAGAAGCCCTTGCTCAGCCTGGACGGGTTCGTGGATGTGAAGATGGTGCAGGGGATCATGCCGCCACCCCCGGGCCGCCCTGTGCGCGCCGCATGGCTTCCAAAAGCCTTGCGTTCTCCTCTTGCAGCCTCGCTATCCGCTTGAAGTTCCTATTGAACTTTCGGAACGCCCGCCACAGCCTGGGCGATTCGAGGTTGACGACAGGCCCCGGCAGGGCTATCAGGGCGTTGCAAACCACAGACTCGCTTTTTGCGCCCTCGATCCCCTGGCCGGGACGGGGGCGCATTGCATTTGCGCCCATGGCTACGCCACCTCACCGTTGACGATGCGCTCGATGGCGTCGTCGATCTCGGATTCAACCCACGCTGAGGCCCGCCCCCCGGGCAGCTTACGCGGCGCGGGAAGTCGCCCCTGACGCACGAGGTCGAGAAATCGGGAACGTCGGTACGGGATTTTTTCGAGGACTTGAGGCAGGCGCAACAGTTTGATAGGCTTGGACATTTCGGCTTGCATGGTCGTTCTCCGTTGTCGGAGTGGCCCGCTCGTGGCGGGAACGACTATTAGATGCCGAAAAGGGCCAAAAACAGGGCCGAAGAACTAAACTCAAAACCGTATACGGTTTTAGACCTTCTTTTCCTCCATAAAATCAATGACTTGATTTATCACTTTTCGCACGGTGTCGTCGCTCCTGTCGAGGCCAAGGCGCTCTATCGCTTTGACAATTTTGCCCACGCGGTTGCGGTCTTTGAGTTTTCCCACGTCGCCCATGCCGACCACCAGGGCGGCAATGACCGTCAGGTATGTCTCCCTCTGGCGGGGGTCGATCTCCTGCCGGGCGGCCCTGAATGGGATAACAGCCGCCTCTACCTCATCGGGCTTGAAAACCGCAGCCTTGACCGTTTTGAGCCAGCGGTGGTGTCCCGGCAGGACAGGATGCACAAAAGATTCGAGGAGCTTCGTACCCTCGCCGGGGGCCGGGTAGCTGGCATAATCCTCAAAAGACCACATTATCCGCGCATCGGCCTCCGCCCTGGCTTGATCTTCGTCTGACGAGCCGCCCCGTTGCGACAGGAGCAAAAGCTTCTGCCCAAGGAGGAATTGCTCATAAAATTCTGAGACCTTATCTGCAGGCAGCACGTCCTTGCGTTTTAGGCAGTCCTCGGGGCGGACATACTGGTCAAGTGTGATTGGATCGTAGGCGCGAAGCCCGCACTTCAATAAATCAGCCAGTTCCCGCAGCGCCAAATCATACTTTTCCAAAATCTCCGCGCCCGTAATCCATCTCTTTATCACAACAGCCCCCTCGGCCGGTCCCATGGAAGTTATCCCCGCCCAGGCCGGTAGGGTTCCGGCTCTTCGGGAGCTACCCTAGGGCGGGGAAATCTTGGATGGCTTCACTCCATGCCACGGCTATCTTGCCGTCACGGCCAAACTCATGCCCAGGTCGTCAAGCACGGGTTTCAGGCGGCACAACGCTTCCAGCCCCTCAGGCGGCACCGTCACGCCCTTGGAGCGGGCCTTGAGTACCCGCGTCATGGCCAGGACCACGGCGGCGCAATCGCCGTCCTCAAGGGCCGCGTTCACATATCCGGCGGCAAACACCGGGTCTTGAAGCCGCACGTCCATATATGCGTCGAGAGAGATGTCTTTCACGGGCGTTTCCTCCAATCCGCCCAATATCGCCGGGCGGTCTTGATGTCTACAGACTGACGCGCCTTGTCCCCGCCGCACAGAAGAATGACCAGCCGTGGCCCATGCTGGCCGAAATAGACGCGATACCCTGGCCCGTAATCTATCCGGAGTTCCGCCAAGCCCTCGCCCAAGGGTTTCACGTCCCCAAGGTTGCCCACGGCCAACCGGTCGATGCGTTGCGCTATCCTGGCTTGCGCCCGGATGTCCTTCATGCTCTCAAGCCATTCGGAAAAAGGACAACGCCCGTCATCGGCCACATACAGGCGAACCTCACGGGCAACGGGCGCGGGGGTCATCGTTTCCCGCCCCCCATGCTCACATGAAGCGGCGTCACCTTCGCCCCGGTCTTCAGCCCGTCCAGGTAGTCGGCCCAAGCGGCAAGCATCTTCCGGCGCACGTCCAGGTGTTGGGCGTGGTTGTAAGCCGCCCTGACCTTGTTCCTGGGCCTGTGCGCTAGTTGCCGCTCTATGGCGTCGGACGGCCAGCCCTGTTCATTCAGGATTGTCGAGGCCATACTACGGAAGCCATGTCCCGTCATTTCATCCTTGGCGTACCCCAGACGGCGCAGTGCGGCGTTGACTGTGTTCTCGCTCATGCACCGTGATGAACTCCGTAAGGATGGAAAGACGTACTTTCCGTGGCCTGTCAGGGGATGAAGCTCCAAAAGAATCTCTTTCGCCTGCCGGGCCAAAGGGACAATGTGCGCCTCTCTCATCTTCATGCGTTCGGCACCTATACGGATTTCCTCGGCGTCGAGGTCCACCTCTTCCCACAGAAGCCCCCTAAGCTCGCCAGGGCGCAGGAACAGCAGCGGGGCAAGGCGCAGGGCGGCATACGTCGCAGGATGTCCCTGGTAGCCGTCTATGGCCCTCAGCAGGCCCGTGATGCCCTTCGCGTCCAGTATGGCGGCATGGTGCTTCGGCTTGGCCGCACCCAAGGCCCCGCGCAAGTCGGCGGCAATGTCCCGGGTCAGGTAGCCGGATGCCACGCCATAGCGCAGGACTTGCCCCACGATCTGCAGGACGCGCTTGGCCGTCTCCATGGCACCCCGGGACTCTATCCGGCGGAGGGCGGCCCGTAGTTCCGGGGCGGCAAGGTCTTTGGCGGGCGTCTGGCCGATGTGCGGGAATATGTGCAGGCGTAGGCGTCCAATGATGTCCTGGGCATGGCCGGGCGTCCACTTTGGCAGGAACCGCTCGTGCCATTCCAGAGCCAGCTTTTCCAGGGTCAACACGTCCGGGGCGGCACGTTCAACCTTTCTCTCCACGGCAGGGTCCAGGCCGTCGGCAACCATGCGTCGGGCCACCTCGCGCTTCTGCCGTGCCTCTTTCAGTCCCACCCCGGGATAAACGCCGAAGGACAGAAGCCCCTCTTTGCCGTTGGGCTTGTAGTACCGGAACCGCCACCACTTCGCGCCGTTTGGCCGGAGTTCCAGAAAGAGGCCGTCGCCGTCCTTGATCCTCTGGGGCTTCGGGCCGGGCTTCATGCTCCGTATGGTCACGTCCGTCAAAGCCACGGGAAAACCTCCATTGATGTTGAAGGACTGCGAGTTACCCGCACAACCCAAATGTTATACGCAAAGTTACCCGCCAGTTACCCGGATGTCAACGGATATAGACGGATCAAGCCGGATCATCGTGGCCCGGCTTTTCCTTGAATTTCTTGGCTTTCTGGATTTTATCGGACGGTGCTGCATCGTGATGTGGCGGAGGGAGAGGGATTCGAACCCCCGGACGCTTGCGCGTCTGCGGTTTTCAAGACCGCCGCCTTCGGCCGCTCGGCCATCCCTCCGCGTCGCAGGCGCGCCGCTTGGCGTACGTCGCATCCGTTCCCTAATCGCAAAACCGTCACGGGGCAAGCCTCGGCCCGCTGAGCGCACCGGCCGCGCCGCGCGCCTCCCCTTTCGCTTTTCTCGCCCGCACGGCCAGCGGCCGGGCAAAAATCCATCCTGCATCGCTCGACTTTACAGACGCGCTGGCATTGGACTACAGTCAAGCCGCTTCGCGCTTCGCGATACTGCAAAACCCCGTCCCACGAGAAGACCGCTTGAATCAACGCAACATCGCCTATGTCCTTTTGTGGTTCCCGCTTCCCTCGGAGATGTTCATCTTCCGGGAGATCAAGAACCTGCAAGGCATGGGGCTGCCCATCTCCGTCTATTCCCTCTACGGCCCGGCCAAAAACGGCCTGAGCATGGAGATGCGCGCCGCTTCCAGCGACGTGACCCGGCTGGGAGCGGCCTCCCTGCCCCAGGTGTTTCGCGACGCATGGGCCTGGCGCAAACGCCGCCCCGACGTGGCCAAACGGCTGTGGGCCACCATTCCCTGGCGGAAATGGAGCTGCCTGGAGGTTGCGGCGGAAGGCTTCTGGTCCTTTCTGGCCGGATTCCGGCTGGCCACGCTTATGGAACAAAACGGCGCCACCCACGTCCACGCCGCCTGGGCCAACGGCCCGGCCACGGCCGCCTGGGTGGCCGCGACCCTGCTCGACCTGCCCTTTTCCTTCTCGGGCCGGGCCGGGGACATCCATCCCCAGGACGGCGCCCTGGCGGAAAAAATCCGCGCCGCCGCCTTCGTGCACACCAACAACCAGGCCAACGTCGACTACCTGGCCGCCTTCTCAGACGGGCAGGAGGCGCAAAAAATCCACATGGTCTACAACAGCCTGACCCTGTCCAGCCGGGTCAAGGCCAAAGTACGCATGGAGCCGCCCTACCGGCTTCTGGCCGTGGGACGGTTTTGCCGCACCAAGGGCTTCGACGTGCTGCTTCGGGCCTGCCGCCTGCTCGACCAGGAAGGATTCCCCTTCCAGCTCACCCTGGTGGGCGCGGGATTCCAGGGGGCCTACCTCCGCTTTCTGCGCCATCAACTGGGCTTGCGGGCCCGCGTCTTCCTTCCCGGCTTCGTCTCCCACGACCGCATCACGGAACTCTACGCCTCAAGCGACATCTTCGTCATGCCCAGCGTCATCCACAAAACCGGCGACCGCGACGGCATTCCCAATGTCATCATGGAGGCCCTGTCCCACTGTCTGCCCGTGGTGGCCACGGACATCAGCGGCATCCCCGAGGTCATCGAGGACGGCGTCACCGGACGCCTGGCGCCCCAGCGCGACCCGGCGGCCCTGGCCAACGCCATCAAGGCCATGGCCGCCGACCGGAAAAAGGCCGTGGCCATGGCCGCCGCCGGGCGCAAACGGGTGCTGGCCATGTTTGATCCCGAAATAAACAGCCGGGCGCTTTTCGAGTTGTACCGCGACGACGACGTCCCCCCGGCCGACGCCGTTTCCGGCGCAGGGAAGGCCTGAGCCCATGTGCGGCATCGCCGGTTTCGTCCACCTGGACCCGTCCGCCATGCCCCCGGCCGAGACCCGCCTGTCCTGGCTTGCGGCCATGACCCGGGCCTTGCGCCATCGCGGCCCCGACGGCGACGGCCACACCCTGGAAGGCCCCGCCGCCCTGGGGCATCGCCGCCTGTCCATCATCGACCTGTCCACGGGCGGCCAGCCCATGGCTGACGCCAATGATCTGGCCGTGGTCAGCTTCAACGGCGAAATCTACAATTTCCGGGAGATACGGCGCGACCTGACGACCAAGGGCTACATCTTTCGCACCAACTCCGACACCGAGGTCATCTTAAACGCCTGGCTCGACAAAGGGCCGGACTGCCTGGACCTCTTCGAGGGCATGTTCGCCTTCGCCCTGTGGGACAAACGCTCCCGCACCCTGTTTGCGGCCCGGGACCGCTTCGGCAAAAAGCCCTTCGTCTACACCCTGCAAAAGGGGGTGTTCGCCTTCGCCTCGGAGATCACCGCGCTGCGGGCCCTGCCGTTTCTGGAGTTCTCCGTCGCCACCCAGGCCCTGGCCCGGTTTCTGTCCTATGAATACGTGCCCACCCCGCAAAGCATCTACAAACAGGTCCACAAACTGAGGCCCGGGCACTACCTGCTGTTGCGCGACGGCCACATCGTGACCTCCCCCTATTGGGACATGCCGCCGCCCGATCCGGATACGGGGCAAAACGAGGACGAGTTGTGCGAACGCCTGCGCCTGCTCCTGGCCCAGGCCGTGAAACGGCGGCTGGTGAGCGACGTGCCCCTGGGGGTGTTTTTAAGCGGCGGCATCGACTCCTCCACCGTGGCCGCGTTCATGGCCGGGATGTCCGCCCGGGTCAAAACCTTCAGCATCGGGTTCACGGAAAAAAGCTACGACGAGTCCGCCTATGCCCGGACCGTGGCCAAACGCTTCGCCACGGACCACCACGAACGCATCTTGAGCGCCGCCGAGTGTGGCGGCCTGTTGCCGGAGATCGTGGCCCGGTTCGACGAGCCCATGGCCGACCCGTCCATCGTGCCCACGTTTCTGCTCTCCAAGGTCACCCGGGAGAAGGTCACCGTGGCCCTGGGCGGCGACGGGCCGGACGAGCTTTTCGCCGGATACGAATATTTCGTGGGGTTCAATCTGGCCGAACGCTATCTGCGCCTGCCCAGGATGCTGCGCAAGGGCTTCATCGAGCCCGTCGCCAGACGGCTGCCCCAGTCCTCGGGTTACGTCAATCCGCGCGCCGTGGCCCGGACCTTCCTGGCCGGGGCGGCGGCCCCGCGCACTCTGCGCGTGCAGACCTGGCTTTCGGCCTTCTCCCCCGAGGCCCAGGCCTCCCTGTGGCAACATCCGGATAGGGAGTTTCTGACCCCGGCCAGGCTGTACGCCCCGACCACGGCGCTCTTCGACGCCTTTCCGGCCGATGCGCCCCTGGCCAAGGTGTTCTATGCCTTCGCCCGGCAGTACATGCTCGACTACATCCTGGTGAAGGTGGACCGCTGCTCCATGATGCACTCCTTGGAGGTGCGCGCCCCGTTTCTGGACCGCGACCTGGCCGAGTTCGCCTGCCGTCTGCCCATCTCCATGAAACTGCGCGGGGACAAGCGCAAATATCTCCTGAAAAAGGCCGTGGCCGACATCCTGCCCCGGGAGATCCTCTCCCGGCCCAAGCGCGGCTTCCTCATCCCGGCGTCCATGTGGCTGCGCGAAGCCCTGCGGCCCCAGATGGACGAGCTTTTGGGGGAGTCCCACCTCAAACGGCAGGGGCTCTTCGATCCCAGGGCCGTGGCCAGGCTCCGGGCCGAGCACCAGGACGGGATCTGCGATCACCGCAAGGAGTTGTGGACGCTTTTGGTGCTGCAACTGTGGCTGGATAAAAACAGGCCCGGCATCGAATAGGGCTTCAGGACTGGCATGAGAATCTTTTCCCCGCTCTACCGCTGGACCATGAAATGGTCCCGCCATCCGAGGGCGCCCTGGTTTTTGGGGATGCTGAGTTTTGCGGAATCGTCGTTTTTTCCCATCCCGCAGGACGTGATGCTGGCCCCGATGTGTTTGGCGAACCCCAAACGGGCGTGGTGGTATGCGCTTTTGACCACGGCCACGTCCATTCTCGGCGGCCTGTTCGGTTACCTCATCGGCTTTTACGCGTTCTCGTGGATCGAGCCTTTCCTGCGCGCCAGCCATTACTGGGTTTCCTACCAAACGGCAGTAGGCTGGTTTGAAACCTGGGGTTTCTGGGCGGTCTTTATCGCCGGATTCTCCCCCATTCCCTATAAGGTGTTCACCATCGCGGCAGGCGCCATGTCCATGGCCATGCTTCCGTTCGTTCTGGCCTCGGTGATCGGGCGCGGCTTGCGGTTTTTCTTTGTCGCGGGGATGATGGCCTGGGGCGGCGAGAAGATGGAGGCGGCGCTGCACAGATATGTCGACCGTTTGGGCTGGGCCACCGTCGCCCTGGCCGGTGCGTGCTTATTGGTTTACCTATAGACTCCCTGCACCCCCATCTTGCAAAAGAAACCGTGAGGCGCTTGCGCCTGGATGGTGAAAAACCCAAAACGGTTCTTGATGCTCTTCGAAACATTGCACGCCCTGTATCGCTCCACGCCACGAAAAACCGGGTGGGGGCGTCATCAGCCTGGGTACTCTTTTTATTGTGGATGTGACGCTATGAGTCCTTCTTCTTCCCCGCCGCCGGGACCGCCTCCCCCGTAAACCGCTCGATGCGCTGCTTGTAGGCCACCAGCCCGTTGACCATGCCCTGGGCCAGGGCCTCCAGGTACTTGTCCGAGGCCAGCCGTTTGGCGTCGTCGGGGTTGGTGATGTAGCCCATCTCCACCAGCACGGCGGGCATGCGCGCCCCCATGAGCACGTAGAACGGGGCCTCGTGGGCCCCCCGGTTGCGGGTCTTCCAGCGGGCCACCGACGAAACGGCCCTGTCCTGCACGGTCCTGGCCAGCTCCCGGGATTCCTTCATCTTGGTGTTGAGCATCAGATCGGTCAGGATCAACTGCAGGTCGCTGATGGTCTTGGCCGAGACCGCGTTTTCCCGCGCGGCCACCCGCACGGCGTCCTCGGTGCTGGCCAGGTTGAGGGAATAGATCTCCAGGCCCGTGGACTTGGCGTCGCCGTGGGCGTTGCAGTGGATGGACACGAACAGGTCGGCCTTTTTGGCGTTGGCCATGGCCGTGCGCTCCTCCAGGGGAATGAACACGTCTTTGGTGCGCGTATAGAGCACCTGGAAGCCGTGCTCTTCGAGTTTTTTGCCAAGAATTTTGGCGAATCGCAGGTTGACGTCCTTCTCCACGAGTCCGCCAAGGCCCTGGGCCCCGGGATCCTTGCCGCCATGGCCGGGGTCGATCATGATGGTGCGCACGGTAAGCCCGAGCTGCTCCACCAGGTCGCCCAGGCGCTTTTCGCTGCCCGGGGGCGGCTTGTAGGCCGGAGGCTTTGCCGGGGCGGGTTCGGGGGCCTTGGCGGACTGCTTTGCGGCGGCCTGTCTGGCGGCCTGGGCCGTTTCCTCGCGCATGGCCGCGTCAGTTGACGGGGCGGCCTTGTCTGCGGCTTTTTCAGCGGGTTTGGCCGCCCCGGGAGGGGACGCGGACTTGGCCTTGAAAAGGTTGGACAGCCAGCCGTCGTATTTGTCCTGCGGCTTGTCGCCCGGGGCCGGGGCCGAAGCCGGGGCCTTGCCGGGTTTGCCCGTGGCGTAGACGTCGAGCACCACCCGGAAGGGGTTGTCCAGGGTGAAGACGTTGTAGCGGTCCAAATTGTCGATATCCAGAACCACCCGGACCACGTCGGGCCTGTTGTAGGCGGCCCGGATCTGGCGCAGGATGCCGTCGGCGATCTTCTCGTCGGCCCGCACGGCCTGTCCCATACGCACGTTGTCCAGGTCGATGTACAACCGGCGCGGGGCCGTATCCTCGCCCTTGGTCTTTTCGAGAAGCTGGTAGCGGAAGGTGGTTTCCCGGTCCAGGCCGAGGGTGATGCGCGAATAGTCGTCCCCGCCGGTCTTGCTGATCTCCCCAAGCGTCGCGGGCGCGCCCGAGGTGGCCGCAGGCGGCGAGGCGGCCGCCAGAACCATCTGGCCCCCCGGGACGGCCTGGGCCTGGGGAGCGGCGGCGGTCTCGGTCGGGGCGGCGGCCTTTCCGGCATCCGCGGCCTTTGCGGAACCGGTTCCCGAGGGCGGGGCCGAAGCCGCCTGCCTGGGCTCTGGGGTAAACGAGGGGTCCAGGCCGCGCAGCATTTCCACGGCCTCGGCCACCTTGTCCCCGTCGGGATAGCGTTTCAGGACGACCCGAAGTTCGTCCATGGCCTGCCCCTTGTCCTTGATCCGGTCGCGCAAAACCACGGCCCGGCGCACATGGGCGTCGTCGGCCCAGGCGTGGCGCGGAAACCGGTCGATCATGCGCTGGTAATGGTCCAGGGACTGCCTGGCGTCCTTCTCCAGGTAGGAGCGGTAGGCCAGTTCCTCGAAGACCCAGCCCCGGTAGTACAGGGCCTTGGGGGCCAGGGGGCCGTCCGGGGCGGCGCGGTACACGGCCACGAATTTTTCGTCCAGGGCCAGCCAGGGCTCCCGGTTTTTCCCGGCCGCAGCGTCCGTGGACAGGCGTTTGAACTGGCGAAGCGCCTCCTGGTAGGCCTTGTCCGCGTCGGCGGCCTGGACAGGGCCGCCAAGCGCCGCCAGGACGCAGCACACGGCCGCCACGGCCGCCAGCGCCCGGGTCGCCAGACCCGGCCGGGAACCCCCGGCCGCCGGGGAACGCACCATGCCGCCGCAGCTATTCGACGGTGACGCTTTTGGCCAGATTGCGCGGCTGATCGACATCTTTCCCCAGATAATCCGCCATTTCGTAGGCGAACAATTGCAGTGCCGGAAGCATGAGAAAGGCGGAAAGCGGCCCGAAGGACCGGGGCACCTCCCAGACATCGTCCACGCGCAGGTCGCCGCCCGGATTGGTCAGGGCGATGATCCTGCCGCCCCGGGCCTGGACCTCCTCCAGGTTGGATTTGACCTTGGGGAACAGCTCGTCCACCGGGGCCAGGGCGAAGGTGGGAAAGCGCGGGTCGATGAGCGCGATGGGGCCGTGCTTCATCTCCCCGGCGGCGTAGCCCTCGGCGTGGATGTAGGAAATCTCCTTGAGCTTGAGCGCCCCCTCCAGGGCCAGGGGATAGTACGGCCCCCTTCCCAGATACAGAAAACTCGTGGCCTCGCTGTGGGCCTTGGCCAGTAAGCAGGCCCGCTCCCGCATGCCCGGGAGCTCCGCCTCCAGGATGCCCGGCAACCGGCAAAGGCCGTGCAGGCAGTCCATCCGGTCCTGCCGGGACATCCTCCCGCCGACCTCGCCGAGGTGCACGGCCAGAAGCGTCAAGGCCGTGAGCTGGCTGCACATGGCCTTGGTGGAGGCCACGGAGATTTCAGGACCGGCCTGGGTGTAGAACACCACGTCCGATTCCCGGGCCAGGCTCGAACCCACCACGTTGCACAGCCCGATGACCTTGGCCCCGCGCTCCCTGGCCAGACGCACCCCGGCCAGGGTGTCGGCCGTCTCGCCGGACTGGCTGATGGCCACCACCACGTCGCCGGGCAACAGGATGGGGTCGCGGTACCGGAACTCCGAGGCGATCTCCACCCGGGTGGGCACACCGGCCCACCGTTCAAGCACATACATGCCCCACAGCCCGGCGTGAAACGAGGTGCCGCAGGCCACGATGAAAAGCCGCTCGGGCCGGGGCAGGGCCGCAAGCTCGGGCAATATGGCCCGCCCGGCCGCCACATCCACCCGCCCGGCCATGCAGTCCGCAATGACCTTGGGCTGCTCGAAGATCTCCTTGAGCATGAAGTGCTTGTAGCCGCCCTTTTGGGCTGCGGCCACATCCCAGGTGATGCGCCGGACGTCCTTGTCCACCGGGGCCAGGGTGGCCGCGTCCATTACCCGCCAGGAGGCGGCGTCGATGCGCACCATCTCCCCGTCCTCCAGAAACACCACGTCCCGGGTGTAGGGCAGAAAGGCCGGGATGTCCGAGGCCAGAAAGTTCTCGCCCACCCCCACCCCCAGGACCAGGGGCGAGGACTTGCGCGCGGCGTACAGCACCCCGGGTTCGTCCAGGCAGACCACCACCAGGGCGTAGGTTCCCTCCACCCGGTCCAGGGTCCGGCTCAGGGCCTTTTCGATCCCCAGGCCCTGGTCCATGAACGAGGCCAGAAGATGGGCCAGCACCTCGGTGTCCGTGTCCGAGGCGAACACGCACCCGCAGGCCTGCAAGCCGTTTTTGATCTCCTGAAAATTCTCGATGATGCCGTTGTGGATCACGGCCAGACGCCGGGCGGCGTCCGTGTGCGGGTGGGCGTTTTTCTCGACGGGCAGGCCGTGGGTGGCCCAGCGGGTGTGGCCGATGCCCGAGGTGGCCAAAAAGACGTTTTGCTCGCCAAGACGCCTTTCCAGATTGGCCAGCTTGCCTTCGGCGCGCACCACATGCAGCGCGCCCTGCTGCAGAAACGCCACGCCCGCCGAATCATAGCCACGGTATTCCAGCCGCCGCAACCCTTCCAATATGACCGGCACGGCGGGCCTGTGGCCGCAATACCCGATGATTCCGCACATGTGGGCTCCTGCTTTCCGCCGGGGCAGCGACATGCCGCCCCAGACGAACGCTTTTGCACACCCTTACCTTGTCGCCCACGGCATTTCAAGGACGGGGGGCAGGCGAGAAACGGGGGCTAGGCGAGCAGCGTGTCCAAAAGGGGGATGAGCCGGGCCAGGGCCTGGCCGCGATGGCTGCGGGCGTTTTTCTCTTCCGGCGTCAGTTGGGCCGCGGTGCGGCCCAGGGAGGGGTCGAAAAACAGCGGGTCGTAGCCGAACCCGCCGCCGCCCCGGGGGGAGGGGGCGATGACGCCCGGCCATTCGCCCCGGGCCTCGGCCCAGCGGCCGTCCGGGGTGGTGGCGGCCATGGCGCATACGAACCGGGCGGCGCGTTTTTCCGGGGGCACGTGGCGCAGGGCGTCCAGGAGTTTGGCGTTATTTCCGGCGTCCGTGGCGTTTTCGCCGTCATAGCGGGCGGAATGGACGCCGGGCGCGCCGTCCAGGGCGTCCACGCACAGCCCCGAGTCGTCGGCCACGGCGGGAAGTCCCGTGGCCCTGGCCACGGCTGCGGCCTTGAGGCGGGCGTTTTCGGCGAAGGTGGTTCCGGTCTCGGGGATGTCGCCCATGTCCGGAAAATCGGCCAGCCCTTTGACGGTGATGCCGGTGTTGGCGAGCAGGGCGCGCAGTTCGGCGATTTTTCCCCTGTTTGTGGTGGCCAGGACGATGGCCTTCTCAGTCGGCATGGTCGGCATCCTTCTCCAGGGCGAAAAACGGCGGCAAATACAGGGTCACGGTGGCGCCCTCGCCCTCCCGGCTTTTGATTTCCACGGAACCGCCCAGATCGTCGAGAATTTTCTTGGTCATGGCCAGCCCCAGGCCCGCGCCCTTGTCCCGGGTGCTGAAAAACGGGTTGAAGACCTGGGCCATGTGCTCCTTGGAGATGCCGTGCCCGGTGTCGGCCACGGCCAGAAAGACGCTGCCCCGGCGCATGCCCGTGGACACGGTGAGGCGGCCGCCGTGGGGCATGGCCTCCATGGAGTTCTTGATGATGTTGAGCAGGCACTGCTTGAGCAGTTCCGTGTCGCCCCGGGCCTTGGGCAGGGAGGCCGGGGTTTCGATGACGATCTCCACCCCCTGCTTGTCGATGCTCAGGCGCATGATGTCCAGGGTCTGGCGCACCATCTGGCTCATGTCCACCTCGCCCGGCGTGGCCTGGGTGGGCCGGGCGAAGTTGACGATGCTTTTGAGGATGGCGTCCAGGCGGTTGGATTCCTGGAGGATGATGGAGACCTTTTCCCGGGCGGACTCGTCGATGCCAGCAGAGCGCAGAAGCGAATTGGCGAATCCGGCGATGGCGAAAAGCGGGTTTCTGATCTCGTGGGAGATGAACATGGACAATTCGCCGATGGCGGCCAGGCGCTCGGTCTTTTGCAGGCGGCGCTCCAGGAACACGTCATGGGTCACGTCGCGGCGGATGACCACGATGTGCGCCGGACGCCCCCCGCCGCCCACAATGTGGGCCACGGCCCGGAAGTAGCGCAGCCGGTCCTCGGCGTCCATGCGGGAATATTCGGCGCTGCCGCCCTTGCCGGACAAAAGCGCGCCCCAGGGGGAGATGTCGTCGGCATCGGCCGGGCGGAGGTTTTGCAGGTCGTCGAGCACCTCGGCGCAGGGGCGGCCGAGGAGTTCCTCCTTGGCCCTTCCGGTGCGTCGTCTGGCGGCGCGGTTGACGTCCTCCACCAGGCCATGGGAATCGGCCAGGACCACCTCGGCGTCCAGGTGGTCGAACACGGCGTCCAGGTACAGGCGGGTCTGGGTGAGGTCCAGGCGGCAGGACTCGCACAGGGAGGCCGTGGCCACGGTGGTCCGGAGCAGCATGGCCGCCCGACGGTCCATGACCGTGGTTCCGGGGGGCAGGTTCGCGTCGGGCGGCAGGCCCTGGCCGGTCAGTTCCAGGACGCCGTTGACCTCGGGGTGGGCCGCCGCAAGCGCGGCCAGGGACGGATAGACCGGGATGCCCGGCCCCACCGGGGCCTGCCCGGCATGGCCCGGGGCCGCGCCCACAAAGGCGATCTCGGCGAATACCTCGTCCATTCCCGGGCCGCACAGAAAGGAACAAAAGGCCTCCAGATCCGCTCCCTGACCGTACAGGGCGAACCGGTAGGGCTTTTTCGCCGCGTCTTCGCCTGGCATATTCCGGCGCTCCATGGCCGCGCGGCGAGGCCGCGGCCGGTTTTGTCTTTTGGTTTGGGGCATGATAGCCGGGGACGGCACGCCATGCAAGAACCTTGGGGAAAACCATGACCCGACCGCTCACTGTCCATTCCATAAGCCTCGGCTGTCCCAAAAACCGGGTCGACGCCGAAACCGTGCTGGGGGCCATGCCCGGCGGGATCGAGATCGTGGCCGATCCGGCGGCGGCCGACCTGGTGGTCATCAACACCTGCTCGTTCATCAGGCCCGCCGTGGAGGAGTCGGTGCAGGTGATCCTGGAGACGGCCCAGGCCATCCGGGGGCTCTCGCCGCGCCCGAAACTGGCCGTGACCGGGTGCCTGCCCGCCCGCTATGGGGAGGAACTCCGGGCCGGGCTGCCCGAGGTGGACATCTGGGGGCTGCCGTCGGAACTGGACGCCCTGCCCGGACGGCTGTTTTGGGCGGCGAGGGGCGAGACTGCGGATGCTGGTTCGGACACGGCCCCGGGGGCGCGGCTTCTGAGCACGCCGCCGGGGTATGCCTACGTCAAGATCGCCGAGGGCTGCAACCACGCCTGCGCCTACTGCACCATCCCCTCCATCCGGGGACGCCTGTCCAGCCGTGCGGTGGCGGAGGTCGTGGCCGAGGCCCGGGGACTTGTGGCCCGGGGGGTCTCGGAACTGGTCCTGGTGGCCCAGGATCTGACGGCCTACGGCCGCGACGCGGGGCGCGGCCAGGGCCTGCGGGAGCTTGTGGAGGGCCTTTTGCCCCTGCCCGGGCTTTCCTGGCTCAGGCTGATGTATCTCTATCCTTCAGGCCTCGACGCCGGGCTTCTGGATTTCCTGGCTGCGGCCGGGCCGCCGCTTCTGCCCTATTTCGACATCCCCTTCCAGCACGTCCACCCGGACATCCTCAAGGCCATGGGCCGCCCCCGCTCGGACGCCCCCGAGGCCGTGGTGGACCGGGTGCGGCGACGCTTCCCCGAGGCGGCCATCCGCACCACGTTCATCACCGGCTTTCCGGGCGAGACGCCCCGGCGCTTTCAGGCCCTGATGGACTTCGTGGCCAAGACCCGCCTGCACCATGTGGGGGTCTTCCCCTTCTCCCCCGAGGAGGGCACCCGGGCCGTGAACCTGCCGGGCAAGGTCTCGGGGGCCGAGGCCAGGCGGCGGCGCGACGTGCTCATGGAGCTGCAGGCCGAAATCAGCGCCGACATCCTGGCCGGATACGTCGGCCAGACCCTGCCGGTCCTGGTGGACGCGCCGCACCCCGAATGGCCGGGGCTGCACCTGGGCCGGACCTGGTTCCAGGCCCCGGAGGCCGACGGCGTGACCTACGTCAGCGGCCCGGGCGTGGCCCCGGGGCGTCTCGTACCGGCCGAGATCGTGGAGGCCAAGGACTACGATCTGGTGGCCCTGGCCGGGGGCTGACCGGCTCCCATCGCCCCCGGTTCCGGTCCGGCCGCGTCCCGTGGCCGCGTTTCGTGGCCCGCCCGGCTGGCACGACAGGCTGGCACGCCTGGCGGGCCAGTCCGGCACGACGCCTCCGGCTCACCTGCGGCGGCGAAGGGACAGACGCGGGATGAACCGCCTGCCGTCCACGACCTCGAGCCCCGGGACGGCGTTGTAGGTGTGCAGGCTGTCGCCCACCCCCAGGATGGCGGCGTCGTGGCGCACGGCCGTGGACTCGCGATAGTCCTGCGGGGTCAGGCGTTCGATCTCCCGGATGACCAGTCCCCGGCCGTAGTGGCCGGAGCAGTCCTGGGCCGGGCGAAAGAGACGGCCGCCTTGGCCAAAGACCCGCCCGGCGGGCCGGGCATGGCGCACGTCCGAGACCACGGGGTTGCCCGGGTGCGGGACAAACGGCCCCAGGGGGGTTTCGGCGAAAAAAACCGACAGTTCGTCCCAGGACGAGCCGCCCTCCATCCGCAGGTTGGCCATAAGCCACCAGCGTCCCTCATGCTCAAGCAAGGTGGCGTCCACCGCCCGCACCCCGTCAAGCAGGACCGCCGCCGACTCCCACTTATGGGGGAAGCGCACGGCCCGAAACACCTCCACCCGGGCGGCCTGGGCGCTTTCCGGGACCATGTAGACATCGCCGCCCCATTCGAAGACAAAGGGATAGGACAGGTGGTGCGGGGTGCGCAGAACCGTCCGGGGCGGACCGAATCCGCCGTCCGGCCCCTGGGTCATGACCGCGATGCTGCCCTTGCCCGTGTCCTTGTCGATGTCCTCGAAAAAAAGATGCGTCACGCCCTGGCGGACAAAGGGGAAGGGGTCGGCCCATCCGGAGGCGTCCGGGGGAAAGGCCGGAACAAAGCCCGCCAGGTCGAAGGGGTCGCCCCCGCCCCGGCGCAGGGCCAGAAACCACTGGGGCCGCAACAACGCGTCGCGCCATGCCAGGGTCATGAAACGGACAAAAAGGCGTGGCACAAACCGCAGCAGGGCCGCGCCTCCCACCGAGGCGGGGGGCGTCCGCTCCGGCAGGGCCCCGGCCCGGTCCTCCCAGGCCCCGGGACCACGTTCCGCCAACTCCCGCAGCATCCGGGGGACAAAGCAGGCGGCCTTGACGCAGGCCGGGGCCGCCGTCCGGTGCAGGGACAGGGGAGACACCGCCGAGGCGGACCGGTACAGGATCCGGGGCGGCCGACCGGCGACATGCCAGACAAGCCGGGGCTCCCAGCAGGGTTCGGCCCCGCTCAGGGCGCGGAAAGCGGCCCACGGGGCCTGGGTGGTGAAGTCCACGGCATCAAGCGCCACGACCCCCAGCCGGAAGGCCTCCGGAAGGGCAGGGGAAATGGCCAGGTCGCCCAGGACCACCAGAATATCCAGGCCATCCTCCCTGGCGGCCCCGGCCAGTTCGGACGGCCAGCCGGGATGGCCGGGCAGTTCCCGGACACACACGTCCCCGGGGAGGGGCTCCCGTGCCAGGGGGTCGACGGCGACCGGCGTCACAAGCCGGTCCAGACGCTGATAGAGGGAAAACAGGAACCCCGGGCCCCGGTGCGGGCCGGGGAGTGAAAAGACCGAGACCGCAAGGCCCATGTCGCGAAGAGCGCCCAGGATATCGACCTGATAGCGCCGCGTCCGGCGGGTCGGGAGAAGCATTGCGATGCGTGGAGCGTTTTTTTTCATATGTGTAAAATCTGCCCGTCTGGGGAACGACATTGGTGTTTGAAGAGGGGGACTGTTGCCATCATTTCCCTGATGTGGTAGCTGTTTTCACTGATATGAAAAGGATGTTGAAATTTTTTAACGGGTGCAGTTCCTTGTTGACAAGGCATCGCCGTGTCCCCGCCCGAGACCTCTGGTCCAACGGGGCAAAGGTCGTCCGACCATGGGAAAATACGACGCCCGGCTCGTGCTGTGAAAAGAATGTGTCGAGCGACAACAACGTGATCGTTCAAACATGTTGCGCAGCATTTATAAAACATTTCATACATGCACGTCACATTTTTTGATGTTTTTAAAAAACATCGCCTTGCATAGAAACTTTTTTGATTTTTTTTTGCGAAGCATCATGCATTCCAACACAACATCCTTGCGCATGTGCGTCTCTTCGATGAACCGAAAACTTCCTGAAGAACGCCCCCTTGCCAAATCCAGCCATGTCGTGAAAATATCTTCTTCCCGTTCTTTTTTCACGTCCTTGTTGCCGAAGCGTTGGATGTTTGCAAAAATTGTATCGAGAAAAATGTTTGCATCCCCTCTTCACCGCGCAGTACACCACGCCGGACATCGTGCGACAGGATCATGACATGACCCACGGGATGCCTTCTCCGCCGCCCCCCCCCGGACTGCCCAAAACCGCATATGTCACCCTGTGGTTTCCCAAGCCTTCCGAGACCTTCATCTATCGCGAAGTGCAGATCATGCGGCGCATGGGCATGCCGCTTACCGTCTATTCCCTGTACGACCGGCTGGGCTGCCACCTCACCGGGGAGATGCAACGCGACGACATCCCCGTGGAACGCCTGGGGTGCCGCCGCACCCTGCTCGGGGCCTCGGCCTTTGCCTACTGGCTCAAGCGGCGTCCCGAGGTGCTCAAACCCCTATTCGCCTCGCTGCTTTTCCGGCGCTGGCGCTGTCTGGAGCAGACCGGGGAGAACTACTGGGCCTGCTACTGCGGCTGCCACCTGGCCCGGCGCTTCGAGGAAACCGGCGTGCGCCACATCCACGCCTGCTGGGCCAACGGCCCGGCCACGGCGGCCTGGGTGGCCTCGGCCTTGACCGGCATTCCCTTCAGTTTCACCGGCCGGGCCGGGGACATCTATCCCGCCGACGGGGCCCTGCCGGAAAAAATCGCCAACGCCGCCTTCGCCAGGGTCGATGCGGCCTTCAACATCGACTACCTGCGGGGCTTTGCCGACGGCCGCGACGACAAGATCGTGCTGGTGCGCAACTGCCTGTCCTGGGAAGACTGCCAGGACGCCCCGGCCCCCATGCAGCCGCCCTACCACATCATGGCCCTGTGCCGGTTCGTGCGCACCAAGGGCCTGGACGTGCTCCTGCGGGCCTGCCGGGCCCTGGCCGACGACGGGGTGGATTTCACCCTCACCCTGGCCGGGTCCGGCCCCCAATGCCTGCCGCTCAAGGCCCTGGTCCGACGCCTGAAGCTGACGGACCGGGTGCGTTTCCCCGGCTTTGTGCCCCACGACCAGGTTCCCCGGATGTTACGCCAGGCGGACGTGTTCGTCACCCCGAGCAAGGTGGTGCAAAGCGGCGACCGCGATGGCCTGCCAACGGTGATCATGGAGGCGCTGATGCACCGCGTCCCCGTGGTGGCCACGGACGTGGGCGGCATCCGGGAGGTGGTGCGCGACGGCGAAACCGGCCGCCTCATTCCCCAGTTGGACGTGGAGGCCATGAAGCGGGCCATCCTGGATGTGCTCCGCAACCGGGACAAGGCCCTGGCCATGGCCGAACGCGGGCGGCAGCTCATCCTCGACTATTACGACTCGGAAAAAAACGCCCGCCGCATGATCGAACTCATCTGCGCCCACTCGGCCTGACGCGTCATTTTCGCGCCCCGCACGCGCCCTGGGCCGGGAACGGTCAGGGACGGCGTTTTTTCTCCCAGATCGCGGCGAACGCCTCTTCATGGCAACGGGCCATGGCCTCCAGGGAAAATTCCGCCACAGCCAGTTCTCTGGCCGCCCGGCCCATGCGCCGCCGCAGGGCGGCATCGGCCAGAAGCTCCCCCATGGCCCGGGCCAGGGCCTCGGGTCTGGCCGCAGGCGCCAGCCGACCCGTGATCCCGTCGCGCACCACCTCGGACAGCCCCCCCACGTCCGTGGCGGCCACGGCCAGGCCCGAGGCCATGGCCTCCAAAACCACGTTGGGCAATCCCTCGTGCCGGGAGGACAGGACCAAAAACGCGGCCCGGGCATAATAGCGGCGCACGTCCGCGTCGCCCGGGAAAAGCCGGATGCGGTCCCGGAAGGGACTGGTCTGGACGCGGGCCTCGACCGCCCCCCGGATCGGGCCGTCCCCCACCAGCCACAGGAGCGCCTCGGGATGCTCCGGGGCCAGCAGGTCGAAGGCCGCAAGCAGGGTGGCGTGGTCCTTGACCGGGTCCATCCTGGCCAGGCACAGGATGACCGGGGGGCCGTCCGGCGGGGAGGCGGCGGGGACGAAGGCCTCGGTGTTCACCCCGTTGCGGATCACGGTGATCCGCCCGCCGGGAACCCGGAAGGCCTTGACCAGACGGTCGCGAACGGCCAAGGCGTTGCACAGCACGTGGTCGGCCAGGGGCCACAGCAGCCATTCGTGCTGCAGGCCCGGGTCCGCCGCGCCCCGGCAGTTGCCCGCCACAGCCGGAACCCCGGCCAGCCGCCCGAGCACCCGTCCCCAGATGTTGGGCACCACGGTCAGGGGGACCAGCATGTCCGGCCGGTGGGTGCGAAGCGCCCGCCACAGGGCGGCCAGGGAGCGCGGTCCCACGGCCGAGGCGTCGCACAACCGCCGCACGGTCAGCCCGTACCGCTCGGCCTGGGGCAGGAAATCCTCCCCGGCCATCAGGGTCCACATCTCCACCCGGAAACGCTGCGGGGAAAGACGCGCCGCCAGTTCCAGGGCGTGGCGCTGGGTGCCCCCGAAGCACAGATCCTGGAGCAGAAGGACCAGGCGCAGGGGGGCGGCTTGTTCTTTTCGGGCAAAGGTGGGATTGACCACGGGTCCACGCTGCCTGGGATGGTTGTTTCGGCTTTCGACAGCGTGAGTCCGTAGCCCGAACCGGGGCAAATGAAAAGGCCGCGCGCCCCGGGCCGCGGCACAGTCGCGCCGTGAGCGAGTGGTTCTCGTGCCCTGCCAGGGGCTTTGTCATCAATCTGGGCCGCGCCCCGGGCGCGGCGCACGGAGCTTCATGACCACAGGAAATCCCCCCGGCCCCGCCGCCCCGCATCACGGCATCCTCGGCAAGTTCCTCAAGCTGGCCGGGGCCCAGTGGATGCGCGACTCCCTGCACACCCTGTTCCTGATCCTTTTGGCCCGGCAAAGCGCGAACACCTACGGCGGCTTCATGCTGGCCTTCGGCCTGGGCCAGTTCATCCTGTTTCTGGGCGAATTCGGCCTCAACCAGCCCCTGGTGACCTCCCTAAGCCGCCGCTACGCCCGTACCGGCGAGATCCTGGCCCAGTATACGGTCATCAAGGCCGTGCTGTTCGCGGCGGGCCTGGCCGGGGTGGTGGGCATGGCCTGGCAGCAGGGGTACGACGCCCAACTGGTGGGGCTGGTGGCGGTCATTTCCCTGGGGGTGGGGCTGGAACCCCTGTCCGGGACGTTTTTCGTGGCCTGCCGGGTGCGCGGCCGCCAGGACCAGGAGGCCATGATCCGGGCCGTGGCCGCCGTTCTGGGCTATGGATGGGCCTTCGCCACCCTTTTTGCCGGGGCGGGTCCGTTGTGGATGGCGCTTTTCAAGGTGGTGGAGAACGCCGCCAACCTGGCCGGGGGCCTTGTCGTCACCCTGCGGGGCGAACGGCTGGCCCGCCTGGACCTGGGGCGCAAGGCCATGCTGCGCATCTGGGGCACCACCCGAAACGGCGCGCCGTTTCTGATCATGGCCCTGGCGGCCATCACCTACAACAAGTCCAACCTGTTTTTTTTGCAGCGCGCCGGGGGCCAGGAGGCCGTGGCCCGCTATTCCGTCACCTGGGAACTGGTGGATGGGGTGTCGGTTTTAGTGTGCTCGCTGCTTTTGAGCAACGTGCTCTATCCGCTTTTTTCCCGCCTGTGGAAGACCGGCCGCGAGGAGTTTCACCGCCTGGCCCGGGTTTCGGCCCAATGGCTTTTGGCCCTGGCCCTGCCCATCGTCTTTGTCCTGACCGTGGAGTCGGATCGCCTGATCGGCCTGATCTACGGCCCGGACTATGCCGAGGCGGTCTGGCTGCAAAAATATCTCGCGCCCACGGTGCTGGTCGCCTTTCTGCACAATCTGGCCGCCTATCTGATGCTCAGCCAGGGCCGCCAGCGGCTCCTGCTTTTCATTTATCTGGCCGGGCTGGCCCTGAATCTGACCCTGTGCGCCGCGCTCATCCCGTCAACGCCCCTGGCCGGGGCGGCCCTGGCCATCCTGGTCACCAAGGCGGCGGTGGCCGTGGCCACCACGGGCTATTGCCAGAAAACCGTCGGGCTTTTCACCTGGCGTACCCTGTCCCCCATTTTGCTGGCCGCCGGATTGGGCATGGGCCTGTACCTGGGACTTGGCCCCTTCGTCTTCCGGGAACTGGCCGAGGCGGCGGCCATCGCGCCCATGCTGACATTACTGGCGCGGCTATGGCGCAGGCGGGTTCAGGGTCCTGCGGCGGGCTGACGCCGCCTTGAAACCAATAAATACAGGTTGTCAGCACCCGGCCTTTCTGGTAGGAAGCTAAATCCTTTCAAGGAGAGATCGCGTTGGAGGTTAACCCATGGAAAAAACAGCGGAAATGACAAATGAACTCAGCAACACCCCGGAGATGGAGGTCAATTTCGAGGCGGCCCTCGAAAATTACCTGAACGAAGACTTCGGGGACATCGACGACGGCACCATCGTACCCGGCGTTGTCGTCCGGGTGGGCAAGGAACACGTCCTGGTGGACGTCAACTTCAAGTCCGAAGGCCAGATCCCGGTCTCCGAGTTCACCGACCCCGAGGGCAACGTGGACATCCAGGTCGGCGACCAGATCGACGTCTACGTGGTGCACAAAAACGAATCCGAAGGCACCATCTCGCTGTCCCGCGACCGGGCCAAGCGGATGCAGCTTTTTGATAAGCTCGAGGAGCTCCAGGAAAAAGACGACATCATCACCGGCCGCATCGTGCGCCGCATCAAGGGCGGCTACACCGTGGACCTGGGCGGCGTCGAGGCCTTTCTGCCCGGCTCCCACGTGGATCTGCGCCCGGTGCCGGACATGGACGCCCTGGTCAACCAGGACTTCGAATTCCGGGTTCTCAAGATCAACCGTCGGCGCAGCAACGTCATCGTGTCCCGTCGGGTTCTTCTCGAAGAACGCCGGGATTCCATGCGCCGCGACCTGCTCAAAACCCTGGCCGAGGGCCAGACGGTCACCGGCAAGGTCAAAAACATCACCGAATACGGCGTGTTCGTGGATCTTGGGGGCCTGGACGGACTCATGCACATCACGGACATGTCCTGGAAGCGCATCAAGCATCCCAAGGAACTGGTGCACCTGGGCGACGAACTGGAACTCAAGGTTCTGTCCTTCGACCAGGAAAAGCAGAAGGTCTCCCTGGGCATGAAGCAGCTGGTGGACGATCCCTGGCAGAACATCGGCGACAAGTATCCCGAGGGCACCCGCCTCTCCGGCAAGGTCACCAACCTGGTGGACTACGGGGCCTTTGTCGAGCTTGAGCCCGGCGTCGAGGGACTGGTGCACATCTCCGAGATGTCCTGGACCCGCAAGCTGCGGCATCCGTCCCAGATGGTGCATGTGGGCGACGAGGTCGAGGTGGTGGTGCTTGGGGTCGATTCCGACAAGAAGCGCATTTCCCTTGGCATGAAGCAGGTCCGCCCCAACCCCTGGGATGTGGTGGCCGAGAAGTACCCCGAGGGCACGGTGCTTGAGGGCACGGTGAAAAACATCACCGAGTTCGGCATCTTCATCGGCATCGAGGACGGCATCGACGGCCTGATCCACGTCTCGGACATCTCCTGGACCAAGAAGATCCGCCATCCGGGCGAGCTCTTCAAGGGCGGCGACACGGTGCGGGCCAAGGTGCTCACCGTGGACAAGGAGAACGAAAAGTTCACCCTGGGCGTCAAACAGCTCTCCGAAGACCCCTGGACCAAGGTGCCGGACAACTATCCCGTGGGCACCGTGGTGCGCGGCATCGTGACCAACATCACCGACTTCGGGCTGTTCGTCGAGGTTGAGGAAGGCATTGAAGGGTTGGTGCACGTCTCGGAGATCAGCCGCAAGAAGGTCAAGACCCCGGCCGAGGTGTACAAGGAAGGGGACGAGATTGAGGCCAAGGTCATCCACGTCAGCGCCGACGAGCGCCGACTGGGGCTGTCCATCAAGGCCACCAAGGAAGAGGAAGACAAGCGCAAGGCCAAGGAGTTCCGCACTGCCGGTCCCAACGACACGGGCAGCAACCTGGGCGAGCTTCTGCGCCAGAAGCTGGAAGAGGATGCCCAGTAGCGGTTCCTTTCCCAGACGGCGTCCGGCGCTTTTTGTTGTGCTTTTGATCGTGGCGGCCGTGGCCCTCCTTGTGGGGGCCATGGCCGTTGCGTCTTTTATGTCCGACGACGAAGGCGGCGGCCTGTTCGCGGCCAAGGCCCGCCTCGGCCTGGTGCGCCTGGAGGGATTTCTCGGCGACGCCGAGCCCGCCGTGCGCTTCATCAAGGAACTGCGCGAAGACCCCACGATCAAGGGGGTCATCCTGCGCATCAATTCGCCCGGCGGGGCCTTCGGACCGTCCCAGGAAATTTACCAGGCCGTGCTCCGGCTGGCGGCGGTCAAGCCGGTGGTGGCCTCCATGTCCACGGTGGCCGCCAGCGGCGGCTACTACGCGGCCTGTCCGGCGCATCGCATCTTCGCCAATCCCGGCACGCTGACCGGCAGCATCGGGGTCATGGCCCAGTATCCCAACGTGCGCGAGCTTTTCGGCAAGATCGGGGTGTCCTTCGAATCCCTGGCCAGCGGCGACCTGAAAACCGCCGGGTCGCCCGTAAAAGAGCTCAAGGAGGCCGACCGGGCCTATCTGGAAGGCATCGTCACGGACCTAAACGCCCAGTTCCAGCACGCCGTGGCCACCGCCCGCAGACTGTCCCCGGAATCCGTGGCGCTCATCGCCGACGGCCGGGCCATGACCGGCGAGCGCGCCCTGGCCCTGGGGCTGGTGGACGAACTCGGCGGACTGGAGGAGGCCGAGGACTATCTCAAGGCCCAGGTGGGCCTTGCCGGGGTCAAAGTCCCGGTGGTGAGCGGTCCCAAACGCAAGCGCGGGGCCCTGGAATGGCTTATGGGAACGAGAACCGCCCTTGATGCGGCAGACCTGGCCGCCCTGGCCCGGCTTTTCGCCCCGTCCGGCGAGTCCGGCGGCCTGCCCGAGGTGCTGGCCACGGGGCGGTAGGCGCGCCGCGACAGGGCTTCCATTCCCCCCGGGTCGCGCAGAGGTTCTTGACATTCCCCCATGCAGCGGCGTCACGGGCCGTTTCTTACGTCAACGCCTCCCCGCTGGCGCTCCCCCGTCCCCAGGCGCACCTCCCCGCCGCGACCGTCTGATTATTGCGACTGGTCCAAAAGCAGCATCATGGCCCCCGGCACGACGCCCCCCTTGAGATCCGCGAGAACAAGCACTTCATCGAAGCTGAAATCCCAGTGCCAGCCGAAGCGTTCGCCCCGGTAGGCCAGACCCACGGCCTGCACGTCGGTGAAATCCCTGGCCGTAAAGGTCAGATTGGCCGGGGGGCTGAAGTCGTGCGCGGTGGGTGAAAACGCGGCCCACCGCTTCCCGGGTTCCCCGGAATTGTTGAAGGCCTTCAGTTCGAACACCGTCGCCGTGGTCCGGCTATACGCCGCCTCGGAGACATACCAGACATCGCCGTCGCGGATGACAAAGCGAAGTTCCGAGACGTCGGGGTCCAGGCTGGCCAGGCTCACCCGCAAGGTCGCCGTGGAGGCCGTGGCCCCGAAGGCCACCCGCCTGGCCGAACCGTCGTTTTGGAACTGGTCCTTGCGCCAGACGAGCAGGGTCTCGAGATTCCACGGCGACTCCCCTGACGCCCCGCTCTGGAGTCCGAAATAGCCAGGATTCCCGGCGTCCAGGCGGCACCAGACCGACGGGTCCCCCGGTCCCTCGGTGGTCAGGCGTATCCCGCCGTACATATTGAGGTTCGAGACCGGATCAAGGTCGAAAAAATGATTCCCGTCGCCAAAAGCGAAGGGCAGGAACACCTCTCGGCCGCCCTGCTGCACCTGGCGGCGCAGGTTGAGATGATCCACGCCCGGAGGCATGGCGACATCCTCCCCTTTGAAGAGGATGAGCGTGTTGCGTCCGGCGTCGCGTTCCTCGATGCGCAGGGTCATGAGCTGGTAGGCCGGGTCGTTGTCCCTGTCCAGCACGCGCAACATCAGTCGATGCGAGCCCGAGGCGGTCGGCACGCCGACAATGCGGGCCAGCCCCTCTCCGGCGGGGATCAGGGCCAGTCCTGCGGGGAGGTCACTCAGCAGGCTGAAGCTGAGATGTCCGTCCCCGCCGCTGGCCGCAACCCCAGCGGAATACGGTCGGCCGACCTCGGCCATGGGCAGTTGCGACCCGCTGGTCACCGTGGGGGCGTGGCCGAGGGGATCGCCGAGCCTGCGGACCTGCCGCTGCACCGTGAGCCATTCGATAAAGGCCCGCCACTTCGGGGCGTCCGCCACGGGCTGGCGCAGATATTCCTTGGCGCCGAACGATCCCCACCGGGCAGGGAGCACGACGTCGGAATACACCGACGCGGTCATGGCCCCGGCTGCGGTCCAACCGGCGAACATGAGCCGGTAGGCCGCAGCCATTTCCGGCCGCCTGTTGACGTTATGCAGGAAATCCACGTACCCGGGCTGATCGGCCAGCCAGATCGGGGCCACCAGATGCTGGCCGCCTTCATAGCCCACAAGGGGCAGGCGACCCTTTTCCCGGCACAGGGCCACGTTGGCCTCGACCGCAGGAACGGTCGTGCGGAAGATATCCTGGTTGAGCAGCCTGAAGGCCTGGGCGTAGACCTCTTCACTGGCCGCTCCGTCCGCCGCGTACCCCATCCCGAGAAACTGGTCGGCAATGGCCCCGAAATAATGGGCCACGGCGAACACGTCGGGCAGGTTCCGGTCCACCTCGCGCACGGCGTCGATGACCGCGGCGTTGTAGTCCGGCCCGTGTGTGAATCCGGCGGCCACGGCGATGAAATCCTTTCTCGCCCGGCCCTGGACCGTCCATTCGTCGGCGAATACGTTCAGGGCCAGCCCCTGCAGATGGCCCGCGCCCCAGCCGTGGCGCGTGCTTATGGGCTCAATGTCCTCGCGGGACACCCCGAAATGCGCCGCCGCCACGTCGCGGGCATAATTCACCTGCTGCATGTAATATTCCACGGGATTCCAGAATTCGTTGGACAGTTCGATCCAGATCCGCAGTCCGGGATCGAGGCCGACATGCCCTGCCTTCCCGGCCACCAGACGGGCCATGGCCCGCAGATACGCCTCCGAGGCGTCGTGGGCCGGTTGCAGCCAGAGGTCGCAGTCCAGCGCGTTGGCCAGTTCGATGAGGTATTCATAGGCCATGCCGGAATTGCTCTTGTAGCCGGGAATGGGATACGACTCGTTGGTCGCGTGATTATAGATGATGGCGCCGCCCTGGGTGGCGTAGTCGCGCGGCCTCCTGGCCTCCCAGGCCCCGGCGGCGACCAGGTCGCTCCCGTTGACGTGCAGCCAGTCCATGGGACGCAGGACGCCAAACGCCGCCTGACGGAAATGCTCGAGGCGCCGGGGGTGGAAAACCGGCTCCGCCGCCCCGGGGACGGGCTCCAGGTTGCCCTCGATCTGGCCCGGACCGAGACGGTCGGAGGCGGTCAGTCCGGATCCGGCCCCGGGAACGGCCGGCGGCCAGAGCTTCATGTTGCGGAGGTAATTGTCCGGATTGATGGCCGTGATCTCAACCAGGGGCGATTCGCCGGGCGGCAGTTTGACCACCATGCGCCTGGCCGCCGGGTCGTCGAGCAAAATCTCATGGCGTCGGTCGGCGCCGTTGAGCACGATGGCCCCATCACCCTCCCAGGTCAGCACCCAGACGCCGTAGTATCCGTCGTCGGTCTGATCGCCCCGGGCGTCCCGCCAACCGGTCAGATACCAGATGGAATGCACCCCGGACGGCATCCGGGTGAGAAAGCCCCTGGCGTCGAGCTGCACTTCGGTCTGGCTGTCCCCCTCAAGATAGACCGTACATTCTTTCAAGGCATTGGCGAAGATGATGCTGCCGTCCCCGACGTTGAGCTGTCCAAGGGGCAGGGAGCCCACATCCACCGCCCCGGCCACGGGTCCGGACATGGCGCACCACACGATGACGCAGGCCAGAAGGGTCCGAAACAGTGCTTTGCCGACATGCATGGCGTGTCCTTTTGTTCTTGGTCGCGGGCGAAACGGGCGGCGGTCAGAAACCGCCGGGGCAGGTCTCCACATGACAGGGGCGCCCGCCCCCAACCGGCCAAAACGCCTGAGGCAAGCCCGAATGACCGGGCGTGCCCCACATCTGTCCGGGCCGTCTTCCAGGTGGACCGACGGCAGCACGGCGATTCGGCATGACCGTCCTTTGCCCGACTGCCGGAGCCCTGCCCTGGCCGACGGGACACCTTATGGACGCAACGGACTTGTAGCCCGGCCGGTGGCGCGGCCACGTCCGCCGGGATTCCAGGCTCCGCCTGCTCCTTGTAACAAGACTGTAACATAACCAAAACACGAAAACATATCTCAGCTGTACGTCCCCAATCCGCTATTGCACACTCCATGCCAGCTTTTATCTAAAAGATTGTCCTGGTATCTTCGCAGTTATCCTGGCTCTCTGTTTCCATTCGGCAGGCCTTCCACCCGCCATCCATTATTCATGGTTCGCTGTGGTCACATAATTCCACATATCATGGATCATCAACAGGCAACATTGACACTGCAGGATTTCCAGGCATTCCCCGGAAGGCGGCAAACCGGGTCTCCAAAATCGGGCACAGCGTATTGCACGAGCGGCGTAACGCCCCCCTGAAGCCATCGGCCGCCCCGATCCAGGCTGAATTCCATGTCTGCACCACACCCTGGGGTTCCCCCCGGACAGCACATTCAGGTAGACGGCATTATTTTTGCACTGCTTCTGACAGACGAAAGGTTCCGGCATTGCCGCGATGCGGCCCCGAAGGCCCTCCGGGGAGGCCCCCCTGCCGCGACAATGGCCCGCTTTGCCCACCCCAAACATGCCGGAGGAGACATGCCCCGTTCCCGGTTCCCCATGACGACGCGCATCCATGGCCCGGGGATGGCCGTGGCCATCCTTCTCGTGTTTACGGCCCTGACCGGCACGGTGGGCACGGCCGTCGGCGCGCCCATCATCGCCGACCACCGTGCGGTCTGGGAGTTCGATTCCATCCCGGCCGTCTGGCTCGACCGGGCCAAGACGTTGGCTATCCATTACGGGCATACCTCCCATGGCAGCCAGATCCTCAGCGGCCTACAGCTCATGGAAAGCATCGACCCGAGGTACGACTCGGTCTTTCGCTATTCATGGATGGGCGACAACACGGATCCGGACTGGCCTCCCGAGGCCAATCCGGGCGAGTTGCGGATGTACGACGGCCAGCCGGCATATGGTCAGATTCCGGCGGAAGGGTATATCGGCCCGGATCTCTATTGGGCGACCGAGGATGGCCTGGCCCGGACGCGGTATGTGGCTGGAATCGGGCGCTACCACGCCTCCATGTTTGGCTTTTGCGGCGAGATGTCCTGGTACGGAGATGACGCTGTGGATCAGTACCTTCAGGCCCTGGACATGCTTGAGAATGAATTTCCGACCATGCGATTCATCTACCACACCGGACATACCGATGGGGGCGGAGAGCGCTTAAGGATCAATTCGGAACGGACCCGGGAGTACGTACGGGTCAATGAGAAGGTTCTCTTTGATGTTGCGGACATTGAGATGCACGACCCGGATGGGGTGATCCACCCGGAAACCACCGATGAATGTCCGTGGTGCGAAAGCTGGTGCGCGGCACATCCAGGATACTGCGATTTCGAATTGGAGTTTGATTGCGTCCATTCCCACAAGCTGATTTGCCTGCAAAAGGGCAAGGCCATGTGGTGGCTGGCCGCCAGGCTGGCTGGCTGGCCTGGGCCGAATGCGCCCACGTCGGCCATCTCGACCCTCCTGCTGCTCCCCGAGCCCTGAGCGTCCCGAGGAAACCGTCGTCATAGACGGATTGTCCCGGCCTCGCGCCACGGTCGGCGGCAGAAGGCCGCCTGCCCCCGCTTGGCCAGCAGCCGGGTTGAACGTCGTCATCCGCGTGAGAGAAAAGACCCGCAACCACCCACGAGGTCACGCCGCCGCCATGTCCCCCCGCACCCCCGTCGCCGACGAGCACGTCGTGGCCCTGGCCAGCATGATGTCGCTCCATGACATCGCCACGTTGCTCGGCGTTTGCCGTGCACCACGGGTCGGGTGAGAGGCCCTGCCGCCAGGGCGTTTTTTCAGGCCAGGGCCAGCCAGCCCCGGACCACCCGGCGGCAGAACTCCCGGGACTCGGCCACACATATGGGCAGGTCGGCGGCATGACGGCAACACAACGGCCCGTCCCCCACGTGGTGGGGGCGGGCCGTTTTCGCTACCGGGCCGTCGGTCGCCGCGCACGACCCCGGCCGCGCAAACCTTGGAGCGCGACCCGCAGGGACGGGGTGGACTTCCGGCGGATTTCCGGCATGGTGTCCGCCTCGGCGAAAACCACCCGGAGGAAGGGCAAGCCATGGATCGATCCGACCTCTTGCACCTGCTGTACCTGCTTCTTGTGCTGGCGGTGATCCTGGCCAGATGGTGGTGGCCCGGACTGCGGCTGCGCAAATACGACTGGAGGTGGTTCACCGGAAAAAAGAAGCCGTGAGCCGTCGCGCAAAGGCCGACGGACGGGACGAATCAGGCGGCGCGCCGCGCCATCAGCCTTCCCGGGCTTCCCCTTCCTCCGGCGTGCTGTTCCGAAAGCCCAGCCTTGGGGGTGCGGACGCGGCGACAACAGTCAGATGTCAACACTGCCCATGCCAAAAAGAGGAATCAAGCAAGGCCAGAGCATTGCAAGAAAACGCAACTACCACCATGGATATGTACATCCAGGCTGTGGAACGTCGTCTACTAAAGTACAAGTATATAGCACAGCGCCTGATTCATCATACCAAACCCAATCACCATTCGCTTTTCCATTAATATAGTACGAGGTGACTGATAGATTTCCGTTATAATGATAATACAAAGATAACCCATGTCGTACTCCCTCCTTATATGTGAGGGAATATTGCAGTTGACCGTTGTCATGCCACTGTTTTTGAACTCCATGAGTTAACGCATTTAAATAGTGATCCTCCCGGAAATTATTACCATTTTCATAGTACCAGGAATAGGCGTCAACCAGTTGGCCGGTATCATAATCACGACATTCAGCATAGGTCAGTTCTCCCTCTCTTACGTCGTGCATTTGCTCTAAAGCCAGTCGGTAACCAAGGGTTGGATGTCTCCACACTCGGTTGCGCCCATCGATCTCCATGGGGATAAGGTCGTTGATTGTGCAGAAGCGTGGTCTCCCAGCAAGCCCAATTCGCAAAACAGCTTCCGTTAAAAAATGGTATGGAGATGTTGTATCAGCATTTACAACGGACACGATATACTGGTCATTCGGAGCAACCGCAAGTGCGAACGGTTTGTTATTGGCAAGCGTCGCGACTCTCTCAAATGGCTGCTGTGCTCCTTTATATCGATAAAGCTCAAGACTCATATACGGGCTACTCGTGAGTGATGTGATAAAATAAGTCCTGTTTTCAGTCACTGTATTAAATCTAAGAGGCCACTTTAACCCTGAAAACGGGGCTATGCTGGCGCGCACAACACCGGTAAATCCCGAATTACTACCCCATCCAGTATTGTTACTTGGAATAGGCCAACCGGCGTAGCCAGTGTTTCCACTCATCACATCATTAAGATATTCCCTCCAGTGCGTAGCAGTATTCGCACTGCTCCCTACAGTGCTTATAAGTGCCGCCAAATCGGAATATTTCGTTGTCTGTAGATTTACCATGTTCCACAAGTTCAGCATAAATCTGTCCCCAGACGGATATACCCCGACCAGATAACGAAGAAATCCAGAGGCCCAATAGCCAAGGGACTGGACTACATCTCGATTGCCACCAGACTCAAGCCCAGTGCTTTTCATGTCAATGCTGGTGACAAATGTCGGGGAAACATAGGTCGTCGAGTTGAGCATGCGCGACTCGAACCACGTCGAACTCGCCTCTGCCAACCACAGGAAACTTGGGTCCGAGGCAGGATGGCGAATGGCAATCACACCCCGAGGGTCGTACAGGTTTTGGACAGCATGGAAAAATTCGTGCCCGATTGTTGCCTGCAAAGGATCGAGACGAAGCGGATCGCATTTTTCACCGTTTATATTTAAATACTGATAATACTTGCCGCTAAGGGGTAACACCGTTTCTCCATCTCGCTGGCCCAATGAATAGGAGATGTTGATTGGGAAATTATTTTGAAAACGCCCTGCCAGTTCAAACCCCATGCCCTCAAGCAATGCGTATGCACGTTCTGCATACGACAAGATAAGCCCTGGAATTGTTGGTTTGGTCGATGCATATTCGCACGGATAAGACAACACAAAGTTATCACTTTGCACTGTGCAGTAAGATGTCACGTGCTGAAATTTAATGGTGATTGGTATTATCAAGCCTTTATATCCACTCGCCGTTTCGTCTACTGCTTCAAGCGAGTGAGACTCGCATTCGGCACTCGGCGGAACCTGAAACACTAGACGACCATCAACCACCTGGGCAGGAACTAGTGACATCTGACCCGTATCGGTAACACCAGCACTTAAATATACGTCGCCAAGTGCGACAAGTTGATTTTGAGTTGTCCCAGAAAACCCAGATATGGAGACAGTAAGTGGTTTGCAGAACATTTCAGCCTGTATCTGAAGTGCAAAAGATGTAGAATATTGCTGCATTCCAAATGTTGAATCAGGTTTATGACCGGTTAAGGTGATTATTGTATTTTGGTTAAATGTTCCAGGTGGAAAAGTCACCCTCCCTCTACCCGTTGTGACAGTTCCACCCAATGGGCCAACCGTAATAGTAACAGGAGAAGCAACAGAGGATAATCTTGCAGCAGTAGTCAGTAAAAAAAACCATCATCTGCAAACACTGAAACTGGAATACTAATTAGTATAATAATATAAAAAACAACAAATACCGAATACATACCAACACTGGTGTCAACGTCTCTTGGTGCGCGTTCTCTTTGCATTTTTCACCTCTCAAGGCGAGTTGAAACGACAAAACATCACATTTAACAATAACTACTCATTTTAATTCATACTTTTATAAACATACATTTTCATGAAAAGCATTTCCGCCATATAATTGCAACACCATTGTTAACTTTCTAAGCACATCTGAGTTTTTATGCAATAGGTTTCACAGCCATTTGATTATATTTAGCGCTCATGAGGACAAAATCATGGCTTACAGCCTTCGAAACTCCCCCACGACTGGGAGATCGGTCAGAAAATCGCAGTGGAAATCGAACGGGTCATTGAACGCGGGCGAATCCGGAGGCGATCAGAACATGGGCGAAGCGTATGGACGGTGCGACAGGAGCCCAGCAAATATCGAACTCATTGAATAGTTACTGAAATTTGCTGCAAGTGGTTGCAACCTGCCTCATGAATAGATCGTAGAGAAGGTGGATTCGTTTTGTGGGCAAAGGCTGTCCACCAGGAAATACTAACAAGAGGCCTGCCTCCCATGTGGAAGCGGGCCGATTTATCTGCTGGGTTCTTCTCGGAAGTTGGGAGTAGCGTTGGCAACGAAAAAGGGCCGACAGCCTGAGGTAGTCGCGGAAAATTGGACAGCCGACTGGAGTAGCCCCCAATTCGACCGGACACCCTAGCGAACCGAGGAGGGAGTGCTAGAGGTATGTCCAGACAGAGTGCTAACGGGTATCCCATGGTCGAGGTGGTCAACGAGGTCCAGCGACGGAAGTATTCGGCAGAGTATATGGCCAAGGTGGCGCTTGAAGCCCTGTCCGGCGAGTTGACCTAAGCGAGTAGGCCCGCACGACGCGCATTGCCGACATCTCACGCCGTGGGAACGCAATGGTCGCCACACTGTGAACCTGCTCCTCCCTGCGGCGAACAGACCTTCCTTCACAAGGCCTTCGGCCATGAAATAGCCGGTGGGGTCTACCAACGCATCCAATCCAGATGCGCCTAGTTCATGTGTTTTGGTCCGCAACTATGGCGAGTTGCGGCGCCCCCCCTGATAAACGCCCGGCCAGGGCGTGAGCACCACGGGTCGGGTGAGAGGCCCTGCCGCCGGGGCGTTTTTTTCAGGCCAGGGCCAGCCAGTTCCGGACCACCCGGCGGCAGAACTCCTGGGACTCGGCCACCAGCACGGGCAGGTCGGCGGCAAGCCCGGCGAAATACGACTCGCCGTAGGCCTCCCGGTAGGGGGCGTAGGTGTCGATGCCCCCCTGCCGGAAGAGCGTGATCCAGTTGCTGGCGATCACCGAATCGACCTCCAGGTGGAACTGGAATCCGTAGGAGGCGGCCCCGACCCGGAAGCACTGGTTGGGGCAGGCCTGGCCGGTGACCAGGGCCACGGCCCCCGGGGGCAGGTCGAAGGTGTCCTCGTGAAACTCCATGAGCCGGGGCAGAGGCAGGGCAGGCCCAAGCACCGGATCGACCTGCCCCTCGGCGGTGGCTGCAAGCGTCGTGAACCCGAATTCCAGTCGGCCCATGGGCTGCGGCCTGCCGCCATGGGCCCGGGCCAAAAGCTGCGCCCCCAGGCAGATGCCGGCCACGGGCCGGTTCTCGGCGTCGAAAGCCCGCATGAGCGCAAGCAGGGCCGGGAAGTGCGGCGAGGCCGCGTCGTCGGAGGCGTGCTGCGGCCCTCCCAGGACCACCAGGGCGTCAAAGCCCTCGGGAGATTCGGGCAGATCGTCCCCCCGGGCCGGATTGACCGTGGTCGGGAGCGCGCCAAGCCGGGCCAGCCCCTTGACGAAATCCCCGCCCGGGGCCCGCTCGCTGTGCTGGACCACCAGGATGCGCCTCCCGGCCGGGCCTTCATTCGGAACGGGACATACGGTCACGGCTGTTTCGTAATACGGCGTGCCGTTTCCCACCCGGCTGGCCAGATCCCGGGTCAGCCTGTTGAGGCCGTGCCCGGCCTTGTTCCAGCCTCCCCGGTCGGCCACCAGGATGTCCGGCCGCAGGCCCTCCTCCACGCGCAATGTGGCCAGGGCCTCGCCCAGCGGACTTTTCACCACGACCGGCATGCCATGGGCCAGGCCCCGCTTGGCGGCCTCGGATGCGGCCAGGCGGACCACGGGCAGGGGTTCGTGGTCGGCCATGGTCCGTTCGGAACAGATGTAGCCGTGAGGGGCGATGGTCAAAAACCGGTAGGGATAGGCCGGGTCGGGTTCGGGAATGTGGGACGGATCAAACGCGGTCATGAACTGGAATTTTCCCGACGGCGTGGGGAAGACCTTGTCCGCATAGGGAACCATGGGGGCGTCCAGGCGGAAGGCCTCCTGCCGGAGGCTCTCCGGGTCGCCGCCCTGCTCCCACACCGGGGCGCACAGCGTACGCAGCCACTCTTCCTCGCTTTTGCAAAACCGGTCCGCAAAGGGGAAGCGCGCCGCCAGTTCGTAAAACATGCGGAATTCCGATTTGCACTGGCCCACGGGCGGGATGGCCGGATTGACCGGACCCACGTAGTTGTGCCCGTAGCTGGCCATGACATCGATCTCTTCCAGAAAGGTGGTGGCGGGCAAAAAGACGTGGGCGTAGTCCGAGGTGTCGTCCATGGTGTGGCCGGAATAGACCACGAACTCGGCCTTGCGGAAGGCCTCGGCCACGGCGGCGGTATTGGGGGCCATGCACAGGGGGTTGGCCGCCGTGACGTAGATCATGCGGATGGCCGGATCTTTGGCGGCCAGGATCTCCCGGCCGATAACCGGCAAAAGCAGGGTGCGTCGCGGCGGATTGAGGTCGTCGCCCCACAGGCGTTGGTCGTAGGGGCCGTATTCCTCGAACCCCTGGCTCACCCCGCCGCCGGGAACCCCCAGGTTGCCGCAGATGGCCGCCAGGGCGTCGATGGCCCGGATGCCGTAGTGGGCGTATTCATGGCGGTGCAGGCCCCAGCCGAGCAGGATGGAGGCAGGCCTTCTGCCCATGAGCGTCTCGGCCAGAAGTTCCGCCTCCCCCCGGGACACCCCGGCCCGGCGGCACAGGTCGTCCACGGGAAAACCCGACAGAATCTCCAGGTAGGCCTCCACGCCCACGGCATGACGGGCCAAAAACTCCCGGTCCTCGGCCCCGGCGGCCAGCACCAGCTTGGCTGCGGCCATGGCCAGGAAGACGTCGCCGCCCGGCCGGGGGGCGATATGGTGGTCGGCCAGGACCGCCGACTTGCTGCGCGCGGGGTCGATGAGCAGGACCGAGCCCCCGCGACTGCGGATGTCCCGGGCGATGGCCGTGAGGCTGATGTTGGTGGACACGGGGTTTCTGGCCCACAGGATCATGGCCTGGCTGTTGAAATGGTCCAGGGGGTCGTGGGAGATGCGCTGGCCCAGGTCCAGGTTTTGCGAGGCCTGCCCGGCGCCGCCGCACAGGGAGCCGCGCAGGGTGGTCACCCCGCCGAAAAGGTTGAAGAAATACTTGTTGAGAAGCTTCAGCGCCGTCCGTTCGCCATATCCCTGGTAATACAAGATGGATTCGGTCCCGGACTCCGCAGCGAATGTCTTCAGGCGTTCGGCCACCAGATCCAGCACCTCGTCCCAGCCCGCCCGGACCCAGCGGCCGTTTCTGCGGAGCATGGGGTGGGTGATCCGTTCCGGGCTGTAGACCCGTTTGACGTACCGCGCGGCCTTGACGCAGGCCACGCCCCGGGTCAGGGGATGGTCGGGATTCCCGGCAAGCCCGGTCAGTCGACCGTCTTTCACGGTGGCCACCAGGCCGCAGGCGTTGGGGCAGTCCCTGGTGCAGGTGGTGATCACGGTTTTGCTATCGCTCATAACGTTTGGCCTCCGCCGGGGCGGTATTCAGGGCGTCGCCCGTCCCGTCTTCTTCCGATTCAGGGCAGGCGGTTCGCATAAGGGCCATGCAGCCGCCCTGGCAGCGCCGCATGAAGTCCCTGCATTCGAAACATGCCGCCGAGACGTTGGCAAGCCTGATGGGCCGCGCCGCCTCGGCCAGTCGCCACATGAGGGCGGCGTGATCGGCAAAGGCCGTCACGTCGGGGACGCTGATGCCGCGCATGGGCAGGCAATAGGAGGCGGACAGGTCGGGATGCACGTCGGCGCAGGGGTGGCAGATCCCGGAAAATTTCATGGAAACCCGCTCCAGATAGCGCCGGTCCTCGTCGTGCAGGTCGCACAGGCGTACGCTGCAGTCCAGGCCGGTGCGCACCCCCCGGGCCTCGCAGGCCTTCACGAAGCAGGCCGCGTGGGACATGACCTGCCGGGTGTCGTCCAGGATGAAATGGTTGTTGTCCGCGTCGTGGTTTGGGCGGGAGATGTCGTAGCGCACGGTGGTCACGCCGTAGCGGTCCAGGGCGTCAAGCAGGTAGCCGTAGTCCAGGCCGCCCCGGGAGAAGTTTTTGGAGAAGGCCACCCTGGCCCCGAGCTGGCGCAGCCGGGTAAGGGTGGCGTGAAGCATGTCGGCCTGGGCCGGGGCATATCCGGCGGGGTCGTTGTAGTTGACCACGAAGTTGGAGACCAGGGGGGCCAGCCTTTCCGCCACAGAGACGGGGAACAGGCCGTTGGTGAAAAGCGCCGCCGGGATGCCTGCGGCCACCGTGGCCTCGATCATCTCCGGCAGGTCCGGGTGCAGGGTCGGTTCGCCGCCGATGAAGGCCGCGGCCGGGAGCCCGGCCCTGCGCATCCACTCCAAAAGCCTGGCGAACGTCTCCCGGGTCATGTCCCCGGGATATTCCCGCCGCATCTGCGTGGCGAAGCAGTACGGGCAGGCCAGGTTGCATCGGTAGGTGACGAAAATTTTGATCATGCCGTCCTCAAGGCCGCCTCGGCCCAGACACGCGTTTCCTGGTTTCGGGATGTTGGGATGCCCCGATGTCAGGCCGTCAGGCGTCGGCCGGAGGCCGCAGCAAAGGCGTGCAGCATGGAGGGGTGCTTGACGCGTAGGCCGATCTCCCGGCCCACGGCCACGGTCTTGGCCGCGACGCTCTCCACCAGGACGCGCACCTCGGCCTCGCCCTTTTTCACCGTCAGCACGGATTTGAGGCCCAGGGGTTCGATATCGGACACCCTTCCGGTCAGATCCGCCCCGGGGATGTCCACGAGCCCCAGGTTCTCGGGCCGGATGCCCAGCTCGAATCCGTCCGGGCTGGAGGCCAGGGCCGCATGCAGATGCCCCGGGACGGGCAGCCGCCATTCCGAGACGTGGATGCCCTTTCCGTCCGGATCGAGGCGGGCCGGGAGGATGTTGATCAGCGGCGCGCCCACGGCCCGGGCCGTCTCCCGGTCCACGGGCTGGTCGTAGAGCGCCTGGGGCGGGGCGATCTGGACCACCCTTCCCTGGCGCAGCATGATCACCGTGTCGGCGATGGCCAGGGCCTCGTTGAAGTCCGGCGTGGCCATGAGGAAGGAATAGCCGTGTTCGCTTTGCAGGCGTCGCAGTTCGGCGCGCAGTTCGATGCGCAGCTTGGCGTCCAGGCTGGAGAGGGGTTCATCCAAAAGAAACAGGCTCGGCGTGCGGATGAGCGCCCGGCCCAGGGCGATGCGCTGCCGCTCCCCGCCGCTCATGGTTGCCGGAAGCCGTCCCAGGGTGTGGCCGATTTTCAGCACCTTGGCCATGGCCTGGACCTTCTCCGCGATCTCCGGCCGGGGCGTCTTTCGGATCAAAAGGGGGCTTGCGATGTTTTCGAAGCCGGTCTTGTTCGGATACAGGGCCAGATTGTCGAAGATCATGGCGATGTCGCGGTCTTTGGGCTCCCACCCGGCCACGTCCCGGCCCGCCAGGAGCACCCGCCCGGCGTCGGGCCGGTCCAGCCCGGCGATGAGGCGCAGGGTGGTGGTCTTGCCCGCCCCGGCATGGCCCAGGATGACCGTCAGCGAGGCCTCGGGGACCGAGAAGGACACGCCGTCCAGGGCGATCTTGCCCCGGAAGCGTTTCGTCAGGTTTTCCAGGGTCAGAACCGGGGCTGTCCGGCCGTTCGGCGCGGTGTCGATCACAGGGGCCTCCCCATGGGGCTTGCGTCCAGTCTGCGGCTGGTGTCGCCGCCGAAAAAGACCAGGGATTCCGGGTCGAAATCCACCCCCACGGACTGTCCCATGGCGGGACGCTCGGTGGCGGGAAGGATGACATCCAGTTTGACCGAGGCGACATCCACGGTGACCACCACGTCGCCGCCCCGAAATTCCACCAGGGAGACCGTCCCGGCCAGGGGGGCTTCGGATTCCGGGGCCAGCCGCAGGGACTCGGGCCGCAGCCCCAGGGTGTACGAGCCCTTTTCCAGGGCGCAGCCCGCAGGCAGGGCCAGGGTCAGGGGGCCATGAGTAAACGCCGGTCCCGCCGCGCCTGCCACGCCGGGCCTGATCTCCCCGGCAAGCAGGTTCATGGGCGGCGACCCCAGAAACCCGGCCACGTAGACGTGGTCCGGGCGTTCACAGATGAGGCTGGTTTTTTCCACCTGCAGGATCTTCCCGGCGTGCATCACGGCGATGCGGTCGGCCAGGGACAGGGCCTCGATCTGGTCGTGGGTGACGTAGATGATGGTCAGGCCGATTTCGCTTTGCAGCCGCCGCAGCTCCCGGCGCATGGCCAGCCGGGCGGCGGCCTCCAGGTTGGACAGGGGCTCGTCGAGAAGCAGCACGGCCGGTTTGGTCACCAGAGTGCGGCCGATGGCCACCCGCTGCATCTCGGAACCGCCGAGATCCCGGGCCCGGACGTCCAGGCGGCCGACCATGCCCAAAAGCTCGGCGACCTCGTCCACGGCCCGGGCGATTTCCTCCCTGCCTTTTTTCCGCACCACCAGCCCGAAGGCCAGGTTCTGGCGCACGGTCATGGAGGGAAAGACCGCATAATCCTGGAAAACCAGGCCCACGTTGCGTTTTCCCGGGGGGATGTTGACGATGGACAGGCCATCGATGTGGATGTCGCCCGAGGTGGGTTCTTCCAGGCCGACGACCATGTTCAGGGTGGTGGACTTGCCGCAGCCCGAGGGGCCAAGCAGGGCGATGGTCTCCCCGGGGGCCACGCTTAAGTCGATGCCGTCCACGGCCACCACGGCCCCGTCGTTGTATTCTTTGACCAGGGACACCAGTTCGAGTTTGGGGATGCTCATTGCTTGATGGCTCCGAAAGTCATGCCCCGGGCCAGATGGCCCTGGATGAGATAGCCGACGATGACCAGGGGAACCATGGCCAGGACGGCCAGGGCGGCCTGGACGCCGTAGAGGGTTCCGGCCGTGGCCGTGACGTATTTGGCCAGTTGCACGGGGATGGTGCTGACGTTGCTGTAGGAGAGCACCAGGGCGAACATGAATTCCGACCAGTTGAGGATGAAGATGAACATGGTGGTGGCGAAAAGCCCGCCCCGGATGAGCGGAATGGTCACCGTGAGGTGGGCCTTTATCCGCGATTTTCCGTCGATCATGGCCGCCTCCTCGATCTCCCGGGGCAGGTCGTCCACGAAGCTTTTGAGCATCCAGGTGGAGAAAGGCAGGGTGGCCGCCACATAGATGGCGATGAGCCCCACGTAGCTGTCGGTCAGGCCGATGTTGGAGAAGATGATCACGAAGGGCACGGCGATGGCCGCCGGGGGAAACATCCGCCCGGACAGGATGACCAGCGGCGTGGATTTGTTCTCGGCGCCGTAGCGGGAGATGCCGATGGCCGCGAACAGGCCGATGAGCACCGACAGGGTCGTGGCCGTGATCGAGGCCAGAAGCGATCCGATAACGGCCTTGGTGGCCGACTGGCTGACCCCGCCCACGCCGTATTCCTTGAGGGCGTCGGGGTCAAAGAGGGTCTTGAAGTTGACGAGGGTGGGCTGCGACGGCATCCAGATGGCGGGCGAGGCGTTCCAGTCCGTGGGGGGCTTGATGGCCGTCATGAGGATCCAGAACACCGGGAAGAGCACCACGGCCAGGGCCGCGGCCAGAAGCGCCGCCTGGAACAGGGTGAGTTTTTTGGAGAGCATCAGCGCTTCACCTCCAAAAGCTGGTTGCGCACCGGCAGAAGCAGCAGGTGGATGAGCCCCAGCGCCCCGAGGAGCACCAGGAAGGCGGCGGCCGCGCCGTAGGCCAGTTGGAAATCGTTGAAGGCCAGCTTGTAGATGTAGAGGCTGATGGTCTCCGTGGCCGATCCGGGCCCGCCCCGGGTCAACATGAACACCTCGTCGAAAAGCTTGATGATCTCCATGGTCCGGATGACGAAGGCCACGATGATCACCGGCTTGAGCGTGGGCATGACCACCCGCCAGAAGACCTGGCGGGGGTTGGCCCCCAGGATGACCGCCGCGCGCACCGGGTTTTCCGGCACGGAATTAAGGCCTGACAGAAGGATCAGGAAAAACAGCGGCGTCCAGTGCCAGACCTCGGTGATGATCACCGCCGTGACGGCCAGGGGGGCGCTGCGGAACCACTCCAGGGCCACGTCGGGGCCAAGGACGAATTCGAGGATCTGGTTCACCGGACCGCTGGACTGGAAGAGCATCCAGAAGATGTAGCCGACCACCACGGGCAGGATCATCATGGGCGTCAAAAAGGCGGAAAAAAGCAGGGATTTTCCCCGGAACCGGCGCATGAACAGCACCGCCAGGGAGAGCCCGAAGGCGAATTCCAGGGCCAGGCAGACGGCGGAGATGCACAGGGTGCGCAGGACCGCATAGAGAAACCGGGTGTCCCAGATGAGCAGTTCGCTGTAGTTCTCAAATCCCACGAACTCGGCGTCGAACAGGGAGCCCCGGGTGGGCGACCAGTCGGTGAAGCTCATGTACAGGGCCACCAGAAGCGGGATGACCAGGACCAGGATGGAGACGATCTGTCCCGGCAGGGTCAGGGCCAGGCCGATGTTGCCGCCCTTTGCCCGGGGAGGCTTTCCCCCGCCGTGCGGCGCGGCAGGGGAAAGGCCCGGGGCGTCGGCCGGGTGGGTGGGGCCGGGCGGTGATGCCATTGCGGATACATTCACGTCATGCGCCTTTGTGCGTTCCCCCGGTCCCTGCGAACCAGGGGAACGGCTGATGTCCACATCTTTGCGGGGAGCGCCCCGCTTCTCGTTTCCATCTTCCCGTTACGGGGGTCCAGAGGGCTTTGGCCCGTTGGCCGCCGGGGGCATTCTTCCCTGCCCGCGACATGCTTCGTGTCGCGTCCACGAAAACCGGGCAAGGCGTTATTCATGCAATACATTGAAATCATTACGTTTTCTTAAAAAATACGGTCGTATTTATTTAAACGTCGAACACTACGCATCCGGCCACGTGTCCGCGCCGCTGGCCTTCTTGATGGGCTCGGCCAGGTTTTTGGCCAGGGTCAGCCAGGACTTGCGCACCTTGTCCTTGCCGATGCGCTTGGTGATCCGCTCAAAGGAGTGGGCCGCAGCCTCCAGGGCCTCTTTCGGCTTTTTCTCGCCGGTCATGCAGGCGTGGACCTGCTTGTCCAGGGCGTCCTGGTATTCGAAGCCGCCGGGCAGGCAGAAGTCCGGCACGGTGTTGACCATGTTGTCGTAGAGGGTCTTTAAGTACGGCTTGGTGTAGGTGGCAACCAACCGCTCGGTGGGTTCGAGCATGTGGTTGACCCGGTAGGGATCGGAATAGCCGCCCAGGTAGGGGATGGCGTCGGCCGAGATGGTCGGGGAGGTCATCCACTGGGAATAGGCGTAGGCCAGTTCGGGGTTGGCGGAATACCTGGACACGGCATAGCCGTAGCCCCAGCAGAAAAGGCCCGCGTAGAGCTTGGTGCCGTCTTTTAAGGTGTCGGCGGGCATGACCGTGGCCGCGATCTTGCCCGTGGTGGCCGGGCCGGTGGAGGGGGCCATGGAATACTTGAATCCCGACGGCCACACGATGTTCATGAACCCTTCGCCGCGTCCGAAGGCGTTGTAGTTGGAGGACCAGGTGAAGCTGAAGGCGTCGGGGTGCAGGTAGGCGTTCATGGCCAGCATGTCTTCCAGAGCGGCCACGCCTTCCTCGGAGTTGAAGGTGGGGTTCATGTCCGCGTCGAAGTACAGCTTGCCCTTGGACACCAGGCGCTGCATGAACATCCACTTGACGTAGTAGGGGGAGCGGTATTCCAGGGAGCCGTAGAAGCCCTTGGCCGGATCATGCATGAACTGGGCCAGGTTGTAGTATTCCTTCCATGTGTGGGGAACGTCCAGCTTGTAGCCGTACTTGTCCTCAAAGGCCTTCATCTTCTCGGGGTCTTGCAGATAATCCGAGCGGCAAAGGAGCGTGATCTGGTCGCCGTCGTTTAAAAGTCCGGCCACGCGGCCGTTGTAGAGCTGGGCATGGTGGCTGGCCGGGAAGACCACGCCCCACTGCTTGTTGAACAGGTCCGGCTGGTATTTGTCGGTCCAGTCGGTAAGGTCGTAGATGACCCCGGAGTCGATCCAGTCGGGATAGGACATGGCCGTGGGCATCATCACGTCGTAACGGCCGGTCTTGGCCACAGCCTCCTGCATGCCCTTGGTGTGCACCACCTCGTCGGGTTCCTCGATGAACTCCAACTGGATGCCCAGCTCGTTTTTCCACTTGTCCACATACGGGGTCATGTTGCCGATGGACCCGGTGGGGATGAGCAGCGTCAGGGTCTTCTTGGACGCCTTGGCGGCGGCCTCCTTGGCCAGGGCCCAGGCCCGCTCCTCAGGGCCGGAGATGGAGGCCCAGGCCGTGGCCGCGCCAAAGGGCGACAGGCTCACGGCATTGGCCACCGCCGCCGTGACCCCCAGGGCCGCCAGCTTGGTCAGAAAGCTGCGCCGGGTCATTTTGCCTTCGTCGAACTTCCTGCATGCCTTGCCGATCTTGCGTTTCGTCTCGTCCATGCTGCACCTCGCGAAGCGGTTTGAATTCGAATCCTTTTGGGGCGCGCCCTGCGGGGCGGTCGCGCCGTTGGCCTCGTTGAAAAAGACGTCTCCTGCGCCGTGTCCCTGGCGGTTACAGGCTGTGGCGGTGGTAGGCGTTCTCGCAGGGATTGCCGGGGCAGACCTCGAGTATGCCCGCGTCCGGGTCCATGACCACGCCGAATACGGTATGGAAGGCCGTGCGCTCGTCCTCGCCGGGGAAGCCGTGGGCGCAGATGCAGCGCGGGTGGTTGACGTGGTTCGCGGACAGCTCCTTGAGGGCCTCCGGGGTCAGGCGGCCCTGGCGTTCGTCCAGGAACCCCTGGGCCACCTGGCGGCGCACCATGGAGCCGCCGTGGCTGAGCCAGTTCGGGGTCTCGAAGGCCCGCATGCGTTCGGAAAGGTAGTGATTGGTGTGGGCGATGGCCCCGGGGATGTCCAAAAGGGCGTAGGTCGTGGCCGAGGTCTCGGCGCAAAAGGCCGCCCCGGACCCGGCAAGCTGATAGTTGATGCCCGTGGCCCGGGGGGAGAAGATCGCCGCGCCCAGGGCGTCGCCGATGCGCTCGGCGGCCAGGGCCTTGCGCACGATAAACGGATAGATGACCCCGGGCCGGGCGTCCGTGGCCGCCACCTTGTTGATGACCAGCCCCACCCCGGCGCTATTTACGCCGCACAGGCCCAGGATTCCGGCAAAGGACACGACCAGGGCCTGGGGGCCGTTTTCGGGGCGAAGGCGCAACAGGCACAGGTACTTTTCGTAGTACTTCTCCATGTCGTAGGTCTGGGCGAGGATGGGCCGACCGTCCGCCGAGGCCCCGGCCATGACGTTGACGGTCGTGCAGCCCCACAGGGAATCGGGCAGCAGCCTGCCCCCGAGCCCCGGGGCCCGCACGTCCTCCAATTCCAGGAAGCAGTTGAGGTGCAGGATCTCCTCGAAGGTCGTCCCGGCCCCCTGGGCGACGCCGCGCATTTCGTCCACCAGCCCCGGGGAGAATTTCTCCAGAAATCCGATGTTGCGCAGGCAAAAGGCCGTCAGCGTCTCGTGTCCGGCCTTGAGGTAGGCGTTGTTGGCCTGATGCACGGCCGCGATGCTGGCCACGAAGTCCGTGATGGCCTCCTTCATGGCCCGGCCGTGGGCCAGGCCCATCTCGAAAGGCGTCCCGGCGAGTTCGATCAGGGGGATGGTTCTGGACATGGCGGTTCCTTGCGATTTTTTTGCCGTGCAGGCCCGTCTGGGGCTGGCGTCCGCGCGGTGTGGCGGGGGGGCGTCCGATGGCCGGACAACGCCTGCACACTGGATGATGTTCTGCAACCCGGTCATATCGAGGCCCGGTTTCCCGTGCGGCGCGTCGCCCCAGGTCTCCGTGGAAGCGTCGCCCCAGGCCGTCTTGGAAGCGTCGGGCCTGGCCTCCATGGAAGCGTCGGCCCAGGCCTCCAGGGGCGCCTCGGCCAAGCCCTCCAGGGGGCGCGACGCTAGATCAGCTCCATGTAGTAGTCCCATTCCCAGGGATCGATCCGGTTGTTGAATTCCGGCGTGCCGTAGTCCGGGAAACGGGCCTTGGCCGTCTCCACCTCGAATTTCTTGAGCGCCAGGACCAGCTTGATGAATTCGGGATCCAGCACGGCGTGCAGGTCCGTGTCGGCCTCGAAGGCCGTGATGGCCTCCTCGAGGCTTCCCGGGAGCCGGGGCACGTCGTCGCGCTCATAGGCGATGTCGGTGATGGGGGCCGGGAGTTCCGGGGAGGACTGGATGCCCTCCAGCCCGGCGGCCAGGGTGGTCAGGGCCAGGAGATAGGGGTTGGTCCCGGCGCAGGCCAGGCGGTTTTCGAAATGGGTGCTCTGGCCGCGGCAGCCCTTGACCCGGATGCCCACGGTGCGGTTTTCCATGCCCCAGGTGGCGCTGTGGGGGGCAAAGGAGTTGACCCGGTAGCGTTTGTAGCAATTGATGGTGGGTGCGGTGAACACGGTGTTGGCCCGGGCGTGCTTGAGCATCCCGGCCAGGAACTTCCTGGCCAGATCCGTGAGGCCGTATTCGCCGTTTGGATCGTCGAAGGCGTTTTTGCCGGTTTTCTTGTCGATGAGGCTGACGTGGAAATGGGAGCCGGAACCGCTGGAGTCGATGAAGGGCTTGGTCAGCCAGGTGGCGATGTAGCCGTGCTGCAGGGCGATCTCCTTGGTCCCCATCTTGTACAAAAAGGCCGTGTCCGCAGCGGCCAGGCCATCCTTGTAATAGAGGTTGATCTCCTGCTGCCCGGGGCCGTGCTCAGAGTTCTGGGTGATGATGCGCACCCCGGCCTGGTCCATTTTGCGCATGAGGTCGTAGATGAAGTCGATGTCGAAGTTGTTTTTGAGCGTCACGAAAATGGGCTGTCCGCCGTAGACGGGCTTTTTGGTGTCCTTGTTCAGGACGTAGAATTCGAATTCGTAGCCCAGGCGGCAGATGTAACCGAGGCTGTCGAAGGTGTTGATGAGCTTTTTGAGAAGCAGCCGGGGGGAGGCCATGGCCGGTGTGCCGTCGTACCAATAGGGGTCCACGGTGATGTTGGCGGTGTTGGGAACCCATGGCAGGACCGTGAAGGTGGACAGGTCTGGCACGGTGCAGTGGTCGGCAAAGGCCACCTCTTCGGCATATCCGGTTCCCTTGGGGACCATGGACTGGATGTCCAGGCCAAGGAGGCCGCCATAGAAGTTGAGACCGTTTTCGATGTAGTCCATAAACGATCCGACGGGGACGGTCTTGCTTCTGGACACGCCGTGCAGATCGGACTGCTCGAAGCGGATGAAATGGATATCGTGGTCCCGGATCGTCTTTTTGATGGTGTCTATAGACATGGACGGATGCTGCTGCATGGTCATGGGTGGTCTTCCTTTTAGGTTTCTTTCCCGGCTGTGCCGTGTCCGCCGACGTCGTTTATTTTCCATGATTGTAAATTTCAGGATATCCCTATCAAACCCCGTGCCAACATGCAGGTTTCACAATTCATCCAATAAAAAAAGGATATTGAGATATATTTGCGGCGTGTGAAATCGTCCTTGGAGGCCGGGCGAAGACATGTCGTCTCATTTATGAGAATTGATTTCTTTCATTTGAAAAAAACCGCCGTTTTCTTGTTTTTGATTATTCCAATTTTTCTAGTATGATACTGTTTTGCAGCCGGATTTGCATTCGCGGGAACATTGGATTAGGCTGCTTTTGAAAGAAGAAATGACAAAAAAAGGAAATTTCGCCCTTCTGGAGAGGGAGAGGCGGACATGACCGGACACTTTCACCACTTCGCCGCGCAAAGCCTCGCCGCCCTGGCGGTGTTTTCCGCCGACGGCCGCATCACCTTCGCCAACCGCGCGTTCCGGGAGATGGTGTGCGGCAGGCGGGAGGGGGCGGCCGGCCGCCTGCTGGACGAACTGCCCCTGGCCCCCGGGGTGCGGGAGGGGCTTGGGACCGGCCTGGCCGCCGTATTCTCCCAGGGCGGGCCGCATCGTTTCTCCTGGGAGGACGCCTCCGGGGACGAGCCCCGGCGGTTTGTCTGCCAGATCACCCCGTTTCCCGGGACCGGGGGGGACGGCGGCGAGGCTGTGGCGGAGGTGCGTGAGGAGCCTGTGGACGAACGCCTCAAGCAGGCGCTCAAAGCCGAGCGGCTGGTGCGTCGCCGCGAGGAGCATCTCAAAAAACGCGGCCGCAGGCTCTTTTTGAACGTCATCGACGAGCTGCCGGTGTTCGTCTACATGCAGCGCCGGGACTACACCGTGGCCTACGCCAACCGGAAAACGCGCAATTTCTATGGCGAGACCGACGGCCGTTACTGCTACGAGGTCTTCAGCGGGCGCGATGCGCCCTGCCCCCACTGTCCCACCTTCCGGGTCTTCGAGACCGGCGAGCCCGAGAACTGGCAGTTCACCGACGGCGACGGCCGCACCTTCCACATCTACGACTATCCCTTCGAGGACGAACAGGGCGAACCCCTGGTCATGGAACTGGGCATCGACATCACCGAGCTCAAGCGGGTGGAGCGCGAGCTCTACCAGGCCCACAAGATGCGGGCCATCGGGGTGCTGGCCGGGGGCATCGCCCACGACCTGAACAACAATCTGGTCCCCATCATCTTCAACATCGACTATGCCTTAAACAAGACCGCCGACCGGATCCTGGCCGAACCCCTGGCCGAGGCCCTGCGCGCGGCCTACCGGGCCGCCGACCTCGTGGAACAGGTGCTGGAATACAGCCGCCAGCAAAACGTCAGCCATTCCCCCCTGCGGCTGACCCCCCTGGCCAGGGAAAGCCTGGATCTGCTCCAGGCCTCCCTGCCCGCAAGCGTCACCCTGAGGGCCGCCTGCCGGGCCGCCAAGGATTGCGTCATGGCCCATCCGGCCCAGGTACAGCAGCTTTTGCTGAACCTGTGCCGCAACGCCGTGCAGGCCATGCCCGGCGGCGGCCTGCTGGCCGTGGACCTGGACAACCTGACCGTGGCCTCCAGGAAAAAGGCCCCCCATCCCGGGCTGGCCCCCGGGGACTATGTGGTCCTGCGGGTTACGGACAACGGCCGGGGCATCGAGCCGGACAAGATCGAACGTATCTTCGAGCCCTTTTTCACCACCAAGATGAACTCCGGCGGGACCGGGATGGGGCTGGCCGTGGTCCACGCCATCGCCACAAGCTGCGGCGGCGGGGTCTCGGTGGAAAGCGTTCCCGGCCAGGGCGCGACGTTTACGGTCTACCTGCCCCTGTGCGCCCCGGCAGGAGAGCAGATCGTGGCCGAGCCGCGTCCGGCAAAGAGGGCCACCGGACGGCTGCTTCTGGTGGACGATGACGCCGGGGCCCTGTCGGCCATGTCCCGGGTGCTGCGCGAGGCGGGATTTACCGTGTTCACCGCCGACAGCGGCGAGGAAGGCCTCAAGGAATATTTCCGGGCCCGGGGGCGCTACGACCTGATCGTCGCCGACCTCTCCATGCCCGGGATAAGCGGCATGGACATGGCCGGGAAGATTTTGGACCACGACCCCGCCGCCAGGGTGGTCATCTGCACCGGGCATGTGGCCCCGGACCTGGAGGCACAGGCCGAGGCGGCGGGCATCGCCGGATTTCTCATGAAGCCCATGACCCCCGGCGCCCTGGTGGAGCGCATTCGCGTCCTGTGCCCCGCCGCCGCCCCCCGGGCCTGAGCCCCGGCGGCACAGCGGGGAATCCCGGCCGGACGCGCACCCCCGTGGCCCAGGCCGAAAAAACCGGAAACGACATGGCCCGCATCCTGATCATCGACGACGACGAACTCATCCGCAACAGCCTTTCCCGCTGCTTTGCGGACATGGACCACGAAATCCTTCTGGCCGGGAATCTGCGCTCCGGCATGGACATGGCCGGAACCGGCGTCGATGTCATCTACCTGGATCTGGATCTGCCCGACGGCGACGGCCAAAAGGCCATCGACGATCTGGCGGCCTCCCCCGGCCATCCCGAGATCATCGTCATCACCGGCCTGGGCAACAACTACGGGGCGCGCCAGAGTCTGGCCTGCGGAGCCTGGGACTACATCCGCAAACCGGCCTCCCCCCAGAGCGTCCGGGCCTCCCTGGCCGACGCCCTGGCCTACCGCCGGGACCACCGGCGCGGCCAGGCGGCCCGCGAGCCCCGTAACGACGGCATCATCGGAACCTCGCCGCCCATGCGGCGGGCCCGGGAGCGGATTGCCCAGGCTGCGGACAGCGAGGCCGGGGTGCTCCTGCTCGGGGAGACCGGGGTGGGCAAGGAGCTCGCGGCCCGGGCCATACACGCCCAGAGCCGCCGGGGGGCGGGGCCGTTCGTGGTTGTGGATTGTGGCAACCTCACGGAGACCCTGGTGGAAAGCGCCCTGTACGGCCATGTCAAGGGCGCGTTCACCGGGGCCCATGCGGATCGCAGGGGGCTGGTGGGCGAGGCCGACGGGGGGACGCTGTTTCTGGACGAGGTCGGGGAATTGCCCCCGGCCCTGCAGAAATCCTTTTTGCGGGTGCTTCAGGAGCGCCGCTATCGACCGGTGGGAGGGCCCAGGGAGCAATCCAGCGACTTTCGGCTGGTGGCCGCCACCAACCGGGACCTGGAGGCCCTGACCGGGACCGGGGAATTTCGCAGCGACCTGCTGTTTCGGCTGCGCACCCTGGAGATCGGACTGCCGCCCCTGCGGGAGCGGGGGGAGGACATCCCGCTTCTGGCCGCCCATTTCATCGGCGCATCCTGCGACCGGTACGGCCTTCCCGCCAAACGGGTCTCGGCGCAACTCATGCGGCTTCTGACCGGATATCCGTGGCCGGGAAACGTCCGGGAACTGGGGAACGTCATGGAGGCGGCGGTCATTGCCGCCGGGCGCGACGCCGTGGTCTATCCCAAACACCTGCCGGGCCATCTCCGGTTCTCCGCCCTGGACGCCGCTCCCGGCAACGGCGCGGCCCCGGCCGGGGCGTCAGCCGCCCCCCCCGGGCAGGCCGGGGACGTTGTGCCCTACGACGAATACAAGGCCCGGCGGGACAGGCAATATTTCCAGGAACTCATGGCCCTGTGCAGCCACGACGTCACAACGGCCAGCCTGATGTCCGGACTGAGCGTGCCGAGCATCTACCGCCACCTGATCCTGGCGAACATCCCCACCCGGAGAAAGAAGTCCTGATCCGTTGCAGCGTTCCCTTCCAGGCATGACGGCGCTCCTGATGATGGCTCCATGTGCGGGGAGATCCAATGGACGCCGGAAAAACTACTCCAGGAGCAGGCCGGGGATGGCCGGAATACATATGCCGGGCGTCGCCACCCGTGCGTATTCGTCGGCCCCGATATCGATCCCGGGGCCCATGGGCCGTTGCTGGCCGTCAAAATCCAGAAAGGGCGACGGCAGGCCGGGGATGGCTGATGTGCCGGAATCGACCACGCCCGCCACGGCCGAAGCCAGATGCAGATCGGCGTTGTCCGGGTCGGTGAACCAGCCCGCCTGGGCCGAGGTCACATTGTGGGTCAGGGTGGCGGTTCCTCCGTCTCGCGAGACGATGGCCTTGTTGGTCAGGTTGTTGGCGATGTAGGCCCCGGAGGTTGTCGCGAAGCGGTATTCGATGGCATTGGGATAGCCGTTGCCAAAGAAAATGGTGTTGTTGAAGACCCGGGCGTCGGTGCTGGACTGAAGGTCGATGCCCACGTCGGCAAAGGCCGGGTTTCTGGTGCTGTGAAAGATCATGTTGTTGCGGATGACTCCCCGGACATGGGTTGACGAACCCAGGCCGAAGCCAATCCCCCGGTCGCAGTCAATGATCAGATTGCCCTCGACCAGGGTGTCCTGAGACCCTGACCAGAAATGGATGGCGTGTTCGGCAATGGAGGCTGAAGGACTGGCGATGTTTTTGAAGATGTTGTTGCGGACAACCCAGTTGGAGGATTTATGGGCATCGACCCCGCCGATGTACCATTGGGGCCCGATTCCGGCCGAATATTCGAAAAGGCAGTTCTCCACCAGGCCGTTGGTGGAGGAATGGGGGCTGGAGGAACTCGTGGAAACCTTGACCATCTGTTCCCTGGTGTCGACGATGCGCACATTGGAAATGGTCACATGGCTGGCCCCGAGTTCCCCATGGATCTGGACCGCATGGTAATAGACCCAGCCGATGGTCATGTCCCGAACCGTGAAATACGACCCCCGGACCAAAAAGACGTGGGAAACCCCGCCCTCCATGCCCTGTCCCCGAATGATGACCGCTCCTCGGTTGCCTGACTGGCCGCGGATGGTGATGTTGTCGCCGGTAATGTGGAGCAGGCTGTCGAGGGTATAGGTTCCGTCGGCCACAAGGATGGTCTTGTCCCCCCCGGCATTGGCATTGGCGACGGCTGCCGCCAATTGGGGCACGGTAGTGACCACCACCTCGGCCTGGGCCAAGGAATATGGCAGCATCAGGGCCAATTCGACAAGGATGAAGGCTTGCAGGATACAAGCTTTTCTGCTCATTTCGTGTCTCCTGAAACACAGAACTGTTCCGCACCCGGATTCCTGGACACAAGATTTTCTTACACCTGTATCGCACCCGGATTCCTGGAGACAAGGTTTTCTTGCGCCACTTTGGGCCCATCATTCCGGATAACCGAGGCGGCTTGTTCACGCACCGATTCGGACGGATTTTTCCGAATACGTGGCGGGTGAGGTGGCCGCGAAAGGCCCGGGTTTGGGATGGGTCTGGGTCGGGATGTAAGGAAAATGACAGCCCCAAATGCGATCCTGCCGCACATGCTGCCTCGAATCCGGGACGGATGGCTTCCGAGAGTTCAGGCGGCTACCAACGGACCGAACCTCAACCAGAAAGGGACACCGCCATGCGCATCCGCCCACTGCGTTCCGCCTGCACGTTGCTGCTTGTTTGCGCGCTCGTCTTCTGCGCGGTCACTCCGCCGCAAGCCAGCGCTCAGGGCACGCAGACGTCCGAGAAGGAATTCGACATGCACGCGCCTTACGTACGCTATCACTTCCAGGATTCGGACATGGACTTCACCTTCGGATCGGTCGTGTTGGGCTCCATCAGTAACGGCGGGGCCGAGACCGGCGAGGCGTTTTACGTGGCGGCCAATATCAAGGACGGCGACGCCGCCAGCTGGCAGGAGCAATGGCTCAAGATGGCGGCCAGGGTGGAAGCCAGGGGTCGGAAGTCGCTGGACGGCGGACACCTCATAAGTGCCCGTGAGCAACTCATGCGCGCCTCCAACTATTATCGATTCGGCCTTCTGGCCATGATGCCCGACGACCCGCGTCTGAAGTCGACCGCGACCACGTCGCGCGAGGTGATGAAACTGGCGGGCAAGCTCCATGACCCACCGCTCGATTCCATCGAAATCCCCTTCGAAGGGGCCATGCTGCCCGGTTACTTCCGCAAGGCCGCCAGAGACGACACGCCGCGCAAGACCCTTCTCATGCTGGGCGGGGGGGAGACCTTTGCCGAAGATCTGATTTTCTACATCATGCCCCAGGCCATCGAGCGCGGCTACAATTTCATGACCCTGGACCTCCCGGGCCAGGGCATCCTGCCGCTTGAGGGCAAGACATTCCGGCCAGAGATGTACCACGCGGTAAAAAAGGCCGTGGACTACGCCCTCGCCCGAAAGGACGTGGATCCCGACCGGCTGGCCGTGTTCGGCATATCCGGCGGCGGCGGTTTCGCGCCCCAGGCGGCCCAGCATGATCCGCGCATCAAGGCCGTGATCATGAACGCCTGCGTGGTGGACGCCTATCCCCTGTTTGCCAGCATGACCCCCGTGGTCACGGCCACGCCCGAAAAAGTGGCCACCTTCAACAGCTTCCACGGCAATACCGTGAAGATCGTCGCCTGGCGCTGGGGCGTGCCCATGGACAACGTGCCCGGCCTGGTGGAGGCCAACAAGGGCTTCAGCTTCGACCCGGCCAAGGTGACGGTGCCCGCCCTCTCCCTCGTGGGCGAGGGCGAATACGGGGGGGACGAGACCAAGAGGCAGCAGAAGCTTTGCATCGACGGCCTGGCCAACCCCACGAAGAATCTGGTGGTCACCCCGCTCAACGAGGGCGCGTCCAACCACTGCGTCATGGAAAACCGCAGCATCGTGGGGCAGGTGGCCTTCGACTGGCTCGACGACGTGTTCAAGAAGTAACGTCGGCCCGTTCCAGGCGACGCGTTATCGGTCCGAACGCGGCGCCGACCACCGGTTCAGGACCAGGAGGACGTGACCATGAAAACCCTTTGGCGCGGCAAGGCCGCCTGCATCATGCTGCTTGTGGCTGCGGCGACGTCCGCGGGCTGCGGCACCATCGGGCCGAGACGGATGCTCCAGGACCGCACCGACTACTGAGGTGGCTCTGAATGGTTGGACAGTTTTGGGGCGAAGGCAAGCCAGAGTCCGGTTGCTGCTCATGCCGCCTTCGAGGCTGATTGACCTTCCCAGTATACATCCAGGGGCCGACGACCGTCAAAGGCCGTGTGCGGCGCTGCTCTTTGTAAAATTGAACCCAATTTCCAATCGCCTGCCAGGCTTGGCCCATTCGGCAATGAAGACCTTTGAGGGCAGATCAGGCCAAGTTGGATGACGGGCGCTTTCCCAAGCTCGTACCCCCTGTCGTACCCCCTGAAAGGCGAAAGGCCGGGGAGGTGCCCCCCGGCCTTTCAATGTAAACCCCTCAAGAATCAGGGTGATTCGCTGGCGTCCCCAAGGGGATTTGAACCCCTGTTACCGGCGTGAAAGGCCGATGTCCTGGACCAGGCTAGACGATGGGGACGCGAGTTACGTGGTTGGCTGGGGGACTAGGATTCGAACCTAGGTTGATGGAGTCAGAGTCCATAGTCCTGCCGCTAGACGATCCCCCAGCAAACTCGTGAACGAAGGCGGATACTCGGATTCGCCATGGGTGTCAAGCGTCCGTGTGCGGCCAGGGAAAAAACCCAAAGGCGTCCATGGCCCGGACATGTCGCAGCACCCCAAACGGCGCTCCGTCCGCGTTCGGTGCCGGGGAATACAGGCTTGTCCGCCTCCCTGTCAACCGTCAAACACCGGCTTCGGGAACGTCACCGGAATCGCGGGTTCGCGGCCACGCATCCCAGGCGCATCGCCCTCCCCTGCCGTCCATATCTCGAAGTCCGCCACATCCGCCGGGCGCACGGAATTCCGGGTAAGCCCCAGGTCGGCATACGCCGCCGCAAGCTCCCGGCCATGACCCCACAGTTCCCCGGAATACCGCCTGGGCACACACATCCCCTTGGGGCCGTCGCCCAGGCGCTGCGCCTGGGCGCGCACCAGTTCGAAAAGCGCCCGCGCCCGCGCCCGGCTCCCCAGGGCCGGATGCGCAGGACCAGCCAGCACGGCGGCTGCAAACTCCGGTTGCGGCGCAAGCCCCACCCGGATGACCCGCACCCCCGCCCGCCACAGTTCCAAAAGCCCCTGCGCCACGGCCGCAATGGTCGCCTCCACGTCCCAGGGCGTATATTCCCCTGCCCGCCATATGGCCGCCAACCGCGTCCCGGCCGCCACCAGGCAGGGATAGATGCGCGCCGCCTCCGGTCCAAGCGCGGCGGCCCTGGCCACATCCCGGGCGAACATCTCCGGCGTGTGTCCGGGCAGTCCCGGCAGCAACTGCACCCCCAAGGACAGCCCGGCTTCGCGCACCCTCAGGCATGCCGCCTGCGCCGCCTCCGGCGCATATCCCCGGCCGCTGCGGGCCAGCACCCCGGCCTCGAAGGTCTGCACGCCAAGCTCCACCATATCCAGGCCCAGGCCGCGCAGGACGGCCAGTCGCCGGGCCGTTACGGCGTCGGGACGCGTGGAGCAGCGAATCCGGGTCACAAGCCCCCGCTCCCGGTACGCCTGGGCCAGGGCCGTAAACCGCTCGGCATGGTCCCCGGGCAGGGCCGTGAACGTGCCGCCGTAAAAACCGATCTCGCAGGGACTGCGGCCCGCGGCCAGCGCCGCCCCCAGGGCCGCGTCCAGATCGCGCCGCACCGTCTCCAGCGAGGCGGGCGTCATCCCGGTCTGCAGATGCTGGGCGCAGTAGACGCACCTCCCGCCGCATCCGGCAAAAGGCAAAAATACCGGCCAGATGCGGACCTTGGCCTGGGCGGGCTCGGGATGGGCGAAGCTCACCCGCATGTCCGTCTCCGACGGCCTGCCGGGCCGGGAAACCGGTTTTTTGACAAAATGTGCACGAGGCCCCTTGAAAAATAATTTTTACTTAGCTATTGGATGGTTATGGTCGCGTCGTGACTTCTGAAGCGTGGCCCGACAGGCGTGCGGCCGGGCCGACAAGCTCGATCCTTCACATTCCATGGACACAGGCATGCTCGACAAAGACTGTCTCTTCTGCAAGATCCTGCGCGGCGAGATTCCCAGCGCACAAATTTACGAGACCCCTGCCGTGCTGGCCTTTCTGGACATCGCCCCCATCCGGCCGGGGCATGCCCTGGTCATCCCCAAGGCCCATGTCGCTTCGCTGTGGGAACTCCCCGCCGACATCGGGGGCGACCTCGTAACCGCCCTTCAGGTCGTGGGCCGGGCCGTGCGCGAGGCCACCGGGGCCACGGGCGTCAATGTGGTCATGAACAACGGGGCCTCGGCCGGACAACTGGTGCTGCACGCCCATTTCCACGTCATCCCCCGGGCAGAAGGCGACGGGCTGGAACCGTGGCCGGGCGCACCCTATGCCGACATGGCGGCCATGACCCGGATGGCCGAGACCATTCGCACTCGAATTTAACGCCCAACCCGGGCAGCGGCGCGGCGCCCTGCCGCGCACCCGACTGCCCGGCGTCGGCCCACCACGCTCCGGAGGAAAACATGAGCGGCAAGACCCTCACCAAGGCGGACATTGTTGACTACATCTACGAAAAGACCGAGCGCAACCGGGCCGAGGTCAAGGTTCTCGTGGACCACCTCCTGGACATCATGAAGCAGTCGATCAAAAAAGACGACGCGCTGTTGGTCAGCGGCTTCGGCAAATTCGAATCCTACGACAAAAAGGCCCGCAAGGGACGCAACCCCCAGACCAACAAGAGCATCGTCCTGCCGCCGCGCAAGGTGGTGGTCTTCCGGCTGTCCCGGAAGTTTCGGGCCGAGCTCAATCCCGAATAGCCCGGGATCGTCCCCGGCCCCGGGACTGGTTCCCCGGCGACGGCACCCGTCTCCGGGGGTTCATGGCGGAGGGGGCCGACCCAGAACATCGCCGACCGCGCCGGGCCGCCATGCGGCGTTGCGCGGATCACGCTTGGCAACGATACCTGCGCCTGTCTGACGCCCTCCCTGGGGGGGGCGGACGACACTACGACCGCGCCGCGTCCTGCCGATGATCCATGCGGCGGCCTTTCCCGGAAAGCGTTCCCTCGTCTCCCCTGTTCCCCCCTTATTCCCCCCTTATTCCCCCCTTATTCCCCGATGAC
>JAVHLG010000029.1 GCA_031082225.1 Desulfovibrionaceae bacterium | reverse complement strand
TGCCGCGCCGGGCCTTCCGGACATCCCGGGCATCGACTGGGGCAACCCGGATCTGGTGGAGATGTGGGAGGGCTGGCCCGAGGTCTACCCGGGGCGGGATCGGTATTTCGAGTATCTCGGTTTCGTGGCCCGGTATCCGGTGGGGGGCGTGCGGCTGCGGCGGCCCGGCGGCGATCCGGCGCGCGACGGCATCGCGTTCCGGGCCGATCCGTCGTGGGAGCGCGGCAACCGGCAGACCTCGCGCCGGGCCCGGGAACTGTTCTGGCGCGACGACGTACAACGGGTGTGGCTGGCCCGGGATTGGCCGGACGCGCCGGTAATGCTGGAGACAGCGGAGGCAGCGGATGCATCCTGATCGTGTCGAGTCCGTGGAGATCACGCATTTCCACTTTTTTTGCGGCCTGGGCGGCGGCGCGCGCGGCTTCAACCAGGGCCGGGCGCAGGTCGGCGCGCTGCGCGCCAGGTTCCGGTGCTGCGGCGGCGTGGACGTGTCGGCGGCCGCCATCCGCGATTTCGAGCGGCTGGCTGGCGTGCCCGGCACGGTCTTGGACCTGATGGACCGCGAGCAGTACGCGGCGTTCCACGGCCAGGAGCCGCCGCAGGGCTGGCGTCCGGCCATGCCCGAGGACATCCGGCGCGCCGCCGGAAACGAGCGGCCGAACATCGTGTTCATGTCGCCGCCGTGCAAGGGTTTTTCCGGCCTTTTGTCCGAGCGCAAAAGTCAAGGTGAGCGGTATCAATCGCTCAATCGCCTGACGGTGCGCGGGGTGTGGCTGATGCTGGAGGCCTGGGCCGACGATCCGCCCGAGCTGATCCTTTTTGAGAACGTGCCGCGCATCGCCACCCGGGGCCGCCACCTGCTGGACCAGATCGGCGAGCTGTTGCGGTCCTACGGCTACGCCGTGGCCGAGACCACCCACGACTGCGGCGAGATGGGCGGCCTGGCGCAGTCGCGCCGCCGGTTCCTGCTGGTGGCCAGGCACCGCGAAAAAGTGCCGCCGTTTTTGTATCAGCCGGTCAAGCGCCCGCTGCAGGCCGTGGGCGACGTGCTGGGCCGGATGCCCCTGCCCGGGGCGGCCGTGGCCGGGCCGATGCACCGCATGCCCTCCCTGCAGTGGCGGACGTGGGTCCGGCTGGCGTTTGTCGAGGCCGGGAGCGATTGGCGGTCGCTGTCGAAATTGCGCGTGGCGGACGGCGTTCTAGCCGACTACGGCATCGTGCCCGAACGGTCCTACCAGGACGGCGTCCTGGGCGTCCTGCCCTGGTCCGAACCGGCCGGGACGGTGACCGGCAACGCGGGGCCGACCTGCGGCCGCTATTCCGTGGCCGACCCCCGGGCGACCTGGAGCATGCGCGGCAACACCCTGGGCGTCATCCCCTTCGACTCACCGGCCGGGACCGTGACCGGGCGCGGCTTCCCGACCAACGGCCGCTTCACCGTGGCCGATCCGCGCCTGTCGGACGGCAACCCGAACCGCCATTACAGCCTGTACCGCATCACGGCGTGGGACCGGATCGCCCCGTGCGTCACCGGGGCCAGCCATGCCGCCAACGGCCGGGCCTGTGTAGCCGATCCGCGCCAGCAGGGCCAGGTCTACGGGAAATACGCCAATACGGCGTGGGGCGTCCCGGCCGGGACCGTCATCGCCGGGAGCACCACGGGCCAGGGGGCCTACGCCGTGGCCGACCCGCGCACGCCGTGGAACCGGGGCGGCAAATCGAACTACCAGACCCAGGCCAATTTCGGCGTGCTGCCGTGGGGCGGGCCGAGCGGGGCCGTGACCGGCTACGGCCAGCACGACAACGGCGCGTGGTCCGTGGCCGACCCCCGAACTTGCGAAATTTCGCAAACCGACCCCGCCGCCTGCCTGCCCGAGCCGTCGGACCGGATGGTGGCCGTGATCCGCGCCCTGGACGGCACGTGGCACCGGCCGTTCACGACACTGGAACTCGCGGCCCTGCAGGGACTCCTGGACCCGGAGGAATATTTGGAGCTCGACGGCCTGTCCGATCAGGCTTGGCGGGAGCGCATCGGCAACGCGGTGCCGCCGCCAGCGGCCCAGGCCATCGCCGGGGTGATGGGCGAGACGCTGCTTCTGGCCTGGAGCGGGGAGCGGTTCGCCATGTCGGCCTCGCCGATATGGGTTGCGCCGGTTGCGGCGGCGCTGTCCCTGGCGTCGGAGGGTGCGCCGTGACCACCCTTGACGCCAACGGCCGCGAGGCCGCCCCCTTGACCGCCTACGAAAGCCGGTGGGCCGAGTCCGTGGACTCCGGAAAAGTGCTCGCCGCCTACCAGGAATTGCAGCGCAGGCAGGCCCTGCCCCTGGCCGACAAGATGGCCATGAGCCTGGACCGGATCAAGGACTGGCACAGTGCATGGGACGGCAACGTGAGCGTGTCGTTTTCCGGCGGCAAGGACTCGTCGGTGCTGTTGTGGCTGGTCCGGCAGGCGTTCCCGGATGTTCCGGCCGTGTTTTGTCACACCGGCCTGGAGTATCCGGAAATCCTGCGCATAGTGAAGGCGACTCCGAATCACGCCATCCTGCATCCGAAAATCCCATTCCATCACGTCATTCAGAACTACGGATGGCCCGTCGCGTCCAAAAAAATCGCCCGGGGCGTGAACATCCTGCGCAACCCCACCGAGCGAAACAAAAACGTCTGGCGGCTCTACGACCAGGGCATCAATCGACGTGGCAAGCCGGTCCACGGGTTCAAAGTGCCGGATCAATGGCGTTTTTTGGTCGATGCCCCGTTCAAAATTTCGGATCATTGCTGTCAGGTAATGAAGAAAAGCCCGGCTGCCCGGTACGAGAAAGAGACCGGGCGACGGCCGTTCCTCGGGACGTTGGCCGCCGACTCAAAGGCCCGGCAACGGACCTACCTGCAGACGGGATGCAACGCCTACGACATGGAGCACCCGCGTTCGGCCCCGTTGTCTTTTTGGACCGAGCAGGACGTGCTGCGCTGCATCGTGGAAAACGACATCCCGATCCCGTCCGTCTACGGCCGGATCGTCGAGGCGGATGGGCGGCTGGTGACGACGGGCGTGCGCCGGACAGGCTGCGTGTTTTGCTGCTTCGGCCTGCACATGGACCACCTGGACGGCCCGGAAAACCGTTTTCAACGTCTCGCCCATACCCACCCGAATCTCTACCGCTACTGCATGGACAAGCTCGGGCTACGTCAAGTCCTGGCCTACTGCCGGGACGCCGCGCCGCCACGGTTGGCCCAGCGGTTTGTGTGGGAGCCACGGCAGGAAATGCGGCAGGGCAGGCTGATGGAGATTGGGGCATGACCACCATCCACCACGGCGACGCGCTGTCCGTCCTGCGGACCCTGCCGGCCGAATCCGTGCAGTGCGTCGTGACCTCTCCGCCGTATTTTGGCCTGCGCGACTATGACGTGGCCGGGCAGTTGGGCCTGGAGGCCCGGCCGGACTGCCTGGGCTGGGCCACGGGGCAGCCCTGCGGCAGGTGCTACGTGTGCCGGATGTTGGCAGTGATGCGCGAGGTTCGGCGCGTGCTGCGGCGGGACGGCACGGCCTGGATCAATATGGGGGACTCGTGGAACTCCGGCGCGTCCGGTTCAATCGTCGGCAGCACGCTCGGCGGCGGCCAGGAAAATCAACGCCACAGCAATCGGAGCGGCCGAACCGTTTTCCCGGGCCTCAAGCCGAAAGACCTCATCGGCATGCCCTGGCGCTTGGCCCTGGCCATGCAGGCGGACGGCTGGTGGCTGCGGTCGGACGTGATATGGCACAAACCCAACCCCATGCCGTCATCGGTCAAAGACCGGCCCACCGTGGCCCACGAATACCTGTTTTTGCTCACCAAATCCGGCCGCTACCACTACGACCACGAGGCCGTGAAGGAAAAAAGCGCCGGGCCAGCCGACGCCCCGCGCAACCGGTGGGACACGAAAACGCACCTGATCCCCGGGCAAAAGCCGCAAAAAAGGGAGACCCGCCACAAAGTCCCCGGCGGCTGGGACACCGGGCCCGGGGCGCACGGCGCGTTTCACCGTGAGGGGCGCGGCGACCCGGAGTACCGCGAGAAAATCCACGTTGTCCGTGAGGGCGTTGATACTCGGGGCGGCAACCAAGGCGCGGGCGTCATAACGTATCAGGCAAACACCCGCTCCCTGCGTTCCGTCTGGACGATCCCGACCTATCCGTACCCCGAGGCGCATTTCGCCACGTTTCCGCCCACGTTGGCGCGCACCTGCATTCTGGCCGGGTGTCCGGTGGGCGGCGTGGTCATGGACCCGTTTTGCGGCAGCGGCACCACGGGACTGGTGGCGCGGCAGCTCGGCCGCCGGTTCGTCGGGATTGAACTCAACCCGAAATACATCCGCATGGCCGTGCGCCGCATCGAGCGCGAGACGGGATTGCTCGGTCCGGTGCGGGTGGTGGCGGAAAAGCAGGAGGCGACGGCATGAAACGGTTTGAGCGCAAGCACTACTACGAGGCCCTGGCCCACGCCGCAGACGGCGAACAGGCCTTGCTGGTCCACTCATGGCACGGCCCGAGCAAATACGCCTGTTTCGACGGCACGCCGGAGATCGGAAAATTGTTCGACCAGGACTCGGCGCGGCTCGTGGCCACAGCCCGGCGGCTGGGCGTGCGGCGCGTCAAAGTGGACCGCGACGGCCAGCCCGGCCAGCATGTTGATCTGGTGGGCGGGCCGCTGCACCGGGCGAAGCAGGAGGCGACGGCATCATGACTGTTGATCTTTTGTCCCGCCTGAATCGTTGTGAGCGTGAGGCGCTGGAGACGTATACCGTGCCCGGTTATAGGTATGACTTTACGTGGTCGAAACTGTTTTTGTCGGCCAGGCATCCCGTGTGGACAATAGGGATGCTGCGTTTTTTAGGACTAAATCACAACGAAAGCACGTATCACTGGATGTATTGCACCATCGTGCATGCCAACAAAATGGGGCAAGAACTGCATCGCCAGATATGCGAAATGTACCCTGAATTTGAAGCAGCGCGAGAGGCGAAACGGCAGAAAAGAGCGAAAGAGGAAGTGCGCCGCAGACTGGAAATTGAAAAAGAGCAAGAGAAATCAAAGGCGCTTTGGCGCACGCACATGGATATGGACGCGGTGCGGAGGAATTATCCCCATCTGTTCAAGATGCCGCCGCAGTCGAAACCTGTTGTCACAATGCGGCAACTGGAGTTGTGGACATGACCACCCAACTCACCCTCTTCGCCCCGCCCTCGGCGGCTCCCGTCGCCCCCGCCGTCCCGTCCGGCCGGTATTTTCGCGACGGGCAGTTCGTGCTGCCCGAGAGCGAGATTCAGCCGCCGAAGGGACTGTTTTGCGTCATGGACCCGGCGGGCGCGCCCCGGGACGCCCTGCGCATCCTGCTGGTCCACGTCCAGGATCGGGACCGTAGCCGCGTGGGCGTCGAGGTTCCGGCGCTCAATCGGGGCTGGCAGGCTGGCGGCGACTGGGTCGCAAACGTGTTCATACCCTCCCAGGCCGCCATCCTGGCCTTTGCGGCCGCCGAGCTGGGCCTGCCGCCCGAGGCGGTGCATCCGCTGTGCTACACGACCTGCGCCTGGCAGGGCGAGGACCGGGCCGTGATCCGCGACGAGCCGCACCTGGGGCCGGTTCGCGAGCGGGTGGAGAGTAGGAACCGGAGATGAGCGAACAGTGGCGGCTGGTGCCGGGTTTCCCGGCCTACGAGGTCAACCGACTCGGCGTCGTGCGCAAACGGGTCACAGGCTACCGGCCCCGGCGCAACGGCCGCCGCTACCAACTGTGGCACGATGGAATCCCCGGCATGTTCCACCCCTACGAGCTGGTGGCCCTGGCGTTTCCCGGCGACGACGCCGAGTCGTCCGACCCGGTCGAGACGTCCGCCCCGGTCGAGACGCCGGAGCCGGTCGCGGCCCTGGCCGACGAAACCGAGTCACTGAAACGCGAAAATCTGCATCTGCGGCGACTGGTGGCGGAGCTCGAGGCCGAGCGTTCCGTCTACGCCGTGGACCTGTGAGGTGGTGATGACAACTGCGCCCCTCGACACCTCGCCTGCGGCGTCTGATCGACTCGGCAAACTCCCGGCCGTCCTCTCCTACCTGGAGCGCAGCGGCTGGAAGATCCGGAAAACCAAGCTCTACGCGGACAAGAAAAAGGGCCTGCTGCGGGTGCAGCCCGACGGCATGGTTCTGCGCGCCGACGCCGACGCCTACGCCGCCGCGAACCTGGCCCCGGCCGACGCCGCCCCGGACGCCGACGACGCGGACACCCTGCGCATGAAGCGTGAGCTTCTGGCCGAGGAACTGGCCCTCAAGCGGGAGCTGAACGAGCGCACCCGCTTCCGCAACCAGAAGGAGCGCGGCGAACTCCTGTCGCGTGACGAGGTGGACCAGCAGCTCGTGGGCGCGGTGACCGTTTTGCGCGCCTCGCTTCGGCAGTGGATCTACACCAACGTGCCCGAGATGGTGTCCATGGTCGGCGGCGACCCCAAAAAAATCGACGAGGTGGTGCATTTCTTCGTGTCCGCCAGCAACGATTTCTTCAACTCCTTCGCCCGCCGCCGGGATTTCGAGATCGAGATGGACGACGACCCCGAGGGGGTGGACGGCCCAGGGCCGGACGACGCGGAGGACGCCGCATGAGCGAAGCCGCGCGCTGGTTGACGCCGCCCCCCAAAAAAGCCCCCGAGCGCCTCCAGGCCGACACGGCGTGGCTGCGCTCCATCGGCCTGTCCGGCATCCCGCGCGGGACATTCGCCTTCTTGTTTTCGTCCACCGTGCGGTCCGCGTTCCGGGCCCCCTCGGGCATCAGGCCGTCCGAATGGGCCGAACGCTATTTCGTGGTGACGGAAGGCTCGCGCCCTGGCCCCTGGCGCAACGTCAACGCCCCGTACCTGGCCGGGATCATGGACGCCTGGGCCGAGCCCTACGTGCGCGACGTGGCGGTCTGCGCCGCGCCGCAGCTCGGCAAATCCAAAATCGCGGAGATCATCCTGGGCTACATCGCCGACCGTGATCCGGCCCTGGCCCAGTACATCGTGCCGGACGAGGCCACGGCCGACGATCTGGTGGAAGACCGCCTCAAGCCCATGTTCGAGGCATCGCCTAGGCTGCGCGCCCTGACCACCGGCCGTCCCGGCGACATGACGAAAAAGCGCCTCAAGCTCAAACACATGCCCATTCAGCTCGCCTGGGCGGGGTCGGTGACGCGGCTGGCCAGGGTCGCCGCCAAGTACCAGATCAAGGACGAGGTGGACAAATTCCCGGCCTCGCCGTCCAAAAAAGAGGCTAGCACCGACGCCCTCATCAAAAAGCGCCAGAGGACGTTCCGCTGGGATCGCAAGGCGCTGGACATTTCCTCCCCGACCACGGAGACCGGGCCGATCTGGCTGGCCTGGCTGCGCGCCAACGCCCGGTTTTACTTTTTTGCGCGGTGCCCGGACTGCGGCTGTGAGCAACGGTTGGTGTCGGCGGACCAGGACGGGCGGCCGCGTCTGCGCTGGCCCGACGACGTGCGCGATCCGGACCGGATCCAGGACGACAATCTGGCCTGGTACGAATGCGAGCGGTGCGGCGCCCATTGGGACGACGCCAAGCGCGACCGGGCCGTGGCCCACGGCGAATGGCGCGAGGAGCGCACGGGCCTGGAGCTTTTCGCGCACCTGCGCCGGTACCGGCCGCCGCGCATCGCCTTTCACCTGTCGGCCCACTACTCGCCGTTCGTCTCCCTGTCCGAGACGGCGGCGGCGCTGTTGAAGGGCACAAAGGACAAGACCGCGCTCAAGGACTACTGCAACGGCTACGAGGCGACCCCCTGGCGCGACTACACGGCCGAGCGGGCCGAGAAACACATCCTGGCCCTGGCCGACGAACGTCCGCGCGGGCTGGTCCCGGGCGGCGGCCGGGTGGCCTGTCTGGTGGCCGGGGTGGACACCCAGCAGGACGGATTCGTCTACGTGATCCGGGCCGTGGGCTGGGGCATGGAGCGCGAGACCTGGCTGGTGCGCGAGGGCGTCGTGGACAGCTTCGAGGCCCTGGCCCGGGTGCTGTGGCAGGACAGCTACCGCGACGCGGCGGGCGGCGAATATCAGGTCCGGCTGGCGGTGCAGGACTCCCAGGGCGACAAGACGTCCCAGGTCTACGATTTTTGCGTCTCCAACCGGGGGCTGGTCCTGCCGCTCAAGGGCGAACGGCGCATGACCCGGCCGTTTTCCTTCTCCACGCTGGAGATTTTTCCGGGCACGGATCGGGCCATCCCGGGCGGCCTCAAGCTCCTACGCGCGGACACCACGTTTTTCAAAAATCGCCTGTCCGGCAAGCTGGCGATCCTGCCCACGGACCCCGGGGCGTTCCACCTCCACGCCGAGGCCTCGGAGGATTACGCCCGGCAGATGTGCGCCGAATATTTCGACGAGGAAGAGGGGGCGTGGATGTGCCCGCCCAAGCGGGCAAACCATTTCTGGGACTGCGAGGTCTACGCCCTGGTGGCGGCCGAGGTGCTGGGCGTACAGCACTGGTCCCGGGACGGCGAGGACGAGGACGAGCCGGAGGACGATCCGGCCTACGCGGCAACGGCGGGGCCCGGGCGTCCGGGCCTGCCCGGCTGGTTCCAAAACAGGGGGCGGTGATGGCCGAGACCGTGATCAATGTGGCCCGGGTGCGCGAACTGCTGGGTTGTAGCCGCTCCCACGTCTACCGTCTGGTGGAGCGGGGAGAATTGCGGGCGCTGAAAGTCGGCAATTTCAAGGGTTTGCGCGTCTACATGTCATCCGTGGAGGCTTTTAAGCGCCGCCGGGAGGTCCATCCGGACGAGGCCGCCTGAAACTTTTTTTGCCGCGTTTGTCGATTCTTTCGGGCCACGGGCTGAAAATCCTTGTGGCCCTTTGCTTTCCGGGAATTTTTGGGCCTGAAAAAAGTGTCGCTGATGTCGCCATGGTATGCTGATGTCTCTGACCGCACCATGGCGATTGTGTATCCGGGCCGCATGTTCGCCCTGTACACCGACACCGAGCTTGCCGAGCTGATCGCCCAGGTCAAGGCCGCCGTGCCCAGAGTGCTGCGCGGCCAGCGGGTGACCATCGGCGGCGACTCCTTCGACCGCACCTCCCTGGTCGACCTCAAATCCTTCGGCGACGCCCTGGCCCGGGAGCAGGCCTCCCGCACCGGCGTCGCGTCGCGCACCATCTCGCTGATCCCGACCCGCCCCGGGGGGTGTCTGTGAACGCCCGGGCCGTGGCCAGACGCCGGGCCGCCTCACCCGCCGCGCCGGGCCGCGTCCCGGGCATCGCGCTCACGGCCGGGGGCTACCACGGCACCATGTCCAACTGGTTCCCGCACCGGCAAACCGAATTTTCCGCCTCCCGCGAACGCTCCCGAATCCAGGCCCGGGCCGATGACCTGGCCGGGAACGACCCCAACGCCGCAAGCCTCATCGGCGGCATGACCGTCAACATCGTGGGCCCGGGCATTCGCCCCCAGTCCACCCTGTCCGCCGAGCGCCTGGGCATCAGCGAGGAGGAGGCCGCGCGCCTGCGCGACGCCATCGAACGCGAGTTCGCGCGCTGGGCCAGCCGTCCCGACCGGGCCGACGCCGGGGACCGCCTGAATTTTTGGCAGATCCAGGAACTCAACATCCGCTCCACCCTGGTCAAAGGCGAATATTTGAACCTGTGCGTGGACCGGGGCGATCCGCTGGCGCCCTTTTCACTGGCCCTGCAGGTGCTGTCCCCGCTTAGGCTGGCCTCGCCCGGCGACCTGACGCTTTCGCCGCTGATCCGCGACGGCGTGCATCTCGGGTCGCGCGGCGAGCCCGTGGGTTACTACATCGCCAACCCGGACCCGCTCACCGGACGCCTGGACGTGGGCCTGTCCTGGAACGTGGCCTACTACCCGGCGCGCGTGGCCTGGCGGCCGGTGGTGCTGCACGCCTTTCCCCAGACCGACGAGGAGCAGGTGCGCGGCGTGAGCGTCCTGGCCCCGGCCATGAAATTCTTCCGCGACCTGTCCGACTACCTGGACTACGAGCTGGTGGGCCAGATCATCACCGCCGCGTTCCCGGTGGTCATCGAGTCCGACCAAGCCGTGGCCGCCGGGTTCGGCATGGACCCCCGGGGCAAGTCCAGGTTGCGGCCGGCCGGGCGCGAGGTGCGCGAGATCGCCCCGGGCTCGGTGCTGCACCTGTACCCCGGCGAGCGCGGCAAGACCCTGGACGCCCCCCGCCCGAACAGCAATTTCGACGCCTTCGTGGCCCGCATCCTGCGCGCCGCCGGGGCCGCCGCCGGGATGCCCTACGAGGTCGTGGCCAAGGATTTCAGCAAAACCAACTATTCGAGCGCCCGGGCCGCGCTGCTTGAGGCCTGGCGGGTGTTCCAGCGCTACCAGTCGTGGCTGGAGAGCGCATTTTGCCGTCCGGTCTGGGAGGCCGTGGTCGAAGAGGCGTTTGCGCGCGGCTACATCGAGATGCCGGAGGGCGCGCCGCAATTCTTTGACGCCCGCGAGGACTACCTGTCCGTCCGTTGGGTGCCGCCGCGTCGGGGCCATGTGGACCCGGTGAAAGAGATCGAAGCCGACATCATGGCCCTGGCGGCCGGAATCAAGAATTACGCAGAGGTGATCGAATCACATTCTGGAGACAGGGACACATCGTTCGTTATTCGAGCGGGAGAAAATCGGCTCATCGAGAAACTCGGGTTGTCGTTCAATCTGACGGGCCGTGCGTCCACCCAGAACAATGCGACCGAAAAACCCGCAGTCGCAGAGGCGTCGCCCGAAACCGAGGAGGCTTCCGATGCCGAAAAATGAGCCCCGGCGCGTGCTCGCGGCCATCCATGACGAACCGTGGGCCATCCTGCCCGGCCACCTGGAGAGCATCGTGGAGATCGCCAGCCGCAACGGCGACCCCGAGGCCCTGGCCGTGAAAATGGGGCAACGCCTGGACAATTCCGAGCGGGTGGCGGTGCGCGACGGCGTGGCCGTGATCCCGGTGACCGGCCCGATTTTTCGCTATTCGAGTCTGTTCACCGAGATTTCCGGCGCCACGTCCGTGGAGCTTCTGGCCCGGGATTTCCGGGCCGCCCTGGACGATCCGTCGGTGCAGGCGGTGCTCCTGGAGATCAACAGCCCGGGCGGGCAGATGGCCGGAATCCACGAGTTTGCGGCCCAGGTTTTCGCGGCCCGGGGCGTCAAGCCCGTGACCGCCTACGTCGGCGCGACCGGCGCCAGCGCGGCCTACTGGATCGCCGCCGCCTGCGACCGGATCGTGGCCGACCCGACGGCCGTGCTGGGCAGCATCGGCGTGGTCATGACCCTGCCCAAGTCCGACGGCCGGACCCTGGAGATCGTGTCCAGCCGCTCCCCGAAAAAGCGTCTCGACCCCGAAACCGACGACGGTCGCCGGGAGTTGGTCGGCACACTGGACGAGCTGGCCGCCGTGTTCATCGCCGACGTGGCCGCGTTTCGCGGCGTGTCGGTGCAGACCGTGGAAACCGATTTCGGCCAGGGCGGCGTCCTGGTCGGGGCCCAGGCGGTCGCGGCCGGGATGGCCGACGCCTTGGGCAGTTTCGAGGGAGTGCTGGCCGAATTGTCGGCCCCCCGGCCCCTCGCCGGGAACCTCACAGCCATGGAGGAGACCATGCCCGCATCCACTGCGTTGCCCGGCGGGGGACAGACCGCCGCCGTTCCCCCGGTCCCGAACCCCGCGCCAGCCGCCCAGCAGACCCCGGCGGCCGCTCCCGTGTCCCAGGCCCCGGCGGCCGCGCCCGCCCCGGCCGTCCAGCCCCAGCCGTCCGCCGCGAGCGTCGTGGCCCTGGCCGGGGTCATCCTCGGCGCGGAGGCAGGCCAGCGGTTGACCGAGGCCCTGGCGGCCGCCGCCGAAATCGGCGTGACCGCCGATCAATACGCCGCGATGGCGGCCAAGCTGGCCCAGGCCCAGGCCCCGGCGCCACCGGCCACCCAGCAGGCCCCGGCCCCGGCGTCGCACCTGACGCTGTTGCAGTCGGCCCTGGCCAGGCCCGCCGCGCCTAGCGGCCCCGCCGATCCGGAAGCGGCCGAGCGTGCCCGGCTGCAGGCGGCCATGAAATCCGGCCTGACCGCCGGACAGGGGAGGAAATAGCCATGTTGCAGGGATACCAGACCGCCGGGACGTTCGTCCCGGACAACCTGATCGCCGGTGACGCCAAAATCGTGACCCGGGGCATCACCGTGGCCGCTGGCCAGGGCGTCCTGCCGCGCGGCGCGGTGCTCGGCAAGATCACGGACGACGAGTCCGACGACGTGGGCAAATACGTGTTGTCCGGCGCCACGTCCGTGACCGACGGCAGCCAGACCCCGGACTGCATCCTGGCCGAGGCCGTGGACGCCACCAGCGCCGACGTGGTCACCGTGGGCTACCTGTCCGGCCAGTTCAACCAGGCCTCCCTGACGCTGGGGACCGGCCACACCCTGGCCAGCATCCGTGACGACCTGCGCGACAAAAACATCTACCTGACCGCCGTGGGAGGGGCCTAAGCCATGCCCAACGAAATCGATCTGTTCTCCAGCCGCGAGATGCTGGGAGTTATCGAGACCAGCTATCCGGTGGGGGATTTCCTGCTGGAGACCTTTTTCCACTTCTCTGATCCCGTCGTGCACCTGTCCGAGCACGTGGACGTGGACGTGGTCAAGGGCGGCCGCAGGCTGGCCGCGTTCGTCAACCCCCTGAGCGAGGGCAAGCCCGTGGAGCGCAAGGGCTACGCCACCAAGACCCTCATCCCGCCGTACGTCAAGCCGTTCCGGACCACCACGGCTGGCGACCTGCTCAAGCGGCTGCCGGGCGAACACGTCTACGGCGGCAAAAGCCCTCAGGAGCGCGCGGCCTATCAGCTCGGGCGCGACCTGCTGGACCTGATGACCCAGATCAACCGGCGCATCGGTTGGATGGCGGCCCAGATTTTGAACACCGGCAAGGTCATCTGCGTGGGAGAGGATATTTCCCTCGAGGTGGATTTCGGCATGGCCGACACCCACAAGATCATCTTGTCCGCCGCCGACAAGTGGACCGCCAGCACCTCCAATCCCATTGGCGATATTGCGGAATGGAAGGATTTGCTGGCCAAGGACTCGGGACACGTGCCGGACGTGATGGTGCTGGGTTTGGACGTGGCCCAGGCCCTCAAGAAAAACGAACTGGTGCTCAAACAGCTCGACAATCGCCGGGTGCTGATGGGCCAGATTGTGCCCCAGGACTTGCCCAAGGGCGTGACCTACATCGGGGAGCTGGAGGGCGTGCAGCTCTATCAGTTCCTGGACTACTACGAGGACGATTCCGGCGTGCTGCAGGCCATGGTCCCGGCCAACAAGATTCTGATCGGCTCCACCCGGGCCGAGGCGCGCATGCACTTTGGGGCCATCAAGGACGCCAAGGCCCTGATCGAGGGCGTGTCCACGCCGTACTATCCGTCCTCGTGGATCCCCAACAACCCGCCGGTGCGGCACCTGATGATCCAGTCCGCGCCGCTTCCGGCCATCCACGAGATCGATGCCTTCGCCTCGATCCAGGCCGTGTAGGTGGTGGCGCCATGAAAATCGTCACCTCCGGCACGTTTCGCTACATGGGTAAAACCTACCCCCGGGACACCGTCCTGGACCTTCCCGACGTCGTGGCTGTCGAGGCCATCGACGACGGCGTGGCCGAACCGGCCGAAGAAGCCGCCCCGGCCACGGACCAGATGCCCCCGGCCGTCCCGCCCCCGGCCGATCCGACGCCGGACCCGGCCCCGGCCGACCCGACGCCGGACCCGGTCCAGGCCGACCCGACGCCGGACCCGCCCCCGGCCGATCCGACGCCGGACCCGGTCCAGGCCGATCCGGCCCCGGCCGACCCCGATGCGGCCGCCAAAAAAGGGAAGCGCGGCTGATGACCACCCCCGCGCGCCCCCTGCACAACGTGACCCCGGGGATCCGGCCCGGGGTCACGCTCGACCGCTGGAACGCGGACGTGCTTGTGGTCGCGGGCACGGCCCCGGGCTGGCGCGACGACCTGTGCGACACGCTCGACAAATTGTCCGTGCTGGGCCGCACCGTGCACCTCATGGCCGTCAACCGGGCCATCGCCGAGACCGTCATCCCGCCGGACCACGCCGCCACCGTGCATCCCGGCCACCTGCGCGAATGGCTGGAACAGGGCGGCTGGATCGGCGCGAACCGGCCGCTCACCCACGGTCCGGCCCTGTCCGGGTCGGTGGACGTGGCCTGGGTGAGCCCGGTGTCGCTGGGCGGCTCGGCCCACCTGGCTGTGCTGGCCGGGCTGGGCCTGGGCTATCCGCGCCTGATCCTGTCCGGCGTGTGCCTGGACACCGGCACCCCGTACCAGCCGATGCAAAAATTGTGGTGGCGGGACCGTTTCGCGCTGGCCGACCGGGTGCGTTGCGCCTCGCGCGGCTGGCTGCGCACCATGCTCGGCGCGCCCGACGCCGAATGGCTGGAGGTCTGAATGGATCTGCTCCCCGTGATCGACGCCCTGGCCCCCCAGGCCCTGCCCGTGGTGCGCTCGGCGTTTGCCGTGGCCTGGCCGGTTTTGGAACGCTGGCGCATGACCTCGCTTCTGGTGCTGGCGCACTTCCTGGCCCACGCCGCGCACGAGACGCGGCTTTTCCGGGCGCTTGTCGAGAACCTGCGTTACAGCGCCGAGCGTCTGACGGTCGTCTGGCCCCGGCGCTTCCCGAGCCTGGAGGCGGCCCGGCCGTACGCCTGGGATCCCTCCGATCCGGACCCCGAGGACGTGGCCCTGGCCAACCTGGCCTACGGCTCGCGCATGGGCAACGAGGAAAACGGCACAGCCGATGACGACGGCTGGCTGTACCGGGGGCAGGGGATTTTCCATCTCACCGGGCGCGGCGCGTACCGCCAGATCGGGCAGATGATCGGCGTGGATATCGAGTCCAATCCGGCGCTGGTTTTGTCCGAGCAGTTGCTCGTGCCGTGCGCCTGCGCGTTTTGGACGTGGAAAAACCTGACGCCCTACGCCGAGTCCGACGATCTGCGCAGCACAACCCGCCTGATCAACGGCGGGTACAACGGCCTGGAGGATCGCGCGATCCGGCTGGCCCAGGTCAAGGGGCTGCTCGGTGTTTGAGTGGCTGCGGCACCGGCTCAACGACGGACACGTCTACTGTCGTCTGCGCGACATTGGTTTGCCCGGTTCCCTGGCCCGGCGCGTGGCCCGGGTCTGGAAGCGGTTGGTCCACCCGTTGCTGTACCGGGGGGGCCGCTGATGCGCCTTTTTTCCGGCGGCGATCCGAATGAAACCCCCAGCGAGCGCCCGGGTACGGCCGTGAAAATGGGCGTCTGGCGCGACATTTTTTCCGATGAGTCCGGACGGCTGTCCTCCATGCGCCTGCTGGTGGCGCTGGTGATCGTCAACGAGCTGATCATGCGCTGGGTGGCGCTGTTCTGGATCGGCCAGGCCTCGCTCTCCACCTGGAGCGATATCGCCGCCGTGGCGGTTCCGTTCGGGGCCAAGGCGGTCCAGTCGGTTTTTGAACGGCCCTGGGGCATGCCGTCGCCGGGCGGCCTGCCCTGCCCACCCCCGCCCGTGGACGGCGGAAACGCAGGAGGCGGAGACCTGTGAACATCAAACTGATCGGTGCGTTGGCGGTGGCCGCGATCCTGGCGGGGCTGGGCGGGTACATCCTGATCCTGCGGGCGGACGTGGCGGGCCTGGAGACCCAGCGGGCCGAGCTCACGGCCGAGGTGGCCCGGCAGGAGGGGCTGGTGCGCAACCGTGAGGCCCGGATCGCGGGACTGGAGCAGGTGGTGGCTGTTCGTGACCAGGAACTGGCGGCGGTCAACGGCCAGGTCGCGGCTACGCAACGGGCCATGGACGAATTCCAGACCGGCATCCGCCGGATGCAGCGGACCCTGGCCACGGCCGTGAGTGAGACCCCGAAACCCGGGAGTGTCGTCGATGAAAAGACAAGCCTTGAAATTATTCGCAATCTTAATGCTGCTGTGCTCGCTTACGGCGTGCGCGACCATGCTGAAACCGGCGGAGATCGTGGTGCCCCAGGTGGTGAAGCCGAGCCCGTGCCCGCGCACCTTTGGGCAGGATCTGCCGCTCGATCTGTGGGTGGAGGGACCGCACCTCGGGAGCATGGAGAACGGGCTGGTGTCGAACTACAACATCCTGGAATTGATCAATGAATTGCGGCTCCGGGATGCGGTGATCGAGTGCTACGAGGCGAAAATCAAATAGGGGGCGGGCGATGGGTGGCGAGAATCAGACCGGCGGGCATGTCTGCGCCCTGCACCACGAAGTGCTCGGCCACCTGCGGGAGAAAATCGAGGCGATCCAGCAAAACGACGCCGACCAGTGGCGCGCCATCAACGCCCTGCGCCGCTCCACCTACATCGCCGTGGGCGTGGGACTGACGGTGTCCGCCGTGGTGACGCCCGTGGTGACGGCCGTCGTGGTGCATTCGATGCTCAAAATGATGGGGGCGCAATGACCACCATCCTCGACGATTTTGCCGACGACATCCTGGACGCCTTCGCCGACATCGCGTCCCCGGCCGTCTACCAGCCGAAAGCTGCCGGTGAGGCCGCCGGGTTCCCGGCTGCGCAGGGCGGCGCGGCCGTGGCGACGTTCGCCCGCATCACGCACGAGCAGGCCGAGAGCGAGTCCCGGTCCAACCTGGTCATCGCCGAGGCGCGCGTCCCGGCCCGGGACGTCCCGGCCCCACAGGTTGACGACGTGATCGAGGTGGACGGCGTGACCTGGACCTGCCGCAAATCCAGCGGCCAGCAAATCCAGCGGCTGCGCGAGGGGCCGTTCTGGATCATCCGCGTGACCCGGGAGCAGTCGCCGAACTGGAGGCGGGGATGAAACTGTCCATCGACAAAAAGACCCTGGCCCAGTCGGTCGGCAAGGTCTCCCGCCTGCGCGACATGAAAATGGTGGCCCGGGCGCACCTGTCCGCGCTCAAATCCTGCGGCTGGCTGATGCGCGCCGAGCTGCGCAACCACGTCGAATACGGCGGCGACAACTGGGCCCCGCTGCACCCCCTGACCGCCGCGTTCAAGCGCACGAAATCCGGCTGGAAAAAGCGCGAGGTTCCGCCCAGCCCGCTGTACTGGCTGGGGCGTTTCGCGCGCTACGTGGCCGCGCCCGACGCCAGCCACGTGGAGATCGGATTCGGCAAATCGAACAAGGGCCGGGCCGGGACGATGGACCGCTCGCTCAACGACCTGGTGCGCAAGCACGAAAAGGGCCGCACCGTGCCCGTGACCGCCGCGATCCGGCGCTACTGGGCGCAGACGAAACGGTTTTTCCTGCGCAACTCCACGACGGTGCTGAAAATCCCGGCCCGGCCGAGCATCGGGCCGGTGTTTCGCAAAATGCGGGCGAAAATTCCCGCCCATTTCCAAAAAAAATTCACGGCGGCCATGCACCGCTACCTGACGGGAGGAAGCAAATCATGATGCCGAGCCAGATATTTGTCCGCATCGCCTCGGCGATCCGCGACGACCCCACGGTGCAAGCCTGGTGCATGGAACATTTTCATCGCAGGCCCGAGGTCCGCATCGGCTTTGACCCGGAGAGGACTCCGGACAGCGAACGATACCCCGTTGTCAATGTGCTCCGGAACACCGCTGCCAGGTCGAACGCCGTTCGTCGGACGGAGATGAATGTGCTGATGGGTGTTGGTGTGCACGCACCCGGCGAGGAGGTGTTGGATAACGGCGTCATCGTCATCAACGGAGAGCTACTAATCGAAGATTTCCGTTATCTGGCGGAAGGGGCGGTTTGCAATGCCCGACTGGGGCGGGTTGATCCAAGCAGCGACGTGCCCGAAGGCGTGCCGCTGCCGTATCATTTGAACTGGAGCGCTCTGTTAATCTCGAACATCCGATAGGGAGGAGACTGTCATGCCGAATCTTGATGCGTATGGGTTGATTTGTGCGGGGGACGTTTTTGCCGAGCGTTTTTTCGACGACGGCACGTCCACGGGGCTGCTGTTCATCGGTTTTTTTGACTCGTTCAAGATCACCGAGAACGCCGAAATGAAGAAAATGAAGAGCAAGGGCCGCACGACTTACGGCAACGTGGCCCGGCAGATTCCCCTCAAGGGCGAATCCACGCTTGCGGTATCCGGCAAGGACCTGCGGGCCACCAACCGGGCCATGGCCCTGCTCGGCACGGTTGAGCCTTTTTCGCAGGAGGTCGGGTCTGACGTCGTCAAGACGTTCGATCTGTCCGCCATCACCAAGGACACCTACCTCGACCTGGGCAAATATCTGGTCAAGACGGGGTCGGTTTCTGCGGTGGTCGGCTCTACGCCCTACGTGCTGGGAGAGGATTACGAGGTGATGCTGCACTCGGGGAAAATCCTGGTCCGGTCGGACGGCGACATCCCGGATACCGGCAGCCTGGTGGTGACGTTCGACCACGACGCCATCGCGGCCACGGACGCCACCATCACCAAGGGCGGCACCCAGTCCAGGATCAAGGTCCGCTGGCATTTCGACGGAAAGAACTTGGACAACGGCAACCACATCATCATCGACATCCCGGAAAGCGACATGCTGCCCACGGATGGCGTGGATTTCCTGACGGACGATTTTTCCACGTTCGCCCTTGAGGGCGCCATCAACGTGGTGGCTGGCCAGTCCCAGCCGTATTCGTTCGTCGAATTCCCGCCCGCGTAAAAAAGGACCGACCATGCGCAAAGAAGAGACCATCACCATCGACGGCCAGGCCGTGACCGTCCGGGAGATGTGCGTGTCGCAGCTTCCGGCGGCGGTGGAGACGTTCACGGAACTTTTGACGGTGGACAAAATTGACTCGTTATCGGCTGTGTCCTGGATGTACAGAAATATTCAAAAAGTGATTGATATTTTTGGCCAATGCACCTCCCTGGGGGACGACATCCTCAAGCTGGGAGGCGAGGATTATGTCGAGATTGTCGAGGCGTTTGCGAGGGTGAACGCGGGTTTTTTCGTCCGAGTTCGGCGGGGGCTGAAAAAAATCGCAGAAAACACAAAAGAGCTACCGACCCCCGCCCCGTAGCCGAGCGGCTGGCCGACGGCATCCAGATGCTGCTGTCGGCCGGGCACACGGGGGTCATGGGCTACGGCCTGGCCTGGTACGAGATTGCGCTGAAAGCGGCGGACCGGGCCGAGCGCCGCCGCAGGCTGGCCCTGGTCACGGACGTCCTGCTGGCGGTGCGCGGCGAAAAAGACGCCCTGGGAAAACACCTGAAACAACTGTCGAGGGATTAGACCATGGACGCCACCACCGTCAGCATCATCATCAAGGCCCAGGATCAGGCGTCCAACATCGTCAACCAGGTGGTGCGCGAGATCGAGGGGCTGGGCAAATCCGGCCCCGACGCGCTCAAAAAGACCGAGCTTTCCTCCGAATCCCTGACCGCCAGCATCCTGAACCTCAAGACCGCAGCGGCCGCGCTGTTCACGGGCTGGGCCGCGTCCACGGCCGTGGGCATCCCGGCCACGTTCGAGAAATTTCAGATCCAGCTCGAGACCATCACCGGTTCGTCCGCCAGGGCCGAGGCGGCTATGACCTGGATCAAGGAGTTTACGGCCAAGACCCCCTACGAACTGGAGCAGGTCACCGAGGCCTTCACCCGGCTGGCCAGCCAGGGCTTCGAGCCGACCGAGGTTTTGCAGACCATCGGCGACACCGCGTCGAGCATGGGCAAAAGCCTGATTGACGGCGTGGAGGCCTTTGCCGACGCGGCCACGGGCGAGTTCGAGCGCCTCAAGGAGTTCGGCATCCGGACCCAGACCGCCGGGGACCAGGTCACGTTTTCGTGGATGCAAAACGGCGAGCAGATGACCAAATCGACCCAGAAAACGGCCACAGACATCGGCGCGGCGCTCTCGGGCATCTGGTCCGGCAAGTTCGGCGAGGGGATGGAGCGCCAGTCGCAGACCTGGCTGGGCATGCTGTCCAACCTCAAGGACGAGATAACGTCCATGGTTGCCGAGGGCATGGGCGCGGGGCCGTTCGACGCGCTCAAGCAGGAGTTGGACGGCCTGCTCAAAAAAATCCAGCAGATGAAGGCCGACGGCTCCCTGGCCCGGTTCGCTGCGGACGCCGGGACGGCGCTCACCACCTTGTTCGGGATGGTCAAGCGCGGCGTGATCACCGTGGCGGATTTCATCGACCGCTGGAAACTGTTGATCGTCGCGCTGGGGGCCTACTACGCTATCGACAAGGTGTCGTCGTCGCTCATGAATCTGGCGGCGGCTGCCGCAGGCAGCAAGTTGGGATTGCTCGGGCTGGCCCTGGCCGCGCCCCAGGCCGCCGAGGGCTACGCCAACCTGATCCAGGTGGTCAACGGCCTGCTCAATCCGCTGTCCGACCTGAACAGCCTCAAGGCCGAGGCGGCCCGGCTCGAAGCCCAGGCCGCGCGCCAGACCGCCGAGGCCGACGCCATGATCCGCCAGTACGCGGCCAGCCTGGGGCACACCGTGGTCGGGCTGGAGGATTTCAAGCGCCAGGTCCAGGACGGCACGATCAAGCTCAAGGACCAGGCCGGGAACGTCGCGCTCACCAAAGACGAGATGGAGCAGCTCGACGCCACGATCAAGAAGTTGGCCGCCACGAACAAGCAGTTGGAGGCGAGTTCCGGCCGCTGGTGGGACTACCAGATCGAGCGGGCCGAGGCCATGGCCCAGACCGAATCCGGCGCGGTCGCGGCGCGCATCGAAAACGAGCGCCGCAAAAAGGACGCGATCCTGTCCCTGGCCGACCAGACCGCCGCCCGCCAGCTCGACGCCGTGCGCATGGTCGGCGGGTCCGAGGCCCAGCAGGCCGAGACGGTCAAGCAGATCCATAAAGGCCTGCGCGAGGCGCGCATCCGGGCCGTGACCGACTGGCTGGACACGCTCAAAACCGCCGTGGCCGACGCGATTTCCCAGGAGTCAAAATACGCCGAAGAGGCGCGCCAGGCCCGGATGACCACGGAAGAAAAAATCCGCGACATCCAGCGTCAGGGCATGAGCGAATCGGCCCGGTGGTACGACAAATTGGCCGAGGCCAACGCGGTTTTGCAGCGGGCCGAGGCGGCCCGGGCCACGGGCACGGCGGACGGTTTCGCCTCGTCGGTCGATCTGGCGAAAAAAGCCCAGGGGCTCTACGCCGATCTGGCCACGGTGTCCGAGTCGTCGGGCGTGTCGCAGTCCGGCGCGATCCAAACGGCCACCGACGGCGTGCGGCAGGCGGGTGAGGTCTGGGCCCAGGCCGCCGACGCCGGGGCCGCCGCCTGGAAAAACACCGGCACGGAACTGCAACGCACGTTCGAGGACCTGACCGTGCGGCTGGAACGGCTCAAGACCGACGCGAAAATGGAGATCGCGGTCGAACCGAATCTGGACAAGCTGGAAAAGGCCCTGGCCGATTTGAACGGCACTGAGGTCACGCCCACGGCCGCCGTGCAGCCCGACACCCGCCGCGTGGACAGCGAGCTGGACCGGCTGGCGGGCACGCGCACCGAGTCCCAGCACCGTTTCGCGCCCAATGCCACGGACGCCGAGACGAAAATCGCCGAGCTCAAGCGCCCCACCTCCTCGGAGCACACCATCAACCTGGTGGTGAAGGGATCGGGGAATTTCAAGGTGTCGCCGGTCGATTCCGACGTGGAGGCCTACGCCACGGGCGGGCCGGTGTTCCGCCGCCTGCCCGCGCCGTACATCCCCGGCCACGGCACCAAAGACGACGTGCCCGCCATGCTCATGCGCGGCGAATACGTCGTCAAAAAAGATGCGGTGCAGCACTACGGGCCGGACCTCCTGAACCTGATCAACAACAAACGCCTGCCCGTGCCGCAGTTTGCAAGCGGCGGGCTGGTGGGCGGCATCGCCGACCTGGCCCGGATGCTGCGCCGCTCGGTGGGCATCCCCGAGCCGCAACCCCGGCCGCGCGGCCTGTCGCCGCTGGGACTGTCGGCCGTGGGGCGCATGGAATCGATCCACGACGCGGCGGTCACGAAATTCGCGCGCGGCGGGAGCCTGGACGAGGAGCTGGCCGACATCGCCCTGGCCCGCGCCCGTACCCAGGAGGACTACGATCTGGCCGTGAGTCGCGCCCGTGCCGACGGGGACGAAGACTTGGCCGACAGTCTGGCCGACGAGCAGGAAAAGATCGAGAAGATCGCCGAGAAGCTCCAGGAGGCCCTGGAGCGGATGCAGGAAGAATATGAGGAGCTGGTGGCCGAGGCCGAGGAGGTCCGGACCGAGAAATTGGTCGAATTGTACGAAGCCAAAAAGGCATACGACTACGAGCGCAAAGAAAAGCTGGCGTCGCTCAAGTCGGCGCTGGACGAGTCAAAAAAAGGTGGAGTGCAAGCTAACGTAATTACGTCGCAATTGTCCGGATTTCCCGGGGTGATTTATGTCCCGCCGTGGTCAATCAAGGCCAATCCTGGGAAAAAAAAAGAGGTCATGGAGGCCCAGGCTGCCTACGACGCCGAAAAAAACAGCCGGGAACCAGCGACAAAAATGGCGGAATTTTTGGCCGGGCAGGTGAATGCCGGGACCGACTACCAGACCGCCGTCAACGCCGCCAAGGCCGCGCTCGACGAAAGCAAGTTGGAGTCCGAGACCGAGGCCGCCGAAGACACCGCCGAGGCCAGGGCCGACGGCGAGCAGGAGCGGGCGCGCATCCAGAAAGACCTGGACGAGCGGCTGGCCGACCTCCTCCTGGATTACAACCGCACGATGGAGGATCTGAGCATCCGCGAGGGCCGGGCGCGCGCCAACGCCGACGAGGAAAAGGGCTACAGCGTCAGCGGGTTTTCGCAATGGCTGGCCAAGGGAGGGCTGGTCGGGCTCGAAAGCGCCATCACGCGCATGACCTCGCGGGTGCGGCGATTTGCCGAGGGCGGCATCGTGCCCCTGGCCGAGGGGGCGAGGCGCGGCATGGATTCCGTCCCGGCGCTCCTGGCCCCGGATGAGGGCGTGCTGAAGGCCAGCACCATGCACCGGCTCGGGCGCGGGGCGTTTGAGGCCTTAAACGGCTGGAACGTGGACGATTTCCTGGACCGCCTGTCCGTGCATCGGTTTGCCGACGGCGGCGTGGTGCCAGGCGGCGACCTCGCGAAATCCCTGCCCGACGGCCCGTCGCGGCCTCGCGGCGACGACTTTTCCGCAACAGTCAATCTGCAGATGGGCGGCCAGACCTACCCGACCCGCACCGACCGCGACACGGCCACGGCGCTGATGCGCGAACTCAAACGCAGGGGGGCCAGCGTCCGATGAGCGCCATCACCCTGGCGGGCCTGACCCTGCCGCCTGATCTCATTTGGTCCAACGAACACGCCGCGCCGCTGGTCGGCCGCACCTCGCGCCGGACCATTGGCGGAGGGATGGTGGTCCAGGACACGGCCCTGTCCGGCGGCCGCCCGATCGACCTCACGGGAGAGGACGGTTGGTGTGCGAAATCCCTGGTGGACACGCTCTACGCCTGGGCATCCACGCCAGGATGGACGGGCCTGCTCACCCTGCACGACGGCCGCCAGTTTTGCGTCCGATTTCGGTTCGGGGACGAGTCGCCCGTGTCCGCCATATCGATCATGGGCGAGGCCGACCCTGACGCCGACTCGCTCTACAATCTCAACCTGCGCCTGGAGACGGTCTAGCCATGCCCGCCAAAGCGTCGCTGCTGCTCGAATTCGGGTCCGACACCTGTCCGGGGGCGCTCTTTGAGATGCCCGAGCAGGCCGTGGACCCGGGCGAACTCATGACCCTGCGCATCTGGGCCGCCACCGAGGCCATGCTGGACGGCTACGAGCTGCGCCAGGGCCTCCAGTCGCTGGGGCTGGGTAGCCGCGTGGACTACCCCGGGCAGGTGACGTGCAAGTATTTCGACTGGGCGGGCGAAAACACGGCCCAGCAATTCGATTTTCCGGTGAGCCGCATCACCCGCGTGACCGCGTTTTCGCCGCTGCAATGCGTGGTCGGCGACGAGCTGGTCACGGTCGCGCCCCAGGGCCAGGACGTGACGGACAAATTCGTCCGGCTGGGGCACTCCTGTCTGGCCCCGATCCTGGGGCTGTTCCCCGGCCCGCTCTACGGCACGACCCACGCCGTGGCCGAGCGGCCGCCCTACGCCCGGGAATGGGCCTGGACCGCTCCCACGGACCCGACCGGGGCGCAGTGGTTTTTTCTGTACCGGGGCGACCAGCTCAAGCGCCGGTTTTCGCTCGCCCTGAGCGACGAGCTAGAGGACGCCTCCATCAAATACGTGGACTGCAAAATCCGCGTGATCGACGCCGACACGGCCGGGGCCGTGCTCGGGGCGCAGGTCTACATCGAGATCGGAGAGGATTACGTGGACCTGGGGTTGACCGACAGCCGGTACGGATTCGTCAAGGTTTTCAACGTGTTGTCTGGCGAATACTTTGTTGCCGTGGGGAAAACCGGCTACGCCACCTGGACGGGTACGATCACCATCAAACCGGACGGCGACGAGGTCCGGGTCCGGATCGAGGTGGCCGCCTGATGCCCGCCAAAGCCAGCCTCGTGCTCACGTTTTCGGCCCGGGACATCGACTGCGCCGGGGTCAAAATCGAGATTCCCAGCGAATCCGTGGACCCGGGCGAGGTGGTGCGCGTGGTTTTGTGGGGCGCGACCCCTGATGATCTGGACGGCTACACCCTGCGCCAGGGCGCGCAAAACATGGGGGCCGGGACGCTTTCGTCCCACCCGGGCCAGACCGAAGTCAAATTTTTCGAGCTGGCCGGGACGCGCGATCCGTTGCGGTTTTCCTGGCCGATTTCCAGCCTCGTGTCCGTGCTGGCCCACTCCGGCGTCATGGCCGAGACGAGCGCGGGCGTGACGCTGCTGGCCGTGCCCGGCGGGAATCTGCGGCATTTTTTCGGCCCCGTCGGCTCGCGCTGCCTGGCCTACACCACTGGCGCGCCGAAAATGTACGGCACGATCCGGGCCGAGGCCACGCGCGCGGCGGCCTGCCGGGTGTGGGAATGGACCGTGCCCGAGGTGCCCGACCCGGACTATTCGGGCGACGGCTGCCCGCCTCCCGAGCAACGCGACGACGGCGACAGCGTGCAGTGCTGGTTTTTCCTGTCGCGGTACGGCGTCCTGCAGGAAGAGTTTTCGGTGGAGCTGTCGGCCTACCGGGTGCGCGACAAGCTCTGCGGTGCGGAGTCCGATCTCATGGCGTTTATCTGGGAGCCGGGCCGGAAATGCTCGGGATGGTACCGGGCCTGCCAGTTGCACGAGCAGTTGCACGCCTCGGACGTTCTCTACGTGCCCGACGACGCCCGGCCCGGCAACGACCTGGCTGGCGGCGCGGGGGCCGGGACCAACGGGGACCAGCAATCCAGCGTCCTGCCGTGGCTGCTGCACGGAGTGACAGCGAAGCAGGACGTGATCCAGTTCACGGGGATGCGATATGGCTGATACTGCACCGTCTCTGACGCAATACCTGCGCGACTCCTCGCCGTCGGTCTACAACCGGCTGGAGCGCACGGTTTTCCTAGTGCTGGCATATCCGGAGACGGCGGCGCGACTCTATTTCCAGTGCGAGTTGTTCACCCTCGACACCCTGGCCCGGACACAGCTGACGCTGCAACTACTGGCCTATCCCGGCCTGCCGACGTTTTACGACGTCCTGACCCGGGAAGAGATGGCCTTGCTGTGCGTCCTGACTGTCCGCGTCGCGGCGGACAAGACGGCTGTGATTCGCCGCAACGGGATAGTGAGGTTTTCCGACACGTTCACCGGGGATTTTTCCCCAGACTCCTACTACGGCCGGGAGTTCCGGGTAGTCTCCGCCGTCAACCAGACCGGCGAGACGGCCAGGCTTGGGGAGTGGCTGGTTTTCGACACGGCCCTGCCTGACGCCGAGTGCTGGCGGATCGAGGCGTATTTGATGCACAAATTTGGGATTGTTTAGGAGGGTTTATGCCCATTGTTCCGTCTGAAATCATCATCCGCAAATCCGCCGTCATCGGCGACACGTCGGCCAACGGCGGCCGCATGACCAAGACCGCCGTGGCGGACCAGTCCCGCAACGGCATGTTCCCGAATTTCACCATCTCGGAACGCACGGCCGGGAAAACCCGGTACCGCAAGTTTTTCGTCCACGTCGCCAACGACGAAGACCTTGCCCTCTTGGACGCGATCCTGTTCGTGGCCGCCCCGACCCCGGCCGGGGACCGGGTGACGATTTTCGCGGCCACCTGGGACGACACCCAGGCCGATATCGACGCGCCAGACCAGTACGGCGCGGCCAGCCTGACCAGCACCGCGGCCAGCGGCGCGACCAGTCTGATCGTGACACTGGAGGATTCCAGCCAGGTCATTTTCCGCGAAGGGGAGCGGGTCCGCATCTGGGATGGCGAGGACGAAGCCACGGCCGAGATTTTCACGGCCGATACGGTGAGCAAGGACGGGGCGTCCGTGACGCTTGGCCTGTCCGGCGCGACGACAAAAGAATTTGCCGCCGGGTCGCCGGTCTCCAGCCTCATGGACTGCGGCGATATCGAGGCCCTGGCATCGGTCAACGTGCCCGAGACAGACAACGGCGAATTCAACGACACGGCCGTGGTGGTGGACTCCATCGGCACGATTGCCCAAACGATCACGCTCACGTTCACGTCCGCCACGGCTTTTTCGGCCACGTCCGACGTGCTAGGCAGCCTCGGGACCGGCAACATCGCGGCCTCGTTCGCCCCGATCAACGCCGACTACGCCAAACCGTATTTCACCGTGCCCAGCGCGGCATGGTCCGGGACGTGGGAGGCCGGGGACACGGTGGCCATCGAGACGACCCCGGCGGCCGTGCCGTTTTGGGCGGAGCTGGTGTGTCCGGCCGGGGCCTCGGGCGACACAGACAATGAAATCACGATCCGGCTGGAGGGGGGCACGGCGTAATGGCAACCGTCGGCCGCACCATCACCGCCAGGCACTCGCTGATCGCGGATGTGGCCGGGCAGACCACGGCCCTGCACGCCGTTGTCGCCATGGCCGTGGGCCGCACGATCACGAGCCTGCACGACATCGGCGGCACGAATCCCGTGGGCCGGACCATCACCGCCAGCCACGCCCTGGCCGTGGCCGACACCCTGGCCGTGGCCGCGTCCGTGACTGTGGACGGCCAGGCCCTGGACCCGGTCGCCGTGTCCGTGTCCGGCGATCTGGCAAGCTACTGCTGGTCCCTGGCCCTGACCCTGCGAGACCTGGACGACTGGCGCAAATGTTCGCCCGGGGCCGTGGTCGAGGTCGAAATCAACGGCCAGTCCTGGACGTTCGCCCTGGAGAGCCGCAGCCGGGACCGGGCGTTTGGCAGCACCGGCTACACGGCCGCCGGTCGCTCGCCGACCATCGCGCTGGACGCGCCGATTGCCGCGCCGGTCACCAAAACCTGGGGCCGGGTCACGGCCCTGGCTGTGGCCCAGGAATTGGCCGACGCCGCCGGGGTGGGCCTGTCGTGGGAGGTCTGCAACTGGACGCCCCCGGCCGGACGCCTGACGGCGGACGAGCAGTCGCCGGTGGAGATACTGTCGGCCCTGGCGGCGGCCTGCGGTGCGGTGCTGCAATCGACCCCGGACGGCGATTTGCGCGTGATCTACGCCTACCCCGTGCCTGTGACCGAAATGGCCGAGTCCGCGCCCGCGCGCGCCCTGTCCGATGTGGACCACATTTTCACCGCCTCCGAGAGCTACGAGTACCGCGAGGGCTACGACGCCGTGGTGGTCACCGACGCCGCGACCAGCGACGGCGACGGCTCGATTTCGATCGAGGTGGACGCCGACCGCACCGGCAAGACGTCGTTCGCGCCCGGCGACACGGTGTTTTTGCGCGTGACCGCGTCCGTGCCGTACACCCTGCGCGCGACCTCGGGCATCCTGGCCCTAGTCGAGGAGGGCGTGGTCGAGACGCCCGAGGCCGAGACCGTGGCGTTTGCGCAGGAAGAGACGGCCGGTGCGGACAAGCAGGTTGCGACGGTGGAGAATTTCGAGTGGTACGGGCTGGCCCCGGGCGACATCGAGCCCGACGGCGCGGGCGGCCTGGCCCTGTCCGGCGGCGCGGGATTCGGGGTGGCCAGCGTCGAATACACGACCAGATTTGACCTGTGGCAGTACACGCCGGGCGATCTGGGCGACGAGTTCCCGGCGCTGATCTTGGCCGAGGAGGTGGTGGCGGCATGAGAATTTTGGTGGTGCGCGGCGCGGGCGCGAGCCCCGCCCCGGACGAGCAGGTCAACGCCCTGGCCGCCGGGCAGGCCCCGGGCACGCAGCTCGGCAGGAACTACCTGGACGACCGGGGCACGTCGAAACGCATCTACGAGATTGAGGCCGCCCACGCCGGGCCTGCGCTGCTTCCCGGCGACCTGGTGGAGATCGAGGACGGCGACCTGGGCGAGAAATTCCGCGGCCGGGTCACGGCCGCGACGGTCGATCTGGCCGTGGACGACGCCGGGGCACTGACCCTGACGCAACGCTACACCGTGGAGAGGAGCCTGTGAGCAACCCCCTGGCCGACCTGCGGACTCTGACCGCCCCGACCTCGCGCCGCCGGGTGGGGATTGTGCAGCGGGTGCTGGCCGGGTCGCTGGAGGTGCTGGCCGGGGGCGTCACCCGCACCGTGCGCGGTACGGGTGTGGCCGTGGGGGATGCGGTTTTGATCGACGGGGACCGGCTGATTTCGCGGGTGGCCCAGGAAACGGAAACGACAATTAAAATCAGATAGGGGGGGGACGGCAAATGGCTGATCTCATTTTCAATTCATTTCGGGAATACATGGCTGACGGCACGTTTGACCTGGACGGCGACACGCTCAAATGCGCGCTGCTCACGTCCAGCTACACGCCGGACGCCACGGACGCAGTGCTTGCCGATCTGTCCGGCGAGGTTTCCAGCACGGAGACAGGCTATACGACCGGCGGAGCGACCCTGACGGACGTGACATGGACCCGCAGCGGTGCAACGGTCACCCTCGACGCGGCAAACCCGGCATGGACGTCGGCCAGCTTCACGGCTCGCTACGCCGCCATCTACAAGTCTGGGACCGCAAATAGCATCACGAACCCGTTGATCTGCCTGTTGGATTTCGGGTCCGACAAGACGTGCAGCAACGGCACATTCACCGTCGCGTTCAACGCCAGCGGCATCCTGACTCTGAGCTAGACGATGCTTGACGTCTGGGGTACCGCACCGTCCGTATGGACAACCGCCGAATCGCCGTGGCTGCCGCTGTCGGCCACGGCCAGCGTCGGCTGTCCGGACCTGACCGTTGCGCCGCAACCGGCCACGGCCGTGGTGGACTGCACGGCCACGGTCAACACGGTCACGGCCGCGCTGGCGGTTCTGCCCGCCACGGTCACGCATTTTGGCGCATGGAGCCCGGGCGCGAGCGCCGACGACGGCTACGGCTATTCCCCAACGCTTTTCAACAAAACCGGGTCTTTCGCCCTGTGGGGCCTGGGATCAGACTCCACGGCATACACGGCGTTTTTCCGTTTCCCGGGGGTGGACATTCCGCCCGGGGCGACGGTCACGTCGGCGACGTGGCGGCGGCGTAGCGCCCTGACGGCAGACGCCGGGGGCGCGGTCACGGCGCATTGCGTGGACGCGGACGACGCGGCCGCACCGACTACGCTTTCCGGGCTCCTGGCCCTGGTCCTGACCGACGGCACGGAGTGGGCCGACCTCCCGGCGGAAACGTCCGACGCATGGTACAGTTCGCCTGATTTTTCCGGCGAGGTGCAGGCGGTCATCGACCGCGAAGGATGGGAGGCGGGCAACGCCTTGGTGCTTGTCCTCAAAGCCACGGCCACCGCCGGGGCGCGCGCGGCCCGGACATACGACAGCGGGTCGCTGCCAGAGCTACAGGTGGAGTGGACGACCCCAGCCGTCGGCGACGCCACTGCCGACGTGGGCACGGCGGCGCTGGCCCTGGCTGTCCATCCTGCGGGGGCGACTTGCGATGTGACCGTGGGCGTTGGGGCGGCATCCTTGTCCCTGGCGACCCAGGCGGCCACGGCTGTGGTGGACGTGGCGGCTGGCGTCGGCACTGTCGGCCTGACCCTGGCCGTGCAAGCGGCCACAGCCGAAACGTCTTCCTCGGCGGTTGCCTCGGTCGGTGTAGCCGAATTGGCTCTGGCCGTGCAGGCGGCGGCCACAAGGGTGGACTGCGCGGCGGCGGCTGGGACGCCCGGGCTGACCTTGTCGGCTCTGCCCGCGTCGGCGTCCTGCGACGTGGCCGTGGACGTCGGCATTTTGGGGGTGGCGCTGGCTGTCCAGGCAGCGACCGCGACAGCCGACGCTCTGGCCGTGGCCGGGACGCTGTCCCTGGCGCTGGAGGTGCAACCGGCCGAAAGCGAAGTGGTCAACCCTGGCGACTGCCGGGTGGACGTGGTGGCCGTGTCCCTGGCCGTGTCCGTGCTGGCCGCGGCGGTGGAGCTGGTCCACATCCGGGAGTGGCTGACCCTGCGATCCCCGGCGACCCTCGCGCGGCGGCTGTCCGGACCGGCATCCCTGGCCGTGGCGCGCGACGCCCCGGCAAATCTCACAAAGCGCCTGCGGTCCCCCGTGGACCTGCGGGCGGGGTAGGTGCGTGATGGGAAAAAATTACGTCGGCGACGTGGGGCTGGCCGTGGAGCTGGACACGGGCGTGGACCTGGCCGGGGCCACGGGATGCAAAATTCTGGTGCGGCAGCCGGACGGCACAGAGGTCGAGTGGTCGGCGACGGTGGACGGCACGAAGTTGGTGCACACCACGGCGGCCGGTGACCTGGAGCAGTCCGGCGTCTACCGCCTGCACGCGGCGTTCACCATGAACGGCTGGACGGGCCTTGGCGAGTGCGCCACGCTCACGATCTATGAAAAATTCGGGGGGTGCGCATGAGCGGCGTCGCGGCGACCTACGTTTCAGCCGGGGCGTTCACCGCCTCCGGCGATTTGACGGCGCAACTGCCTGCGGGCGTGCGGGTCAAATGCGACTGCGGCGCGGACGGCCTGCGCTACGGCACGGTCACGGCGTCCAGCTTTTCGGCCCCGTCCACGTCGGTGACGGTGGTCCTGGATTCCGGTGTGCTTACGGCAAATCTGGCGCAAATCTGGTGGAACAACGACAACCTGGACAGCCTGATCCGGGGCACGACGGAACGCCTCGGGGCAGTGGAACTTGCGACCTCCACCGAGGCCGTGGCCGGGACGGATACGGCTCGGGTGACGCCGGTATCTGCGCAAAGGCAGGCTTTCATGTCCTGGTTGCGGGACACCGTGGGCGAGTTCGTGGGGTTGCCTCTCCCGACGTTTAATTTTTTCGCCCCGACCTTGGCACTGCCTGCCACGGCTTCGTTCACCAGAGCGTCCAGCGGCTATCGCACCAACCCGATGGGCCTGCTGGAATCGGAGACGACCAACGCGACAAGGTTCGAATATGATCCTCTTACTGGTCTGATCCGTGGCCTGCGGGTGGAAGTGGCAGGGACGAACAACTGGCTCTACAGCGAAAAACTCAACGTCGTCCGCGCCCTGACTCTTACGGGCGTTTCTGGTACGTTCCAAATCGGTGAGACGGTCAATGGCACAACCGGCTCGGGCGTCGTCGCCTCCGTGGACGGCTCTGTCCTGGGGCTGTCCTCGATCACTGGCACGTTCTCCGGCACTGTGACCGGCGTAACCAGTAGCGCGACAGGGACGTATTCCGCGATAGCGACGATCCACAGCCTCGCTCGTGCCACGGTGACTTCCAATGTGGCCTCTCCCTTGGCCCCGGACGGCACGGCTACGGCAGACAAATTAGTCGAGGATGCGACTGCCGCGAATAGTCATTACGCAGCCCAAACGATCTCCGTGACTTCTGGCACGACGTACACCTTTTCTGTTTTTGTGAAAGCAGGAGAGCGTACCAGGATTGTCCCGCAATTTCCTGCCGCGTCTTTTGTTGCAAACTGTTATGTCGATATCAACGCTTCAGCCGGGACTGTAACGGCTGGTCCGGGTGCTGGTTCTGTTGGCATTGAGGACATGGGTAACGGTGTATACCGTTGTTGGCTGACGGCAACAGCAACCGCTACGGCGAGTGCTTTGATAACGATGTTCTTGCACAGTGGAACGTCTGTTTCCTACGACGGTGATGGAGCATCTGGCATCTACATCTGGGGGATGCAATTCGAGGCCAACCCCTTCCCAACCTCCTACATTCAGACCGCCAACACCGCTGTCACCCGCGCTGCGGACGTTTGTACCGTTGCTTTGAGCGGGATTGAGTTCAATACGGCAGAGGGGACGGTGTTTATTGTTGGGCGGACGCCAGCAGGAAACGCACCTTCAGGTTCTTCCCAAACGATGATTCAAATTGATGATGGAACATCAAATAATCGAGTGGTGATAGATAAATACTCTACCGCGATTCGCGGGATTGTTGTTTCTGGTGGCACAACCCAAGCGGCTGTCAGCAGTAGTGCTATTTCACTCGACAGTGATTTCAAGGTAGCGTTTTCTTGGAAAGCAAACGAGTTCCGGTTGTCATTGAACGGGGGAACTCCTGGGGAGGATACCACTGGAACGATCCCCACAGGAATGACCACCGCTCGGATTGGCACGAATCATCTTGGGACATTTTATTGGAACAACACAATTCGTCATCTGGCCTATTTCCCTCGCGCCCTGACATCCACACAACTTCAAGCCATAACCCTGTAAGGAACATCCATGATCGACATCTTTCTGCATGCGCCGACGAAACAGGCCCTGGTCGACGACCTGACCCCGCTCGGGCTGGCCGTGGACGGCGAGGTGGTGATGACCAGCCCGCGCCACGGCGTCGGGCACCTGGGACCGGTGCTGGAGCGGCCTGCGGTTTGCGATGACGACGGCCACCAGGTCGCGCCGCAGACCGTCCTGCCGGGCGTGGTCGCCGTGGTCCGCTGTCTGGACGACGCCCTGGCCGTGGAGATTTTCCAGGCGGATTTCGCGGCGGGCACGGCCGTCGTGGACCGGCCGGAGCATGCCCCGGTGCTGGCGGGGGGGGTGGTCCGGGATCTGGACGCGGTCAAGGCGGCGGCCTGCGCGGCCATCGACGCCGAGGCCGAGCGGCGGCGGCTTGCAGTCCTGACCCCGGGCGCGGGCCAGGCCCTGGAATATCAGCACACGGCCGAGGAGGCGGCCCGGGCCGTGGCCGCGCCCGACCCCCTGGACACGGCGGCCTATCCGTTTCTGGCGGCCGAGCAGGCGGCGCTGGCGGACACGGTGGGCGTGGTGTCGATCCGCGACGTGGCCGAGGCGGTGCTGGCCGACCGGGCGGCCTGGATGTCCTACGGCGCGGCGGTCAAGGAGCGCCGGAGACGCGGCAAATTGCTGGTCCGGGCGGCGACGAGCCATTTGGCCGTGCTGGCGGAGACGGCCGGGATCGTGTGGCCGGACGCGCCGGGGGCGTGATGCATGATCGCGTTTTCGATCCGCTGGCCGCGCTCACGGCCGAGGGCTGCCGGGTGCGGCTGGACGCCGGGCGGCTGATCATGGACTACGGCACGTGCTCGACGGCCACGGCGAGGCGTCGCGCGGGCGCCCTGGTCATGACCTACGAACCGCTTTTGCGGCTGCAGCTCGACGTGCCGCCGGGCGAGCAGCCGCGCACCGTGCGCCAGCTCCTGGCCAGCGGCCGGATCGAGGTGCGGGAGGGGCGGTATCGGTTAAGGGGGTGAGGTGGCGCGGGGGATGGAGCGGAGAGGGAGTGCCCGGCGAAAGCCGGGTTTTTTATTTGCGAAAAGGGTATTGACGGGCCGGAAATTTGTCCCTAATACTAGGGTCAGAAAAAGGGGGCACCATGTACCACGGACAACCATTGAGCGGCATGACGCCATGCATAGTTTCTTTTACAGAGAGTGAGGCGTGGGTTTTTAGACAGTCGATGGTGGCGACGATTCGCGCCATTCACGCGGAACTTCCAGGAAATTCCATGGGCGCGTGCCTGGACGACCCGGCCCCGCGTCATTATCAGCCGTTCGTCCTGGCGCAAGCCTTGTCTCTGTTATGGAGCCTGGATAGGATTAATAGGGGAATGCGCGATGAGGATGATGACGACGTGCGTATAGCGATGTTGCATGGGGAACTGGGGGCTGTGCAGCAGGCCTTGTTCTATGCCGCAGTTGACGAGAATGCAAAGCAGTTTCTTGACTATCCAGAAAATTTTTCGAAGGAATTTTCGTTGTTGAAAAATAGCATTTTGAAAAAACTTGATGCTGTAAAATAGTACAATAACCCCGGCGGCATTGCCCCTGGAAATGGAGGGAAACCCCATGAGTCGTGAGACCGTCGTTTGCGTTGATTGTGGCGAGGAGTATGTCGTCGATATTATGGGCAACCGGGCATACCGGGCGCGTAGGGTCCGAAACTGGGACAGATGTTGTGATGACTGCCATAAAAAATTTTTGGAGCGCGAAAGGCAGGAGGCCATTACCTGGGGTGAAGAATACGGCCTGCCGGAGTTGGAGGGGACACCCGCACAGGTGGCCTGGGCGGCGGTCATCCGTCGCAAACTGATCGAGCACACTCCTATTTCCGCGATCACCGGCATCGGAGCACGTGCCTGGGGCGAGGTGAGAAAGGAGCGATCCGCCTCATGGTGGATCGACAACCGGTACGGCGAGTGGGAGGAAACGATTCGCCGCTACACCGCGAAACTTCCCACCGAGCATTTTGGAGAGAACGCTCTGATTGCCGAGGCCGAGGCAACCCTCCGCCCAACGAATCCGGTATGTGAGTTGATCGCCGAAATCGGAAGCGTCGGGACAACCGTGCACGTCCGTCTGCCCGAGAAGGATGAGGATTTCCGGAAAATCGTCCGCATGGGGCTTGGCTTCCGGTGGCGGAATGGCCAGTGGGAAAAGACGTATTCTGCGCTTGGCGGCACGATTCAGGACAGGATGGCCGAGCTTGGACATCGGCTCCTGGCCGGAGGATTCATTGTCCGAATCATGGACCCGGAGATACGGCGCAAGGCCGTGGCCGGGGAATATGCCGAAGAAAAACGCCGGATGGTCAAGAAGCGGACTGCGGGTGATTACGCCGGATGGTTCGCCATCTATTGGCCGTTCGGCGAGGATTTTTACAAGGATGCCAAGAGGCTGCCCGGGGCGAAATATTCAAAGCCGGACGTGGTGGTTCCGTCCGAGGCGTTCGAGGAGGTTCTTGGTTTCGCGGAGGTGAACGAGTTTGCTCTTTCGCCAGGAGCGCAGGAGTTGGTGGAGCGAGCCCAGGCGGCCCGGGCGGCAAGCCTTGTGGTCGACCCTGCCCCGCTCCATCCAAAGACACCGCCACCAAGCAAGGGGCGTCCGGTTCTTGCGCCTCCGGCCGAGGTGGGGATCGATCCCGATCTCAAGGACGAGGAGGATTAGATGCGCCTCGTCACGGATTTGCGGCCGCATCAAGTCAAGCCGGTCGAGAGGATGCTGCCGACCAGGGTCGGCGGGCTGTTCATGGATATGGGCACGGGAAAGACCCGCACGGCGTTGGAAGTTATTGCGAGGCGGCAACGGCGGATTGATCGCGTGGTCTGGTTTTGCCCGGTGTCTCTCAAGGAGACGATCGAGGGGGAGGTTTCGAAACATTGCGCTGATGTCACGGTGGCTGTCTTCAACGACAAAACAACGGTTCGCCGTCTTCCGGATGCGTTTTTCGTGGTAGTCGGGCTGGAATCCATGAGCCTGTCGCGGCGGGTGATCCTGGCCGTCAATGCCCTGGTCACCGACCGGACGTTCGTGGTGGTGGACGAATCGGACAAGATCAAGGGTTTTTTCGCCCAGCGGACAAAATGGCTGATCGAGATCGGCAAACGGGCGCGGTTCCGGATGGTTCTTACCGGGACGCCTCTTTCCCAGGGAGTGACCGACCTGTTTGCCCAGATGTATTTTCTGTCCCCGAAAATCCTGGGGTACACCTCGTGGTATGCGTTCGAGCGCAACCACATCGAATATTCCGACCGTTTCCCGGGGATGATCCGGAGGGTCCACAACGTCGAGTATCTGGCGGCCAAGGTGGCCCCCTATGTCTATCAGGTGACGAAAGAGGAATGTCTTGATCTCCCGGAGAAACTCTACGAGACGCGTTATTTTGGGATGACCGGGGACCAGCAGGACGCCTATCAGAGGGCGAAATGGGATACCCTTTTTAACATCCTGTCGTACGACAATTTCGATCAACTGGCGATTTTCCGGCTGTTCACGGCTTTGCAGGCCGTGGCCAGCGGGTACTATACTTCAAATAAAGACGTCTGGTTTACGGAGTTGCTGCACCATCGCCGCACTTCGACGCTGCTGTCCATCCTCGAAGACATCCCGGCCGGCGAGAAGGTGATTATCTGGGGAAAATTTCAGAAAGACATGGCGGACATTGTCCGGGTACTGGTCGAGAACTACGGGCCCGAGGCGGTGGCGCAATACCATGGCCGGTTCAACGAGCGCAGACGGAACCAGGAGCTGGCCCGCTTTCGCCGGGATGCCCGTTTTTTGGTGGGGACGCCGACAGCAGGCGGTCGAGGACTGACGGTCGTCGAGGCGGCGTATTGCGTGTTCTACAATAACAGCTTCAAGTACAGTGAACGACTTCAGGCTGAAGACCGGGTGCACCGGATCGGGCAGACCCGGGCCGTGACCTATTTCGATATTGTCATGAGGGACAGCATCGATAAAAAAATCATGGAGGCGCTGTGGGCGAAAGGCAACGTCTTATCCTCATTTCGTGAGGAGGTGTCAAAGGTGCGGCACAGCAAAAAATCTCTTAAAAGGTTGATCATGTCATTATGAGCAAGCGTTTCAATCTGGATCAAAATGTCTACGAGGCGGCCCTTGAACGGATCAATTGGGCGTTCGACACGTTCCCGCGCGTTTGTGTGGCCTTGTCCGGAGGTAAGGACTCGACGGTCACCATGCACCTGGCTCTGCAGGTCGCCAGGGAGAGAGGACGTCTTCCTGTGGACGCCATGCTGATTGACCTGGAGGGACAATATCGGGCGACCATGGATCATGTGCGCGACATGTTCGCATTGCCCGGAGTGCGGCCGTGGTGGATCTGCCTGCCGCTCAATCTGCGCAACGCTTCGTCGGCGTTCAAGCCTTACTGGTGCTGCTGGGAGCCCGGCGAAGAGGCGAACTGGGTACGGCCGCTGCCCGACCATCCGGCGGTTATTTCTGACCCGGGGTATTTCCCGTTTTATAAACATCGAATGGAGTTCGAGGAGTTTGTCCCGGCGTTCAACGAGTGGCTGGCCGGTGATGACGGGGCGGTCTTTTTGGTGGGCATTCGGGCCGACGAAAGCCTGAACCGCTACAAGGCGGTGCGCAAAGGGGAAAAGATCAAAAAATGCGCCTACCAAGGCAAGGCATGGACATCCATGTCTTCGGGCAAGGCAAAGTCCGTAAGTATGTATCCCATTTACGACTGGCGTTTTGAGGATCTCTGGAAGTACGTCCACGACAATGGACTGCCCTATAACAGACTGTATGACCTGATGCATCTGGCCGGGGTGCCGTTTGCGGAGATGCGTATTTGTCAGCCCTACGGCGACGATCAACGCAAGGGGTTGGACCTGTTTCACAAGGTGGAGCCGGACACCTGGTTCCGGATCGTGCAACGGGTCGAGGGGGCGAACTGGGCGGCCCATTACGCCCGGCAGAAATTTCTGGGATATCACGGCGGCGTCGGCCTGCCTCCCACATTTTCGAGCTGGCGGCAGTACGCCGACTTTCTCTTGATGAGCTTTCCCGAGGATCTGCGCATCGTGTATCAGAGGCGCATCGACGTGTTTTTCGGCTGGTGGGCGGAACATGGCTACCCAGGGGAAAAGGTGCCCGACGCGGGGGATATCCGCCTGGAGGGCAAAAAAATGCAACCGTCATGGCGGCGCGTCTGCCGCAGCCTGCTCAAGATGGACATGGGCAAGAGCCTGTCTTTCGGCTTTTGCCGCAAGGACACGGACAGGCTGCTGGAGATCAAGGCGCGTTATGCGGACCTGTGAGGCGGCGAGATGAAAATTAAGCGCAAGGGTCGGGAATTCGTGGTCCGGGTGTTTGCGCCCGAGGATTTGGGCGATGAGTTTTACCGTCTGGCCGGGAGGTTTTTCGCCTCCGCCGCGGTACGCACCGAAATTGGCGTGCCCATGACGGTTGCCGACAACGACTGGTGGTTTTTGGTCGACGCCGGAGAAGGTGAAGCGCCGGTAGGTATTATTGGATTGAGCGGCGTCGGCTTGAATGCATCGGGAACGGTGGGGATTGTGAAGTATGTATATATCGTCCCCGATTTAAAAAAAGAATTGTATGATGCTGTTCTTGGTCGTGTGGTCCATTTCGTCGAGAGCAAAATGGAAAAAGTGAAAACATTGCAGACGACGTGTCATGAAAGCACTGCCTCCATTTATGCCAAGCATGGATTTCAAGAGATTTCCCGGCGGGGGCAATACGTGAAAATGACCAGGGGGAAGGGATGAGCCTGCTGGATTTTTGCACCGAGGGGATTGTGGACCGAGCTCGGGCGTTGGCCAAGGAACTGGCTGCACTGCCTGACCGGGAGCGCATGCGGGTGTTGAATCACGTGCGGCAGGTGCTGCACGAGGTGAGCCCTATGCGAGCCGAGCCCGTGGATTGCGTGCTGTGGGTTCCGGCCGATGGGGTACGCGGCAACGACTACAACCCCAACACGGTGGCGCCGCCGGAAATGCGACTGCTTGAAAGGTCGATCCGTGAGGATGGGTTCACGCAACCGATCGTGGCCTTCAAAGACGGGGACGCCTATGAGGTGGTGGACGGGTTCCACCGTAATCGGGTGGGCAAGGAATGCCCGGCGGTGCGGGGCAGGGTGCAGGGATTTTTGCCGGTCACGGTGATCAATCAGGGGCGCACGGACATCAAGGATCGCATGGCGGCCACCATCCGCCACAACCGGGCCAGGGGTGTCCATGGCGTGATCCCGATGGTGGACATTGTGGCCGGGATGCTGCGGACCGGGATGACCGATGACGAGGTGGCCAGGGAACTGGGGATGGACGCCGACGAGGTGCTGCGGTTCAAGCAGTGCTCCGGGCTGCCGGAACTTTTCAAAGAGCACGAGTACAGCAAGTCATGGGAATGAACAAACGAGATGCGCTGTTGCTGGCGGCTCCCTTGGTTTTTGGCGAACAGTGGCAGAGCCAGCTTTCCAGGGCGCTTGGTCCCGTTCATCCGGAGGGCCCCCGTCTGGCCGTGGATGGGAGGCTGGTCCGCCGCTGGGCGGCTGGTCACCGCGATGTGCCCACCTGGGTGCTTGCGGCCATGGCCAGGATGCTACGGGCCAGGTGTGATGAGGCCTCAAACATGGCTACGACTCTTGAGCAAGTGATAACGGAGGCGAAAAATGCTTAAAAAGATAGAAGTCGGCAAGCCGTTCCCGGGCCCGGTCCCGACGACGCAAGGAGGTACGCTGGATCTGTGGAGAGATGGGGGGATGACGCTCATGATCCAGTTCCCGGGGTGTACGGCCAAGGAACGGAAGGCGTTTAAGGACGGTTTTTGCGATTATTGGTTTTTGGAGGCTGTCGGCATCCCGGTGGCGTATTGGATTTTCGGGTTTGGAAGGCCTATGCCAGCGATTGAATGCAATTTTGACGCGCGGCTCTGCAATCCGGGGTTCGTCGAACGTTTTTTGGATACCTCCGAGGGCGTGAAAAATGCCCTCATGCTCTACCTGTTGGACGGCCAGATTTTGCAAGGGATCAAGATGTTCGGTCTGCGCCCGGAGTCAGTGGCGGCTTTTCAGAACACCGTCCGCAAACAGCTTGCGACGGCGTACAGCAATGAGGACTACACCCGGCAGTTGCGGGGACTGGAACAATTTTCGGTCGACGAGCTCAAGGCCATGGCGCTGCATTTTGAGCGTTAAAGGGGGCACTCACTTGCACGTCACGGCCGCGCCGTCCGTCCACAGCTCGATGGTCTCGCCGGGCGGCCGGATTTTCACCTTGCCCCAGGAGTGTTCCGCGTAGACCGTTTTGCCCGTGGCCAGGGTGATGACCAGCCCGGCGTCCATCAATTTGCCGATGGCCGCCAGGTCGCGCTGGCGCTGGTAGGTCATCACCCGGTCCAGCACCTCCTCGGACACCGCCGCGAAAAACCCCCCGTTGGTCACGCACTGGCCGGGTTTGAGATGGCTGGTTTTGGCGTCGTGCGCGGATTTTTCGGCGGCCCGGGCGGCGACCCGGTTGTGCTCCAGCAGATACTCAAGCCGGGAGTTGCCGTACCATGAAGCGGCCAGGATCGCGGCCGTGAGCAGTCCGAGCCCGATTTTGACGGGCCGCGCCCATGACGGCGGCAGGGTGTACGGCTTGGGTGCGGCGGACGGCGCGTCCGGTTTAGCGGCGGCGGTCGGGTCCGCAGCGGGCGCATCCGGACTCCGCAAAATTGCGGCGTCGGTTTTTCGGCTCCCGAACAAATGCGCGCCGCACACCGGGCACAGGTGATTTTTCGGCACGTCCTCCCGGCGGAACTCCACGCCGCAGCTCGGGCAGGTGATGGATTCGATGGGCTTCACGGTGTTTCCTCGCTAAGTCAAACCGCGCCACTTCCACTTAGTAAGTCAAGCCGCGCCGTCCCCGCTTATTAAGTGAGCGCGCTTCAAAACGACTTAGTTTCTTTGGTCGGCGCTTGGGAGTTTGGCCTCGGCCCGGTGTCGGCGTCGCCACGTGGCGGGCCGGATCGGCTCGGCGGCGGCCCACAGGCCCGCGTCGGACCAGCGGGCCAGCACGCCGTAAATCCCGAACGCCAGCCGGTCGTCCAGGCCGCACTGGTGGCAGTCGGGCCAGGCCAGCCCCTCGCGCACCAGCCGCCAGGCCAGATCATCGCCGTCCACGCGCACCCGGGCCACGGTGCGGCCGTAGCGGTCCCGGGCCACGGCCATGACCGTAACGGTCCCGGCGGCCAAAAGCGCGGCGGCCCGGTCGGTGGCGGCGTCGCCGCTGGGCTGGTCGCGCTCGGGCGCGTCCACGTCGGCCAGGCGCACGCGCACCACCTGGCCCTGGGCGGCCAGGGAAAACGTGTCGCCGTCGATGGCTTGCAGGAACTGGGCGGCGCACCAGACGTGGCGCGGCAGGGGGTCGGCGGCGTGCCCGACGTCGAGCAGCGGGATGATGAGGGCGGCGAGGGCCAGGGCGCGGAAAAGGATGCGCACGGCGGGACTCCAGGTTACGAAAAAATGTGCTTGGCCCACCAGTCTTCGGAGATGATGCTGACATTGCTGTGACATGGGCCGTCACGGAGTTCCACGGCGAGCGTGATTTTATTGCCGAACGATCGGTGTTTCCAGTCGCGGCTGGCCAGGGTGCCGACCACCAGAAAGTCGGTGCTTTGTAACAGGGTGCCGTGGACCCACCCGCCGAGATTTAGGATTTCCTCCTCGACCTCGTTGCGCGTGCCGTAGGCGAACCGGCCGGTCAGGCAAAAAGAATGGCAGTCGATCTGCACCTTGGGCGGAGGCGTGTCGAAAAACGAACAAGCGGATAGGGTGACGCCCGGGTCTTGCGGCGTGTGGCCGCAAGTGGCGGCCAGGAGTTCGAAGAGTTCACGCTTTTCGGCCTCGTCGAAACGGCCGTCGCGCAAAAATTCATAGACCCGCGAATAGATGAGATAGCCGACGTACTCCTGTTGCACGTCCAGGCGGCGGTTGAGCCAGTCCAGGAGGTAGTTCGCCTCCTGTTCGTTGACCGCGCCGTCCGCGATCATGCCGGTGCAGATGCCGAGCAGCTCGTCCACGCCGCGATCCTTGAGCCGTCTGGCGTGCAAGGCGCGGTTGACGGGTTGGCCGTGTTCGTCTTCGGCGTCGTTATAACCGGCCATGACGTCACTCCTTCACTGTAGTTTTGTGGTTGGTGGCGTTAAATGGGGCATGCGGTTCCTGGACAGTGTATCCATTATTCGGCGTAGGTTCCGCACAAGCGTGTTCTCTTGCGGCGGTTTCGCGTCTAAGGTCATCAAATAGGCGAAACAGTGCGTCCTTTCTCGTCTCATTAGATGCGTCCATGCTGTCAAGGTAAACGGTGAGAGCGGCTAAGTCGCGTTCAAAGCTGGTTTTTTCGGGCTGCTTCGGTTCGGTGGCGGCCGGGGTGCTGCCCAGGAGCATTTCCCCTTCTCCGGTCAAAAGCCAGTGCGACGAGACATTAAAAACGCGAACCAGGTTTGCAACAAACGAGGCCGCTGGCTCACGAACCCCCTTTACGTAACCAGAAATTGTTGCTTTGGTCACGCCAGTCTGTCGTGCGAACTCAACGTCTTTCAAGTCTAATAGCTTGATAAGTTTGCGCATTCTCTCACCAAGGGCTTCTTTGAAGTTTTTGGCGGAAGAATCATCCGTGCATGAAAAAATCGTTGACAAAGTTCGCGCCTTTTGGTTAAAGCCCAAATCATGCGAACGGCAACGCGCCGCGAAACCCTGCCCTCACCAATTCGCCCGCACCGCCGCAACCCCGTCCCGGGCCAAACCCCGCCCGGGCAACCAACAGGAGGCAAAAACCATGAGCATTTCCAAGTCTCTTCTGTCCCCTTGCACGGTGGACATCGGCGACATCAAGGCCCTGCACGACGCCATTTTCCAGGCGCTCCTCGAAGGGACCGCCGGGCGGCGTCTGGAAACCCACCATGTGGCCCAGGCGCTGCGCAGCGTGGCGGACCTGTTTGACGTCTACCGGGTCACGCTGAGCCCTACCCTGGGCACGGCTGCTCGGCCCGAGGCCGCTTGAAAAACAGGGTGACGCTCGGAGGCTGTTTGATCGTGGCTTGGGCGGGGTAAGGCACCACGCCGACGAGTTCCCAGCCCTGGGCGGAGAAGTGATTCAGGCGCTCGGGCTCGGATTCGAGAAGAAAGAGAGCCGTTGTCTCCACATGATACTCAAAAATGGTCATGGTCCGCCCCTTGAAAAAGGAAAACCGTTATGAATTTACGCGAACAGATACGCAACCCAAACCCCTCCCGTCAAGTCCGCCTGAAGGCGTTTTTGCTGGAATGCGAGGTCGAATATCAGGCCCTGGCCGACGCGCTGGGCATCAGCAAAGGGGCGCTGTGCGACGTGTTTTCCGGGAGGCGGCCGGTGCCCAAGCACATTGCCCGGCTGATCGAGCTGGGGATTCCGGCCGAGCTTTTGCCCGAGCCGCCCGCGCCCCGATTCAAGCCCCGCAGGCCCGCCCCGGTTCCGGAGGCCGAGGCGACGGGCGCCGGATTTCTGTCCAAGCTGAAAAAGGCCGTGGGCCTGTAGCCCGATATTCGCACCCAAACACGATTTTTCGCGCAAGGACAAGATGCGATGACGGACCAAAACAAGACTGTCGGCCTCGATCTGGCCAAACTCGGCTACGGCGACGTGATCGCCATGCAGGCCCGCATGTCCGGCCGGTCGTGGGATGAGATCGCGGATTTCGTGGGCTGGTCGGGCGCCAACATCTCGCGAATCCTCAACCCCTCGGACCCGTACTGGCCGACGCTGCCGTCCCTGGCGAGGTTTTGCGTGATCACCCGCTCGACGCTGGTTTTGGACTGCATCCGGGCCAAGGCCAAGGACATCGGCCTCGACCCCGCGCCGGACCCGCTCGATCCCGAAGAACTGGTGTTCGCCATCGGCGGCCTGTTCCGTGAGATGGCGGACGTGGCCAAGGAGGGCGAGCGGGCCGTGGCAGATCGGCACATCAACCCCGACGACGCCCGGCGCGTGATCCGCGAGCTGTACGACCTGGTCAACGCCTGCCTGGACGTGATCGGGGGACTGCGGCAGCACCGCGAGGCCGGGAGGCAGTCATGAGCGAATTTACGTATCCGGAGTGGGAGCAGGAGATGCGGGAGATCATGGCCTGGCGGATCGCACGCCGGTCGGCGCGGATGTACGCGCGTCGTCCGATGTGGTGGGCACTCCGGCGGATTTCGGAAATATACGCCGTTATGAACGAATGGAATTCAGCCAGGACGACGTCCGGGAGGCAGTCGTGACCGCCGTGATCCCCTTTGTGGTCCGCGACCGAGCCGGGGCCACCTCCCCCCGGTTCGGCGCAGGCGAGGCGGCGGGAGCGCCGCAGGTAGGCAGGGCGCTCCCGGCGTCGCGGGCCGCGAGGGACGACGTGGGGCCGGGCGTGGAACAGGCGGCGGGCCGGGTGCGCGAGACGCTGGACGATTTCGCCGGTCGCGATCTGGCGGCGGCGATTTCGGCCGTGCGCCGGGCCATGGAGAGTCCGGGCCTGACCACCACCGAGCGCAAGGCCCTGGCCGGGGCGCTGGCCACGGTGGCCGGGGTGATGCGGGTGCGCGACGAGCGGCGGCGGCGGGCCGAAAACGACTGGCGGGCGCGGCAGTGCCCGAGGGGGGATTGGTGATGGACGATTTTTGCGACTACGCGGCCAAGGTTTTGGGAGAACAGCAATCCGATGTGCTGCGGCGGTTCATGCGCGCGCTTGTGGACGGCGAAAAGCCGCCGGTCGGGCTGGTGTTTGCTGGCCATTTCGGCAAGACGACGGTGGCCAGGGAGCTGGTCGCATTTGCCGGGAGAAAAGGCTCGGATGTTTTTTGGGTCTGCGACATGGGCGACGAAGACGAAGCCGTACGCGATTTGGCGGTCACTGTGATCCTGTCGCGGCGCTGCCGTGTCGGGGTGGTGACTGAGTTTTGCGCGTCTCCCGAATGGGTCAAGGAGGTTTTCCCGGAGCGTCCCGAGTACGTGGTCATCAAGTTTGAGACGGTCGAGAAGTTTCACCGGCGGCTGGATTTCGATCCGGAGAGTGTGGAGCGGTTTTGGATGGACCAGCCTGGGCTGGGTGCGGCGAGGCTAAGTTAGGCCCGGCGCGGCGATGCATGGCTGGGCGAGGCGCAGCGTTGTTCGGCTTGGCACGGCAAGGCGAAGGTAGTCGAAACGGGGCGCAGGCCCCGTCCCGGGGAGCGACCGCCCCCGGCTGATGAGACAGGTCAAAACCAGGCGGGGCAAGGCGATGCGGGGCGCGGCGGGGTCGGGCTAGGCATGGCAAGGCACGGCACGGCAGTCGAAACGGGGCGCAAGCCCCGTCCCGGGGAGCGACCGCCCCCGGCTGATGAGACAGGTCGAGACGCCACCGGGTACGGCATTGCCGGGCATTCCGTGGCCGGGCTTTGCGAGGCACGGCAAACCAAGGAGATCGATATGCAGGTCATGATCACCATTCAGGGCACGACACCGCTTCTGTGCAACCGATTCACGGATGAGGCCGCCATGTCCTCCTCGAGCGGAACCCGGGCCGCCACCGTCGGTGACCGGGGCACGCCCCGGGAACAGGCAGAGAAAAAGCTGTACATCGGAACGGACGGAACGCCGATGATCCCGCAGCCGAACCTTTTTCGGTGCCTGATCGACGCGGGCACGTTTTTCAAGGCCGGGAAATCCAAGGTCACCACGCAAAAGTCCAGCCTCATTCCGGCCTGCCTGACCATTTATGGCGTCGAAATCGCCATCCGGAGCAAGCAAGGGTGGGAGGTGGACACCCGGGCCGTGCGCATTCCGTCCACCGGCGGCCGCATCCTGGCCCACCGGCCCACGTTCAACGACTGGGCGCTGGAATTTGTGGTGGAGCTGGACACGTCCATCATGTCGTCCAAGCTGTTCCGGGAGCTGGTGGACGCGGCCGGAAAACGCATCGGGCTGGGGGATTTCCGTCCGGCCTGCAAGGGGCCGTTCGGGCAATTCGTCGTGACGCAGTGGAGCGAGGTCGAGGCGGCGGCGTGATCCTGTTTTTGGCCGGGGTGGCTACGGGCGCGGCCCTGGCCGGGCTGCTTTACCTGGGGGCGACGGTGGTGGACGAGGAACTCCCGGCCGGGGGCGACGATCAGAACGACGACTGGTTTTGAGGAGGCGGCGATGAGGTTCGACGAGACGCGAAACGCCATCATGGCCCGCACGGCCGCGCTGGACGCGGATAAATTCCTGGGGCGGCTGGCCGCCCACGCCGTGAACCGGCCGGTGGGCGACTGGGATGGGACGTCCCTGTCCTTATCCGAGGCGACCGCCCGTGGCTTGGTGCGCGCCCTGCGCAGCCTGCGCCAGTGCCGGGCCAAGGCCAGAGCGGCCGGGGACGGCGACGCGGCGAATGTGGGCCGGATGCCGCCTGGGGCGGCGTGAACATGACGGATTCGATCCCTGCCAAAGGTCGGCGCCGCATGAAAAAAGCACTCACCCGTCACGGCCGTTGCTCCGGGGGCGAAGGAGCGCGAAAGGCCGTGGCCGATAACCACGGCGGACGGGGGCCAGCCCACGCACAGTGCGAAGAGCCCCGGGGGTGGAGCCGACCTTTGAGAGGGATCGAGACGAAACGGAGGACGTCATGACCTATTTTGCGCGAGATGCCGCGCCGGAAGTCGGAATGAAGGTCGATTTGGTTGTAAATCTGTTCATCGACGACTTCACCTACGGGCCGTTCACTGTGTCCGAACCGTGGAACGGTATGGTGCGGCTGGACGGGGAGAATGGCCAATTCGCCATCCTGACCGTCCCGGACGGGAAAATCAGCTCGGGAGAGGCGCAAATCATCACCGGGTCTGACGACCTCCTGGCCGCCGTCAGGCGGGAACAGGCCAATTCCGGAGGGGGGGCGGCAGGACTGGACACGGGAGGCGGACGTGGCCACCGTTGACCGCACCGCCCTGCTGGCCGCCGTTGAGATGGCCGCGCTGGCCGTCAAACCCGGGACCAGTCGCTCGAACGCCGCCGGACACGCCGCCGTGTGGCTCGTGCCGGCCGCGGCCGACAACGAGCTGGCGGTGGAGGCCTCGGACGGCTCCGTGGAGTTCGTGGGGCACGTGGCCGCCCAATGCGGCGATTTCGAGCTGTGCGGGGTGAACGCCGCCACGCTCCACGTGCTGCTCAAAAAGCTGCCCCCCGGCGAGCTGCTGCTGACCCAGGGGCCGGGCGACAGCCTGACCATCCGCACCGGGCCGCGCCGCTACCGGCTGGCCACGGTGGACGCGGGCTGGCGTCAGCCGGTGACCAGCCCGAAGGACGGCGGCGACGTCGGCCCTGACGCCGCCCGGGCCGTGACCCTGGCCGCGTACGCCGTGGCCCGGGACGAGGCCCTGGGGACCCAGGCCTGTCTGCACCTGGCGCCCGGGGCCGGGCCGGGAGAATGCCAGGCCCAGGGGCTGGACGGGCATCAGTTCGTGCGGGCCGTGTTCGACGCCAGGGAGCTGGCCGAGGTGCTGCCCGAGGCGGGCGTGCTCGTGCCGGGCCGCCACATCAAGACCCTGATCCTGGCCCTGGGCCAGGGCGGGGGCACGGCCTGCCTCGACGGGAAGCGGCTGTGGGTGGCCTGGGGCGACGGGCGGCTCGGTCTGGCGCTGGGGTCCGGCACGTTTCCGGACACGCAGCCGTTTCTGGACCGCTGCGCCGATCCGGCGTTTTCGGCGGTCGTGGACCGCCAGGACGTGCTGGCCGCGTTGGCCCGGCTGGCGGTGGTGCTGGACGAGGCGGACCGCAGCGTGCGCCTGGCGTTCGAGGCGGCCGGCCGGGTGACCCTGACGGCCTCTAACGGCGACGGCGAGGAGCAGATGGACGCGGTCATCTCCCGGGGCGAGCTGTGGCCGGTGGCCATCGCCCCCAAGGACGTGGCGGGAATTTTCGGCCTGATCGAGACGGACCGGGTCAGGCTGGCGTTTTCGCTGCCCACGGGGCCGATCCTGGTCACGGCGGTGGTCGAGGACGGCGACGATCCGGCGCCGGTGCGCACGGTCGCCGTGACCATGCCCATGAAGATTCCCGAGACGACGTACGACGCGGAGGGGGTGTGATGGGCGGCCCGAGACTTTCTGACATTGCGGGCAAGCGGTGGCTCACCACCGCAGAGGCCGCGCTGTGGGCGGGCCTGGGCGTGACCAACGTCCGGGCCATGGCCGATGCCGGGCGGTTTCGCACCCGCCGTACGCCCGGCGGACACCGCCGTATCGAGCGCGAAAGCATCGATGCGGTGGACATGGGGGAGGTCGTGGCGCTTGAGATCATCCGGGGGTTGCGATAGATGGCCAAGGATGAGGCTATTCGTCCGAGAGGGCGGCACCTACTACGTCGAGCTGGGACGCGGCCGCAAGCGATCCCTGCGCACCAAGGACCGCAAGGAGGCCGAGCGTCGGCTGGCCATCCTGCAGCGCGAGATGGCCATGGGCAAGCTCCTGGTCATGGGCGCGGGCCCGGGCAGGACGTTGGGAGAATTTCAGGACCAGTTCCTCGACTGGGCCGAAAACGGCGGGCAGAAGCCGTCCACGGCGCGCATGAACCGGCTGGCGCTGTCCAAGCTGGTGGCCGTGGCCGGGCGCTCGGCCTGCCTGGGGCGGCTGGGGGCTCGGACCATCGATCTGCTGTCGGCGACCTGCCGCAAGGCCGGATGCCACGAGGCGTCCATCGACACCTACGTCAGGCACTGCAAGGCCGTCATGTCCAAGGCTGTGGAGTGGGGCGCCGTGGACAAAAACCCCTTTGCCGACGTCAAGGTCAAGAAACGCAAGCCGTTGCCCAGGCCGCACTTGCCGCCCGGGTCGTTCGAGAAATTCTTGTCGTCGATCCCCGACATCATGTGGCGCAAGATCCTGGCGCTGTACTGCGCCACGGGGCGCAGGCGGTGCGAGCTGCTGGCGCTGCGCGGCCGGGACATCGACCTGGATCGCAAGCGGTACCGGGTGGGGACGTCCAAGCGCGACGAGTCGCGGGGCTGGTATCCGATGACGCCGGCGGCCGTGACCGCGTTTGCGGCGTTCGAGCCGTGGCCCGGGCCGGGGCAGTTCCTGCTGCCGAGAATGCACCCGGACACTATCTCGGACAACGCCAGGAAGTTCCTGGCCATGGCCGGGTTTCCGGAGGTGTCGCTGCACGGCCTGCGGGTGTCGTTCGGAGTGGAGTATCTGGCCAGGGGCGGCAGCCTGCGAGGACTGCAGGGGCTGCTCGGGCACGCCAGGTATTCGACCACCGAGGAGTATTATGCGGCCGAGATTCCGGGTTATCTCGAGGACGAGGCGGGCCGGGTGACGTTCGGCGCGGTGGACCTGACGGGGCGGTTGCGCGCCGTAAAGTGAGCGCGATTCGGGATCAATCTGCACCCACCACTCCCGGGAGCCAGCCCCGTGGGCCGAAATCCCTTTTTTTCGTAATCAGCAGGTCTGGAGTTCGAGTCTCCATGCTGGCTCCAAGAATTTCAAGGGCTGAAGACCATTTAGGTGGTTTTCAGCCCTTTTTTGATCCTCTCAAAAATGACCGAATTTTAGCCGAACTGACTGCATTTTACAGTCACTCTGCATACACCCCTGGAAAGCATCGTTTTGATGCGGCCGCGCAAGTGTGGGGAGGCAGGCAAAGTGGGAAATGGCCTGGTGCCTGAATCGGGTGGGACAAATACGGGCCGGATGTAGGACTGGTGCGGGCTGGGTGCGTTTGCGTGGGGACAGGGGCGGATGCGGTGCGGGCAGCCCGATACGTCACTACCAACTGGTTGGTGGGAAAGGTTCTCTTGACTGGATGTATGTTGCATTGACTACGATGATTTTTTATGTTTAATTTCGATTAGAGTATAAATGGTAGGATCATACTGTTTAAGTATCGAATATCATCCACCCATCGAGGAGGAATGTCATGGAACGACCCCATATATTTTTCATTATAACGTTACGTATGCATGAGAAATTGTTGTTTTTCGTATTTCTCACGTTTGTTTCTTGGGTCGTCGTGCCCGGAACGGCTCAATGCGCGTTTCCGACATACACGATCATCGACCTGGGAACCCTTGGGGGGGATGGTAGTGAGAGTCAGGCTGCGGCCTTGAACGACGCAGGCGTTATCGTGGGCTGGTCAGGAACGGCTACAGGCGACATCCATGCTTTTCGGTATGAAAATGGGATGATGACCGATCTTGGTGTTCTCTCCGGGGGCACGAACAGTTATGCGACCGGAATCAATCATACGGGACAGATCGTCGGGAAGTCCTACACGAACTCGTCCGGATTACTGCACGCATTTCTGTATCAAAACGAGGTGATGACCGATCTTGGAGTACTTCCAGGCGGAGATTTCAGCTATGCCACGGGGATAAACAATGCGGGCGAGATCGTTGGAAAAGCAAATACAGTTTCGGGATCACGGGCGTTCCTGTACTCGAACGGAAACATGACAAATATTGGGTTACCGCCTGATCCTCTGCCCTCTACGCTGCCGCCCGGCGCCACCTGGGTTTGGACGACAAGTGAGGCTGCGGCCATAAGCCCCCTAGGGCACATTGTGGGAACCTCCAACTTCATCTACAACCAGCCTCCGAATATCGCGAACTTCCAATGCAGCAAGGCGTTTACTTACCCGGTTGAGGGAACTTTGTACGCGTTCAGCCCCCGCCCCCAGGACGGTGCAGCTTATGACGCCTTCGCCACGGCCATCAATGCTACGGATCAGATCGTTGGCTACGCCTTTTTTACGAACCCCTTTCTCGGCCCCGCCCATGCCTTTTTGCGTCAGAGCGATGGGGAGTTGCACGACCTCGGAACGCTAGGCGGCGACAGGAGTTTCGCTTACGGGATAAACGCTGCTGGAAAAATCGTAGGCAAAGCCAGGAAAGCCTCGGGAGTGGATGCGGCTTTTGTCTATGCTGATGGCGTCATGATGGAACTTGCCACGCGCATTACGGGGAGCAGTCCCTTCGCAAGCCTGGAGAGCGCCCTCGCGATTTCTGATTCCGGCAGTATCGTTGGGAGCGGGATGACGCACGACGGCATCCGTCATGCCTTTCTGGCTCTTCCCAGCAGCCCCCCCCTGGTTCCGATTCAGGGGGGGCTCACGCTTTTGCTCTTGTCAGAGTGAGAATTCGGGCAGTGTTTGTGCAACCGCCAAGCCTTTTCAGCTACGGCAACTCCTGAGGGGGTTGGGGATAACCATTGAGTCTCTCCGCCCTGAAGTCGAGTGGATCAAGCAGGCTTTCCTGAAGATCGTGGGCAAGACGATGATCCTGGGCAGCCAAAAAACAGCCAACCAACCGCCAACCAATCGCCAACCACCCCGGTTGGAGGGGGCAGAATCGGTTGGCGTTTTACCAACATAATCGGGGTCGATTTCTTGAAATAAGCTATAAATTCTAGCTAAATAGCCAACATTTACCAATTCGTAATCAGCAGGTCTGGAGTTCGAGTCTCCATGCTGGCTCCAAGAATTTCAATGGCTTAGGGGGTGTTCCTCCTAGGCCCTTTTGATTTTCCATCAAGTGCGCCAACCGGCCCGCCGTGGGGACAGGGGCGGATGCGGGGATGGCGCAAGATTTATTTCGAATAGGTCTGAGCAGGAATTCCTCGATTTTCGAAAGGGTTATCCTGCAATGCGCATCCTGAAGAATTCCTACGGGGCTACTTCCCACTTGAAAGTGTTGTGCAAGGGGGCCATGTTGCACAAAATGCTTTTCCCGATATGGGCAGGGGCTGGTTTGAATCTTAAGCTGCTTATGCGTGTTCGGTTCGGCGTTGGCACACCTCGGGAGGCGGCCTCCCGGCCATATTGGTGTATTTTGATGCGGATTGAAGTAATCGTCACATGATATTTTTTCGTTGAGAGAGAAGATTGGATCAGGGAATGCGCTTTGGCTGCATGACGCTGGTTCTGGTGCTCTAAAAAGAGGAATTTTCAACGGGCTGTTAGGGTAGCCAAAAACGCAGCCACTTCAGCGAATGAGGAACATGATCCGAGAAACTCTGTAACGCAGGAGGTTCCGCCATGAGATCAAAGGCTTTGAGTGCATTGTCTCGAACAGCCATGTTCCATATTGCGTTGAGCGTATTTATTTTTGGCTTACAAGGATGTGGGGAAAACTGGACACAAGATGAACCAGGTCGATCATACGCTCCGCGAACGGCCATTGCACCGCCGTACCCTCCGACTGCACCGCACCCGACTGCACCGCACCCGACTGCACCGTACCCGCCGGGTGTAAAGTACCCGCCGGGGATGCCACCCCCAGGTTATCCGGGATCGAGAGCCCAAACATTCACTCCCAAGGACGAGCCTCCCAAGCTGGGCGCCGGTATCCGCTCGCCAGACGATTACCGAGATACCAACAGCGGGGGGAGTAGCGGGCATTGAGAGGTAGGCGGATCCAGGGCAGCCAACCAGTGTAACCACCCGTCACCCAATCGCCAACCACCCCGGTTGGAGGGGGCAGAATCAGTTGGCGTTTTACCAACATATTCGGGGTCGATTTCTTGAAATAAGCTATAAATTCTAGCTAAATAGCCAACATTTACCAATTCGTAATCAGCAGGTCTGGAGTTCGAGTCTCCATGCTGGCTCCAAGAATTTCAA
>JAVHLG010000028.1 GCA_031082225.1 Desulfovibrionaceae bacterium | reverse complement strand
CGGCGTGACCCGGGCAATCCACATGGGCATAGTGGCGCTTGTCGGTCTGGTATTCCACATGGGCCGTGGCGATGGTGATGCCGCGTTCCTTTTCCTCAGGGGCCTTGTCGATCTGGTCGAAGGGAATGTATTCGCCGTATCCCTTCATGCTGGCCAGACGGGTGATGGCTGCGGTCAACGTGGTCTTGCCGTGATCGATGTGGCCGATGGTGCCGATGTTGACATGCGGCTTGTTGCGTTCGAATTTCGCCTTGCCCATGGTTTCCCCCTGCGCTTTTTTGGTCGTGTGGTCGGTTGTCTCGCCTAGGGCGTCTTATTTCTTTTTCACCAGTTCCTCGGCCAAGCTGGCGGGAACCTTTTCGTAGTGGTCAAACTGCATGCTGAACGTGGCCCGGCCCTGGGTGCGGGAACGCAGATCGGTCGCGTAGCCGAACATCTGGGACAGGGGCACGTGGGCGCTGATGATCTGGGCCCCGGGACGCGCGTCGAGCTTGGACACCCGGCCGCGACGGCCGTTGAGGTCGCCCATGACCTCGCCCAGGTATTCGTCCGGGGTGACCACCTCGACCATCATGATCGGTTCGAGGAGCACCGGCCCGGCCTTTTGCACGGCTTCCTTGAAGGCCTGGGAGGCGCAGATATAGAAGGCCTGCTCGGAAGAATCCACTTCGTGATAGGAGCCAAACGTCAGTTCGGCCCGGATGTCCACCACCGGGAACCCGGCCAGCACGCCGGACTTCATGGCGTTTTGCATGCCCTTGTCCACGGCGGGAATGTATTCCTTGGGGATGACGCCGCCCACGATGGAGTTGACGAACTCGTAGCCGCCGTCTTCCTTGGGTCCGATTTCGATGACCACGTGGCCGTACTGTCCCCGACCGCCAGTCTGCTTGACGTAGCGGTTCTCGTGCTTGACGGACTTGGTGATGGTCTCGCGATAGGCCACCTGGGGCTGGCCCACGTTGGCGTTGACCCCGAATTCGCGCATGAGGCGGTCCACGATGATTTCCAGGTGCAGTTCACCCATGCCCGCAATCAGGGTCTGCCCGGACTCCTCGTCGCCCTTGACCCGAAACGACGGGTCTTCCTTGGCGAGTTTGGCCAGGGCCTGGGACAGGGCGTCGCGGTCAGCCTTGGTCTTGGGCTCGATGGCCACCTCGATGACCGGCTCGGGAATGGTCAGGGACTCCAGCTTCACGCCCTTGCCCACTTCGCACAAGGTGTCGCCGGTGCTGGTGATCTTCATGCCCACGGCGGCCACGATGTCGCCGGCTTCTGCTGACTTGATATCTTCACGCTTGTTGGCGTGCATCTGGAGCAGACGCCCCACGCGTTCCTTCTTGCCGGTATTAGCGTTGACCACGGTCATGCCCGATTCGATGCGGCCGGAGTACAGGCGCAAAAAGGTCAGGTGGCCCACAAAGGGGTCGGACATGAGTTTGAAGGCCAGGGCGGCCAGCGGTTTCTTCGGATCGCAGGGGCATTCGATCTGCTTGTCCGGATAATCGGGATCCGTGCCGACGACCGGGGGGATGTCCAACGGAGACGGCAGATAATCGACCACCGCGTCGAGCAGGGGCTGCACACCCTTGTTCTTGAAGGCGGAGCCGCACAAAACCGGGCAGATGGACAGTCCGATGGTGGCCTTGCGAATGGCCGTCACCAGGACTTCGGGGGAGATTTCCTCGCCGCCGAGATATTTTTCCAGCAGACTGTCGTCTTCCTCGGCCACGGCCTCCAACATGGACAGCCGCAATTCGTCGTAACGCTCCGCCATCTCGGCGGGAATGTCTTTTTCGACGAATTCGCGACCCTTGGTGCTGTCGTCGAAATAGATGGCCTTGCCGCGAATAAGATCCACCACTCCCAGGAAATTCTCCTCGGAGCCGATGGGGATCTGCAAGGGCACGGGCTTGGCGCCCAGGCGGTCACGGATCATGTCCACGCAACGGAAGAAGTCCGCGCCCACGCGGTCCATCTTGTTGACGAAGCTCATGCGCGGCACGTTGTAGCGCTCGGCCTGCCGCCACACGGTCTCGGTCTGGGGCTCGACCCCGGCCACGGCGTCGAACACGGCCACAGCCCCGTCGAGAACCCGGAGGGAACGTTCCACCTCGATGGTGAAATCGACGTGCCCCGGGGTGTCTATGATGTTGATGCGATGGTCACGCCAGAAACAGGTGGTGGCGGCGGAGGTGATGGTGATGCCGCGCTCCTGCTCCTGGACCATCCAGTCCATGGTGGCCTGGCCGTCATGGACTTCCCCGATCTTGTGGGACACGCCGGTATAGAAGAGAATTCTCTCCGTGGTCGTGGTCTTCCCGGCATCGATGTGGGCCATGATGCCAATATTGCGTTGCCGCTCAATAGGTACGGGCTTGGACACGAAAATCTCCGCTACCAGCGGTAATGGGCGAAGGCCTTGTTGGCCTCGGCCATGCGGTGAGTGTCTTCGCGCTTCTTCACCGCCCCGCCGCGATTGTTATAGGCATCCAGGAGTTCCCCGGACAGTTTGTCGGCCATGCCTTTCTCGCCGCGCGAGCGGGCATAATTGATGACCCAGCGGATGGCCAGGGTAACCTGGCGCTCGGGGCGCACCTCCATGGGAACCTGGTAGGTCGCGCCGCCGACCCGGCGGGGCTTGACTTCCATGTGCGGCCGCACATTGCCCAGGGCCTTTTCAAAGGCCTTCAAGGGGTCTTCGCCGGCCTTCTCGGCCAACACGTCGACGGCCCGGTAGAACAGGCCTTCGGCGACGCTTTTTTCGCCGTCGTGCATCAGCCGGTTGATGAACTTGGTGATCAGCTGGCTGCCATATCTGGGATCGGGCAGCACGGATCTCTTGGGGACGGGGCCTTTACGAGGCATACGCCATCACTCCTTGTCCTTACGGTCTTCTGTGGATCGTTCTTACTTGGGCCGTTTGGCGCCGTACTTGGACCGGCTCTGACGACGGTCGCCAACCCCGGCCGTATCCAGGGTGCCCCGGATGATGTGGTAGCGCACGCCCGGAATGTCCTTGACGCGGCCGCCCCGGATCATGACCACGGAGTGCTCCTGGAGGTTATGGCCCTCGCCGGGAATGTACGAGGTCACTTCAATGCCGTTGGTGAGACGCACGCGGGCCACTTTGCGCAAGGCCGAGTTGGGCTTCTTGGGCGTGGTGGTGTACACGCGGGTGCACACGCCCCGGCGCTGGGGGCAGGCCTGCAGGGCCGGGGTTTTCCGGCGTTTGGCGACCTGGGCGCGCCCCTTGCGAATGAGCTGGTTGATCGTGGGCATAGCCTTCTCCGTAACTTTTAATGACAAAGACGGAGGCATTTAGGTGATTCGTGAGCCTCTGTCAAGCCCCTCTCGGGAATGGGTGAAATTTCCACACCGGGCCGGAAAAGATAAGCGAGGACCGGCGGAAAGGAAAGGGATTGTCCGGGCTTTTTACGGCTTTTTTTCTGACCAGCCAGGGCGCTGGCCCGGAAAAGACGCTGAACAATCCGGATTATCAGGACAATTTTTCGAGACGGCAATGTGAAAATAATGACGTGTCAGGAGTGAAAAGCCATGCCCACCACGCCGTTGATCTCGTTTCCGGAGCGGGTCCGGGATGTGACGCGGCGCATCTGCAGGGTGTGAAAACCCGCCGCCTGAAAAAGTTCCCGAAGTTCTTCAAGGGTATAGTGATGGGCGGTGTACAGATGGCGGTCATTTTCCATGACCCGGAAGGTGCCCTGCTCGCCTGTTTCGACGAACCCCCGCTGGTAGCGTTCCCGGTACAGGGGAATTCCGGGGGTCAGGAGAAAATCCGAAAACGACAGCCCGCGGCGCAGCACCCGGGCCGCCTCGCAAAGCACGGCCAGGCGCGTGCCGGGCGTCTCCAGGGTGGTCAGCACGGCATGCATCACGCCATAGTCGAAGCATTTCGCGGCAAAGGGCAGGCGTCCCAGATCACCCTGCACGAACGCCACACCAGGCAGACCCCGGGCCATCGCCGCCCGAAGGCCCGGCGGATTGACGTCCACACCGGCCCACAGGGGCGCGGGACCGACCCTTCCGACCCCCCGCCCGCATTCCGGCCTTTCGGCCATCTCAGCCAGGCTCCGTCCGTCTCCGCAGCCCATGTCCAGGAGGGAGTCGCCCGGCCCGATCAATGCGGCAAAGGCCGGGTCCACGTCCAGGGTGGACGGAACCCGGCCTGCGGTCTTCCAATAGGCATTCGCCATGGCCCGGCTATTTCACCTCGCCCGGCTCGAAACCGATTTTGGCGATGGCCTCGCGCACGGCCTTGGGGTCGAGGGCCGCGGCGTCGAAGGTGGCCAGCCCGGCAGCCAGGTCCACGGCCACGTTGGATACCCCGGGCAGGGCCGACAGGGTCTTGGTCACGTTCATCACGCAGTGGTTGCAGGACATCCCCTTGACTTCGATGCTGGGCATGGGCGCGCTCCTCACACGACGCGCAGCCTTGGGCGGCGCGGTTGCCCTTCCCTGTCAAGCGCTCCGGGCCTTGCGCCCCGGGACGTGGGGAAGGTGATTCTCATTTTCATGTCAAGCCTGCCGACACGCCCGGATCAGGCATGCCGACGGTCGGTTCACATCGGTCTACAGGCTCGCGGCGAAGGCGGCGGCGGCCTTGAAATCCAGCGTCCCGGCGTAGATGGCCCGGCCGCTGATGACCCCGTCCAGCCCCTTTTTCGCCAGGGGGGCCAGGGCCGTGACGTCGTCCATGGTGGCCACCCCGCCTGCGGCGATGACCGGAAGCCGCGTCAGGGACAGCAGGCGCTCCATGGCCGGGATGTTCACCCCGGTCTGCATGCCGTCGCGGCTGATGTCGGTATAGACCAGAAAGGCCACGCCCTGGTCTTCCAAACGCGGCAGCACGTCCTCCACGCCAAGCCCGGCGTCGTCCACCCAGCCCCGGATCTTGAGGCGGCCGTCATCGGCGTCGAGCGACACCCCCACCCGGCCGGGCAGGGCCCGGACGATCTCGCCGAAGCCGTCCGGGTCGGTGATGGCCATGGTGCCGATGAGGATGCGCCGCACCCCGGCGTCCAGGTAGGCCTCGGCCACGGACAGGTCGCGGATGCCGCCCCCGAGCTGCACCGGGATGTCCAGGCTTGTGCAGATGCGTCCGATAAGCGGCGCGTTTTTGGGGATGCCGGAGAAGGCCCCGTCCAGATCCACCACATGCAGCCACAAGGCCCCGAGTTCCGCCCAATGATGGGCCATGGCCTCGGGATCCTCGGAGAAAACGGTCACGTCGTCTTCCCGGCCCTGGCGCAGCCGCACGCACCGTCCGTCTTTCAAGTCGATGGCCGGATAGACGATCACAACCCGAACTCCTCCAGGGCCGCGCGCATGCCCTCGGCAGCCAGCTCGTAGGCCGTCAGCCAGCGTCCCTTGCGGTCGATGAACTTTTTGGCGTCAAGCAGGTTGTCGGCCAGGGCGATCTGCTCCTCGTCGAAATGGAAGAACTTGACCATCCCGCCGGTTTTGACATCCAAAAGATAAAAATTGATGACCACGGCGGCGGACACGGTGGTTCCCATGGCCGAGCCCTCGCGCTCCCGCCAGGCCAGAACCTGGGGCACGACCACATAGTCCGCCCCGGCGCACCGGCCTATCTCCTGCCAGTTGCGCAGGGTTCCCAACCGCCCCCCCGCGTCCTCTCGGGGCTCGGTCTTCTGGCAGGCGGCTATCCTGGACGGGCCGAAAACCGGGGTCTTGGCTCCCTTGGCCAACACGCCGGAAAACACCTCGTCAAGTTTGCCCGGAACCCCCTCGCTCACGGCCGGGGCGTCTTCCGGCAAAAATCCGGCCAACAGCTCGAACTCGGCCCGGGGATTGGAAAACGGGGCCACGGCCACCGTGGCCTCCTGGGAAACGGCGCTCTGCGGGGCCTTGCGTTTGCACCCCAGGGAAAATACCAGAAGCGCCACGGCGGCGACCACAAGCAGGCGTTTGAGCGGCATGGTGTTCATCGGTCGAGGCTCCCTTTGGTGCTGGGCACGCCGGTTCTCCCGGCGGCCAAAGCCCGGCGCAGGGCCATTCCCAGCGCCTTGAACGCGGCTTCGAGCTGGTGATGGCCGTTTTGGCCATAGACGAAGCAGACATGAAGGTTCATTTTCGCACTCATGGCCAGGGACTTGAAAAATTCCCGCCACAGGTCCTTTTCCTCGCCCGCCACCACGGCGGGCAGGGTGTTCTCAAGATAGACCAGATACGGGCGGCCTGAAAGGTCCACAGTGACCTCGGCCAGGGCCTCGTCCATGGGTACCCGGGCATGTCCCACCCGCTCGATGCCCGCCCGGTCCCCGGCGGCTGCAAGCAGGGCCTGGCCCAGGGCCAGCCCCACGTCCTCCAGGCTGTGGTGGGCGTCCACCTCATGGTCGCCCCGGCAGGTCGCCTCCAGGTCGAACCCGGCCCAGAACCCGAGAAGCGTCAGCATGTGGTCGGCAAAGGCATACCCCGTGTCGCACCGGGTGCGGCCCTGGCCGTCCAGGCAAAGCGCCACGGCCACCTCGGTCTCGGCGGTCTTGCGCTCGATGCGGGCCCTTCGCTCGGTCATGTCCATGGGCTCCCTGGCGACGGCCGCTCAGGCCGTCTGTTTGTCCGCAGCGGGCGCGGCGGCGGGCGTTTCGGCGGGCGCTTCCGCTTTGGCCTCCGAAGTGGCCGCCTCGGGTGCTGCCGCCTCTTTTTCCGGAAAAAGTTCCTTCTTGGCCTCTTCCTTGCGCTTGGTGTCCTCGGCCCGTTGCACCTCGGCCTCCAGCGTGCTCTTCACATCGGTGCTCACCCGGCGGAATTCCGCCAGGCCCTTGCCGATGGTGCGCATCACGTCGGGCAGCTTGCTTGGGCCGATGACGATAAGCGCCACCACCAATATGACCAACAGTTCCGTCGTGCCAATGCCGAACATATGTCTTCCCGTTTTGGGCGCTTGTGCGTCCGGTCTATTCCCACTCGATGGTGCTTGGCGGTTTGGAGGAGATGTCCAGCACCACCCGGTTTATCCCCTTGACCTCGTTGATGATCCTGTTCGAGATGGTGGCCAGGATCTCGGAAGGCACCCGGGACCAGTCGGCGGTCATGGCGTCCAGGCTGTCCACCACCCGCACGGCGCACACGCTCTCATAGGTGCGGTCGTCGCCCATGACGCCCACGGTTTTCAGCGGCAAAAGCACCGCAAATCCCTGCCACACCTTGCGGTACCAGTCCGAGGCCAGAAGCTCGGCCTGCACGATCTTATCCGCCCGGCGCAGGATGTCCAGGCGCTCCGGCGTGACCTCGCCGATGATGCGGATGGCCAGGCCCGGGCCGGGGAAGGGGTGCCGCCAGATGATGAAGTCCGGCAGTCCGAGCTCCACCGCCACCTTGCGCACCTCGTCCTTGAACAGCTCGCGCAAGGGCTCAACCAGAGACAGCTTCATGATGTCCGGCAGCCCGCCCACGTTGTGGTGGCTTTTGATGACCGCCGACGGCCCCTTAAACGACACGGACTCGATCACGTCGGGATACAGCGTGCCTTGAGCCAGAAACTCCACGCCCGGGAGTTTCTTGGCTTCGCGCTCGAAGACCTCGATAAACGTGCGGCCGATGATCTTGCGCTTCTCCTCGGGGTCCGTGACCCCGGCCAGAAGCGACAGGAAAAGGTCCGCCGCCTTGACGTGGATGAGGTTCAAATCAAAGTGCTCGCGCAGGTAGGCCGCCACCTCTTCGCCTTCATTGAGGCGCAAAAGGCCGTTGTCCACGAAGATGCAGTGCAGGCGCTTGCCGATGGCCCGATGCAGCATGACCGCGACCACGGTGGAGTCCACGCCGCCCGACAGGGCGCAGACCACGTGTTTGTCGCCGATCTGCTCGCGAAGCGCGGCGTCCTGGCTGGCCACAAAGGAGGACATGGACCAGCCCGGGGTAAGCCCGGCGATCTTGAACAGGAAGTTGTGCAAAATCAGCGTGCCGTCCTCGGTGTGGGCCACCTCGGGGTGAAACTGCAGGGCGTAGATGCGCCGGGCCGGATCGGCCATGGCCGCCACGTCCACAGTCGGGGTCGAGCCGATCACCGTGAATCCCTCGGGCGGCGACTTGACCCGGTCGCCGTGGGACATCCACACGGTGTGCGGCCGGTCCATGGGCAGGCCCTCGAAAAGCGGCGTGGCCGCAGTCACGGTGAACTCCGACCGGCCGTATTCGCGATCCGTGGAGGACACCACCCGGCCGCCGGGCAAAAGGTGGGACAACAGCTGCATCCCGTAGCAGATGCCAAGGATCGGCAGGTCCAGGTCGAAGACCCCCATGTCCAGGCAGGGCGCGCCGGGCTCAATGACGCTGGACGGGCCGCCGGAGAGGATCAGCGCCCGGGGGGCCAGCTCCCGCAGCTTGTCCACGGGCGTGGTGCAGGGATGAATTTCCGAATAGACCCCGGCCTCGCGCACCCGGCGGGCGATGAGCTGGGTGAACTGGGAGCCGAAATCCAGGATGACGACGGTGTCCGGATGGGTCATGGCGTTTTGGGCGCTTTGCGTGGTGCGGTTGTCGGAGCCGGCCGGGCCGTTTCCGGATTAATAGGTGTCCACCCGGTAATTGGGGGCTTCCTTGGTGATGATCACGTCGTGGACGTGGCTCTCCCGCAGTCCCGCCGCAGAGATGCGCACGAAGCGGGCCTTGGTCTGCAGTTCGGCGATGTCCTTGCAGCCGCAGTAGCCCATGCCGGACTTGAGTCCGCCCACGAGCTGGTAGATGCTCTCGGTCACCGGGCCCTTGAAGGGAACCCGGCCCACGATGCCCTCGGGCACGAGCTTTTTGGATTTCTCCTGGAAATAGCGGTCCGAGCTGCCCTCGCGCATGGCGTCGATGGAGCCCATGCCGCGATAGATCTTGTAGGTGCGGCCCTGATAAAGGATGGTCTCGCCCGGGCTCTCCTCGGTTCCGGCAAAAAGGCTGCCCATCATCACCGTGTCCGCGCCTGAGGCCATGGCCTTGACGATGTCGCCCGAGAACTTCACCCCGCCGTCGGCGATGCAGCACCGGCCATGCTCCCGGCAGGCCCGCACGGCCTCCATGATGGCCGTGACCTGGGGCACGCCCACGCCGGCCACAATGCGCGTGGTGCAGATGGACCCCGGGCCGATGCCCACCTTCACGGCGTCCGCCCCGGCCTTGATCAGCGCCACGGCCCCCTCGTAGGTGCCCACGTTGCCCGCCACCAGGCGGCAGGACGGGAAGTCGGACTTGAGCGCCACAATGGAGTCCAGGATGTTTTTGCTGTGGCCATGGGCCGAATCGAGCACGATGAAGTCCGCCCCGGCCTCGAGCAGGGCCTGGACCCGCTCGTTGCGGTCACCGCCCACGCCCACGGCCGCGCCCACCCGCAGCCGTCCCAGGTCGTCCTTGCAGGAATTGGGATATTTGCGGATCTTTTCGATGTCTTTGATGGTGATAAGCCCGCGCAGGGTGTTGTCGGCATCCACCACCAAAAGCTTCTCGATACGATTTTTATGCAGGTGGTGCTTGGCCTCCTCCAGGGTGGTCCCAACGGGCACGGTGACCAGATTGTCCTTGGTCATCACGTCTTTGACCCTGGTCACCGAGTCCTTGACGAAACGCACGTCGCGGTTGGTGACGATGCCCACCAGGGTGTCCCCGTCCACCACGGGAAGCCCGGAGATGCTGTATTCGGACATGACCACAAGGGCCTGCTCCACGGTCATCTCCGGGGGCACGGTGATGGGGGAGATGATCATGCCGGATTCGGACTTCTTGACCTTCTCCACTTCGAGCCGCTGGCGCTCCACGGACATGTTCTTGTGCACGACCCCCACCCCGCCGCAGCGGGCCAGGGAGATGGCCATGCGCGACTCGGTGACCGTGTCCATGGCCGCGCTCAGAAGGGGAATATTGAGCTTGATGTCCGGGGTGAGCCAGGAACTGACGTCCACCTGGTCCGGCGTCACCTCGGAATAGTCGGGCAGAAGCAACACGTCGTCGAACGTCAGTCCCCGGCCGAAAATCTTGTCCATACCTTCGTCCTTTTGCTCAGAAAAATGATCCGGCCGTTTGCGTTTAGTCCAGTCCGAGGTAGGCGGAACGCACCTTGGGATCGGCCAGAAGATCGGCCGCAGGCCCCTCCAGGGTGACGGCCCCGGTCTCCAGGACATAGCCCCGGTGGGAGATCTGCAGGGCCATCTGGGCGTTTTGCTCCACGAGCATGACCGTGACGCCCTCGGCGTTGATCTGCTCAATGATCTCGAAGATGTTTTCCACCACCATGGGCGCCAGGCCCAACGAGGGTTCGTCGAGAAGCAGCAGGGCCGGTTGTGCCATGAGGGCGCGGCCGATGGCAAGCATCTGCTGCTCGCCGCCGGACAGGGTGCCGCCCATCTGGGAGCGGCGCTCCCGCAAGACCGGGAAAAGTTCGTAGGCCCTCTCCTCCCCGGCCTTGATGCCGTTTTTGTCCTTGCGCAGGTAGGCCCCCATGAGCAGGTTCTCGCGCACGGTCAGGCGGGGAAAGATCATGCGCCCCTCGGGCACCTGGGTGATGCCCCGGGACACGATTTTTTCCGTGGTGCAGCGGGTGACGTCCTCCCCCAGAAAGGTCACAGCCCCCTGCCGGGGCGGGGTGACGCCGCTTATGCTCATGAGCGTGGTGGTCTTGCCCGCGCCGTTGGCCCCGATCAGGCACACGATCTCGCCCTTCTCCACGCGCAGGCTGACGCCTTTTAAGGCGTGGATGTTGCCGTAGTAGGTGTGGATGTCGTGCAGTTCAAGCATGGGCCGCGCCCTTTCCGAGATAGGCCTCGATGACCTCGGGGTTCTCCCGGATGGCGGCGGGCGCCCCCTCGGCGATCTTGACCCCGTGGTCCAGGACCACCAGGTGTTCGCAGATGCGCATGACCAGCTTCATGTCGTGTTCGATGAGGACCACGGTCACGTCCTTTTCCAGGATGGCGTAGACGAGATCCACCAGGGATTCTGTCTCCTTGGGGTTCATGCCTGCGGCGGGTTCGTCGAGCAAAAGCAGTTTGGGATCCGTGGCCAGGGCCCGGGCGATCTCCAGGCGGCGCTGGTCGCCGTAGGACAGGCTTGCGGCGGATTGCAGGGCGTTTCCCCCGAGTCCCACGAAATCGAGCCACTGCATGGCGTCGTCGATGATCCGCTTCTCCTCGGCCCGCTGGGCCCGGGTGCGCAGGACTGCGCCGAAAAAATTGGAAAAGGTGCGGCAGTGGCGGCCGATGCGCACATTGTCCAGGACCGTCAGCGACGAAAAAAGCCGGATGTTCTGGAAGGTGCGGGCCACGCCCAGGGCGGTCATCTTTTCGGGCTTTTCGCCCTGCACCTGCTGGTCGCGCGCCCCGGGCCGAAACACGATGGTCCCTTCCGTGGGCCTGTACAGCCCGGCCACGCAGTTGAACATGGTGGTCTTGCCCGCGCCGTTGGGGCCGATGAGCCCTAAAATCCTGCCCCGGGCCACGTCGAAGGTGACGTCGCTTAAGGCCATAAGGCCCCCGAACTTCTTGCTGACGCCGTCCACCCGCAAAATCGCTTCCATAATGCGCTATCCGGTCTTGCGCGCCGCAAGCGTGCGGCGCAGGTCCATGATAAGGGGGCTCGTCAGGGTGCTCTCGGCCACGGCGGTGAAAAAGCCGCCCGGCCGGAAACGCATGATGAGGACCATAATCAGCCCATACGCCAGAAAACGGGTTTCGGCCGGAAGGCCAAGGCCCGGCAGGACCACCCGCAGCACCTCGCCCAGGGAAATGAGCACCGCCGCGCCGATGAGCGCCCCCCGGATGTTGCCAAGGCCGCCCAGGACCACCATGCACAACACCAGGAAGGATTCCCAGAACTTGAACATGTCCGGGGACAGAAACATGGTCCAGCGGGCAAAAAAGGCCCCGGCCAGGGCCCCGATGCCCGAAGACACGGCAAAGGCGATGATCTTGTATTCGAACAGGTTCACGCCCGAGGAGGCGGCGGCCATGGGATCCTCGCGGATGGCCAGCCAGGCCCGGCCCAGGCGCGAGTCCTCCACGCGGCGCATGACCACGTAGATGACGGTCACCATAAGAAACCCCAGGTAGTAATACGGCGTTTCACCGTAAAAATCGTATCGCCAGTTCCATTCGGGATGAAGCAGGGTCGAGAGCCAGGACAGGTCAAGGGACACCGGCGCGATGCCCGGCAGCCCCAGGGGGCCGCGCGTGAGCCAGATCTCGTTGGTCAGGAAAAGAACCACCAGTTCGGAAAACCCGAAGGTCACGATGGCGAAATAGTCCCCCACCAGGCGCAGGGTGGGCGCGCCCAAAATGACGCCCCAGAGCGCCCCGTTGACCACCGCCAGGGGCACGATGACCCAGAAGGACAGGTCGTAGTTGAGGGTCAAAAGCCCGGCGGTATAGGCCCCGATGCCGTAGAAGCCCACGTAGCCCAGGTCTAAAAGGCCGCAGAATCCGGGCATGATATTGAGGCCCATGGCCAGGACCATGTAGACCATGATCAGGACCAGGACGTGCAGCACGTAGACGTCGCTGACCGGGGTCAGTGGATAGGCCAGGGCCGCCGCCAGAAGCAGGTATTTCAAGGGTCCGAGAAGTGCCGTGACGCCGCGCATAGGTGGAAACCGGGGTAAGAAGGTGTCTTTGAGGTCCGGCCTGGCCGGATCAGGCCTTTTCCGTGACGGCCCGGCCCAGAAGGCCGGAGGGTCGCAAAATGATGACCAGGATCATGATGGCGTAGGCCACGCCGTCGCGGTACGGGGAGGACACGTATCCGGCCCCCAGGGTCTCGGCGATGCCAAGGACCACCCCGCCGAACATGGCCCCGGGCACGGAGCCGATGCCGCCCAGTACCGCCGCCGCAAAGGCCTTGACCCCGGCGTTGTAGCCCATGGTGGGGTACATGGTGTTGTAGAACATGGACACCATGATCCCGGCCATGGCCCCGAGTCCCGACCCCAGGGCGAAGGTGAAGGCGATGACCCGGTTGACGTTTATGCCCATGAGCGAGGCGCACACCCGGTTCTGGGCCAGGGCCCGCATGGCCGTTCCGGTCCTGGTCTTGGTGATGATGAGGTTCAAAAGGATCATGAGGGCCACGGCCACGATGTAGATGGTCATCTGCATCCAGGAGATTTTCACGTCGCCAAACGACAGGGCCGTCACCTTGAAAAAGGCGGGCAGGGCCTCCTTGACGAAGGGCAGAGGGCGGCTGCCCCAGATGATCATGGCCAGATTCTGGAGAAAAATGGACATGCCGATGGCGGTGATCAGGGCCGCAAGCCTCGGCGCGTTGCGCAAGGGGCGGTAGGCCACCACGTCCAGGAGCACGCCCATGAGGGCGCAGCAGACCATGGACAAGAGAACGGCCACGATCAGCGGCGCCCCGAACACGGTGAGAAACATCATGCACAAAAACGCGCCGAACATGTACACCTCGCCGTGGGCGAAGTTGATGAGTTCGATCACGCCGTAGACCATGGTGTAGCCCACGGCGATCAGCGCGTAGATGAGCCCCAGGGTGAGACCGTTGACCAGTTGTTGTTCGAGCAAGGCCGACTCCCGCCGCGTTCGCCGTCTCTGTCGAGGCGGCCATGGTGATTTTTTTTCCCGACTGGTGTCCGGGATCGTTCAAGCGCCCGGCTTGTAACGAAACAGGCTGGAGGATGTCCAGCCTGTTTCGTGTTCGCGTGCGTTGCGGTTCGCCCTAGTCCATCTGCTTGGGGGCCGGGACGAAGGCGTTGCCCTTGACCATCTTCACGTAGGCGGGCTTTAAGCAGTCGCCGTTTTTATCGAAGTAGTTGACGCCGGTGATGCCCTTGTAGCCCTTGTCGGCGGTGTTGATCCCGGCCAGATAGTCGCGGATCTTGGCCCGGTCGGCCCCGACCTTGGCGATGGCGTCGGCCAGCATTGCGGTGGCGTCGTAGGCGTTGGCGCTCATCCAGTCGACATCACGGCCGAAACGGGCCTTGAAGGTCTCGATGAACTTCTTGGCGTCGGGACCGGCGGTCTCGGCCAGAAAGGGGGCGGTCAGGTACAGGCCGTCGGCGGCGTCGCCGGCCAGCTTGATGTAGTCGGCGTTGTCGAAGCCGTCGGCCCCGAACTTGGGCACGTCCAGGCCGATCTTTTTGGCCTGGTCCACGATGAGCGCGCCCTCGGGATAGTACCCGGCGATGAAAAGGGCCTCGGGAGCGCCGCCCTTCATCTTGGTCAACTGCGGGTTGAAATCCTGGGCGCCCTTCATGTAGGCCTCTTCGCCAACGATGGTCAGGCCGAGGGCCTTGGCCTCTTTCACGAAGGCGTCCTTGAGGCCGATGCCGTAGTCGTTGTTCTCATAGAACACGGCGATTTTTTTCAGGCCCATGGCCTTGTCCACATACTGGGCCAAAAACTTGCCCTGGAAGTCGTCACGATAGACGTTGCGGAAGGACCAGACATTGCCCTTGGCGTCCTTGTTCTTGTCCGTGATGGTGACGCTGGTGGCCGTGGGGGAGATGGCGGCGATGCCCTCGCGCACGTAGGTGGGCAGGGCGGCCAGATGGGCCGAAGAGCACAGGTGGCCCACGATGCCCACAATGGCCTTGTCGTTGGCGATCTTGGTGGACACGGTGGCCGCCTCGCGCGGCTCGCACTGCTCGTCCAGGTACACGGCCTCGACTTTTTTACCGTCGATCCCGCCAGCGGCGTTGATCTCTTCCACCTTCAGCGTCACCCCGGCCTTGACGTTCTCGCCGAATCCGGCGGCGCTGCCGGTGTAGGGCGAGGGCACGGCGATCTTGATCACGTCCTCGGCCAGGGCCGGGACGGCGGCCATGAGAAGCCCCATGAGGCAAACGCTCCCCAAAAATTTCAGACCTTTGCCGGGCATGTCGTCCTCCTTGCGTCAACGGGTTGATGGGAGACGCCCCCAACGGGGCGGGAACAGGCGTTTCATCCGGAAACAGGCCGGGCCTCAAAGCATCCCTGCGCCCCACATGCATTCACCAAAACGTCACAAAAAGCAATGCCCAAGCCCCTTCGCGGGCCCGCGTCGGACCGGGCGGGTTCGCCAGACCCGTGCCGCCAAGCCGGGGAAGGCTGTACGCAACCGGCTCTTTTTTATGGGTTCCGCGCGCCCCCGCCAGGAAATGGACACTGGTTTTACGCTCGAAAATGTCCTCTCTTGGTTAAGGTGCAGCAAAACATTGGATGTATGATTTGTATTCTCAAAAAAACATACAATCTTTCTTGCAAACACGACACTAGGAGGCGGGCTTCTCCCCTGGCGTCGGCGGCGTCTCCATTTCGGTCTTGGCCTGGGTCTTGGTGCGTTCGTCCACCCCCGGGGAGTCGATCACCGCGCGCAGGTGCTCGGCGGCCTTGTCCATGTCCCCCAGGGCGTATTTATATAACAGCCCCAGGTTGAACCGGGCCCGGAAGTCTCCAGGGGCCTTGGCCAGGATGGACTCGAAGGCGGCCTTGGCCTCGTCGGCCCTGCCCACGTTGTACAGGGCGATGCCCTTGTCGTTTAAAATCTGGGGATTGTCCGGATCAAGGCTGGCGGCCTTGTCCAGAAAGATCAGGGCCCGGTCGTAGACCCCCATCATCATGAACCGCTCGGCCAGTTCCAGGTGAATGGCCGGATTGTCCGGCTCCTCCTTCTGGCGCTGCATAAGCTCCATGATCTCCTTCATGGGTCCGCTGTCGGCCATGCCGCCCATGCCCTGGGGCATGGCGGGCACGTCGGTGCGCACCACCCGGGAGGGGTTCTCGGCCCGGTACAGGAAAGAGGACACGAACATGCCCACCAGGGCCAGTCCCATGAGCGCCGCCACGGAGCGCCCGATCATGGCGGTTCTGCCGTCGTCCTGAACGGACGTGTCATGCCTAGTCATTGCGGGACATCTCCAGACGGTTGAGGCGTTTTTTCAGCCGGGCCTGGACCCGGGACAAAAAGAGCAGGTAGCCGCCGACCCCGATCCACACCAGGGCGTTGGCGGCGAAAAGATATGTTTCTTTTTCCATGACGAGATCCCTTATCCGATGCGGTCCAGGGTTATGACGGCCATCTTGGCCTCGGCGGCCGAGAGGGCCAGGCGCAGGCGCACCAGGGTCACGGACAAAAGCCCAAAGGCCACCAGCCCGGCCACCAGCGTCGCCAGCATCTCGGGTTCCAGGCCGCCGCCCTGGGCCCCGAGCACCGCCGGATGGATGCTGCGCCAATACCGGGCGGACACGAACACCAGGGGCACGTCCAAAAAGGCCGCCACCCCGAGCACGGCGCACACCAGCCGCCTGCGCTGAGGCCCCATGTCCGAAGCCCGCAGGACCAGATAGGCGGCGTAGACGAACCACATGACCAGCGTGGTGGTGAGCCGGGGATCCCAGGTCCACCAGACGTTCCAGATGGGCCGGGCCCACATCATGCCGGTGACAAGGGCCAGCCCGCTAAAGACCACGCCCAGTTCGGCGCAGGCCCCGGCCAGCCGGTCCCATTTGGGGTCGCGGCGCACGAGATACAGGACCGAGGCCACGAAGACCACGGCGAAGGCGGCCATGGACCAGACGGCCATGGGCATGTGCATGTAAAAGATCTTCTGGACCACGCCCATGCTGGCCTCAAGCGGGGCGTAGAACCAGATGAGGTACTGGGCGGCCACGAAGGACAGGATGGTGGCGAGGATGAGGATGGTCATGCGTCTCCAAACCATGCGGGTCCGGAATGCGCCCCACAGGGCGGCTACCCCGCAAAAGGATTGATAATGCGCAGCCGGTCTTCAAACAAACGGCCGTTTTGAAAATCTTCCGTCAACAATTCGCCGCATCCGGCCATAAGCGCCGTGGCTGCGACAACCCCGTCCCAGTAGGGCAACCCGTGTTCGGCGCACAACCGCAGGGCCAAGCGCACAGATGCGATCCCCACCGAGACGACTTCGAAAACATCGTTCATACCGGTAACGATATCGAAAAGAACCGTGTAGGGAACGCCGAATTTTCGATGCATCACCCACACGAACTCGCCGAGCACCTGGCTGCTGGTTACGAGCTCCTGACCGAGAAGGGCGACCGCCACGTCGCGCTTGTCCGGCTCCGTGGCCGAATAGGCGTACACGAGGACGTTGGTGTCGAGAAACCTCCTAACGGCCACCGTGTATCTCGTCGCGGTCGAATACGTATCCCCTGGTATCGACCCGCACCGTGTCCAGCAACAAATCCCGGGCGATGTCCTGTTCGGTCTTGATCGTCACCAGCAACGTCTTGCCCTGATAGGTTTCGGGCAGCTCCATGTGCAACACGCCCTCTCCGGCCTTGGTCTTCTTGCGCACAACAAGCATGCCTACCTCCCCCGTCCATCTCCGACCGGGAATCGCCGACGAAACATCCCTGGTGAACACCGGGAGGCCGCGATCCCCGCCAGAGGCGGCCTGCACGTCGATCTGCCCGTTTGCTACCTGGAAACAGCCTGAAAAACAATCGTCGCCCTAATCCTCGCCGCTATACAGCGACGGGAAAAGGGCCAACGCCGCCGCCGTGAACACCGCGTCAAAGGCCAGGGCCATGCCCAGCCACAGCCCCGTATCGGCGGGTTCGCCCGAGAGCACCCCCTCGGTCAGCCGGATGGCGGCCAGAAGAAGCGGCGTGAGCAGCGGAAAAAGCACCACGGTCAAAAGCGACTCCCTGGCCCCGCGACCGGCGGAGATGGCCCCCAGAAGCGACCCCAGGGCCACAATCCCCCAGTCGGCGGCCAGGATGAACAACAGTCCGGACAGAAGCGACCCGGCCGGACGCTGGCCCAAAAAGGCCACCACGGCCGGGGCGAACACCGCCTGACAGGCCAATAAAAGCGCCATCCCGGCCGCCGCCTTGCCCAGCCACACGGCCTGCGCCGGGGCTGGCGACAGCAGAAGCCCGTCCCGGCAGCCCCCTTCCTCCAGGGAATACAGGGTATTGAAGACCAGCACCTGCCCGAAGGCCGTGGCCAGCCAGAACACGGCCGCCGCCGAGAGCGGCGGAAAAAGCTCCCCGGGATCGCGCGACAAGCTGAAGATAAAAATCAGGATGAGCCCCAAAAGCACGGTCTGGGCCGGTCCCTGGGCCCCGGCCACAGACAGGCGCAGATCCTTGGCGGCCACAGCCGCCGCCCGGCTCAGCATGCCCCCGCCGCGCCAAACGCCCCGGCGTCGAACTCCCGGGCAGGACCGCAAAAAACCGCCCGCGTCCCGGCCAGATGCAGCACCCGGTCGGCCAGGGACAGATCCCCGGCCACGTCGTGGCTGACCATGACCACCCCGGCCCCGGCCGAGCGCAGGGCCGCGATCTCCCGGCGCAAGAGCGCCGCCGAGCCCGCATCCAGGCCCGAGGCCGGTTCGTCCAGAAAAAGAAGGCTTGGGGCCTGGGCGAACACCCTGGCCAGGTCCAACCGCTGGGTCATGCCCCGGGAGAACACCCCGGCCGGTTCGTCGGCGAAATCCGCCAGCCCCACCCGCGAAAGAAGGGCCATACGCCCCTGCCGGTCCAGGTTTCGGCCATGCATCCGGGACCAGAAGGCCAGGTTGGCGTCAGCGGTGAGCCTGGGGTAGACAAAGGGGCGATGCCCCAGAAAGGCCGTCTGTCCCGGTTCGGCAAAATGCTCCACATGCCCCGGCTCGGGCCGGGCCAGCCCGGCCATGATGCGCAGCAGCGTGGACTTTCCCGCGCCGTTTTTCCCCACCACCAACAGCACCTCGGCAGCCCGGACCTCGACCTCGATGCCGCGCAGGACCGGCCGTTCCCCGTAGAACTTGCCCACCTTGCCAAGCCGCAGCAAGATCTCCGGCCCGGTTCTGGGCGCAGGCATGGCCATAAATCGCCTAGGCCTCCCCTTCCCCGCCGCCCGGCCGCGCCCGGAAGCGGGTAAGCCCCACGAATCCGGCCAGACACATGATGGTTCCGCCGATCCAGATCCAGTTGACCAGGGGGTTGACGCTGATTTTCACGCTGATGGATTTTTGCTCGGTGAAGCTTAAAAGCACGGCGTACAGTTCGTCGCCCAGGGAAAAGACCGTGGACACCTCGGCAAAGGGCTGGTCAAAGCCGCGATAGATGCGCCGCTCCGGGGCCAGCTCCGACACCTGGCGACCGTCCTTCTCCACGGCGATCACGGCCCGGGCCACGCTCATGGCCTCGCCCTCGGTGATGGTCATGTCCTGGTAGACCAGGCGGTAGCCGCCCACCTTCATGTCCGCCCCCGGGGCCAGGATGGCCTCCTTGGCGCTCTGGTAGGGGCCGGACACGGCCACGCCCAGAAACAACAGCGCCGTGCCGACATGGACCAGATAGCCGCACAGCCCGCCCTTGGCGCTGCGCGCGGCCCGGTCGCGCACAAAAAGGAGCGCGATCCCGGCCAGGGCCCCGATGGCCCCCACGGCAGCGGCCAGGGCCACGGGATGGGTCATGCCCGAGAGGTACAGGACCGCGCCCACGACCAGGGAAAACGCCCCGAGGGCCATGGCCGCTCCACGGTCGCGCAGCCCCTCCTTCCAGGACAGCCAGGGACAGACGATCAATAACAGGGCGACCATCGCGAACAGGGGGTTGCAGGCCCGGTTGTAGAAACCGGCCTCCAGGCCCACGGACTTGGCGCTCCACAGGGTGCTGATGACCGGCCACATGGTGCCTAAAATGACCACCAGGGACAGGGCCGTAAAAAGCCAGGCCAAAACGACCAACGCCCCGGGCAGGCTCACCAGCCCCGGCAGGGGCCGGAGCTCGCGCTCCGGATCGCCGCCCAGGCGCAAGGCGGCCACGGTCAGGGCCAGAGAGAAAAGGATGAAGACGATAAGCGGCCTGCTGACGCCGCCCTCGCCAAAGGCGTGCAGGGACTCCACCACCCCGCTACGCACCAGATAGGTGGCGAAGATGCTGGACAGAAAGGTCAGGCTGATGAGCAGGACATTGGTTTTTTGCAGCGCCCCCCGGCGGCGCTGCACCACGGCGGTGTGGATGAAGGCCGTGCCCATGAGCCAGGGGATGAGCGAGGCGTTCTCCACCGGATCCCAGGCCCAGTAGCCGCCCCAGCCCAATTCCATGTACGACCACCAGCCGCCCAGGATGATGCCTGCGGTCAGAAAGATCCAGGCCACGAGGATGTAGTTGCGTCCGGCCCGTATCCAGGAAATTTTTTCGCCGGACAGCCACGCGGCCAGGGCCAGGCAGCAGGGCACGGTGAACCCGGCGTAGCCCAGGAATAACAGAGGCGGGTGAAAGATCATGCCCGGGTTGCGCAGGAGGGGATTTAAGCCCCGGCCCTCGTGGGGGGCGGGAACAAGCTCCATGAAGGGGTTGCTGGGGCCGGTCAAAAGCAGCAGGAAAAAGGCCTCGACCCCCAGGTAGAAGAGCCAGAACAGCCGTTTGGTCTGGGGGGACAACGCCCGGTATGCCGGGGAGTTGGCGAAAAGCGAACCGAACAGGGCCACGGTCAGCATCCAGAACAGCAGCGACCCGGCCTGCCCGGCCCAGAAGGCGGTGACCGTGTAAAACAGCGGCAAAAACGTGTCCGTGTATTCGGCCACATACTGGAAGGAGAAATCCCTCTTCCACAGGGCGACGGTCAACACGGCCGAGGACACGGTGGTCAGGACGAAAACGCCGGTCTGGGCGCGTTCATACCACAGCAGGCCGTCGTTTTCACTGCGCCAGGTCTTCATGGCGGCCACGACCGCCGCGAAAAGGGACACCAGAAGGGACGCCATAAGGGCCCAATAGGCCACAAAATGCATGGAAACTCCTTTGTTGAATCCAAAAAAAGACCGAAAAATCTGATGGGGCACACGGCGGTTACAAAAACGGGGCGTGTGGCCCGTCGCCGCACACGCCCCCGTCCCTCTCATCGAAATCCGTGTCGCGTTTTGGAACCTGGGGTACCTGACGTATAAAAACAATTCGTTGAAATACTTCTTAATTCCTTAAAAAATACCGGCGTATTTGTGACGGGGCGCAACACCCGTCGCCGTTCGCCCGAAAACCAACCGTCAACCGGTCTTTTCCCGGTTCTGCTTCTCGTACTTGGACGGACACTTGGTCATCAGCGAATTGGCCCCGAAGACGCCCGAGCCGGAATCGAAACCGCCCTCGACGATGACCTCGGCCCCGGGCTTGAAGGTGTCGGGCACCGCGCCCTTGTAGTCCACCCACAGGGTTTTGGAGGTGTTGTCCTTGTCCTCAAGCTTGAAGGTGACCCCCAGGCCTCCCTGGGGGGAGGTGAGGCCCTCGGCGGCCACGGTGCCGAACAGGCGCACCTTGTGGAGCTTGCCCGGCTCCATGGCCATGGCCTCGGAGACGTTCAGAAAATAGGAGCTGTTCTCGCCCAGCCCGGAGACCACAAGATACCCCAGCCCGCCCAGAAAGAGGATCAGGGCCGCCGCGTAAATGCCTTTGGAGCCGTTTTTTTTCATGGTCGCCCTCACGGTTCGCGTGGAGGTTCGTCGGGATCGCCCGGCACGGACATCTTCGTGAGCAGTTGGCTGCGCCGCGTCCGGGCCAATTCCCTCATATCCGTCACCTGATCGGTCTCGTCAACGATTTCCTTGCCCAAAATCTCTTCCAGCACGTCTTCCAGGCTGACCACGCCGCTGACGCCGCCGTATTCGTCGAGCACCACGAAAAGGTGGGTGCGCGACTCCAGAAACTTCACCAACAGCCGGTCCAGGGTCATGGTCTCGAGCACGAACCGCACCGGCTTCATAAGCTGGGCCATGGTCAGGTCGTCCTGGTCGTTGGCCAGGGCCTCCAGCACCTGACGGCGGTAGACGATGCCCACCATGTCTTCCGGGTCGTCCTGGTCATGGACCGGGATGCGGCTGTGGGGCCAGAACGTCCCCTTGGCCATGCCCGTGGTCATGGTGGCGGGCAGGGAAAAGACCACGGTGCGCGGGGTCATGATGTCGCTGACGGTCTTGTCGTCCAGGGACAGGATGTTTTTGATGGACAACTCTTCGTATGGCTTAATCACGCCTTCCTTGCGGGTCAAGCTGACCACGGCCCGCAGATCCTCCTCGGTGGACACCGGCCCCTTGCGCCTGGGGCGCACCATGCGGGCCATGATCCCGCCCACCCAGATCAGCGGCGTCAGGGCCACGATCATGACCTGGATGGGCACGGCCAGATACAGGGCCAGCCTGCGGTTGTAGGCCACGCCGATGGTCTTGGGGATGATCTCCCCCAGGGCCAGGATCAGAAGGGTGAACCCGGCGGTGAAAATCCACACCTGCTCCGGCTCGAAGACTGCGGCGGCGGCGGCCCCGGCCACGGAGGCCCCGGCCGTGTTGGCCACGGTATTGAGGGTCAGGATGGCGGTGATGGGCTTTTCCACGTTTTGGCGCAGGTAGTACAGGTGCTCACCGGCCTTTTTCCCGTCCTTGCGCAGCTTTTCGATGAAGCTCCAGGGCACGGAATAGAGCATGGCCTCGCTTAAGGAGCAAAAGGCGGACACCAGGACGGCGAAGGCCACGGCAATGATGAGCGTCAGCATGGGAGAAGGGCCGCGACGGCGCACGGGCGCGTCCGGACACCGGGCGTTTGGAGAAACCTGGGGCGCGCAGGGAAGGTTGCGATCTGGCGAAACGGGTCGTGTTCCATTAGGGTGATGCGGATCGGGCGGTTGCCGCCCCGGAAACGCATTTGTTCTTCATAAGTATTTTTTTTCCGCCTGTAAAGGAGCACCCATGCGTCCGCTGTATTTCGATCACAACGCCACCACCCCCGTGGCCCCCCGGGTGTTCTCGGCCATGCGGCCGTATTTCGAGGACGGCTTCGGCAACCCCGGCAGCGCCCACATCTGGGGCCTTCAGGCCAGGAAGGCGGTGGACAAGGCCAGAAGCCAGGTGGCGGCGCTCATCGGCGCTCGGCCTGAAGAGATCGTCTTCACCGGCTGCGCCACGGAGAGCAACAACGCCGTGCTCTTCGGACATTTCCCGGACCGATCCGGACACCTGGCCGTCTCGGCCCTGGAGCACCCCTCGGTCCTGGCCCCGGCCATGGCCCTGTCGGCCGCGGGCGTCACGGTCGACGTCATTTCGTCCGGGCCGGACGGCGTGGTCTGCCCGGCCGACGCCGCCGCCCGCATCCTGCCCCGGACGCGGCTCGTCAGCGTCATGCTGGCCAACAACGAGACCGGGGTCATCCAGCCCGTGGCCGACATGGCGGCCCTGGCCCATGCCGCGGGCGCGGCCATGCATGTGGACGCCTCCCAGGCCGTGGGCAAGATTGACGTGAACGTGGACACGCTTGGCGCGGATTTTCTGACCATCGCCGGACACAAGCTCTACGCCCCCAAAGGGGTGGGCGCGCTCTACGTGCGAACGGGCAGGGAACTGCCGCCGCTTCTTCTGGGCGGCGGCCAGGAGGGAGGCCTGCGCTCGGGCACGGAAAACGTGGCCCTGATCGCGGGCCTGGGCGAGGCCTGCGCCATGGCCGCCGCAGACGTGGCCGCCGAGGCCGCCCGGCAGGAGCGGATTCGCGACGCCGTGGAGGCCGGGCTTTTGGGGCTTGGATACCAGGCCATGATCCACGGCCGGGGCGCGCCGAGGCTGCCCAACACCACGTTCATCGGCTTTGCGGGATTTCGGGCCGTGGACATCCTGTCGGAGTGCGTGACCGAAGACATCGGCTGCGGGGCCGGGGCGGCCTGCCACGGCGCGGACACCTCGATCTCCCCGGTGCTGGCGGCCATGGGCGTCGACCGGCCCTACGCCGAGGGAACCATCCGGCTGTCGCTTGGGCGGTCCACCACCATGGAAGACGGCATGGAGCTTGTGGAGCGGCTGGGAAGGATTCTGCGCCGCCTGTCCCGGTGACGCCGTCAATGTCATTCTATGGGGCATTCTATGGGGCATTCTATGGGGCATTCTATGGGGCATTTTCTGCGGGACGATCTGCGGGGTCGTCTGCTGGACGATCTGCGGGACGATCTGCGGGACGGCCTTTCCCGTCCGACTCCCCTACTCCTCCCCGTCCCACCGGGCGTACGGCGGCCTGACCCCGTAGGGCCGCAGGCCGGGAAGGACCGCCTCCGGCGCGCCCTGGCAGGCGATGACCCCTTCGTGCAGCACCAGGACATGGTCGGCCAGGTCGGCCAGGGGGTCGAGCTCGTGGGCGGCGGCCACCTGTGTCAGCCCGGCGGCGGCGTTGTGGCGCAGGATGCGGCGCATCTCTAAAACGCCCGGATAGTCGAGGTTGCTTAAGGGCTCGTCGAGCAAAAGCACCTGCGGCGGCGCATCCCCCGGGGCATGGACCAGGGCGGCGGCCAGGCACAGCTTGCGGCGCTGCCCGAAGGACAGGGTATGCACCGGCGCGTCCCACGCAGCCAAAAGCCCCATGCGCCAGGCGGCGTCCCGGGCCACGTCCAGGAACCGGGGGTCGCGGGGGTCGCCCGTGAGGGTCAGGTCTTCGCCCACGGTTGCGCCGAGGATCTGCATGTCCGGATCTTGCAGCACCAGGCGCACGGCGCGCCGGATGCCGTCTTCGTCCCCGGGCGAGACGAGATCGCCCACACGCACGGTCCCGGCCTCGGGGGTCAGGATGCCCGCCGCAAGGGCCAGAAGCGTGGATTTTCCCGCCCCGTTTCGCCCGGCCAGGATGGTCAGCGCGCCTTTCGGGGCGCGGCCCGTGGCCCCGCGCAGGACCGGGCGGCCTTTTTCGTGGGCGAACGTAAGATCCGTGAAGGCGATCACGCCGGAAGCAGCCTTTTGGCGCGCAGATGCCGGTAGCAGGCGATGGCCAGGGCCATCTTCACAAGATCGGACGGAATAAACGGCACAAGGCCCACGGCGGCGGCCTTGCCCAGGTCGGTGTTCATGACCGCAGCCAGCCGCAACACCCCCGGGGTGAAAAGAACCACCGAGCCCAGAAGCCCGAAGGCGACCCCGCGCAGCCAGGGCAGCTCCCCGGGTTGGCCGTCCGCCGCCCGGCGCGGGGCCAGGCCGTAGACGGCAGCCTGGAACACGAACCCCAGCAAAAACCCGCCGGTTGGCCCCAGCAGATGGGCGAATCCCGAAGACCCCTTGGAGAAGACCGGCAGCCCCAGCACCCCGGCGGCGATGTACAGCAAGACCGCCACCGGGCCGCGCACCGGCCCCAGGATCAACCCGCAGAGCATGATGAAAAAGGTCTGCAGGGAAAAGGGCACCGGGCCGATGGGGAACTGGATGTGCGCGCCCACGGCCGTGAGCGCAGCCAGCACGGCGGTCCACACCAGACGGTTGACGGAGGCGACGGAGGCGCTTGGCATGGGTGAGTCCTTGGCGGCGGCTGGCGGTTGACGGAGACCGTCCGGCTGTCCCGGCGAAAGGCGGATTTCCGGCGTCCCGCTTCACGGATGGCCGGACGGCGCATGGCGGCATGCGGCCGCCCCGGTCACGGCTGCGCCGCCGACCCGCCGCCGGGGCGAATCCTGGGAGAAAGCGGCCTAGGCCCCCACACGGAAGGGATTGAAGTCCGTGTGGCGGTCGTAGTAATCCTCGTTCTCGGAACGCTTGAGGAAGCCCACGATGGCGTAGGTGGCCGGGGTGAAGGCGATCTCCACCAGGGTTTTGAAAATGAAGTTGGAGACGATGAGCGTGCCCACGAGATCAAGGGGCAACACGCCCGTGAAGGCCACGGCCACGAAGACCACCGTGTCCACCACCTGGCCGAAAAGCGTGGAGCCGATGGTGCGCATCCACAGGAAGCGGCCCTCGGTTTTGACCTTGAGCCTGGCCATGACGTAGGAATTGACGAATTCGCCGCAGAAATAGGCGGCCAGACTGGCCAGGACGATGCGCGGGGTAAGCCCCAGGATGGCGTCGTAGGCCTCCTGGTGGGGCCAGTCCGCGGCCGGGGGCAGCGCGCCCACGAGCATGAACACGGCGGACATGACGAGCGTGGCCATAAAGCCCATCCAGATCACCCGGCGGGAGCGGGAATACCCGTAGACCTCGGTGAGGATGTCGCCGAAGATGTAGCTTAAAGGAAAAAGGATGGTGCCGCCGTCAAAGGTGAAGGGCCCCAGGTCCAGGATCTTGGTGGAGGCCACGTTGGAGATGAGAAGGACGCTGACAAAAAGGGCGGTTATGGCGTCCAGGTGCTTGTAGTGTCGCATGAAATCCTCATACTGCGTCATGATGGTGAAACAGGGGTTGCTACAAGATTCGGGCGGGGATGACAAGCGGTCCCGAATGGCGCATCCCGGCCCCTCTTCGGCTGCCGGGAAGACAATGGTTTCAGGAGGTTGCGTGGCGGGCAAAAAGGTGATCCCCATCGGCCGGACCATGAGCGCCCGGCAGCGGCTGGTGGCGTCCGTGGGCCGGGTGCTGGCCCGGGAGGGCTTTCGGGGCTTCGGGCTTGGCAAGGTGGCCCTGGAGGCCGGGGTGGACAGGCGGGTGATCAACCGGCATTTTGGGGGACTGGCGGAACTGGTGGCCGAGTTCGCCCGATCCCCGGACTTCTGGCCGACCACGGCGGAGATCCGGGCGGGCATGGAGGCCGCCGGGGCTGCGGACGGCCCCGAGGGGCAGCTCGCCGCCTTTCACAAGGGCTTTTTGCGGGCGCTTCTCAACCGCCCCCGGACATTGGACATCCTGGCCTGGGAGATGATGGAGCGCACCAGCGTCTCCCGGATGCTGGAGCAGGCCCGGGTCCGGGTGGCCCTGGAATGCTTCGAAAGCCTGACCGGCGAGACTCCCGACGCCCCGGGGCTGACCGGGATCGTGGCGGTCATGGGCGCGGCCATGCTCTTTTTCGCGGTCCGGGCCCGCCTGGGCGGCCATTTCGGGGGACTCGACCCCAACGATCCGGCGGATCTGGCCCGCATCGACGCAGCCGTGGACGCCCTGGTCGGCGGTGTTTTCTCAAGACTGTAAACCGGCCGCAGGCGCGGCGGGAGGCATCATGAAACTGCTTGAAGGGAAAAAGGCCCTGGTCTTCGGCGTGGTCAACGAACGCAGCATCGCCTACGGCATCGCCAAGTGCTTTGTGGAGCATGGGGCCAGCCTGGGCCTAAGCTATGCGGCCGAGCCGATCTTAAAGCGCATCACGCCGATTGCCCAGGAGCTTGGGGCGGATTTCGTTTTGCCCTGCAACGTCGCAAACGACGAGGAGATCGCCCGGGCGGCCGCGTTCGTGAAGGACAAATGGGACCATGTGGACATCCTGGTCCATTCCATCGCCTTTGCCCGGCGCGAGGATCTGGCCGGGAGGTTCATCGACACCAGCCGGGAGGGCTTCTCCATCGCGCTCGACGTCTCGGCCTATTCCCTGGTGGCGCTTTGCCGGGCCTTCGAGAACCAGTTCTCGGGCGCGGCCTCGGTCATCACCTTGAGCTATTACGGCGCGGGCAAGGTGGTGGCCAACTACAACGCCATGGGCGTGGCCAAGTCGGCCCTGGAGGCCAGCGTGCGCTATCTGGCCGTGGACCTGGGGGCGCGCGGGGTGCGGGTCAACGCCATCTCCGCCGGGCCGGTCAAGACCATGGCCGCCTCGGCCATCAGCGGTTTCAAGACCATTTTGGAGCGCATCGAGGAAAAATCGCCCATGCGGCGCAACATCACCATCGAGGACGTGGGCAAGTCCGCCCTGTACCTGGCCTCGGACCTGTCGTCGGGCACCACCGGGGACGTGGTGTTCGTGGATTCGGGCTACAACATCATGGGGGTGTAGGGTGGCTGGCGACTCCGGGACGCGAAAGACTTCGCGTGCCCCTGTCCAATCTGGCGCGCCTGGCGCACCGGGCAGTCCTTTTTCGCCTGAAACGCCGGGCACGGCAGCCGCACCCGAGGCGCCCAAAGCGCCCGACACGCCCGGAACGCCCGGCCTGACGGACATGCCCGGCACGAGGCAAGATCCTAGCCTCCCCACGGACCGGACCGGGATCGCGGCCCGTATTGCGGCCTGCGGCCTGGACTGCGGCCGCTGCCTGAGCCATCCGCAAAGCCCCATCAGCCGCCACGCCCGGGGGCTCCTGGACGGACTGGGGAATTTCGCGGCCCGGGCGGCGTTTTTCGCGCGCCTGGACCCGGTTTTCGAGCACTATGCGGCCTTTGAGGCGGTGGCGAAACGGTTCGCCGCCGCCGACTGCGCCGGATGCCGTTCGGGGACGTGTCTTTTGGGGCACTGCGCCGTGCAGACCTGCGTGAAGGAGCGCGGCGTGGATTTTTGCTGCGAGTGCGCGGAGTTTCCCTGCGACCATACCGGATTTTCCGGAATGCTGCACGCCCGGTGGCTGGCCAATAACGAAAAGATGCGGGAGCTGGGTCTGGCCGGGTATATGGAGTGGGTGGCCGGGCAGGCCAGGTACTAACGTCCGCCGACGGTCGGACGGCTACAGAAACACCCGGTAATCCACGCAAAACACCCCGGCCAGACGCTTGGCCGTCTCCTTGCCGATGGGACGGCGGCCGTTCTCCATGTCCGAGACGTGGCGGCGCGGGATGTCCGCCCGTTCGGCCAGGGTCGTCTGGGTCAGGCCATCGCGGTGACGAAATCCCTGAAGCACCCGCCCCGGGGCATGCTCGGGAAACACCCGCTCCCAGCTTATCGTATCATCCTCGTTTTCAAAGCCGAACTCGCGCAGGGCGGCCACGGCCTTCTCACGCAGGGAAGCCGGACCACTGAAGCGCAGCACCACAGTTTCAGTAGGGGGCGTCTTCGTGCGTTCCAACATAAACAATCTCCACAAGCTTGATGTGACCGGACACGTCCTCCCAAACGGCGACGTATGTCGGGCGGCCTTTCTTGATGTGGCAGTGGTGGCGATTTTTCCCAAGCTTGGAATAGTTTGGCCAATCGCCGCGAACGGGCCCCTCGAAACGAAGCTGCATCACCAACGCCTCAAGAGACAACACAACTTTTTGTGGGAGATCAGGCTTCTGTTTGGCCGCCCGCCGCGAAAATACCACGCGCCACGTCATGGGGATATCAATGCATCAAATAATGGTGCACGTCAAGGCAACAATCTCGAAAAAAGCCTCACCCTCCCCCCACGGCGGGAAAAATCCCCACCCGGCCGCCGTCGGGCACGACCGCGTCCAGGGCCGCCGCCACCCCGTCCACAAAGACGATCTTCACCTCGGCGGGCGCGACGCCAAGAGCGGCCACCACATCCGCCACCGTGGCCCCGTCCGCGACCTCATACCGATCCGCCCCGGCCGGGGTGTGTTTCGCAAGCGTTGCGAAGCATTTGACTGAGATATGCATGCCTCCCCTCCTATCCAAAGCAAGCTCAAATGAAAAGCGGCCGGGAACCTCCCTGCGAGAGATTCCCGGCCGCTATTATGCCGTCATCATGGGCGCGGCCTGCGGACGTCTCCAGTCCGCCGCCCGCCGCCCGGCAGGGGCAGCCGAGCCTGCCCGCTGTCACGCAGCCGTCCTCCTGCCGCGTTCCCGTGTCCTGTCCTCGAAAGCGGGCATCCGAGGTCGGCAAAGCCGTTTCCTGGCAGCGCGCCCCTAGGACACCTTGGCGCCCTGCAACTCCTCCGGGGTGAAGTCCCAGGTGGTGTTGTGCGGGGCCAGGGGCTCGGCGAAGAACTCCGGCAACTGGTCGTGTTCCTTGGTGAACCCGGCCTTGGTGTTGAACGCGATCTCGTCTTTGAGGGTGTTCACGCCCAGGGCCAGGAAATCCTCGGGACCGAACTTTTTGCCGGTCACGGCCGCGATCTGGTCGCTCATGACCTGCACCGCATCCGCCGTATCCAGCACCGCAAAAGCCACGAACAGGCAGAATCCCACGGCGTCGATGGCGGCCGTGGCGATCTGCAGGTTTTTGGACAGTTCCACCTGACCGGCCTTGGTCATGGGATTCACGTCGCCGCCGCACTTGAGGATGTTCTGGCACACGGCGTATCCGGCCGTGTGGTCCGCACCCATGGGGGTGGTGGCGTAGGTCACGCCCACGCCCTTGACGGCGCGCGGGTCATAGGCCGGCAGGGCCTGGCCCTTGACCTCGGCCACCCGGGTCACCCCGAAGGCCTGCCCGGCGAACTTGGCCCCGTTGCCCATGATCCGGCCCAGGGAATCCTTGGGGTCGCCCACCCGGTGCAGCAGTTCCAGGGCGGCCTTGCTGTCGCCCCAGGGGATGATCCCGCCGTCCATGGCCACGGCCACGGCGTTGCCCATGTCGATGGTGTCCAGGCCCAGGTCGTCGCAGGCGTGGTCCATGCGGGCGATGTCGTCGATGTCGTTTATCAGGCAGTTGGCCCCAAACGCCCACACGGTCTCATATTCCAGGCCCGAGGACAGGTAGCCGCCCTTGTCGTCCACAAAGGTCTGGGAGCACTGGATGACGCAGCCGGGATGACAGCCTTCCTTGGGCTTGCCGCCCCGGGCCTGCATGAGCTCCACCATCTTCTCGCCGCTGATGTCGGCGACCTGGTCGAAGCGGCCCAGGCGGAAGTTCTTGGTGGGCAGGGCCCCGGCTTCGTTGATGATGTTGACCAGAATCGAGGTGCCGAAACCCGGCAGGCCCTGGCTGGTCACCGGGTGCGACCCCAGGATCTCCACCCAGCGCTTGTTGGCGGCCTTGAAGGCATCCTTGTCGGCCACGGGCACGCCCGTTGCGCCGGTGTCGTCCACCACCACGGCCTTGATCTTTTTCGAACCCATGACCGCGCCAAGGCCCCCGCGACCGGCGGCCCGGGCCGGACGGCCCTTGGGATCGGTGAACTGCACGGACGCCGCCAGGCGGCAGGTTTCACCGGCCGGGCCGATGAGCATGATCGCCGCCCGGGAGCCGTACGCGGCCAGAAGTTTTTCGGAGGTGGCATAGGTGCCCAGTCCGGCCAGCTCCGGGGCCTCCACGATGCTCACGCCGTCGGCCTTGACCACCACCACCACGGGCGCGGCGGAGTCCTCGGGCTTGTCCTCGAAGACCATGGCCTGGATGCCCAGCTTGGCCATCTTCTGGGAAAAAAGCCCGCCGGAGTTGCTTTCCTTGATGCCGCCGGTGAGCGGCGACTTGGCCCCGAGCGAAATGCGGCCCGAGTTGGCGGCGGCGGTCCCGGTCAGGATGCCGGCGGCGGCCACCAGCTTGTTGGACGCGCCCAGGGGGTGGCTCAGGGCGGGAACCTCCTCCAGGATCAGGCGCGAGGTCAGTGCCCGGCCGCCCAGGCCCGCGTAGGCGCCCATGTCGGCAAAGGCAAAGGTCCGTTTGTTGGTGTCGATGCGAAGCAGTCTGCTCATGTGTGTTCCTCCTTGAGCCAGGCGCAGGGCGTGCTGCCTGTTCAGATTTCTTTTATGCGCCGCTTTGTCCGATACTATTTATGTCAATAACGACATAAGCCATTCTTGACACATTTCAATATTGACATAAATGCTCCAATATGCATTGCATATAGCATGGCGATTTGAGAAACAAAAGGGGTATTACGCCGACCAACAAAGAGGGGGAAGGAAAATATGCACGACACCGCAGCAGCGACAACGGTCGAACTTGATCTTGACGAACGCGGCATGGCCCGGTTTATGGGCCTGCTGGCCTCAGGCGTGGGGGTGGGCGTGCCCGGGCCATGCGGCCTGGACGCGTTTTTGGGGGACATCCTCAGGCTCGATCCGGACTACGTCCAAAACCGGCTGCGCACGATATTTGTCAACGGCCAGCCCGTGGACGACATCGCCGAAACCATGCTCTCCCCCGGGGACGAACTGGCCCTGTCCGTGGCCATGCCGGGGCTGGTGGGCATCTGCATGCGCCTGGACAGTCCGTTCAAATCTTTCCGGGGCGACATCACCCACGGCCGGGCGGCCTCCCGCAGCCATGCCGAGGCCCAGGCCGGGACGGTGTCCGTGAAACTGTTTAACTTCATCGCCCTTGAGATCGGCCCGGGGCTTATGGCCCGGGGCGTGACCCTCAGCGGCGAGCGGCTGGCCCGGGCCATGGCCGACGGGCAAGGCATCGTGGCCGCGCGGTTCGGCGACACGGACTGTGGCGCATCCGAGCTTGCCGCACAACTTCAGGCCGGGCCGGATGCGGCGTATTTCGTGCGCGCTGCGCAACACACCCCGTAATGATAAAAAAGAACAGAGGGGACGCTTGCCGGGGCCTTCGCTTTGGGCCATAATCCTGGCCAGTAAGGAGAAGGTCCATGCCCGAATATCCGATCATCCTCGGCGTCTATTCCCTGGCCATGCAAACCGATCTGGGCGTCGGCGATACGGCGGGGAAACACCAGTCCACGACCTACTGGTACGCCCGGCAACTTGACGCCGAACGCTTCGAGGTGCAGCCCTTAAATGTCCACCATGTGCCGTCCGGGGTGAAAAAGGAACTTCCTGCCAAGGACTTCCTGACCCAGTACGTGCCGGAGCCCCGCTATTACAAGCTGCATACGGTTCCGGCCCTGGAGACGCTGGCCAAAAAAATCGAGAAGGGCGAACAGGCCTTTTCCCTGGGAAATCTGGACGAGGCCGAGCGGCAGTTCATCAAGGCGCTGATGATCGACGACCTCAACGTCAAGGCGACCTACGGCGTGGGCAAGGTGGCTTCGGAAAAAAAGGATTATGCGAAGCTCAAGAAGGTGCTGGGGACGCTTCTCAACCTGGACGAGGCCTTTTCCCGGGAATACCGGGAGCAGTTCAACAGCTTCGGCATCACCCTGCGCAAGAACAAAAACTACGACGAGGCCCTGGCCTTCTACGGCCGGGCCCTGGAACTCGACGCCAACGACGACCACGTGCATTTCAACATGGCCCGGGCCTTTTTCGAAAAAAACGCCGTGACCGACTGTCTGCGGCACCTGAACCTGGCCCTGTCCATCCGCCCCGATTTCGTCGAGGCCCGCAAATTCCTGGATTACATCATGAAACGCATGGGAACCGCCACGGCGTAAGGGGGCCCGTCCCCGCACCCGGACGCCCCGAGGGCCTCCGGGAGAGGTGTCCCTGTTTGTTTTCGACGTACAGCCCAACCCGCCTGTTTTTCTTCCAAAATACCGTCGCCCTCTTCAGCCCCCCGAGGAGGCCGTCAGCGGTTCTTTTTTCTGGAGCGGCCTGGCCGAGGGCACGAAATAGCGTTCCGTGAACTCCTCCACCACCAGGTCCGGCCGCTCCCGCTCGATGAGCTCCGTGTCGAAATAGCGCGGCTCCATCTCCGTCTGGGGATTCATCCAGGCATAGACCGCAAAGCGGAAGTGCTCGGCCAGAAAGGGCATAAGCTCCCAGAAAAAGGAATCATGGAAAAAGACCGCCCGGGGCAGTCCCTCCCCGGCAGGCCCCGCCACCTCCGAGGCCGCCAGGGGCTGGAAATAGCCCGGGTGGATTGAAGCCGGATAGCTCACGCCCCGGGCCCTGGCCCCGCCTGCGGCGTTGACGTAGAGCAGGCGCGGCTCGGTGAGATAGTCCTGAAGTCCCAGCAGAAAGGCCAGATCCCCGGGGAGCCCGGCAAATTCCACCGGCGTGTAGTCCCCGGGCGCAAAGGGCCGGATGTTCGGGAAAAGCGGCGTCACGTGGCGCATGATCTCCCGGTAGGCGGCGAACGCGCCATGGGCGTTCCAGTGGCTGTCCATGGCGTAAAAGACCTGATGCTCCTTTTTCGCGGCGAAAAGGGCCGGGCGCAGGTCCACCAGGTCCAGGTCGGCGTGGTCCTTCAGGTAGCGCAGCAACTGGTCCAGGTGCGAGTCCTGCGCCGGGCGGGAGAAGACCTCGGGGAGCTTTTCGGGATAGACCGTGTTCTTGTTGGGGGCCACCACCACCAGATAGGCGATGCCCCGGGCCGCGCACCAGTCCCGGCGGGCGGCGAGCACATCCAGCACCCGGCGCATCTTGGCCTCGGGCAGGGGCCGGGAGGTCCGGAAGTCCTCCAGGATGTTGCGGTCAGGCCCGTCCTGGGACAAAAAAAGCCACTTGTCCCGCCCCACCACCACGGGATTGTTGTCCTGGGAGGACTGGAGCAGGAAGGCGTTGACGTAGTTGTACCAGGTGATGAGCCGGCCACGCAGGCCGAAATGTTTCTCCAGATAGCCGCCGCGCAGGGCGTTGAACACCCGGACCCAGGTTTCGGGCGCGGCCTCCAGGGAAGGCAGGCCCTCCATTCCCGATTCGGCCACGACCGGGGCGCGTCCCCGGCGCAACAGCTCGCTGCTCCACGGGGCCAGGATCAGTGCCGAAAACATCACGATGGAAAAAAACATGGTCGCGGTCCGCAGCCGCGAGACGACAACGCGCACGACAATCACCACATCCTTGTATTCATCCGCCGTCCCGCCAGGCCGCCGGGAGGCCCCAGGCCAGCACCGCCGCCTCCCGCATGGACGCAAGCTCCTGCAAAACCGCATCCGGGGCCAGAAAGCGCAACGACCGTCCGCAAAGCCAGCGTTCCCGCACCAGGGAGGCGCTGATGTCCAGACGGGGAATGTGCAAACAATACAGCGAGGTTCCCTGGGGAAAACGCCACACGGCGGCTACCGGACCGGCCCCGGGGGCCGCCCCGGGCACGGCCCCAAGGGCCGCCCCGTCGCCTGCCAGATAGGCCCCGATCTCCGCAACCCCCAGCCCCTCGCGGCACAAAACCGCCAGATGGGCCAGGCCGGGCAGTTCGAACCCCCGCCGCCAGGACGCCAGTTGCAGCATGTCCCCGGCGCCCATGATGAAAAAAAGATCCGCCTGCGGATGCTCTTCCCGGTACCTAACCAGGGTGTCCCAGGTATAGGAGGGACCGGGCCGCCCCGCCTCCAGATCGTTGACGCCGACTCCCGGCAGGTCGGCCACGGCGGCCCGCACAAGGCGCAACCGGGCGGCGAAGTCCAGCATGGGGCTGTCCGGCTTGTGGGGCGGCCGGGCGGCAGGCACGAAATCCACCCGGTCCAGGCCCAGGCCCTCGGCGGCCTCCACGGCCGCCCGCAGGTGGCCGCAGTGCACCGGGTTGAAACACCCCCCGTAGATTCCTATGCGCACAGGCTCTCGCATCGGCGTGCCCTGGGCGGACCCGGGCCTTACGTCCGCACCTGCCCCTGCCCCAGGACCACGAACTTGGCCCCGGTCAGTTCCGTGACCCCCATGGGGCCGTAGGCGTGCAGTTTGGAGGTGCTGATGCCGATTTCGGCCCCAAGGCCCAGTTCCCCGCCGTCGTTGAAACGCGTGGAGCAGTTGACCCCGACCATGGAGGCGTCGGCCAGGCGCAAAAAGGCCATGGCCCGGTCATGGTTGGTGGTCAGGATGACCTCGGTGTGGTTCGAGCCGTGGGCCGCGATGTGGTCCAGGGCCTCGTCCATGGAGTCCACCACCTTCACGGCCAGGATCAGGTCATGGAATTCGTGCCCGAAATCGCCGGGAGCGGCGGCCACGGCCCCCTCCCCCAGATGCGGCAGGCTGCGCGGGCAGGCCCGGAAGCTGACCCCGGCCCGGCCAAGGGCCTCGGCCACCCGGGGCAGAAAGGAGGCCGCCCGGTCGGCATGCACCAGAAGGCATTCCAGGGCGTTGCACACCCCGGGGCGCTGGGCCTTGGCGTTGACAACCACGGCCAGGGCCATGTCCTCGTCCACATCCGCGTCCAGGTAGGCGTGGCACACGCCCATGTAATGCTTGAGCACGGGCATGGTGGCCTGTTCGGCCACGGCCCGGATGAGTCCCTCGCCGCCCCGGGGGATCATGACATCAATATATTCGTCGAGCCTGCACAGGGCGGCCACGGCGGCCCGGTCGGAGGTCTCCACCAGGCTGGCGGCGTCCCCGGGCAGCCCGGCCTGGGCCAGGGCGCCCTGCATGAGCGCGGCCAGGGCCTTGTTGGACTCCAGGGCCTCGGAGCCGCCCTTCAAAATCACGGCGTTCCCGGCCTTCAGACACAGGATGGCGGCGTCGATGGTGACGTTGGGGCGCGATTCGTAGATCATGCACACCACCCCCAGGGGGATGCGCATGCGGCCGACCAGCAGGCCGTTTTCACGCTTTTTCAGGGCGTCGATCCCGCCCACGGGGTCGGGCATGTCCGCCACCTCGCGGCAGGCCCTGGCCATGGCGGCCATGACCGCCGGGGTCAGGCGCAGCCGGTCCAGGCGCGGGGCGTCGAGTCCGGCGGCGGCTGCCTTTTCCATGTCCCGGTCGTTGGCGGCGTAGACCTCGGCGGGTCCGGCGGCCAAAAGATCGGCCAAAAGGTGCAGGGCCCGGGCCTTGGCGGCCGGATCGGCCCCGGCCATGCGCCGTGAGGCGCGTTTGGCGCGTTTGGCCAGGTCGAGCATGGCGGCGGCGGTGTCCATATGGCGTATCCCTGTTTTTTCGGTGTCGATGGCTTGGCGAGGCTTGGCAACAACCGCAGGAAAAGTCAACGGGGAGGCCGTCAGTCCGCCCCCATGCGGGCCCGGGCTTTTGACAGGCCGTCCGGTTTCTGCTTAAAGGTCTTGTTCTTTTGCGATTCGCACATCATCCCCATCCTGGAGGAATCATCCCATGGCCGATCCGACGAAGAAAACCGCCCCCCCCCAGGCGGCCCATGCCGCCCAGGCGGCCGAAGACCTCAACCTCCTGGCCCGCCTTGTCCGCGACTACTGGAAACCCGCCGCCATCGCCGCTGCGGTGGCCCTGGTAGCCTCCGGGGGCGTGGCGGCCTACCAGAAATACCAGGCCTCGCGCATCGCCGAGGTCACGGAGAAGATCGGACGCATCGCGGCCGAAAAATCCGGCGCGGACCGGCTGGCGGCGCTCAAGGCCCTTTTGTCCGAGGCCCCCTCGGGGGCGCGCGACGGCGTGCTCCTGGATATGGCCAAGGCCGCCCAGGACGCGGGCGACCTGCCCGCCGCCGCCCTGGCCTGGCAGGATCTGTCCGCATCCGCCGACGGCGCGGTGCGCTCCCTGGCGGAACTGGGACAGGCGGCCATCCTGACCAAGACCGGGGACACGGCCAAGGCCCTGCAGATCCTGGAGAAGGCCCGGGGCACGGCGTCCAAGCCGTTTCTTCTGGCCATCGACCGCCAGATGGCCGTGACCGCCGAGGCCGCAGGCGACCTCAAGGCGGCGCTTTCGGGATATGAGCGCATGAAGGCGGAAAGCTCCATGCAAAACATGTCGTACATCGATTCCAAGATCGAGGCCCTACGGGCCAAAATCGAGGCGGGCGAACAGAAAAGCAACGGATAGTCCACCGGGTTTTCCGGAACCCGACGGGAGTTTGCGCATATGGGCAAGGAGCTTTTGGACAAAGAAGGCGGGGCGAGACATTTTCTGCTCGGCAACGAGGCCATCGTCCGGGGCGCGCTTGAGGCCGGGGTGGACATGGTGACCTGTTATCCGGGGACGCCGTCCTCGGAGGTGCCGGACACCTTTTTCCGGCTGTCGCCGCAGGGCCCCTACCGTTTCGAATATTCCGTCAACGAGAAGGTGGCCCTGGAGGTCGGGGCCGGGGCCAGCCTGGCCGGGGCCAGGACGTTTGTGACCATGAAGCACGTGGGCGTCAACGTGGCCGCCGATCCCCTTTTGACCCTGGCCTACGTGGGCTCGCCCGGGGGGTTCGTGCTGCTCTCGGCCGACGACCCGGGCAGCCATTCCTCGCAAAACGAGCAGGACAACCGCTGGTATGCCCGGCTGGCCGGACTGCCCTGCATCGAGCCGGGTACGGCCCAGGAATGCAAGGATTTCACCCGGGCGGCCATGGAGCTGTCGCTGACCTTCGGCCAGCCGGTCCTTTTGCGCACCACCACCCGGGTCAACCACGTGCGCGGCCCCGTGACCTTTGCGGCCCTGCCCGAAAAGACCCCGCCCGCGCCCTTCGTGAAAAACCCCTTTCGCTACGTGCCGCTGCCGGCCTCGGCCCGGGCCATGCGCCTGGCGCTTCTGGACAAGCTCGACGCCCTGTCCGCCGCCGCCGACATCTCGCCCCTAAACGTCGTCTCCGGCCAGGGGACCATCGGGTTCGTGGCCTCGGGCATCTGCCGGGCCTACCTGCACGACGCCCTGTTCGAGACCGGGCTTGCCGGCACGGTCAAGGTTTTGGACCTGGGATTTTCCCATCCCCTGCCCAAAAACCTCATCGCCGACTTCGCCGAGGGCCTGGACGCCCTGGTGGTCCTGGAAGAGGTGGATCCCATTGTGGAGGAGGAGATCCGGGCGCTTTTCCAGCGCCGGGGTATCTCCACGGCGGTGGTGGGCAAGGGGGAGATCCTTCCGCGCTTCGGCGAATATTCCCCGGAGATCGTGGAGGGGGCGGTGCGCGCCGCATGCGGCCTGCCCGCGCGGGAAAAGACCCTGTACGCCGTACCCGCCGACCTGCCCAGGCGTCCGCCCAACATGTGCGCCGGGTGCCCGCACCGGGCCTCCTACCACGCCGTGCGCCAGGTCTTCGGGGACGAACCGGTCTATTCCTCGGACATCGGCTGCTATACCCTCGGCATCCAGCCGCCCCTGTCCTGCGCCGACTTCCTTTTCTGCATGGGCTCCTCGGTCAGCGCCGGAAGCGGTTTCGCCGCCGTCTCGGGACGCCCGGTGGTGGCCTTTATCGGCGACTCCACCTTCTTCCATTCCGGCATCACCGGGCTCATCAACGCCGTGGCGGGCGGCCACGAACTGCTCCTGGTGATCCTGGACAACCGCACCACGGGCATGACCGGACACCAGCCCCACCCGGGCGTGGACCACACCATCTTCGGGGAGTTCTCCTCCAAGGTGGACCTGGCCGGACTGGTGGCGGCCTGCGGCGTGACGCCCGTGCGGGTCAATCCCTTCAACCACAAGGCCACGGTGGCGGCCCTGACGGATCTCAAGGAACAGTCCGGGGTCCGGGTGCTCATCGCCGAGGCCCCCTGCCCCATCCACGCCCGCAAGGTCAAGATCGCGCGCAAGACGCCGCCCGCCCAGGTGGCCGGCGACCCCGCCAAGTGTCTGGCCTGTCGCGACGCACTGGCCTGTCCGGCCTTCACCATGGTGGAGGGGGTCTTTACCATCAACGCCGAGTCCTGTTCGGGCTGCATGTACTGCGTGCAGCTCTCCCCGGAAATCAAAGCCCGCAAGAAGGATGGATAAATGCAGCGCCATCGCATTTTTCTCACCGGCGTCGGCGGCCAGGGAACCCTCACCTCCACGCGCCTTCTGGCCCTGGCGGCCATGGATGCGGGCCTTGACGTGGTCTCGGGGGAGATCCACGGCATGGCCCAGCGCGGCGGCGTGGTGGAGTCCACGGTGCTCCTGGGCGGCTTCACAAGCCCCAAGATCAGCCCGGGGGAGGCCGACATCCTGCTCGGCTTCGAGCCCCTGGAGGCCCTGCGGGCCCTGCCCATGCTGATGCAGGGAGGGTTTGCGGCCGTGAGCACCGACCCCATCCCGCCCTTGAGTTCGGCCCTGGAGCGCGAACCCTATCCCCCCCTGGAGACCCTTTGCGCCCCCATCCGGGAATGGGCCGGGAAGGCGGTATTTATCCCCTGCCACGCCCTCGGGGTTGCGGCGGGCAACCCGCAAAGCGCCAACACCGTGCTTTTGGGCGCGGCCTGCGCCGCCGGGGCCTTCCCCTTCGACATGGCGGCCATGGAAGCGGCCATCACAAAACATCTGCCGCCCAAGATCGTGGACGTCAATCTCGCGGCCCTGCGGCTGGGAGCCGACGCCCTTTGCGGCTAAGCGGGACGCAGGCGGGACATGAACGGACTCTCCTCCTTCGATAGCGGCTGGCCCATCTTCCTGACCACGCTCACACGCATCATTCAGGAAACCGGCCCCAACATCCCCGTGCGCCAGGGCCTGGAAAAGACCCTGGACATCCTGGTGGGCAGCCTGGGATACCGCCGCGTCCACATCGAACTGTTCGACCTGCCCCGAAAAAACACCAAAATCAGCCTGGACCGCGGCCGCGAGGCGGCCATCTCCCACCTCTTCGGCCCGGGGCCCCTGGCCACCAGCCAGGTCATGGCCACCCGGCGCACCCTGGTCATCGAGGACGTGGGGGACCACCCGGACTTCATCGGCCGCCCCCCCGAGGAACTGGAGACCCTGTCTTTTCTGTGCGTGCCCATCAACGCCCCCAAACCGGCCCCGGCCGGGCAGGTGGCCGCCGCAGCAGCCGCCGATGCGGCCCAAGCGCCCGAGGCCCCGGCCGGGCAGCCGGGCGCGGCCGACGCGGCCGTGGCGGATGAACCCGCCGCAAAGGAGCCGCACGGGGTGCTCGGCACCTTGAGCGTGGACATTCCCAAGGCCCCGCCCGTCTTTTTGGAGGCCCACTGCGATTTTTTGAGCGTGGTGGCCACCCTGGTGGGCAGCCTGTCCATGCGGCTGCGCGACGAACTCACCCGGCCCCGCCGCCGTCTGATCCAGACCCAGACCGACCCCCTCCCCGAGCCGCCCCTTGGCGGCCAGGCCCCGGTGGCCGTCTCCAAAAGCATGCGCCTGGTGCTGCGGCAGGTGGCCCAGGCCGCCGCGTCGAACACGCCGGTCCTGTTCCGGGGCGAGGAAGGCACGGGCAAGGAATTTCTGGCGGAACTGCTGCATGCCCAGAGTCCCCGCCGCGCCCGGCCGTTTCTGCGTCTGTCCTGCGGCACGGACCCGCAGGAGGTGGTGGAGGAGGCCCTTTTCGGGGTGCAAAAGGGCGAGGCCTCCGAGTCCACCCGCTCCAGGCGCGGCGTCTTCGAACTGGCCCAGGGCGGCGGCGTGTTCCTGGACGACATCGAGGAGTTGTCCCCCGCATCCCAGAAGGCGGTGCTCCGGGTCATCCACGAAGGCACGGTGCTGCGCAAGGGCGGCATCGCCCCGGTGCATGTGGACGCGCGCATCGTGGCCGCCACCAGCGCCTCCCTGGGCGAGCGCATGGCCAAGGGCGAGTTTCTGGAAGACCTGTATTACGGCCTAAGCGTCCTGCCCATCTACGTTCCGGCCCTGCGCGACCGGGCCGGGGACATCCTGCCCCTGGCCGAGCATTTCCTGGACCAGTATTCCAAAAAACTCGGCAAGGCCCTGCGCCGCATCTCCACCCCGGCCATCGATCTGTTGAACCAGTACCACTGGCCGGGAAACGCCCGGGAACTGGCCAGTTGCATGGAGCGCGCCGCCATGCTGTGCGACGAGGGCGTGGTGCGCACCTACCATCTGCCGCCCACCCTGCAGACCGCCGAGAGTTCCAATACCGGCCCCAGCCTGTCGTTCGGCGAGGCCGTGGCCAAGTTCGAGCAGGAACTCTTGATCGAGGCCCTGAAAAAGGCCCGGGGCAACATGTTCCAGGCCGCCCGCGACCTGCGCGAAAGCTACCGGGTGGTCAACTACAAGGTCAAAAAATACGGCATCGACCCCAAACGCTTCACCATGGGACGCCGGGGATAGCGCCGCGCGGCCCCGGGAGAACCAATCTCCCGGGGCCTTTTTCGTTTCCCCGGCGCCTGCGGCCCGCCCAAAGCCATTTACCTCAGGCCCCGCCCCCTGATACACTGGGGGACAACGCCCCCCAAGGAGCCGACGCATGGCCAGCCAGTCCAGCTACCAATATTACCACAGCGACTTCACCCGCATACCCGCCCCCCGGTCCATCGCCCAGACCCTGCTTCTGGACAAGCGGGTGCGCCGGGTCACGGCGGCCGAGGCGTATGAACTGGCCAAGGCCCAGCACGACGTCATGGACACGGACCTGCCCATCTATCCCCCGGCGGCCAGACGCCTGGGGCTGCCCGAGGGGGCCACGGTCTTAAACCACTGCCACGGCCGGATCGTGGGCCGCACGGCCAAGGCCAGACGATTCTACACCCGCATGCCCGCCTCGGAACGGCGCAAGGTGGAGGCCGACCTGCGCGAGGCCGTCTACGAGATGCAAAAACATCCCCTCATCAAGGCCAACGCCATCCTGGGCCTGGATGCGGACCTCATGATCAAGGCCACCATGGTGACCACCGAGGACGACGCCGTCAACGTCTTCAACTGGCTGGCCAACTTCACGCCCTTCGAGGAACTGGCCGGGCAGTACGCCAAAAGCCCGGTCCTGCCCATCCAGGACATCCTCATCGTGGGATTTAACCACTGGCGCACCACGGACCCCTATTATCACAACGAAGGCGGCGCCCAACTGGCCCTGGTGGACGAGGACGCCAACGTGGTCGTGAACCTGGGCATGCGCTATTTCGGCGAGCGCAAGAAAGGCACCCTGACCCTGGCCTGGACCTCGGGCATGCGCCTGGGCATGGCCGCCTGCCACGGCGGCATCAAGGAGCTCGATTTCTCCAAGGCTGCGGAAAAAAAATTCCGGGTGCTGGGCAAGCGTTCCATCGCCTTTTTCGGGCTGTCCGGCACGGGCAAGTCCTCCCATACCAACTCCCACGACAACGGCGGCACCCTGCCCGAGGGCTTCACCAAGGTGGTGCTGCACGACGACGCCTTCCAGATCGACTGCGACCAGAAGGTATGCCGGGTCTGGGAACCCACGCTTTTTGACAAGACCGACTCCCGGCCCCTGGACCACCCGGACTGGCGGTACATGATCTCGGTGCAAAACACGGCCCTGACCCGCCTGGACGGCAAGGTGCTGCCCCTGGGGCAGGACGTGCGCAACCCCAACGGCCGGGCGCTCATCGACCGCGACCTGCTCGGGGTCTACGTCAACCGCTGCGCCTTCCCGGACGTCATGGTCTGGCTCATGAAGGATACCTGCCTGCCACCGGTGATCCGGTTCATCGACAACAATCTGGCCGTGGCCATGGGGGCCTCGCTCATGACCCGGCGCAACCTGGCCGAAAACGTCTCCGAGGAGGAACTCAAGAAACTGGTCTTCGAGCCCTTCGCCAACCCCTTCCGGGTGTACGAGCTGTGGAAGGACGTGGAGGCCTTTCTCAAGGTCTTCGAGAACGGGGCCACGGGATTCTGCTTCAACTCCGTGGGCTTCTGGCGCACCTCGGACCGCGATCTGCGCAAGATCCCGCTGCAGACGTCGCTCACCCTGCAGACCGCCCTTTTGACCGACCGCCTGACCTGGACCGACTGGGACGTGCTGCCCGGGGCCCAGATCCCGGACAAAAAAAGCGTGGAGAAGATCCTGCCGGGCTACGGCGACCGCTACGACCCGGCCACGGTGGATAATCCCGAGGACTACGCGGCCACGGTGCGCGACCGGTTCATGCAGCGACGCAATTTTCTGCAAAATTCCGACCTGCACCACAAGCCGGAACTGTTGCTCAAACTGGTCAATTCCCTCATGGTGAAATGTTGAACATGGCGCGTTTCGCCCACACCCGGGCCGGAGGCCGACGTTCTCCCCGGCCCGGAACCATCGCAACCATCGCACGGCCATGAACTTTCGCCATATCGTCTTCGTCGCCGCCTTTGTCGTGGCCCTGCCCTTCCTGGTCTATCTCCTGTACTTGAGCCACAGCCAAAGCGTGGACCCCACCCAGATCATCTTTCTGGCCTTCGCCTTCTCGGTGACCTTTCCCACCCTGATCCTTCTGTCCCTGTTGCTCTTCCGCAGCCTCCTGGTGCTGGTCCTGGCCCTACCGGCCTATATCGCGCTGATCATCGCCGGATACACCCGGACCTACATGGCCTTCGGCATCCAGTGCAACGGCCAGACGACCCAGACCCTGCGCGACTGCCTGTATTACAGCGTGGCCACCTTCACCAACACGGGGTGCGCGGACTGCGCCCCGGTTGCGGACCTGCGCATCCTGGCCGCCTCCGAGGCCTTTTTCGGCTACCTGGCCCTGGGGGTGTTCTGTGCCTGCCTCATCGTCATCCTGGTGCGACTCATCGCCTCGGACAAACCAGGGCGATAGCCCCCCCGAACGGCCCGGCTTCCCCGCTCCATCGCCCCGCCTCACGCGAACTGGCCCGGCTCGTCGGCTCGGACAAACCTGGGCGATAGCCCCCCCGAACGGCCCGGCTTCCCCGCTCCATCGCCCCGCCCTCTGCGAAGCCGCGCTCCCGCGCCGTGGACCCGACGACGGTGACTGCGGCGTTTCTTCATTTATGCTGTTCATTCTGTCTTGAGAATGATAACTTCATCCTCTTCACCGGCCACGACGCCCACGGCGTGTGTTTGAAATGACATAATCGGCAATTTCTCCCGCAGCGGGACGACCTCTCCGTTCGAAAGAGCACATGCCCGCCCCTGAAATCTTTGTGCAAAGAACTTTCCTTCTTGCCCGAATTCACGAATTGTGATTACGATGCATGTCAAATCGGGTTTCTTTCCGTCCGCCTGGCGGCAACGGAGAGCCCCGGACATTCCTCGTCCATATCAAACCCGGAGGCTTCGTATGTTTGCCAATCTTCGAATTGCGGTCAAACTGGGCATCGGTTTTGGGCTCTTATTGCTCTTCACCGTCGTCGTGGCCTTCGTGGGATGGCAGAGTCTGGGCAGCATCAGCGACCGGGCAGACAAGATGGAAAAGGTCAACTTCATCGTGAGCGAGACCCTTCTGGCCCGCATGGATGTCCTGTATTTCATGGACGCCAAGGACCAAGGCCGCATCGAACAGTTCAAGAAGCGGGCGGAGGCCATCGTCGCCCAGGCCGCAGGACTCAAGGCCATATTCAATAATCCGGCGAACCGGGAAAAAATGGACGCCATCACCACGGCCATCAAAAATTACGAGGACGGTTTCACGAAATACATCGCCGCCGACCGCTCCCGCGACGCCACGGTCAAGGAAATGGTGGCCGCAGCGACCGGGCTGCAGCAGTCGGCCGAGGCCCTGACCGTGCGCGCAAACGCCGAGAGTTCCCAGGGGGCTGGGGATCTGGCCGGGGCCAAGCTGGCCGGGATCACCCAGAATTTTTTGCTCTCGCGCATTGAGGTGCTGTACTACCTGTGGCGCGGGGACAAGGCCCGCACGGACAACGCCAAGGCCAGCCTGGACGCGGTGATGGCCGCCGGACGCGACCTGGCCGGACAGGGGGTCTCGGCCGAGGAGAAGGCCCTTTTGGCGGACATCGTGTCCAAGGCCGAGGCCTACAAGATCCGCATCGACGACGTGGTCAAGGCCGGGGACGTCCAGGCCGCCCTGGTCAAGGACATGGCGGCCATGGCCGGAAACGTGAGCAGCCAGGCCGAAGGAGCCCTTGCCGCGCAAAAGGAAAGCATGGCCACGGAATCGCGCCAGGCCAACGTCATCAATCTCTCCGTGTCCGCCGTGGCCGTGCTGGTGGGCGTGCTCTTCGCCTTTTTCATCACCCGGGCCATCAAAAACGGCGTGAACCGGGCCTTCCGCGTGGCCGAGGACGTGGCTGCGGGCAACACCGAAGAGGATGTCACGGCCACCAGCACCGACGAGATCGGCCAGCTCCTGGGGGCCATGGGCCGCATGATCGAGGCCGAACGCACGGCCGCCAAAATCGCCTCCAGTCTGGCCGACGGGGATCTGACCGTGGAGGTCGTGCCCCGGTCGGACAAGGATGAGATGTTCCGGTCCTTCCGGGAGATGGTGGAGAAGCTGCGCGAGGTGGTTTCCGAGGTCCAGGCCGGGGCCGAAAACGTGGCCTCGGGCAGCGAACAGATGAGCGCCTCCTCCGAGTCCCTGTCCCAGGGGTCCACGGAACAGGCGGCGGCCGTGGAGGAATCCTCGGCGGCCATGGAGGAGATGGCTTCCAGCATCAGCCAGAATGCGGACAACGCCAAGCAGACCGAGGCCATCGCGGTCAAGGCCGCCCATGACGCCGAGGAATCCGGCGTGGCCGTGAACCAGGCCGTGGCGGCCATGAAGGTGATTGCGGGCAAGATCTCCATCATTGAGGAGATCGCCCGCCAGACGGATCTGCTGGCCTTAAACGCCGCCGTGGAGGCGGCCCGGGCCGGGGAGCACGGCAAGGGCTTCGCGGTGGTGGCCTCGGAGGTGCGCAAGCTGGCCGAACGCAGCCAGGGAGCGGCCTCGGAGATCACGGAACTGTCGCGGTCAAGCACCGACATCGCGGCCCGGGCCGGGGAACTTCTGGGCAAGCTCGTGCCGGACATCCAGAAGACCGCCGACCTGATCCAGGAGATCAACGCCGCCAGCCAGGAACAAAGTTCCGGGGCGGGCCAGGTCAACAAGGCCCTGCAGCAGCTCGACCAGGTCATCCAGCAAAACGCCGCCGCCTCCGAGGAACTGGCCTCCACGGCCGAGGAGCTCTCGGCCCAGGCCGAACAGCTCCAGGCCACCATCGGCTTTTTCGACATCGGCCTGCGCGAGGTGCGCCGCCCCGCCGCCCTGCCCCAGGCTGGCGTCCCGATCCGCCGTCCGGCCAAGGCGACGCCAGCATCCAGGGCCGCCAAGCCTGCCAAGGCAGGGGGCCTCAAGCTGCGCATGTCCGATGCCCCTGCCAAGGGCGGCGATGACGAGGAGTTCGAAAGTTTCTAACGTCCGGACCGCCACGTCGCGCGGAGAAAGGCCATGATGCAGGAAGAGGGAGCCGGATGCCGTTTTCTGACCTTCACCCTGGGCGAGGTGTTTTTCGCCCTGGACATCTATTCGGTCCGCGAGATCCTTGACCTTCAGGACATCACCCGCATCCCCGGGGCGCAGGAATACATGCGCGGGGTGGTCAACGTGCGGGGAACGGCGGTGCCGGTCATGGATCTGCGCATGAAATTCGGCCTGGGACGGGTGGAGAAAACCCTCAACACCCGGGTGGTCATCGTGGAGATCAAAAAAAACGACTCCACTGTCGTTGTCGGGGCCATGGCCGACTCGGTCAAAGAGGTGCTGGAGCTCGAACCCGACGCCATCGACCCGCCCCCGGCCATGGGGGCCGCCGTGCGCACGGACTTCATCCGGGGCATCGGCAAGCACGGCGGCCGCTTCATCCTGATCCTGGACGTGGACAAGGTGTTCACCAGCGAGGAGGTCCAGGACGTGGCCCGGGTCGTGGAGGAAGCCGCCAGGGATTCCATGGCTGGTGCGGCCTGATGCCGCTGCCCGGCCGGTGTCCGGCAGAAAGGGGAAGGCCATGACCATGGATCAGGCCGTAACGACATATCGCGACGAGGCCCTGGAGCTTCTGGCCGAACTCGAACGGGCGGTCCTCGACCTTGAGGCCGACCCCGGCAACCGCGACCGGATGGCGGCCTGCTTCCGGGCCATGCACACCATCAAGGGCGGCGGGGCCATGTTCGGCTTCGAGGAGATCTCGCGCTTCACCCACGAGATCGAAACCGCCTTCGACCTGGTGCGCAACGGCAAACTGCCGGTCACCTCGCAGCTTCTGACCGCCACGCTCATGGCCGGAGACCACATCAAGGCCCTGCTCTTCGTCCCCGAAGGGCCGCCCCCGGACGAACTTCTGACCCGTTCCGAGGAACTGCTCCAGGTCTTCCGGTCCATGCTGGCCGAGGCCGGACAGGCCGCCCCCGCCACGGCCCCCGCTGCCGCCGTACCTCCCGCCCCATCTCCCGCAGCGGCGTCCATACCGACATATGGGGGCGCGGATTCGGACGGATCGGCCTGCGATCTGCCGGACGCCGGGCCGCCGGCCATCTACTGGGTGCGGTTCGCGCCTGCGGCGGATCTGTTGGCCAACGGCACCGAGCCCCTGGGACTTTTCGAGGAACTGGCCGCGCTGGGGCCTTACCGGGCCCATGCCCGCATAGCCGACATCCCGGCCCTGGACGCCCCCGGCTACGATCCCGAGGCCCTGGCCGCCTCCTATGAGATCCTGCTCATGACCTGCCGGGGGGAAAACGCCATCCGCGACGTGTTCCTGTTCGTGGAGGACACCTGTCGGCTGGCCGTGGTTCCCCTGGTCACCGGCAGGCTTCGGGGGTCCGACCTGGAGGAGTTTCTCGCCTTTTTCTCGCACATGCCCGCTGACGAGGAGCAGACCGTGGCCGCGTCGCGGCTGCGGACCCTGGTGGAGGCCAGGCTGCGCCAGGTGGAGGCCATCCGGGCCAAGGGGCCGTCCAAGGAGCAAGCCCCGAAGCTGAAACAGGAGACCGCCCCGGCCAGCACCTCGTTGCGCGTGGATTCGGCCAAGCTCGACGCCCTGGTGAACATGGTCGGGGAGCTGGTCATCCTCCAGTCCCGCCTGCGCCAGGCGGTCAAGGGCGAGAACATGGCCGCCGCCGCCGACGTGGACGAGGATCTGGAGCGCCTCACCGACGCCATGCGGGACAGCGCCCTGGAATTGCGCATGCTGCCCATCGGCACGGTCTTTTCCGTCTTTTTGCGGCTGGTGCGCGACCTGTCCGCCTCCCTGGGCAAGGAGGTCAACTTTGTGGCTGAGGGGGCCGAGACCGAACTCGACAAGACGGTCATCGACCGCCTCAAGGATCCGCTGATCCACATCATCCGCAACAGCCTGGACCACGGCATCGAGCCCCCCGGGGAACGCACCCAGGCCGGAAAGCCTCCGGCCGGGCGCATCATCCTGTCCGCCGGGCATTCCGGGGGCAACGTGGTCATCCGCATCCGCGACGACGGCCGGGGCGTCGACCCGGCCCGCATCCGCAAAAAGGCCGTGGAACGCGGTCTTCTGGCCCCGGACGCGGACGTGTCCGACAAGGAGCTTCTGGCGCTATTGTTCGAGCCGGGGTTCTCCACGGCGGAAAAGGTGTCCGACGTCTCGGGGCGCGGCGTGGGCATGGACGTGGTGAAAAAGAACATCGAGGCCATGCGCGGCACGGTGGACATGGAAAACGCCATGGGCCAGGGAACGACCACGGTCATCACCCTGCCCCTGACCCTGGCCATCATCGACGGGTTCAACGTGCGCGTGGGCGACGAATCCTACATCGTGCCCCTGTCCAACCTGCGCGGCTTCCAGGAACGGTTCGTCACCGGCCAGCCCCGCCAGGTGGATTCCATCGAACGCATGGGGCATCTGATCCCCCTGGTGAGCCTGCGGCGGCTGTTTTCCGTGCCGGGCGGCCAGCCGGACTACGAGCGGGTGGTGATCGTGGAGGCTGACGGGGAGATGACCGGCATCGCCGTGGACGTGGTGGTGGGCCGCCAGCAGGCGGTGATCAAAAGCCTGGACGAATCCTACCGCCACCTCAAATGGATCGCCGGGACCACCATCAACGGCGACGGAAGCATCTCGCTGATCCTGGACGTGCCGAGGCTTTTGCGCATGGCCAGGGAGCAGTACCAACGCACGGATGAACGGGAATCTCCCCTTTGACGCCCGGGGCCGGTTCCCCCCCATACGGGACGCACGCCATGGACACCCAGACGACAGTCAACGCCACGGACAAGACAGCCACCCTGCGCCTTCACGGCCCCTGCGCCACGGAGCATGCCGCCGGGCTGGCGGCGGCCTGGGGAGACCTGTTGGCGAAGGTGGATGCGGCGCAAGGCAGGACGGAGCACGCATCGCCGCCGACAGCGGAAGGATGGACCGCGTTCCTGGACATCTCCGAGGCCACCGTCGTGGGCCTGGCCTTCTTCGAGGTCACGGCGGCCGCCGCCGCAGCCCTTGCCCGGCGGGGCCTCGGCCTGTCCCGCCAGGGAACGCTTCCGGAAGCGATCCGTCAGGCCGCCCGGCTCTCGGGTTTTTTCCGACCGCCAGGGCTGGCCGGGATTTTCTCCCCTCCGGATGGCCAGGCGACGGCGCAACGCCGCTGAAGCGGTCGTTTCGCCCCGCCCTCACGGCGGGCCAGCCACGCAACAACACACTTCCGCGCCGCATGGCGGCGGGAAGGATCATCCCCGGTTCGCCCTCGCCACGCGGCGAACCGGGAAAATCCAGCCGGATGCAGCGAAGGGCTAGGCCTTGTCCACCAGGACGGTGTCCGTGAACATGGCCGTGACCTTGAACATCCCATGGGGCGTCTCCACGAGATGGTCACAGTCCGGGAAAAGCTGGACCGTGGGGTTGAAGGCGTCGCCCACATAGACGTCCTTGGCCTCGCCGTTGGTCTCGAAACGGATGGAGGTTCCGTCGGCCAGGGTCACCATCTGTTCGTGATTGATCTCAACCGGCAGATCGGCTTCGGTGAAGTTCATCGCGCACTCCTTTTACCATTCGTTTGGGCGCAACCGCCCGTGCCGCAAAGGCCCATTCCGGGCTTCCAATTTTCTTTAACTATAGGCCGAAACAGAAGATAATCAAGACCTTTTTTTCACAAGAAAGGCTATGATTCCGCATCCGGCCACTCCCCGCCGCGCCAGTCGCCCGGTCGCGGCGGGGAGGCGCTTCCCGGGGCCTCGTGCGGGGTGATTGCACGCCAACCGCCCGGGCGCGACGCCGACTCCGGCTGGACGAGTCGTGGCGGCAGGGTCGCGTGAAGACTGCGGGAAGGCGCGGCACGCACCAGAAAATTGCGGCCGACAAAAACCGGCCGCCCGAAACGCGAAAACGCCCCGGATTTCGAAAAACCCGGGGCGTTGCGGCCTGTGCGGGGGGGCGGCAGGTTTTCACCCGCCGCCCCGAACCCTCGCCATGGAGAGGGAATTGACGCGGCCGCGATGCCTACATGTCCAGCACGTAGGCGAAAATCAGCGGGGCCACGATGGAGGCGTCGGAATTGATCATAAACGAGGGCGTGCCCACGTCGAGCTTGCCCCAGGTGATCTTTTCGTTGGGCACGGCCCCGGAATAGGAGCCATACGAGGTGGTGCTGTCGCCGATCTGGGCGAAATAGGCCCAAAACGGGGTGTCCTCGCGCTCCAGATCCTGGATGAGCATGGGCACCACGCAGATGGGGAAATCCGCCGCAATGCCGCCCCCGATCTGGAAAAATCCCACGGGCGTCCCGGCCTGGCCCATGGCCGTGTACCACTCGGCCAGCTTCTCCATCTGTTCCGTGCCGTGGCGCACCGCGCCGTGGTTTTTCACCCGGCCGCTCATGACCTCGGAGCAGAAGATATTGCCCAGGGTGCTGTCCTCGAATCCCGGGGAATAGATGGTCAGGCCCTTTTCCTTGGCGGCCAGCACCCAGGAGTGCTCGGCCGGAACCTGGAAATGGTCCTGGATGCCCGGCTGGTCCAGCAGATCATACATGAATTCATAGGGAAATTTCGGCGAATTGGTGTCCGCGGCCTTTTTCCACAACTCGGCGATCTGGCGCTGCACCTGCCGCAAGACCCCCTCGGGGATGCAGGTGTCCGTGACCCGGTTGAATCCCTGGTCGTACAGCTCCTTCTCCATCTCCGGAGACAGGTCGCGGTAGTACGGCACCATCTTGTATTCGTTGTGGTTGAAGAGGTTGAAGAGATCCTCCTCCAGGTTGGCCGCCGTGCAACTGATGGCGTGCACCTTGTCCTTGCGGATCATCTCGGCCAGGATCACCCCGATCTCGGCGGTGCTCATGGCCCCGGCCATGGTCAGAAACATCTTGCCGCCGCGATCTAAAAGATCGCACCAGCCCTTGGCCGCGTCCAGGGTCTCCCTGGCGTTGAAGTGCCGGAAGTGGGTTTCCAGAAAACGCGTGATCGTAGACATCTCGGCTCCTTTGCTGGTCGGCCGCCCCGCAGCGGCCCGTCAAAACGGGGTGGCCCATGGTGGCCCAGGGTGGTGCGGCGACGATTTTTCCGCGCCAATGCGCCACTTCGTCAGGTCACGTTACGGAAATTCCCAGGCGAAGACAACCGTGACGGCAAAACCAGCGTCGCAGGCGCATGACATGACCGAATGCCGGGGCACATGCCATGACCGATTGCGGCGGTGCATCATCCGACCGACACCCCGCCCCTGCATGCCACACCCGGATCCGGGCCAGCCAGCAGGCTGGATTTTTCCCACCGCCAGGGGTATCCACCCCCCTTCGGCCGCTTGACGGGCCGCCGACAAAGGAGCCGCCATCCCGTGCGCGTCATGCTTTTCATCCCCTGTCTCATCCAGGACGTCATGCCCGAGGCGGGCCTGGCCTGCCTTCACGTCCTTCGCGCCGCCGGGATCGAGCCCCTCGTCCCCCACGGCCAGACCTGCTGCGGCCAGCCGCTTTTCAAGCTCGGCCACGCCTCCAGGGTCCGCCCCCTGGCCCGCCGCGTCATGGACCTCTTTGCCGACGCCGAGGCCGTGGTCTGCCCGTCCGGCTCCTGCACCCACATGATCCGCCGCTATCCCGACCTTTTTCCCGACGACCCGGCCACAGCCGCAAAGGCCCGAGACCTGGCCGCCCGGACCTACGAATTCACCCAGTTCCTGGTGGACGTGCTCCACGCCACCGACTTCGGCGCGACGCTTCCCACCACCGCCGTCTACCACGACTCCTGCCAGATGGGCCGCACCCTGGGCCTGACCTCCCAACCCCTGCTCCTGCTGTCCCGGGTCGCGGGCCTGACCCTGGCCACGCCGGAGCTTCCCGACGCCTGCTGCGGCTTCGGCGGCCCCTTCAGCATGCGCTTCCCCGGCGTGTCCGAGGCCCTGACGCTTGACAAAATCCAGGCCATCCTGGCCACCCGGGCCACCACCGTCATCTGCGCCGAACCAAGCTGCCTGCAAAATATCAAGGGCGCGCTGGCCCACAACCATACCCCGTTGCAAACCCTGCACATCGCCCAGGTGCTGGCCACCGGCCTGGGCGGAAAGGGAGAATGTGGGGG
>JAVHLG010000027.1 GCA_031082225.1 Desulfovibrionaceae bacterium | reverse complement strand
CAGTTGGAGGCCACCCCATGACCCCTGCCGCCCCGTCCGGGGTTTCCAAAGGGGGCCTGCCCCTTTGGCCGCCGGAGGCATTTATCGCCCCCCGCCTCCCGCACCAACTTCAGCTGGAGGCCACCCCATGACCCCCGCCGCCCCGTTCGGGGATTCCAAAGGGGGTGTACCCCCTTTGGCCGCCGGAGGCATTCCCCCTTCCTCCTCTCCCCTCCCTCCCACGCCTCCCACTCCTCCGGCCCCTCCCCGGCGCATCGCCGTGCTGGCCGACATCCACGCCAATCTTCAGGCCCTCACGGCGGTTTTGGCCGATCTGGACGCGTTGGCCGCCTCGTGGGGCGAGCCGCCCCGGCTGGTGGCCCTGGGGGACATGATCGGCTACGGCGGCGATCCCGGCGCGGTGCTCGATGTGGTGCGGGCGCGGGGAATGGCCGCGATCATCGGCAACCATGAAAAAGGCGCCCTGGATGCGGACTGCCGCAAGAGGTGTTTCCACATCCAGAGCCGTGAGGCCCTTGATCGCACCTGCGAGCTTTTGTCCGATGCGGATCGGGAATACCTGTCCGGTTTGCCGACGAGCATGGTTCTGGGCGATCTGCGATTCGTCCACGGCATGCCCCCGGCCGACCCCCTGACCTATTTCATCACCCGGGACGACGACGAGCTGGCGGCGGCCTTTGCGGACTTTGCCGAGCGGGCGTGTTTTGTGGGCCATTCCCACGTGCTGGAGGGGGCGTGCCTGTCCGGCGGCCGCCTGACGCGCCTGGAACTGGGCGACGAGGCGTTGTCCCTGGAAGCGGGCGGACGGTATATCCTGTGCTGCGGCAGCGTGGGCCAGCCCCGGGACGGCGACAACCGGGCCAAGTACGTGGTCCTTGACCAGGGGGAGGGCACGGTGGCCGCGCGCCGGGTGGTCTACGACATCAAGGCGGCGGCGGCCCGGATCGTGTCCCGGGGGCTGCCCGAACGGTATGCCAAAAGGCTGTGGTGAGACATGCGGTTTGTTGGGAAATACCGGATACTGGGGCTTTTGGGTCGGGGCGGCATGGGCGTGGTGTACAAGGCCCTGGCCCCGGTCACGGGCCGGGTGGTGGCGGTGAAGGTGCTTCGGCCGGCGGAGATGCTGGCGGCCCTGTGGGGGCCAGAGGCCCTGCGGGAGCGTTTCCAGGCCGAGGCGGCGGTTCTGGGGTCGGTGAGCCATCCCAACCTGCTTGACGTGTGGGATTTCGGCGAGGATGCGGGGCAGCCCTTTTTTGTCATGGACTATCACTGCGACGACCTGGGGCGGCTTTTGGGCGAGGGCTACCGGGTGGAGGCCCCCTGCCGCCGGTTGCCCGCGCGCCGGGCGTTTCGCCTGGGGGACCAGCTTCTGGCCGGACTATCCCGGCTGCACTTCGCCGGGGTGGTGCACCGGGACATCAAGCCCTACAATCTGCTTTTGACCGAAGACGACGTGGTGAAGATCACGGACTTCGGGCTGTCCAAGGCCAGGGGGGAGCGTTTCGAGACGCCGCGCGGGCTCAACGTGGGCTCGCCCTATTACTGCCCGCCGGAGCAGGAGGCCGACCCCCAGTGCGCCGACGCCAGGTCCGACCTGTACGCCGCCGGGGTGACGCTTTTCCGCATGCTCACCGGGCATCTGCCCGTGGACGAGGCGGGGCGGCGGCCTGTCCCAAGCTCCCTTGACGCCGAATTCGGCGAGTCCTTCGACGCCTTTTTCGAGATGGCCGTGCACCCCGATCCGGCCGGGCGGTTTCCGGACGCGTTCGCCATGCGGGAGGCCCTGGCCGGGCTTTCCCGGGACTATGAGGCGGGTCTGGCCCGGACCTGCGCCCTGCTGGACGAGGGGCCGGGGCCGGAGCGGCCGGAGCGGCCGGAGCGGCCGGAGGGGCCGGAGGGGCCGGATGCGGCCGGGCGAGGCCGACCGGAGAATGCGGGCAGAGCGGTCGGGCCTGCGGGTGGAGGCGGGGCCTGCGACCATGTGCGCCGCAGGCCGGAGAAGATCGCCCTCAAGGCGGCCCGGGAGCGGTTCGGGCTGGATCCCCTGTGGCGGCCAGTGCGCTATGCCTGCCCGGAGACGCCCGTGGGGCGGTTCACGGACCTGGGGGACGGGGCGGTGCGCGACACGGCCACGGGACTGGCCTGGCAGCGGGGCGGGGCGCTTTTCCCGGTCTGCTACCCAGGGGCGCAGGCCTACGTGGAGGGACTTTGCCGGACGGGGTGGGCCGGTCGCATCGACTGGCGGCTGCCGACCATGGACGAGCTTTTGAGCCTGCTTGGGCCGGTGAAAAAAGGGGCGGCCCACTGCGCGGATCCGGTCTTTGATCCGGCCGTGCGGCGGGTGTGGAGCGCGGACCGGCGCACGTTTACCGCGGCCTGGATGGCGGACCTGGAGATGGGGTTCGTGACCTCGGGGGATTTCACGTGTCCGTGCGGGGTGCGGGCCGTGGCCGGATAGGGCGGTGGAAGGTTTTTTATTCAAAAACACAGGGGTGTTTTTGGGGGGGATGGTCCGCGCCGTGGCCGGGTAGGGCGGCGGAAGGTTTTTTATTCAAAAACACAGGGGTGTTTTTGGGGGGGATGGTGCGGGCCGTGGCCGGGTAGGGCGGCCTGTCGCGCATGGTCGTTCGCGGAGAAGCCCTTGGACGAGGTGCGACGGTGGGTGGTTTTGTCCTGCGCGGGGACTCCACCAGGGGCCATGCCCCAGGGACGGCGTGGTCCGTGAGAGATGAACACGAGATCAACACGAAAAAAAATACTTTTTGATTCAGGGATGTTGCCCGTCAGATAAACACCTGTTCATGTGGTTTTGCCGGGCTTCGCCAGCCGTTTTCCGGTCAGGCGTTTCCAGAAAAATTCCTCCGGGCTCTGCCCGGCAAGTTTCGCCAGGTCGATCTCGGCCCGGGCCATGGTCCGGTGCCCCCCGGCCGACCCGACGTCCCCGAAATGCGAGGCGGCCGCCTTGCCCACATCCCCGGATATCCCGTCGCCCCGGAACACGGCCACGGCCTTGCCCTCGGACACCCCGCAGATCATGTCCCAGGACAGGCCGTGCACCCGGGTGAAGAAGTCGGCCAGGATGACCAGGACGTCCGGGCTCTCCAGGCGGTCCATGAACACGAAAAGCCCGCGCGAGCCCACGAAGCGCATCTTGCGGAAGGCCCGGGTGAAGTATTTGAGCCAGCTTTTGTGGAATTCACTGTGCACGATGCGGCGCAGAAGATCCTGCCCGGCGTATTTGTTCAGGCCGCTAAAGGCCAGGATGTCGCCGTGCTGGAAGGGCCGGGAGAAATTCTGGGTGTCGGTCTTTATGCCGTAGAGCAGGGCCGTGGCCAGGAGTTTGCCCGGCCGGATGCGCATGGCCCGCAGGTATTCGGCCAGGATGGTGCAGGTGGCCCCGAGTCCTGGCCGGATGTCCACGTAGTCTGCCGTGACCGGGGCCTCCGGTTTGAGCGGGTGGTGGTCGATGACCAGGGAGAAGGGCAGTCCGGCGAAGTCCGGGTGGTGGTGGGGCTGGGAGTCCACCAGGGCGAAGCGGGTGTATTTTGGGGCCAGCTCCCGGGTGAAGCGGACCAGGGGGATGCGCAGGAAGCGGATCATGGCCAGGTTGTCGGGCCGGGTAACCTCGTTGACCCGGGCGATGTCCGCCGCCTCCACGCGCCTGGACATGATACGCTTGAGCGCCATGGCCGAGCCCAGGGCGTCGGGGTCGGCGTTGACCAGGATCAGCCAGCGGTCCTCGCGCCGGAAGAGCTTGCACAACTTCGCCGTGTCCTGGGCCGTGGCCCGTGGCGTCTTGATGGTCTTCATCTTCATTTAGCCCCCCTTGAGCCGCAGCGGCAGCCCGGCCACCACCAGGCGGACGTCCCCGGCCAGGGCGGCCACGGACTGGTTGAGCGCCGCCAGACGGCGCAAAAACGCCCGGGACGCGGCATCGGCCGCCAGGGGCCCCAGGCCCGCCTCCACCGAGACCAGGACGGCCTCCGGGGCGTCCGGCGCGGCATAGGCCGCAAGGACGTCGAGCAGTTCCCGGGCCTTGTCGTCCGCAACACCCTGCCCGGCGCAGGCGAACATCCAGAAATCCAGGCTGTCCACCAGGATCGATCCCGCCTGGGGCCGCTGTGCGGCCAGAAACCGGGGAAGCTCGATCCCCGGCTCGGTCACCGGAATCTCCGGCGGCCGCTGCCAGCGGTGGGCATTGATCTGGGACCGGAATTCGAAATCCAGGGCCCGGCCCATGGCCGCCATGCGCCGGGGCGCGGCGGCGGCCAGAAAAAGCCCCAGGGCGTGGGCCGATTTCCCGGACTTGTCGCCGCCCAAAATCAGCCGGATCATGCCCAAAACCCCCACTCGCGGCACAGGGCCGCAAAGGCCTGCTCGCTCTCGGTCAGGGCCGCGTCGTCAAAGACCTCGTGCATGATCACCACCTCCGGGCCAAGTCCCGACAAAAGGGCCAAAAGGGCCTGCCGCCCCTGGGCGTCCAGGCAGGACAGGGCGCGGTGCCGGTGCTCCCTTTTGGGAAGCCGCCAGCGGGCCGCGTCGCGCGGATTTTCGGGATCGTAGGGGGCGTAGACATGGGCCAGCCGGGTGCGCTCGAAAACCCCGGGCGTGGTCAGAAGCGACGTCTGGCCAAAGGCCAGCATGTGCCCCAGGTCCAGGCACAGGCCCGTGCCAAGCTCGCGGGCCACGGGCCACAGGGCGTCTGGCCCGGCGTCCTCCACGTTTTCCAAAAGGATGTCCGCCGGGTCGCGGCCGTCCGCCGTCCACAGCTCCACAAAGGCCGCCAACTGGCCGGGCTGGCGCGGCGGATGCAGCACGAAGCCCCAGGGGGCGAGATGCGCGACCTTGGCCGCCAGGCGCGCGGTCACGTCGTAGGCCGCCCGCACGCCCTCGGCCCAGGGCAGGTCCAGGGGCAGATGGACATGGTGGCGCGCCGGGTCGCCCCCGGGCGGCAGGTCGCCCGGGGCGTAGGCCAGGGAGCCGCTCGTTTCCAGGAAATAGAGGCCGATCTCGGCGTAGCGGTCGCCCAGATAGGTCCGGTTCTCGGCCGGGGTGCCGGGGACCACCCAGCTTGGGGCGGCGGTGCGCCAGGGGCCGTTTTGTTTGGAATCCTTCGGTATTTTCACAATAATGGCTTTTTCCCAGGTTGCGGCTTGTGCTCGCACGTATGTTGGTTTAGACCATCCCAACCGCTGCGGCCTGGGTGCTCCGGGCCTTTCGGGACAGCGTCGCCATGATGTTTTATCCCTTTTTTAGCGGTGTTTTGCACCGCCGGGGGCGAGGGAGGTCTCATGTTCCGCTTGCGCATGGCCGTGCAGCATTTTTTCAATCCCCTGCACATGTACTGTCGCCTGAAAGACATGGGGCTGGCCGGACCCACGGCCCATAAAATGTGCCGCGTCTACGAACGCCTGATTTACCGCCATATCCTGTAGAAGACCGCTCATGGGGCCAAAAGCCCCAACTGTTTTTCCTGACTGACCTTCCTGGCCACCAGGGCCGACCGCTTCACCCCCGACAGATCCAACTCCTCGAAAAATCGCGACGGCTTGAGCATCACCAGGCGTCCGAACAGCTCGCGTCTGGCCGCATGGCTCAAAAAAAGCCGGTCCCTGGCCCGGGTCAGGCCCACGTAGAAAAGCCGCCGTTCCTCGTCGGCGTCGGGCGCGTCCTGGCCGCCCTGGGCGTTTCCGGTCAAAAGACCGGTCCCGGCGAAGGGCAGCACGCCGTCCTCCAGGGCGGGCAGGAACACGGCGGAAAATTCCAGGCCCTTGGCCGCGTGCAGGGTCATGATGCGCACCTTCTCGGCCATGCGCCCCACCAGTTCCAGCTCGCTTTGGGTGTTCACGAAGGACAAAAGCCCGGCCCAGCCGCCATGGGCGTCGAAGGCCCGGCACAGTTGCGTAAAGGCCGGGCTCTGCCAGAACAGCCGGTCAAAGGGCGGGATGTCGCCCAGGTAGGCCGAAAGCCCCAGGGGGCCCTTGGCCAGGATGCGGTCCGGACAAACCAGGGGGGCGGCGTCCTCGCCCGGGGCCAGGCCCAGGAGCCGGGCCGCCGCGTCGAGCAGGAGCCGTATGCGCGGCTCGGCGAAAAAGGCGTCGGCCTCGGGCACCGAGCAGGGGATGCCCAGGCGGTCCAGGCTGCGCCGGATGGCCGGGGCCAGGGCCTTGAACCGCACCAACACCGCGATGTCGCCGGGGCTTAAGGTCGAGACGCCGAGATCCCTGGTCAGGGTCAGGGAGGCCCCGCCCAGGAGCCTGCGGATGCGCTCCCCGATCCAGGATATCTCGGAGGCGGCCGTGGGGGCGGCGAAAAGCTGGATCTCGCCATGCCCCGGGGCGTTTTCCCGGCGTCTGGGCGATAGTTGCGGCGCGGCGGGGAACAGTCCGGCAGCCAGGGACAGGACGGACGCGGCCGAGCGGTAGTTGTCCGTGAGGTTGACGGTCACAAGGTCCGGCCACAGGCGCTCCAGGCGGCCCGCCATGTCCGACGCGGCCCCCCGGAAGCCGTAGATGGACTGGTTGGGGTCGCCGATGGCGAAGACCGACACCTCCGGGGACTGGGCCAGACCCTCCAGCACCGCCAGTTGCAGGGGGGAGAGATCCTGTACCTCGTCCACCAGGATGTGCCGGAAGGGGCTGACGAAGCTGCCCACCCGGATCTTCTCCAGCCAGAATTCCAGAAGATCGGTGAAATCCACCAGATTCCAGGCGGCCTTCTGCCGGGCGTAGTTCTCGGCGGCCACGGCCTCGCCGCTGCCGGGATAGACGGGCAGGGGGGACATGGTCTCCCGGGACAGGGACAGATCCTGCCAGGCGGCGGACAGGCGCGCCCCGCGAAACTCCGGATTGACCTCGGCGAAAAGGCGCTTGGCCGCTTCCTCGGACAAAAGCACCGGGGCCTGGCCGTCGGACTGGGTCCAGAAGGCGTAGGCCACGGCGTGCAGGGTGTCGATGCACGGCGGGGACAGGTTGGCCCGGCCGTGGCGCAGGGCCAGGGCCGCCAGGCGATCCCGCATCTCGGCGGCGGCGCGGCGGGTGAAGGTCACGGCCAGCACGGATTCCGGGGCCGCCCGCAGCGGTGCGGCGACGCCCCGGGTTCCGGCCTGGCCGGGTGGGGGGGGCTGGCGATGTTCGGCCGTGGTCGGTCCGGCCGTGGCCGCAGCGGGATCAGGCCTGTCTGCGTCCGGGGGGGCGGCCGCGTCGGCCGGGGCTGTGCCGGGGACGGGTTCGGGCGTGGCCCGGGGGCCTTCGGCGATGACCGCCGCAACTCCCAGCAGGGAGGCCAGTTTGGCCGTGAGGGTGTGGGTCTTGCCCGTGCCCGGCCCGGCCAGGACCAGCACATGGCGGGAGGCGGCGCAAAGGGCCGCCATCTGCCCGGGATTCAGGATGAGCCCGGGGTCAGGGGCGGCCGGGGCATGGGGGATGGCTTCCGGGGCCGGGTCGTCGCCGCCCGGGTCCGGGCCTGTGTCGGCGGTCCTGGCCGCCCGGGGCGACCTTTTTCCCCGGATGGCGGTTCCGGGAAGAACGCGGCCGCCGCTGGCCAGGTCGCGGCGCTCCTCGGCGGAAAAGACCCGGATGCGGCCGTACTGGCCGTCGAATCCCGGTTCGCGGGTGACATGCCCCCGCCGCATGCGGGAGACGGCCTCGCCCAGGGGCGCATACAATTTGCCCAGCGCGTCCGTGGGCACATGCCGCAGCACGGCCAGTTCCGGGCCGAAGGCGCGGTGGATGCGGGTCAGCATGGCCTTGACCTTGCCGGTCTTCGGGCCCACGCCCAAGGTCTCGCCCACGATCTCGTCCAAGGGGATCAGCGACGTGAATCCGGGCATGCCCTCGGGCGTCACCGGAACCTGGCGGTCGGCCAGCTCCAGCACCCGGTTGAGCACCCCGCAGGTCAACGGCTTGCCGCACACCGGGCACAGGCCCCCCCGGGACTTGGTCTCCATGGGCTCCATGACCACGCCGCACTCCCGGTGGCCGTCCAGGTGGTATTTGCCCTCCTCGGGGAAAAATTCCACCGTGCCCAGGAATTTCGGTCCCACGCCCTCGCCGCGCAGCGCCCGGTAGATGCCCTCGTAGGACGGATCGCCGCTTATGATGTTGCATTCCCGGCCGAGCTTTTCGCCGGAATGGGCGTCGGAGTTGGAGATGAGCCGGAAGCGGTCCAGGGCGGAGAGCAGGCGGTTCATGTCCGGGTCGGACGACAGCCCCGTCTCCAGGGCGAAGATCTCCCGGGACAGGTCTCCGAAACACTCTTCAATGGAGTCGAAGCCGGATTTGGAGCCGAAAAGCGAGAACCAGGGGGTCCAGATATGGGCCGGAACCAGAAAGGCCAGGGGGTCGGACTCCAGGACCATCTCCAGGAGGTTGCGGCTGTCCAGACCCAGGATGGGCCTGCCGTCGGATTCCAGGTTGCCTGCCATGGCCAGTTTGGCGTTGAGCTTTTTGGCGGCCTCGATGCTGGGGGCGAAGACGATGTTGTGGACCTTGCGGACCTTGCCGCCGCGTTTGTAGATGGAGCTGATCTCCGCCGTGAGGATGAACCGGGCCCGGCTGGTCTGGACCCCGCCCCCGAGCCAGGGGATTTCCGAGGACAGATCCTCGCCTTCGTTCAGGCGATAGAGCCCTGTGCCGTCCGGCACGAGGGTCTCGGCCACCTCGGTGAGCCATTTGGGGTGGGTGAAGTCGCCGCAGCCCACCACCGTAAGCCCCTTGTACCGGGCCCAGGCCGCCAGATGACGCGGGGTCAGGGCCTTGCTGGTGGCCCGGGAATAGCGGGAATGGATATGGAAATCGGCAAGATACTGATCCATGCGTGAGACATACCCGTTCCCACCGCCCGAAGCAAGACCGCGTGGCGATCCGATGGCGCAACCCCTTGACTTCCCTCGCGCCCATACGCATAGGGAGTCCTATGACACCCCTCAAGGAACTCGCCACCAAGCAGGACTTGCGGGAAGTCGAACTTCGTCTGAAACACGACCTGACCGTGCGCATGGGCGCTCTGCTCGCCGCCACCGTCGCGGTCATCGCGGCGCTGAAGGTTTTCGGCTAGCCTTCCCTTTTTCCCTTCGCGACAGCCCGACCATCACCCCACGGCCTTGCCTTCGCTGGAGAGTGGTCTGTCGTCCCCTGGTCTGCGGGTTTCCAAAGGGGCCACCCCCTCTTGGCCCCCGGAGGGCTCCCTTCTTCTTTTCCGCCGCCCCGTCACCGCGTCACCGCGTCACCGCCACGGCGGCGCAGTCGGCCGTATCCCCCTGCAGCTTGTCCAGGGCGTGGCGCAGGGCGGGCAAAACCGCCGCGAAGTTCTCGCGCACGGCCTTGGGGCTGCCCGGCAGGTTGACGATGACGCTGGCCCCGAGCGTCCCGGCCACGGCCCGGGAGATGGCCCCGTGCGGGGTCTTGGCCAGGGAGGCCATGAGCATGGCCGTCTCGAAGCCGGGCAGGCGTTTGTCGAGGACCGCACGCGTGGCCTCGGGGGTCACGTCGCGCGGCCCAAGCCCTGTGCCGCCCGTGGTCACGATCAGGTCGAAGCCCTGGGTCAGGGCCAGGTCGGTCAGAAGGGCCCGCAGAAGCGCCGCGTCGTCGGGGATGATCTGCCCGCGGACGTAGGACGCCTGTCCGGCCTGGTGCAGCATTTCGGCGATGAGCGGGCCGCTGGCGTCCTGGCGCTTTCCGGCCGCGCCCTTGTCGCTTAAGGTGATCCAGGCCAGGCTGATGCCCGAGAGGGTCGGGGTCAGGCGCGTCTCCCCGTCCGGGAACAGGCAGGGCCGAAGCGCCCGGCAGGACAGGGCCGGACGGTGCAGTCCCGTGGCCCCGGGCCAGAAGTAGCTGCCCAGCACCTGGATGGCCGGCTCCCCGCCGCCGTCCCGGTAGACCGTCCCGGCCCTGGCCCGTAAAAGGGCCGGGTCGCCCTCGGGCACGCCCCGCAGGGTCCGGTCGGTAAGCGTGGCCGAGTCGGGATCGACCAGCAAAAGGCCTTCCCCGGCCGCCGCCTCGAAGGGGCCGCGCACCAGGACGTTCGCTTGGGCCATGGCCATGGTTGTCCGCCTTTGTGGTTTGCGTGTTGCAAGTTGCGCCAAGCGCATTTACATTCGCCCGGCCGCCGCGCCGATCAGCGCGTCTTTTCCAGGCGGCCCACAGACCTGAAACGAGGGATCACCGCATGAAAGGAATCATCCTGGCCGGCGGCTCCGGCACCAGACTCTATCCCATCACCCGGGTGGTCAGCAAACAACTGTTGCCCGTCTACGACAAGCCCATGATCTATTATCCCTTGTCCGTGCTCATGCTGGCCGGAATCAGGGACATTCTCATCATCTCCACGCCCACGGACCTGCCGCGTTTCCAGGAGATGTTCGGCGACGGCTCGCAGATCGGCCTGTCGCTGTCCTACAAGGTGCAGGAGCGCCCCGAGGGGCTGGCCCAGGCCTTCATCCTGGGGCAGGAATTCATCGGCGGCGACTCCGTGTGCCTTGTGCTCGGGGACAACATCTTCCACGGCCACGGTCTGGCCACCGTGCTGCAACGCTCGGCCAAGCTGGTCAAGGGCGGCATCGTCTTCGGCTACAAGGTGCGCGACCCCAAACGCTACGGCGTGGTGGAGTTCGACGCCAAGCATCACGTCATCAGCATCGAGGAAAAGCCCGAGCGGCCCAAGTCCAAATACGCCGTCACGGGACTGTATTTCTACGACAACGATGTGGTGGACATCGCCGCGAACCTTGCGCCCTCGCCCCGGGGCGAGCTTGAGATCACCGACGTCAACAACGCCTACCTGCGGCGCGGCGACCTCAAGGTGGAGTTTCTGGGACGCGGCTACGCCTGGCTGGACACCGGAACCCACGAATCCCTGCACCAGGCCGCAAGCTTCGTCCAGGTGGTGCAGGACCGCCAGGGCGTCAAGGTCTCCTGCATCGAGGAGATCGCCTACCGCATGGGCTACATCGACGCCGACACCCTGGAGCATCTGGCCGCGGACATGCTCAAAAACGATTACGGCCAATACCTGATGGAGGTGGTCCGGGAGGCCCGGGAGGGATAGCCGGGCAGGCCCGGCCGGGCCGCGCACGGACGGTTCACGCGTTTTTTTCCCGAAGGGGACAGGCGGCGCAGCCCCCTGGTTTTTAAGAAACCGGGGGGCTGTCGTCATTTCATCATGCCCGGGACAGGCTGGACAAAGGGCTCATGTCCCGGTCCGTTTCCCGGTCACCACGAACACCGGGTCGCTGGTTAGGGTCTGGCGGATGTGCGGGTCGTCCGTGGGCCGCCACCAGTTGCGGATGCTGGTGGTGGCCAGATCGGCAAACGATCCCGTGTCGCGGGCACACGCCGCGACCAGGCCCACACGCTCGAAGGGATGCAGGTCCGGCCACACCGCCGTGACCTTCTGCGGAAACCAGCGGTCGGAGAACCCCACGCACAGCCTGCCGCCGGGCTTGAGCACCCGGGCGCACTGGGCGAACACCTCCCGGGGCCGGGTCAGGTATTCCACGGACAGACTGAGGAAGACGGCGTCGAAGGCGGCATCCGGAAAGGGCAGGACCGGGTTTTCATTGAGGTCGTGCACCACGTGCGCGGCCAGACGCGGGTTGGCGGCCATCTCCCGGTCGTTGAGGCCCAGGCCCGTCACATGCAGCCCTGGCGGCGCGAAAGGCGTCTCCAGGGGCAGGTGGGAGGCCACGGAGCTCATGAGGTCCAGGACGGCCATGCCCGGGCGCAGGTATCCGGCGTAGCCATCGGTCAGCAGGGCGTCGGCCTGGGCGTCGATGTGCCCGGTCAGGCGCGGGGCGGCATAGAAGGCGGCGTCCGGCGCGTCGTCGGGGCGCGACAGGGCGTCGCCGGAGAAAAAGTCCGTGGGCAGACCCGGCAGGGGCGACTGCATGCCCGGGCCGTAGTCGGTGATCTCCTCCAGCCAGCAGGACAGATGCCCGCCCGTGTCCGAGACCTTGGGCGCGATGTGGCGCACCGTGGCCGCAAGCGTCAGCCGCCTCCCGGCCAGGGGATGGTTCAGGTCGAGGGTCAGGACGTCTGCGTCCATGGCCACGATGCGGGCCGGGCGTGCGTCCTGGGGAAAGACGCCGACAAGCCCCGTGAACATCCCGCGCGGATAGAAGCGGCTCAGACGCGGTTCGATGCGGCGTCCGGCCACGGTTTTGGATGCGAAGGCGCGGCGGGGCAGGCGGATGACGGCGTCGTCGCGGCGCTCCGGGAGAGCCTCGCCCGGGGCGTAGTCGCAGGACGCCGCGTCGCCCACGCCCAGACCCTCGATCCGTTCCCGAAAGCCGGGAGGAAAGACGTCCCGCCAGGGGTTGACCTTGCGGGCCAGGTAGCGCTCTTCGTGGCGGACGGCCTCATCGCGCCAGGACAGAAACAGTTCGATGGTGGCGACATGCGCGTTGTCGATGCGGGACAAGGGACTCCTTCTTTGCCCACCCTGAATTGGGTTCAAAGGTTGCGGCCAGACGGCCAAAGTGGACAAGAAACTAGTGCCCGTGCGGCCGGTGTCAAGGCCGTGGGCGCGGGCCGCAGGGGTGAAGTCCCCGGAGAGGGTGCGCGCGCTTCCCAACGCGGCCGGGACCGGATAGCGTGTCCGGATGCCTGGCATCGATCTGCATACCCACACCACGGCCTCGGACGGCACCGTGACCCCGCGCGAACTGGTGCGGCTGGCCGCCGAGGCTGGCCTGTCCGCCGTGGCCATAACCGACCATGACACCGTGGACGGCCTGCCCGAGGCCATGGCCGCCGGCCGTCAATTCGGCGTGCAGGTCGTGGGCGGGGTGGAGCTATCCGTGGCGGACGGGCAGCGGACCCTGCATCTTCTGGGGCTGTTCGTGCCCGAGGTTCCGGGCGAGTTCGGGGCCGTGCTGGCCAGGGCGCGCGAGAAGCGCCATGACCGCAACCGCCTGATCCTGGACAGGCTGGCCGGGCTGGGGATCGGGCTGGACTACGGCGAGGTGCTGGAACTGGCCGCCGGGGCCGTGGGACGGCCGCACATCGCCGCCGCCCTGTTGCGCAAAGGGGCGGTCAAGACCCTGCGCGAGGCCTTCGAGCGCTATCTCGGGGCCGGGGGGGCAGCCTACGCGCCCAAGACCAAGATGCCCATGGAGCGGGCCGTGGGCCTGCTTCGGGCCGAGGGCGCGATTCCGGTCCTGGCCCATCCCTACCAACTGCGCGAAAAGGGGGCGTCCCTGGAACGGCTGGTGGCCGGATACCGGGAGATGGGCGTTATGGCCATCGAGGCCCGCTACAGCGAGCACAGCGAGGCCCAGACCCGGGAATACCTGGCCCTGGCGAAAAAACTGGACATGGGCGTCACGGGCGGTTCGGATTTTCACGGCGCGGCCAAGCCGGGGATTCGCCTGGGTCGCGGGCGGGGAGGGCTGTTCGTGCCCGAGGGGCTGCTTGCGGACCTCGCGCGGCGGCGCGAGGGCTTTAGACCCGCAGGGTGGCCGTGAGTCGGCCCGGGGCCGAAAAGACGTCCGGGCGTCGCGGATGTCGGTGAAAACCGCGTCTGCGGCCAGCACCGCGTCCAGGCAGGCCCCCTCCGGGCCGATGACCGCCAAACCCACGGCGCAGGCCCCGAGCATGAGCCGGTCGTTGCGGCCGTTGCCGACGGCGGCCGTGGCCGAAAGCCCCAGGGACTGGGCGAAGGCCAGCTTGGCCGCGTCCTCGGGGCCGGGCGGCAGCACCGTGACCGCCACCGGGAGTCCGGCCAGGGCTAAGCGCACCGTGCCGAAGGTGTCCGCCGTGATCACGTGCACGGTCAGGATCGCGGCCAGGGCCGCCAGGCGTTCGGCCACCCCGGGCAGAAGCGCCCCGTCCCTGGCCAGGGTGCCGTTGTAGTCCAGGACCAGATGGGCCAGGGACACGTCCCCCAGGCCCGGAATCGTCGTCGTGACCATCGTCCCTCCCTGCCTGGCCATGCCGTGGCCCATTCTTCCTTCCCGCCTCGGCGTACGGCCGACGCCGCGTCCTCGGAATTGGTGGACGCGGAGAATGAAAACACCATGTTGAAATCAATTTTTCTTAAAAAATACAGGGATATTTTTCAAGAAAGGAGAAACTCGTATACTGTTCCACAAAGAAGCAGGTACTTCTTTTGGCCGAAAGCAGTGTTTTTAAGCCATTGTTTGGTAGCCACGACCACACTATACTCCCAAGCTATGTGCGGGACGCGACACTAGCGTCTGGCCAGCCCGAACTTGCGCAGTTTGTATTGCAGGGTGCGGCGGCTGATGCCCAGCACCTCCGCCGTGCGCTCCCGGTGGCCGCCGGTGACCCCCAGGGCCCGCTCGATGGCCGCCTTTTCCGCGCCCTCGAAATCCATGGGCCCGTCGGGGAAGGTCGGGGGCGCGGCAGGACCGTGGGCCGCGTCCGCCGCGCCAGGGCCGCCGGGGAAGTGCGGCGGCAGCATCTCGGGGCCCAGGGTGTCGGCGCGGCTTAAGATGAGCGCCCGCTCCAGCACGTTTTCCAGTTCGCGCACGTTGCCCGGCCAGGCATACAGGGACAGCCGTTCCAGAAAGGCCGGGGACACCCCGCGCACCACCTTGCGGTTTTTCTCCCCCAGCTTGCGCAGCAAAAAGCCCACCAAAAGGGGCAGGTCGTCCAGGCGCTCGCGCAGGGGCGGCATGCGCATCTCCAGGACGTTTAGGCGATAATACAGATCCTCGCGGAACCGGCCGCTTTTGGCCTCGGCCGCCAGATCCCGGTTGGTGGCGGTGATGATGCGGGTGTCCACCTGGATGGGCGACACCCCGCCCACGGGCTCCACGATGCCGTCCTGGAGCACGCGCAACAGCTTGGCCTGGAGATTCGGCGGCATCTCGCCGATCTCGTCTAAAAAAAGCGTGCCCCCGTCGGCCAGGACGAACCGGCCGGGCTTGTCGCGAAGCGCCCCGGTGAAGGCCCCTTTGACGTGGCCGAACAGCTCGCTCTCCAACAGCTCGCCGGGCAGGGCCGCGCAATTGACCCGGATCAGGGGCTTGGCCGCCCGGGGGCTGGCCTCGTGCAGGGCCTCGGCCGCCAGTTCCTTGCCCGTGCCCGACTCGCCCAGGATGAGCACCGTGGCCTCGCTCGGCCCCACCTGGCTGATCAGCTCCTTGAGCGCGCGCATGGACGGGCTCTCGCCGATGAGCCGCGCCCCGCCCGGTCCCATGCGCTGGCGCAGGGACTTGTTTTCGCGCAGCAGTCGGCCGTAGTCCCGGGCCTTGTCCATGACCGCGAGCAATTCCTCGTTGTCTGCCGGCTTGGTCAGATAGTCGAAGGCCCCGCGCTTCATGGCCGACACGGCCGAGCCCACGCTGCCGTAAGCCGTGAGCAGCACCACCGGCACAGGCTCCCCGGAGGTGTCCAGACGGGTGATGCATTCCAGGGCCTCCATGCCGTCCATGCCGGGCAGGCGCATGTCCAGGAGGATCACGTCGGGCAGGGCGCCGGACTTGGCCCGGCGCAGCCGCTCCAGGGCCAATTCGGCGCTGGCCGCCTCGTCCACCAGCCATCCGGCGTCGGACAGCACCGCCCGGACCATGAGCCGGTGTCCCGGTTCGTCATCCACCACCAAAGCCCGTTTCAGGGCCGCTGCGTCATGCATTCGTGTGCTCCAGGTTGTGCGCGCCAGACCCTGTCCTCTCCGGGAACGTCAATTCCACGCGTGTCCCCTGGCCGGGTACGGAGGAAATGGACAGGGCACCGTCGTGATCGCGCATGATTTTATGGACAATGGCCAGACCCAGGCCCGAGCCGTGTTTTTTGGTGGTGTGGAAAGGTTCGAGAACCTTTTGCAGGTCGCCCGGTTCGATGCCGCAGCCGTCGTCGGAGACGGTCAGGGTGACCCGGCCGGGGGCGGACAGGGCGCTTGCCAGGGTGATGGTTCCGCCGGTTTCCGGCAGGGCGGCCAGACTGTTGAGGATGAGGTTGATGAGGGCCTGCTTGAGGGCGTCTGGGTCGGCGACAAGGGTCGCGACGGGAAAATCGGTGGCGATTAGGGCATGTTTGTGCTCGATGTCGAACTGCAGGATCTGGGACAGCTCCCTGGCGAACGACGGCAGGTCCACGGGTTCGGGGGAAAGCTGGCGCGGCCTGGACAAAAAGAGCAGATCGGCCACCACGCGGTTCAGGCGGTCGGCCTCGTGGACCATGGTCAGGGCGTAGGTCTCTTCGGGTTCGCGGCCTTTGAGCTTGGCGGCGAAGAACTGGGCGAAGCCGCGCAGGGAGCTTAACGGATTGCGTATCTCGTGGGCCACGCCGGCGGCCAGACGCCCGATGGCGGCCAGCTTCGTGGCCTCGGCCAGATCGTGTTCCAGGCGGCGGATGCGGCTGCGGTCGCGCAGCAAAATGAGCTTGGCCGGGCCGGACTGCGGCTCGCCCGAAGCGCCGGGTCCGCCGGTGTCGGCCGGGGCCAGGGGCACGCCGCGCAACTCGAGGCTCAGGCCCTCTTTTTCCAGAAGCCGCCAGGATTCCCGGGACGTGGCCCCGGACAGGGCCGGGCCGTCGATCATCGGGCCGGTCGGGGACTCGGGCGGGGAATCGGCCGGGATGGGGCCCGAAGGCGAGGCGGCGGCCGCCACCTCCTCCCAGTCCGCGCCCATGAGGGCGTCCGCGGACCGGCCGGTCAGACGGGAGAGCAGTTCCTGGGCGGCGGGGTTGAAGGCCGTGATCCGGCTGGCCCCGTCCAGGGTGACCAGGCCGTCGGGCATGTTGTCCAGGAGCTTGGAGTGGAAGGATTCCAGGCGCGTCAGGCGCTGGCCCTGCTCCCGGCGGCGCGTGGCGGCCACCACCAGGATCAGGGTGAAGGCGGCCATGGCCAGGACGTATCCGGCCTGGAGGATGGCCGCCCGGCGTACGTTCAGATACGGCCCCTCGTAGTCTTCGAGGTTGAGGCCGAGCAGGATGTAGGGCCTGGGGCGCGGCGCGAAGGCGCCCGGGAACAGGCCGAACGGAGGGAACGGCGGCAGCAGGGACGACTGCGGCGACGGGAAGACGGGCAGATCGGACAGGGGCGGCTTGGTCTGGAAACGCGGAACGTCCGACATGGAGGGAGGCCCGGGAAATATCGAAGAGCCGGGCATGGGGGGAGGCCCGGGAAAAGGCGGCATTCCCGGCGGGAAGGGGGGCGGCAGGGGGAAAAGCGGGCCGCGCGGGTCGGGTTCCAGTTCCGGACGGGCCTGGGTGAAAAAGAGCAGCAACCTCAGATCGGCATAGGCCTGGGTGACGAACCACTCCCCGTCGGTTTCCAGGCGCTCCACCACGTCGGCGGGCAGGTTGAACGGCGGGACTCCCCCGGGCGAAGAGAACACGATGTTGCGCCCGGTCTCGTCGTACAGGGCCAGAAGCGCCACCTCGTGGATGGAGGTCATCTCCTTGAAATAGTCTTCGACCAGGGTCCGGAGGGCCTCGGGGCTGTCCGGGCGGGCGCGCAGGATCGCCCTGGTCAGGCTGGTCTGGATGCCGCGCAGGGTGCCCCGGGCCGAGAGCCGGACATGGTTGTCGATGAGTTCGCGCTGGCTCTCCAGGTTGCGCCAGGTGAGAAACACCAGGCTCGCTCCCAAAAGGACCAGGGCCAGGGCCGCCGGAAGCAGGGGGCGGCCCTCCCGGGGGATGCCGATATTCATGGGGAAGCGGTCCTGGCCGCGCGGGGCGTGTTCATGGGGTAAGGATGATGCGCATGACCTCGTCGGGGGTCACGTTGTTTTCCAGGGCCAGTTCCTGGAAGGTCATGTCGCCGAAGGCCGTGATGCCCTTGGCGGCCAGCCGGTCCACGGCCAGGGTCAGGGGCAGGTCGAACTCCCGGCAGAAGGTGGACAGCATGGTCTTGTCCAGGTCCGGAGGCGGCACCACCAATCCGCTCTGGGCGGGCGAGGCGGGCCGTTCGTAGCCGGGCTGCCAGGCTTCCTGGGGCAGGACGCCGGTCTGGGCCGGGAACGGGGTCGCGCCCTGGGGCGGATACTGGCCCGGGAGCAGGCCGGGCGCTTGCCCCGGAATCTGGCCCGGGAGTTGGCCGGGGACGAGGGCCTGGGGCGGGGTCTGGGCCGGAACCTGCCCCGGGACGTGCCCGGGAACCTGGGCAGCGGGTTGAGCCGGGGTCTGGGCCGGAACCTGCCCCGGGGCATGCCCGGGAACCTGGGCCTGGGGGGTCGGCTGGGCAGGCGTCTGGGCCGGAGCCTGGGTCGTCTGGGTCGGAGTCTGGGCCGGGGCCTGGGGCGTCTGGGCGGGCGGGCGCTTGACGGGGGTGTCCGAGCGCAGGGCCTCGTAGACGTCGATGGGCAACAGTCCGTTTTTATCCGCGATTTCCTTGAGCGTCAGGGCGGGCGGGGCATCGATGCCCCCGGCCTTGAGCTTGTCGGTCATGCGGGACAGGTCCAGGCCGTATTCCTCGCAGATGTCCGACAGGCGGCGCTTGCCCAGGCCCGGGGGCGGGTCCGAAGGCAGCACCACCGAGGTCTGCAGGCGCGACGGCTGGATCTGGGCCGGGGCGCTGGTGGAGGGCACGGTGACCGTGCGCGAGGCCTCCCAGGCGTGCTTGAGGGCCTCGTACACCCCGCCGGGGGCCAGGCCGTTGTCTTTGGCGATGTCCTTGAGGGTCTGTTCGGTTGCGGTCAGGCGGATGTTTTTCTGGGCCAGGGCGGCCTTGGCCCGCTCCAGGTCGATGCCGAAGCGGCGGCAGAACTCGTCCAGGGGGGTCAGTTCGGCATGCCCGTAGGGCGGCTCGCCGTAGGTCTCGGACAGGCTGTCCTTGATGGCGGTGGAGGCGGCGAGGATCTGGGACATGGGCGGCAGGCCCAGGAGGGTGCCGACGAAGACGAAAAGCGTCAGGGCCATTGCGGCCAGAAGCGGCCGGTTCAGGCCCTCGATCTCCCCGTCCTGGCCGCGCAGGCTCTCCAGGATGGAGCGCCAGTCGAGGATCAGGTGCAGGGCCCCCAAAAGCAGGAGGAAAAAGCCCATGGTCACGTGCACGTCGATCAGGCGGTCCCGGTTGAGCCCGAAAATGGTCCAGTCGGCCCAGGCGGCCACGCGGGCATAGGGGGAGAGATACAGGAACACGCTGGTCAAAAAGATGCAGAAAAAGGTCAGGACCAGGGTCAGGGTCACGATTTTACGAAGCATGGGGTTCTCCGGATGATGGCGGCGTGGACAGGGCTTACGCCGCACGTGTCCGGGGAGCATAGCAGGAGTTTTGTTCGGTCACAATTTGCCGGTCCCTGGCCTGCGTGACGGGGCTCCGGGGAGGGCGTCCCGGAGCCCCGCACCATGGAGGGAGGGGTGGTGTTCGTTTATCCGGGGAATCCCGGAGGGCCCATGCGGCCGTGTCCACAAGGACCGCCGGGGGGCAGGATGACGCCGGTCTCCTTGATGACCTTGCGTCTGGCCTCGACCTTGACCTTCTCCAAGGCTGTGCGCACCTTGGAGATTTCCTCGATCTGGGCGGCGATGGCGGCTTCATCGGATTTGACGTCCACCACCAGGGCCTCAAGCTTGGCCCGTTGCACCGCCAACTCCTGGATCAGAGGAAAAAGCTTCGTTTCGGTTTCCGCCATGATCCGGTCCACGATCTGGCATTTCTCAGGCGGGACGCCGGGCATCATGAACGGCGGGGGACCATCAGGACCGCCGGGACCGCCAGGACCGTCGGGTCCTCCCGGCCCGCCAGGCTGGGCCTGGGCCAGGTTGGCCACGCAGAACATGACGGCCGCGATGAGGAACAAGGTTTTCAGAGGTATCCGCATGGTCGCACTCCTTTGCGTTTGTCAGGCTAAAGCAGCATCCATGCCAACGAAGAAATCATGTATTTCCAGCATATTGGCTTTTTGTCGCGGGACTTGTGCAGGGTCGATGTGCAATTTTCGGATGCTCTTCTGCAAGATGTTGCACAACAAGCGACGCAGCGGCGGCGGTTGCACAAGACGGCTGCCGAGCGGTTCACGGGCCGGATCAAAGTCCGCGGCCCGTCCGGGCGGGGCAGGCCCGAGCTGGGAAATGGGCCTGGAGAGTGCATCGGCCGACGACCCGTGGGGGTGGGGGAGGCCCGGGGGACGTGGTTTGACAAGGTCCGGCAAAGGCATTACCTGCCCGCGAAACGGCCGTCAGAACCGGTTGGACGGCCAACAATCAAGGAGCACGACATGCGCGAGAAGGTCCAGGCGGCGCTCGACAAGGTGCGGCCCACGCTTCAGGCCGACGGCGGCGATGTGGAACTGGTGGACGTCACCCCCCAGGGCATTGTCCAGGTGCGGCTCAAAGGGGCCTGCCACGGCTGCCCCATGTCCCAGATGACGCTTAAAAGCGGCATCGAGCGGGTGGTCATGAAGCTCGTTCCCGGGGTCAAGGGCGTCGAGGCGGTTTAGGACGGGGCATGCGTCGCCGGGCTTCATAACATTCCAGAGGGCACCTGATCCCCATGACCACCATCGTCACCAGATTTGCGCCCAGCCCCACCGGCCATCTGCATATCGGCGGGGCCCGCACGGCCATCTTCAACTGGCTTCTGGCCCGGGCCACGGGCGGCTCGTTTTTTTTGCGCATCGAGGACACGGACCAGGCCCGCTCCACCGAGGAGAACACCCGGGGCATCCTGGATTCCATGGCCTGGCTGGGTCTTTCCCACGACGGGGAGATCGTCTACCAGAGCCGACGCTTCGACCTCTACAACCAGTATATCGACAGGCTTTTGGACTCGGGCCACGCCTATTATTGCTCCTGCACCCCGGACGAGGTGGAGGCCATGCGCGAGGCGGCCCGGGCCAGGGGGCAAAAGCCCAAGTATTCCGGCCGCTGCCGCGAGAAGGGGCTGGTCCCCGGCCCAGGCGCGCCTGCCATGGTGGTGCGTCTAAAGGCCCCGCTTTCGGGCTCGACCGTGGTGCATGACCTGGTCAAGGGCGACGTGGCCTTTGACAACGCCGAACTCGACGACATGGTGCTGCGGCGCACGGACGGTTCGCCGACCTATAATATGGCCGTGGTGGTGGACGACGCCACCATGGGGGTGACGCACATCATCCGGGGCGACGACCATCTCAACAACACCCCGCGCCAGATCCTCATCTATCAGGCCCTGGGGCTGCCGCTGCCGGTCTTCGGACACGTGCCCATGATCCTTGGGCCGGACAAGAAAAAGCTCTCCAAGCGGCACGGGGCCACCTCGGTCATGGAATACGAGCGCGAGGGCTTTCTGCCCGAGGCCATGCTCAATGGTCTGGTGCGCCTGGGCTGGTCCCACGGGGACCAGGAGATCTTTTCCCGCAGCGAACTGGTGCGGGCCTTTTCCACGGACAACCTGGGCTCCTCGGCGGCGGTTTTCGACCGGGACAAGCTGTTGTGGCTCAACGCCCACTACATCAAGGAAACCCCGGACGCGGCGCTTGCCGCCATGCTCGGGGACTTTCTGGGACGTCTGGGGCATCCCTGCCAGGATGCGGCCTATCTGGCGCGCATCGTGCCGCTTTTGAAGCCCCGGGCCCAGACCATGGTGGAGATGGCCGAAAAGGCGGTGTTCTTCGTGGTTGCGGACGGGGAACTGGCCCACGACCACAAGGCCGTGGAGAAGTTTTTCACCTCCGAGGCCAAGGGGCATCTGGCGGCCCTGTGGGAGCTTTTCAAGACCGTGACGCCCTTTGACCAGCCGTCGCTTGAGGCCGCGGTGCAGGGCTATCTGGATGCTGCCGGGGTGAAGTTCAAGCTTCTGGCCCAGCCCATCCGGGTGGCGATTACCGGAACCACGGCCAGCCCGGGGCTTTTCGAGACCATGGATGTGCTTGGCCGGGAGCGGGTGCTGGCCCGCCTGGAGCGGGCGTTGGCGCTCTAAGATGCTGTCGCCGGGCCTTCCGGCGACCAAGAATGAGAGACGGCCCGGGGAGCGATTCCCGGGCTTTTTTTTGGGTCTTGACGGAAACCTGTGGATGTGTACATTGAATATCAAGGGTATGTACACATGGAGAAAATCATGATCCAAACCACGGCGACCAATCTACGGAAAAATCTATTTTCCCTGCTGGAGAAGGTGGGCGCGGGAGAAACCGTGACCGTCACCAAAGGCGGCAAGATCGTGGCGCGTATTCTCCCAGAGCAGCGGCCCGACTGGCGGACGAAGATGCCTCCTGGGCCGAAACTCCTGGTACCGGCTGACGAGGCGTTTTCCCCCATGCCCGACGAGTGGGGCGATCTGGCGTGAAACGTTGTCTTCTCGACACCCATGCCATGGTGTTCTGGTCAACCGGCGAAAATATGTCCGCCGGTTTCCGGGCCGAATTGGATGATCTGGCCGGAAGCGGGGGGGTATTCGTTTCGTCGGTGTCTTTTTGGGAATTGGCGTTGTTGGCACGCAAGGGGTGGGTGGAAATCGTCGACGTTGCCATGTGGAAAGATCGTTTTCTCGAATTGTCGGGGGCCATTCTGATTGATCCATCAGCGGACGAGATGATCGCATCCGCTTTTTTACCGTTGCATCACAGGGATCCGTTCGACCGGCTGCTCGTAACCCAGGCCATGGCGCTTCCTGCGGCCTTGGTCAGCCGGGATGCCTGTTTGCCTTTATATGGAGTGGACATGTTCTGGATGGATTGACTACATGAAAACAAAAAAACCGCGCCTGCCGCATGGCAGGCCGCGCCGCCCTTCCCGGGCCGTACTGCGCCGCTTCCGCCCCTTACGCCGTACCGTCGTAGATGGCGGCCGAACTTCCCTTCTTGATGGCCGCCGCCAGGCGCAGCAGTTCGTCGGACGGGATCTTGCGGATCACCTTGTCCGTGGCGGAATCGACGATTTCGGCCTGGACCGCGCCGGAATCGTCGTCCACGCGCAGATGCAGGGATGTCGCGTCGGTGCGGATGCGGTTTTTCACGTCGCGCAGGGCGCTGGCGATGCGTTCCGCTTCGGCCGTGCCCGGGGCGCCGGAGGATGGATCGGAGGACGCCCCGGCGACGCCCTGGTGGGTTTGGGCCTGGGCGGCTGATCCCGCCGCCTTGGGGTCATTGAAAAACCGGGTCTTCGCCGGGTTGTCCCGGGCGGATTGTGCAGACGCGCCGCCCATGTCCCGAACGCCGTCCGACAGATGTGCATAGATGATGGTGTCCATCATGGCCGATCCTTTGGCCGTCGCCTGTCCACTGATGCAAGATGCGACTCCTTTTGCCTGTCTTATCGGTCCGGGGAGGGTCGTTCTTTAATCCCAAGGCAGCGATCGCGGGCCGGATCGCGTGGCGTGGAGCGGTTTTTCGCCGTCGCGGCAGGGGGATGCCCCTGTGCGGTCAGGGATTTTTGGGCAGAAGGGATTTTGGCACGCGCACGGTCTGCCGTCCGCCCTCCCAGATGGCCAGGAGCACGCCAAAAAGGATCAGGGCGCTGCCGCCGTAGCCCACGGGCGTAAACACCTCGCCGAACATGACCCAGGCCAGGCCCGCCGCCACCACGGGCTCGATGGTGGCCACCACCGCCGCCCGGGTGGCCTCCAGGTGCCTAAGCCCCGCATAGTAGATGGAATAGGCCCCATAGGTGGAGCACAGGGCCAAAAAGGCGCAGGCCGCAAGGCCGGAAAGGCTGGGCAGGCGCAGCTCGAAAAAGGGCACAAGGGCCAGGGCCCCGACGGGCAGGGCGTAGAAAAAGACCGTGGGGGTCTTGTAGCGCGACAGGTACAGCTTGCCGAAGATGAAATACAGGGCGTAGGTGAACCCGGCCAAAAGCCCCACCAGCACCGAGGCGGCGGTCACCGGCACGCTGCCCGCCACGTCCCCGGCCAGCCGGGGCCCCAGGCTGATCCCGGCCACGCCCAGGATGGTGGCGGCCACGGCCGCGACCTTGAACGTCCCCATGCGTTCCTTGAGCAGAAAAAAGGACATGAGCGCCACCCAGGCCGGGGCCGTATATAAAAGGACCGAGGCCATGGCCGCGCCGCCCAGCTTCACGGCATAGACATAGGAGCCGAAAAGTCCGGCGATGCCGCAGATGCCGAAGGCCGCCACCGGCAGGATGTCCTTTTTGTCCAGGTGCAGGTCTTTGGAGACCAGGGCATGGGTTCCGAAAAGCGCCCAGGCCAGGGCCGTGCGCCAGAAGGCCACCTCAAGGGGGGCCATGCCCGCCTCGAAGGCCAGTTTGGAGGCCGGGCCGATGAGCCCCCACAGGACGGCGGCGCACAGCACATACACATATCCGGCGGCCATGACATCTCTCCCTGAAACGGACGGGTTGCGCGAAGCAGGGTTGCCTATCAGGAATCCGTTGCGCAGGCAAAAGGATTTCACGGGGGCGTCCCGGGCTGGAATGACCCGGGGTCCAGGCCCCGGGACTGTACATAGACGGCATTTCGAATATAACTTATCATCTGATGTGCAAAAATGACCCGGGCGCGACCCGATGCGGCGTCTGCCCGCCCTGGTGCGGGGGGTGCGTCGCGTTTCGCGGCGGACGGCCCGGATGCAACTCATGACGCCAAGGAGAACCCCATGTCCGACACAACCTGCCCCCCCGATTTCGAAAAGGCCCTGGCCGTCGGCCGTCCGCCCAATGTCGTCAGGCTTTTCCCCAATTCCAAGGCCCTTTTGGTCAGCGGCAAGGTCATCGACCGGGCCATGCGGGAAAAGGGCGGGGCCATGACCATCGCCGCCAACTGCAGAAGCCACATCACCCTGCGCGGCGTGCTTCGGGCCGCCAAACGCGCCGATGCGGCCGTGATCCTGGAAATCGCCCGGTCCGAGGGCGGGGCCAACGCCTACTGCCCCGTGAGCCTGTGGAACCTGGCCCGCCAGGCCGACGCGGTCATGAACGAACTGGGCCTGACCGTGCCCGTGGCCATCCATGCCGACCACTACGGCATCAAGGCCGAAAAGGATCTGGACCCGGCCCGGGTGGAGATCCCCTCCCTGTTCGACGCGGGCGTCACCTCCATCGCCATCGACGCCTCCCATCTGCCCGACGCCGAGAACCTGGCGGCCAACATCGCCCTGTCCCCCTATGTTCCGGCCTGGGCCGGATACGAGACGGAAGTGGGCGAGATCAAGGGCGCCTCGGGCCTGTCCACCCCGGCCGAGGCCCTGTTTCTCATCGCGGGCTTAAACGCCCACGGCATCCACCCCGACTGGATCGCGCTCAATAACGGCACCACCCACGGCATCGAGGCCAGCGCCTCGGGCATCCAGGTGGAGTTGACCGCCAGCATTCACGCCGCCCTGGCCAAATACGGCCTGTCCGGAGCCCAGCACGGCACCTCGGGCAACTCCTCCGAGCGCCTGCGCGAGATCGCGGCCAAGACCGCCACCACCAAGGCCAACGTGGCCACGGCCCTGCAGATGATTTCCTGGGGGGTCAAGGTCAACGACTATGGCAACGCCATGCTGGACGCCGCAGGCGACCTGGTGAAGGTGCCGGGCCAGGGCGTCTCCGAGGAGTTGTGGGCCGAGATGAAGGCCTATGCCGATGCCCACGGCATCAAGGGCGGCAATTACAAAAAGCTCAACATCGTCTTCGAGAACAAGATCCTCGGGCAGTCCGCCGAGGTCCGCGAGCGCATGACCCAGGCCGTGGAGGACTTCGTGTACGGCCTTTTGACCGACGTCTTCAACGCCTCGGGCACCGGGGCCATCGGCCGGTCCCTGTTGGCCAAAGCCGGGACCTACGACCTTGGCCCCAAGGCCGCCCGCCTGGAGGATCCGGCCGCGTGGACCTCGGAGAAGGCCGCCGCCCGGGCCAAGACCCTGTCCTCGGACAAGGGTGCGGAAGGGGACTTCGACGACTGATTTCCCTGTTCTGTCCCAGACCGGCCGGGGGATCGCTGCGTAGCCCCCGGCCGGGGCGTCTGCCCGCGTGGAGCGTCGCCGGGCATCGCCTGGGGTCGGGCATCGGGGCCGTATCCTGGGGGCGGGCCGTATCGGTTTCTATGTTGAAAAATCGACTATTCGTTGCGCTTTGAGGCTCTGGCCGGTAAGTATCGAATACGGGGAGACGGCCGGGCGGGCGAGCGGGCGAGCGGGATCGGCAAGGCCGGAGGTGCTGTGCGTCCAGGGGCGGGAGAGCGAGGCCACACTGACCGGCGAAGGGCCGGATGTCCGGGTCGACACGGCCGGACAGGCCGCGCCGTCGGCGGGACGTCGGCTGTGGCGGCGTTTCTCATGGCGTTGGCCCTGGTTCTGGCGGGCATGGCCTGCCCGCCCCCAGCCGCCGCCCAGCCCAGGTTTCACCACGTCACCGTGGAGGACGGGCTGCCCCAGTCCTCGGTGCTCAACATCACCGTCGATACCCGGGGATTTTTGTGGATCGGCACCTACGACGGCCTGGTGCGCCACGACGGCTACGAATACCGCGTGCATTACGCCGAGCCCGGCAATCCCGACGCCATTTCCGACGCCAACATCCGGGCCGTGTTGCCGGATCACGACGGTTCCCTGTGGGTGGGCACCAAAAGCGGGGGCTTGAATTTCTTCGACGCCAGACATGGCCGTTTCCTGCACTATCGCCATGCCCCGGGCGATCCGCACGCCCTGCCGCACGACGAGGTCCGCGCCCTGTGCCGGGATGCCTCGGGGCTTGTGTGGGTGGGTACCTTCGGGGGGCTGGCCGCCTTCGATCCGGTCGGGAAGATGTTCACGACCTACCGGCAGGCCACGGCCCCGGGCCAGCAGATGCCTGCCGACGAGATCCTGTCCCTGGCGGCGGGCCCCGGCGGCATGCTGTACGTCGGCACAAGCGCCGGGCTTTTCCGGTTCGACACCGCGACGAAGACCTTTTCTCCCCTGCCCCTGGACCCCCGGCGGCCCGACCCCGGTTCCGCCGCCGGACCTCCTGCCGCCGCGCCGGTGGTGGCCAGTCTGTATCTGCACGGCGGCGACACGCTGTATGCCGGGACGGAGTGGCAGGGACTCTACGAAATCGACCTGCGGATCGGAAGTGTGGCCCGGCATCTCCCGGGGCGGGCCGTGGCCTCGACCTTTGGCGACTCCCGGGGCGGGCTGTGGGTGGGGACGGACGCCGGTCTGGCCCACCGGCCGAAGCCCGGCGACCCCTTCACCATGTTCGTCCACGATCCCCTGGACCCCATGAGCATCTGCGGCAACGACATCCGGGGCATCGTGGAGGACGCCTCGGGCATTCTGTGGTTCGGCAGCCTTACGGCGGGACTCAGCAAGCTTTCGCCCAAGACCCGGGCCTTTGATCTCTATCGCCGCAAATCCGAGGATCCCCGGGGGCTCTCCGGCTCGGAGGTCAGCGCCGTGACCATGGATACCCGGGGACGGCTGTGGGTGGGAACCCGCGACGGCGGCATCACGGTCATGGACCGCACGGCGGGCACGCGGCGCGTTTTCCGCCACGACCCGGGCGATCCCGGCAGTCTCTCCCAGGACGAGGTCACGAGCCTTCTGCGGGACCGCTTTGACAGGATATGGGCCGGGACCGCCGACAACGGCCTGAACCTGTACGACGAGGCCTTGGGAACCTGGAGGCATTTTCGCCACGATCCAGACGATCCCGAAAGCCTCTCCCAGGACAAGGTCTGGTTCGTGGCCGAGACCCGGGACGGCATGTTGTGGATCGGAACCAGCAAGGGAGGCTTAAACCGCCTGGATCCAGCCACGGGGAAGGTCCGCCGCTATCGGCATGAGCCGGGTAATCCCCAGAGCATCAGCCACGACCGGGTGCGGCACATCATCGAGGCGGCGGACGGGGCCCTGTGGATCGGCACCAACAAGGGCTTAAACCGCTTCGACCGGGTCAGTCAGACCTTCCGGCATTGGGAGCATGATCCGAAAGATCCCGCCAGCCTGTCCAACGACCGGGTCACGCCCATCGTGGAGATGCCCGGGGGCGTGTTGTGGGTGGGCACGGACAACGGCCTCAACCGCTTCAACCCCAAAACCGAGACCTTCACCCGCTTCACCAAGGCCGACGGGCTCATGAACGACGGCATCCAGGCCATCCTGCGCGACGAGTCCGGGGTGTTGTGGCTGAGCACCTTCAAGGGCTTAAGCCGCTTCGATCCGAACGTGCCCGAGTTTCGCAACTACACGGCCAAGGACGGCCTCCAGGGCGTGGAGTTCTGGATGAACGCGGCCTACCGCGATCCCTACACCGGGGAGATGTTTTTCGGAGGGGTCAAGGGGCTCAACGGATTTCTCCCCGGCGAGGTGGGAAAAAATCCCCACATCCCGCCCGTGGCGGTCACCGCCATCTCCATCACCGACCATCCCCATGCCGGGCCCGTTGCCGTGGATTATGTCCGGGAGATCGAGCTCTCTCCCCTGGACCGGGGATTCACCGTGACCTATGCGGCCCTGGACTTCGCCGATCCGAGCAAAAACCAGTACTCGCACAAGCTCGAAGGTTTCGACCGCGACTTCAGCAAGCCTTCCACCCGGCGGGACGCCACCTACACCAACCTTGACCCCGGGAACTACGTCCTGCACATGCGGGCCTCCAACGACGACGGCATCTGGAACGACACCGGGGCGTCCCTGGCCATCCGGGTGCTGCCGCCGTATTGGAAGACGTATTGGTTCCGTCTGTCCGTGCTGGCGGCGATCCTGGGAGGGGCGTGGCTGTTTTACCGGCTCAGGGTGTCGCGGGTGGAGTGCAAGCGTCTGGAGCTGACCGCCATGGTGGATGAGCGGACCCTGGCCCTGCGCCGGGAGATCGAGGAGCGCAAGGCGGCCGAGGAACGCCTGCGCGACGCCAAATTCGCCGCCGAGCAGGCCGCCATGGCCAAATCCGAGTTTTTGGCCCGCATGAGCCACGAAATCAGAACCCCCATCAACATCATCATGGGCATGGCCGATCTCTTGTCCGAGTCGGGCCTTGACGAGCGGCAGCGGCGCTATGTGGGTTCCTTCCAGTCGGCGGGAGAGTTGCTTTTGGCCATCATCAACGACATCCTGGATTTCTCCAAGATTGAGGCCGGACGCATCGAACTGGAGCATGTGTCCTTTTCCTTGAGCGAGGAGCTGCGCCGGGTGGCCGATCTGGCGGCCTTCCGGGCCACGGGAAAGGGGCTCGGCTTCTCCTGGAGCATGGCCGACGACATGCCGGATCATGTACTCGGGGATCCGGCCAGGCTGCGCCAGGTGCTCATGAACCTTTTGGGCAATGCCCTGAAATTCACGATCAGCGGGGAGGTGCGCCTGCGCGTGGAGCGCGACGCCGCGTCGTCCCGGTCCGGCGAGCCCTCCCCGGGCGAGAGCTTTCCGGCCCGGTTCGTCATCACGGACACGGGCATCGGCATTCCGCAGAAAATGCTGGGGGACATCTTCAACCACTTCACCCAGGCCGACGTGTCCACCTCGCGCCAGTATGGCGGCACGGGCCTTGGCCTGGCCATCTGCCGCAGGCTGGTGGACCTCATGGGGGGGACCATCACCGTGACCTCCGAGGAGGGCCGGGGCAGCACGTTCAGCTTCACGGTCATGCTGGAGGTCGCGGCGCGGGACAGCCGCCCCGACGCCTCCTCCGTCAAGGATCTGGATACCTCCTTTCCAGCCGGGACGATCCTGTCCGTTGATCCTCCGTCACCCCGGACGCGTCCGGGCGCAATGCGGTCCGCCATCCTTCTGGCCGAAGACAACGAGGCCAACCGCAACGTGATCCGGCTTTTTCTGGCCGAGACGCCCGTGGAGATCGTGGTGGCCGAAAACGGCCTGCAGGCCGTGGAGCTTGCCCGGGATCGGGCTTTCGACCTGATCTTTATGGACGTGGAGATGCCGGGCATGGACGGGCTTGCGGCCACCCGGGCCATCCGGGACATGGAGCGCCAGACCGGACGCCTCCCTGCGCCGATTGTCGCCTTAACCGCCCACGCCTTTCAGGAGCACCGTCGGCAGTGCCTGGACGCCGGGTGCACGGATTTCGTGACCAAGCCCGTGGGCAAGGCCCGGCTCCTCCAGGTGCTCGACGCCCATCTGCCGGGGCGCGGTTTCGGCCGGGCCGCCTTGGTGACGGGATCGACCCCGTCGCCCACCGGGGAGGCCGTCCCCGCCGTGACCGCGCCGCCGGACGCCTCCCCGGCGGGGGCCGGTGCGGACCCGCGCCGCGTGGTCTACGTCAACGAGCGGCTGCGGCCCGTGGTGCCCGTGTTTCTGAAAAGCGCCCGGGAGGGGCTGGCCGCCATGCGGCAGGCCATGGCCCGGGACGACCTGGAGGGGGTGCGCCGGGGCGGCCACAGCCTCAAGGGGTCGGCGGCCACCATGGGGGTCGCGGCCATGGAGATCCTGGGCCGGGACATCGAGCAGGCCGCGCATGACGGCGACAGGGCGCTCCTGGAGGGGCTGCTGGCCGATCTTACGGCCTGCCTGGAGGGCATCGACATCCGGCTGCGCTAGCATTGCCCTCCAATCCCCAAACGCCGGTGTTTTTTCTGTAAAACCGTTCTCCCGGGCGGTTGCGTCCCAGGTCCGGACGCATCGGTTTCAGGGCGTGGCGCGCCCCGTCATGGGGACGTCATGACAGACCGGCCCCTGTTGCGGCAGGATGGCGTCCCGTTCACTCCCAAGTCAGGATATCCCATGGAAACCGCCGCCGTCTGCCTGGTCGCCCTTTTGGCCTCGGGCCTGACCCTGTTCTCCGGATTCGGCCTGGGCACCATCCTCACCCCGGTCATGGCCGTGTTTTTTCCCGTGGAGGCGGCCGTGGCCCTGACCGCCGTGGTGCACTTCGCCAACAACCTCTTCAAGCTGGCCCTTTTTGGACGCAAGGCCGATCTCGGCGTGGTGCTGCGTTTCGGGCTGCCGGCCCTGGCCGCGAGCTTTTTCGGGGCGCGCCTTCTGGTCTGGCTGGCGACGCAGGACGCCCTTTTCGCCTATGACCTCTTCGGTGCGGCCGTGCGCGTCACTCCCGTCAAACTGTTTCTGGGGCTTTTGATCATGGGCTTCGCCCTGCTGGAACTGCTTCCGGTCCTGTCCAAGGTGGGCGTGCCGCCCCGCTATCTGCCCCTGGGCGGGGCCATAAGCGGGCTTTTCGGGGGGCTTTCCGGGCATCAGGGGGCCTTTCGCAGCGTTTTTTTGTTGCGGGCCGGGCTGTCCAAGGAGGCCTTCATCGCCACGGGGGTGGTGGCGGCCTGTCTGGTGGACGCCACACGGCTCGGGGTCTATGCCGATTTCTTCACCTGGGAGATGCTCGGGGGCAACGCCCGGCTCCTTTTCTGGGCCACCCTGTCGGCCTTTGCCGGGGCCTACGCCGGCAAGCGTCTGCTACCCAAAATGACCATCGGTGTGGTGCGTCTGGTGGTGGGCATCATGCTCCTTGTCCTCGGGGCGGGCATGGCCGCCGGGGTGATCTGAGGCCCGTGGCCGTCCCGGCCTCGACAGGCGCGCGCGCTTCCTGCTAGGAATACTTGGAAAGCATCCGTTTCGGCCGCGTCGCACGGGACGGCCGGGCATGGGCCGCGCCCTCCCCGCCTTCCCTCTCCTGTCCCCCGGCCGGGACGGACATCAGCCGGGGGGAGCGCATGCTGCTTGGTATCGACGTCGGCGGAACGCACACGGACGCGGTGTTGATCGGCCGCCAGGGCATTGTGGCCATGGCCAAGATCAAGACCGATCACGACAACCTGCTTGTCTCCATCAGGGACGCCCTGGAGAGCATCGTCTCCGTGGCCGGGCCCGAGGGCGTCTCCCGCCTGAACCTGAGCACCACCCTGTCCACCAACGCCATCGTGGAGGGCGACACCGAGCCCGTGGGCATGTTCGTCTCCGGCGGCCCGGGAATCGATCCGGTTTTGTACCGGGTGGGGGACCACTATTTCACGGCCGCAGGCTGCATCGACCACCGGGGCGAGGAGACCGGGGCCCTGGACGAGTCCGCCGTGGTCCAGGGCATGGCGGCCTGCCGGGAGGCAGGTGTGTCGGTGTTCGCGGCGGTGTCCAAATTTTCCACCCGAAATCCGGACCATGAAAACCGCATCAAGGAACTGGTGCATCCCCTGGCCGACTACGTGGCCATGGGCCACGACTTCTCGGGCCGTCTGGGATTCGGGCGGCGCATCAACACCGCCTATTTCAACAGCGCCGTGTGGCGGCTCTACAACCGCTTCGTCGACGCCGTGCAGCAAAGCGTCCTGTCCATGGGCCTTCGGCCGCGCATCAACGTGCTCAAGGCCGACGGCGGCGCCATGCCCCTGTCCATGTCCCGGCACCTGCCCATCCAGTCCATCCTGTCGGGACCGGCGGCCTCGGTCATGGGCATCATCGCCATCTGCGACATCCGCGAGGACGCCGTGATCCTGGACATCGGCGGCACCACCACGGACATGGCCGTGTTCGCCGGTTCGGCCCCCCTGGTGGAGCGCGAGGGCATCGCCATCTCCGGCCGTCCCACCCTGGTGCGGGCCCTGCGGGTCAAATCCATCGGCGTGGGCGGCGATTCGGCCATCCAGATCACGCCCCAGGGGGTCACGGTGGGACCGAAGCGGCTGGGGCCGCCCATGGCCTTCGGCGGGGCGCATCCCACATTGGTGGACGCCTTAAACGTCCAAAACGTCATCGCCTACGGCAATGTGGCCGCCTCGTTTGCGGGCATGGCCGCCCTGGCCGAGGGCTCGGGCCTGGACCCCGAGACCCTGGCCGACTACGCCATCGCGGCGGCCGTGAACAAGATCCGCGAGGAGGTGGCCGGGTTCGTGCGCGAGATCAACGACCGCCCGGTCTACACCATCTACGAGATGCTCGAGGGCCGCAAAGTGGCCCCGGCCAAGGTCTACGTCATGGGCGGCCCGGCCCTGGCCCTCTCGGCCCTCTTGCAGGACGCCTTTTCCCAGGAGGTGGTGGTGCCGGAGAATTTCGCCGTGGCCAACGCCGTGGGCGCGGCCCTGGCCCGGCCCACCTTTTCCGTGGAGCTTTTCGCGGACACGGCCCGGGGGCGCATGGTGGTGCCGAGTCTGGGGCTGTCCCGGGAGGTGGGCCGGGACTATGATCTGGCGGCGGCCGAGGCCGACGCCCTGGCGCTTTTGCGGGAGCATGTCCGCTATCTCGGGGCGGAGGATGACGAGGCCCCGGTGGAGACCGTGGAGCGGTCGTCGTTTAACATGGTGGACGATTCGACCTTTCTGGGGCGCAACATCCGGGTGGTGTGCCAGGTCAGGCCGGGCGTTTTGCCGCAGTATCGGGAGGCGGTCACGTGTCCGTGCTGAAAGCGGCCCGCGAACTGGGCATCGTGTTCTTTCCGGCCTTCGACTGGGCCATCTCCCCCACCCATCCCGAGCGCCAGGAGCGGCTGCTGTACACCCTGGACCAGCTCAAGGAGGAGGGGGTCTTCGACATCCCGGGCATCCGCGAATACAAGCCCGAGGTGGCCGGGGAAGGGGACGTGGACCGGGTGCATTTCTGTTTTCCGGAGACTTCCGGGGTGGTCAGTCCTTCGCACCTGGTGTCCGCCGGGGGGGCCATCCGGGCCGGGCGGCTCGTCATGGAGAAAAAGGCCGCCAAGGCCTTCGCCCTGGTCCGCCCGCCCGGGCACCACGCCATGAAGTGCGTGCACGGGGCCAGGGGGTTTTGCAACATCAACATCGAAGCGGTGATGATCGAGCGGCTGCGCGAGGAATACGGGCCGCTTCGGGTGGCCATCGTGGACACGGACTGCCACCACGGCGACGGCACCCAGGACATCTACTGGAACGATCCGGACACGCTTTTCATTTCCCTGCACCAGGATGGCCGCACCCTCTATCCGGGCACGGGCTTCGCCCACGAGCTGGGCGGCCCCGGGGCGCTGGGGGCCACGGTCAACGTGCCCCTGCCGCCGGGCACCTCGGACGAGGGCTTTTTGTACGTGGCCGAGCACCTCATCCGGCCCCTTCTGGACGATTTCAAGCCAGACCTGGTGGTCAACTCCGCCGGGCAGGACAACCATTTCTCCGACCCCATCACGGACATGGCCTTTTCCGCCCAGGGCTATGCGAAGCTTACGGAGATCTTGGACGCGGACCTGGCCGTGCTCGAGGGCGGCTATTCCATCCAGGGGGCTCTGCCCTACGTGAACCTGGGCATTGTCCTGTCCATGGCCGGACTGGATTATTCCCACGTGCGCGAGCCGGGATTCGAGCCGTCCCGGGTGCGCCAGGGGTCGGCGGTCACGGACTACATCAGGCGGCAGTGCGTGGACATCCGCAAACTGGTGAAGAACCCGCCGCCCAGGCAACGCAGCGGCGAGATGGTGGGGGAGTGGTTCGTGCGGCGAAAGACCCTTTATTACGACACGGACCACATCACGGAATACCAGACCGAAAGCGTGCTGGTGTGCCCGGACTGCCCGGGGGTGCTCAAGATCGAGTCCGAGTCGTCGCGCACGCCGCTTTGCCTTGGGGTGCAGATACCCATCCGGGCCTGCCCGCGCTGCCGGTCCGAGGGGGAGCGGGTCTTTACGGAAGGGGCGAAAAGCGGGCGGTATGCGGTGTCGCGGCTCATCGACCGGGCCGGGAAGCGGTACGAGAGGGTCGGGGGGGTAGCTGTAGGTTGAAACGGCGCGGCAGTGCGGCCACGGATTTGTTTCTTTCGGAAGCGGAATGCGGAACGACCATTTATGGCTGGCGAAAAAGATCGATATCTCAAAGACGTGATGGCCTTCGTCGCGCTTCTTGTGGCGAAATACAAAATCCACAGCGTGGTGGTCTTCGGATCGGCGGCCCGGGGCGAGGCCCGTAAGGACAGCGACATCGACGTGGCGGTCTTTTCCGAGGAGTTCGGGAACGACCCTGTCATGGAGATGACCGACCTGTTCCGCCTGCGGCGGCGCGTCAACCCGGCCCTGGAGCCCATCCCCTTTTCCCGTGATGCGTACGACCACCACGGTGCGGCGGATTTCGTGGCCAGGGTGCTCACGGAAGGGGTCGAGGTCTACAAGGCCGGGCAGGTCGGCTAGCAGCCGGTTCCTCAAGATAAACCGCCCCCGCCCGGAAATCCCGGGCGGGGGCGTTCGCATGTCGTTCAGGGAGTGTCAGGCCGGGTGTTGGGCTTGGAACCATGCCGGTATTATGAAGAAGAAACGGAGGAGGTTTCACCCCCTCCACTCTACAGAAAAGCCCGGTAGTCGGCGTTAAAAACCTCTGCGAACCTCTTCGCCCTTGCCTTCCCAATCGCCAGCTTGTTATTTTCCATTTGGGAAATATGCCGCTGGGAAATTCCCGTCTTTTCTGCAAGCTGCATCTGGGTCCATCCCTTGTGAAGTCGGAATCCCTTCAATGCTTCACCCGCCGGGATTTCTTCGATGGTTTCAAGGTTTTCCTCATCCTCAGGGATGGCTCCATATTTCTTCATTGCAGCAATGATAGTATCCTTTATTGCAACCGGAACGAGAAAACAAAGAGGAATCGTTTTATTATCGCGAACCATAGCTTCCATAATAAGCTCCAATATTAGTAGAAATGCAGGTACGAAATTTTTGATGAATATGTATGTGTCATATTGCGTTAGTATGGAGCATTCTCATGTGTTCCAATGTATGTCACCGTAATCGTCTTTGAATTTTTATCAACCTTCCAGACCATAACATACGTCGCTTGGAATGAGCCGATATGGCAGTGATAGAAATTCTTCCCAAGCTGTTTCACTGGACCATAGTTGTCAAAACCAGTGGCTTTACCCGTTTTCATCAAAGTACGTTTGACTGCTTTGGCGATGGTTTGGCATTTACCAGGTAAATCGTTCTCTCCTTTCCTGGCTTTGGAATTTTGTTTGACAGTCCAACTCGCCTGCGGTGTGTGTTCTGAAGGCATTCGTGTTCCTTCCCCGGCACGGATGACTGGAGGATATGCTTTTTTTGGGCATAGTCAACCATGCATGGGCCGGAGCAAAACGCGCTGAGTCCTCATGCGTTCGGTCATCGTGCGCTCTCTTGACGAATGACACCGCAGGTAGTATCAAAACAGCATGGGCACGGCGGACAAAAACCTCGCCAGAATGCGACAGAATCCCAGAGATTGGCGGATCGAGGATCTCAAGGCCATCGCCGACCGCCTGGGGATTGCCTATCGGCAGCAGGGGACAAGCCATGTCACTTTTCGGCATCCGTCATCTGCCAAGGTCACCGTCCCTGCCCATCGACCCATCTTGCCCATCTCCATCAAACTCTTTTTGGCCATGATCGACGCCGTGAAGGAGGGTGAATAAATGGCCGCTCTGCCTGAATACCCCTTCAATCTGACCATCCTGTCCGAGGAAGACGGCCGGGGCTGGTTCATCTCCTTCCCGGACCTGCCGGGCTGCGTCAGCGACGGCGCGACCCCCGAAAAGGCCATCGCCAATGGCATGGACGCCCTGTCGTCCTGGATACAGACGGCCAGGGAGTTCGGCGATCCGGTCCCCGCCCCGGGCAGCGGCGGCGCGGCCTCAGGAAAATTCAGCCTGCGCGCCCCGAAAAGCCTCCATGCCAAGCTGGCCCGCCGGGCGCAGACCGAGGGCGTGTCCATGAACACCCTGGCCGTGACGCTTCTGGCCGAGGGCCTGGGCAGACGGGAGGCGGGGGGGTAGGAAACCGCCTGCTGCGAAAACGAAACCGCCCCCGCCCGGAAATCCCGGGCGGGGGCGATGTTATTCATCCTTATAGGCTGCGGCAGGCCTACATCTCGCCCAGCACGGCCCCCAGCGCCGAGGCAAACAGCGCCAGATCCTCGCGCGGGATGGTCAAAGGCGGCAAAAGCCGCAGCACCTTGTCCTGGGTCAGGTTCAGGACGAACCCCCGGTCCAGCAACTCCTGCCACACCGCCTGGCCCGGAAAGGCCAGCTCGATGCCGATCATCAGCCCCAGGCCGCGCACGCCTGCGATCTTGTCCGGATACGTCTGGCGCAGGTCCGTAAAAAGCCCCCTGGCGTAGTCGCCCACGCGCCTGGCCCGGTCGTCGATCCGCTCCCGCACCATGACCTCCACCACCGTGGACGCGGCCGCCGACACCAGGGGCGTACCGCCAAACGTGGTGGCGTGGCTGCCGGGCACAAACCCCGCCGCCACCTCGTCCGTGGCCAGAAGCGCCCCCATGGGCAGCCCGTTGGCCAGGGCCTTGGCGCAGGTGAAGATATCGGGCCGCGCGTCGTGGTGCTGGAAGGCCCAGAACCTGCCCGTGCGGCACATGCCGGTCTGGATCTCGTCCACCATGAAGAGGATGCCCCGCTCCCGGCACAGCGCCTCAAGGCCGCGCACGTAGTCCCCGGGCAGGGGATTGACCCCGCCCTCGCCCTGGATGATCTCGATCAAGACCCCGGCCGTCTCGGGCCGGATGGCGTTTTTCACGGCCGTAAGGTCGCCCCAGGGCACGGTGACGAACCCCTCGGGCAGCGGCGCAAACCCCTGCTTGATCTTGTCCTGGCCGGTGGCCGTCAGCGTGGCCAGGGTGCGGCCGTGGAACGAGCCGGTCATCGTGATGATCTCGAAGGCCTCCCGGCCGCGCACCTCGCGCATGAAGCGCCGGGCCAGCTTGATGGCCCCTTCGTTGGCCTCGGCCCCGGAGTTGCAGAAAAAGGCCTTGTGGCAGTGACAGGTGGCCAGCAGACGTTCGGCCAGCTCAACCTGTTCGCGCTGATAAAACAGGTTGCTCACGTGCACCAGCTCCCCGGCCTGTCGGCGGATGGCCCCGGTCACCTCGGGATGGCAGTGACCCAGGTTGCACACCGCAATCCCGGCCAGAAGGTCCACGTATTCCCGACCGTCCAGATCGAACAGCCGGGAGCCCTGGGCCCGGGAGACGGCCAGCGGATAGCGGCCGTAGGTCCGCATCACGCTTGCCTCATCCCTGGCCCGTAGCGCCGAAAACGCGTCAGCCATGGCCATGTCCTCCACTGTGGTTGGATGATCGGGCGAACCCTTATTCGCCCGTATGCCCGAATCCGCCTGCCCCGCGCCCGGTGTCCGACAGCTCGTCGGCGGCCAGGATCTCGGCGGTGAAAACGGGCAAAAACACAAGCTGCGCCATGCGCTGGCCAGGGCGCACCGTGCGCGGCTCAGAAGCGGTGTTGAGCAGCCAGACCATGATCTCCCCCCGGTAGTCCGGGTCGATGACCCCCACGCCCTGGGCCACGGTCAGGCCGTCTTTGGCCCCCAGGCCGCTGCGGGAGAAGACGAAGCCCGCTATGCCCGGTCGGCCGATCTCGATGGAAAGTCCGGTGGGGATGGCGGCCCGCTGCCCGGGCGCGATGACCACCTCCGCCGAAAGGGCCGCCGCCAGGTCCAGCCCGGCGCTGTGGTCCGTGCCCCGGTGCGGGGGCGTGGCCGTGTCCCGAAGGTATTTGACGCGCACGGGCAGGGGCTTGACGAGCTGGCAGGGCATGGGGGCGACTCCGTGCGGGTTGCGGGTGAAAAAGGAAAGGAAGGCACGCTATCCCCTTTCGCCCCAAAGGGGAAGAGGGGCGAGAGGACGGCCCAGGCGGCCGAAAATCGCCAGCATGAGGAGGTGCGGCTGCTGCAGAACCCGGGGGAAATCATGTTCCCCGGATCCCCTGGCCGGAAAGAAAGCGGTGCAAGGCCTTGGTTCGAAAACCGGGGCCGGGTCGTCAATATGCCGGCCGGGCCAGGAAGGTCAGGGCCAGCACCCGGTTGAGGAGCAGCCGTTCGGGCTTGATCTCGGGAACCTCCTCCCCGGCCCGAAGCGTGGTGATCACCGCCCGGCCGATGACCAACCGTCCCTCGCGGCCGTCGTCCGCAAGGGTGCGCAGGCCCCAGATGTTGTGGTAGACCGCCGGTTTCCCTTGAAATTCGCCGACATAGAGCATGATGTGCCCGCGCATCCACACCAGGGTGGCAAACGGCACGCCCCGGGACCGGATGGCGTCCTCCTTCTGGGCCGGGGTGAGCCCCTCCAGGGACATGGTGGGGCCTGCCTTGGCCTGGGCGCTGGAATTGCGCGGCAGATAGATGCCGAAGGGCGCAAACAGGTCGCGGACCATGGACGAGCAGTCGCGTTTGTCGTCGATGCCGCCCCAGCCGTAGGTCTGGCCCATCATGCGGTCGGCCACCCGGGCGATCTGGCGCGGTGTGGGGGCAAGGGGCATGGGGGTCGCGTCGTCGGCCGTCAGGGTGGTCTGGCGCAGGGCGGCCATGCCGCCCGGGCCGGGTACGGGAACCAGCACGCGTGCGCCCGGGCCGGACGTCCCGGCCAGGGGCAGCACGCAGCCGATGTCCACTGCCTGGCCGTTTGGCAGGGGCACGTTGTCCCGGATGACGGCGGCCAGGGGGGCGGCCATACACTCGCCCATGAAGGCTTCATCCACAAAGGCCGCGTCCGAGGCCGGTATCCAGCCGAAGGTGTAGGGCGTCTCCACCAAAAGCCAGGAACCGTCGCGGCTGGCGTGGGCCACGAAAAGGGGCGTACCCAGGTGCACGGCCGAATGCTGCAGGTAGTCGAAGGGATAGCCCTCGCCGGGCTGGCTCGGATCGTTGAACCGGGCCCCGGCCGTGGGCATGGCCCGGATATTGGTGTTGTTGACGGCCACGGCCCGGCGGGCCAGGCGGGGGAAGCCGCGCAGGTCGGCCTCGCGCTCCACGTGTGCGGCCCAGGCCGGGTCGCGGGGGCGGTTTTTCTCATCGAAGCCCGGGGATTTTTTGTACTGCGCAAACGGTTCCAGAACGGATTTGAGGCTGTAGCCCGCCTTTTCCTGGGTCCAGGGCCGGAAGTGGGCGGCCGTGAACTCGTCCAGACGCAGGGCGGCCTGTTCCTTGTTCAGAAGGGGCCTGTCCGGGGAGTTTTTTTCGGCAAACCACATGGTTTTCTGGGGGATGATCCGCAGATCCTCCACCTCGCCCTGGCCGCGTGCGGCGGTCGGTTGGATCGGGGCGGTTTTCGGGGCGCATCCGGCCAGGATGGCGAACAGGACAAGGACGAGGGCGGACAACCGACGGTTCATGAGCACGGGCTCCTTGGGGCGGTGGCGGATTCGGCGTCGCCCATGAGAGGGCGGGCCTGGGCTTTTTCTTGACGCAAGACGCCCCGGTTGTCTATCCGGGAGCGCGTCGGGGAAGGCGTGAGGCATGGATTGCCAGGGCGTCGGGCCAGGGCGTCGGGCCAGGGCGTCGGGCCAGGGGCCGGGGCAGGGAGGCGGGCATGGCCATATCCGCTGCTGGGCGTGGCCCGGGGGCCAAAAAAAATATCGGGGCCATGGCCTCGGCGCGGCACGCGGCAGAGGCCTCGCGACTGGTTGCGGCCATGCTCGATGTGCCCGTGCCGGTCGCCGTGCGCCCAAGCCGCCGGGCCGGGGGCGTGATCCTGCGCATGCTGCCGAACCGGGGGCTGGAGATCGTGGTTCCGGCGGGGTTCAATCTGGAGCTTTTACCCCTGGCCGTGGAGTCGCGGCGGGCCTGGATCGAGGACGCGGCCGCAAGGCTTGCGGCCTCGGGGGAGTTGCCCGGGCTTTTGCCTGTGCTTTTACCCCGGCGCATCCCCCTGACGGCCTTCGGCCTGGAATACCGGGTGGATTATCTGTCCCGCGAGGCGGGCCGGGACTGCCGGGTGCGCGAGATGGGGGCCGGGCGGCTGGCCGTGTCCCTGGCCGGGCCCTTGGCCGGACCCCTGTCCGAAGGTGAAGCGGGCGGCGAGCCCCTGGGGTCCGCCCGGCAGGCGCTGTGCGCCTTTGTCAAGGCCAAGGCCGGGCCGCTTCTGGTTTCGGCCCTGCGCCGGGCGAGCCTGGAGACGGGGTTGCCCTTTGTCTCGGCCCGGGTGCGCCAGCAGCGCACCCGCTGGGGAAGCTGCACGGCCGGGGGGCGGGTGAGCCTCAACGTCAACTTGGCCTTTTTGCCCCCGACGCTTGCCCGCTACGTGTTCATCCACGAGCTGTGCCACACCCGGCATCAGGATCATTCCCCGCGGTTTTGGGACGCCGTGCGGGCCATCGAGCCCGGCTGCCGGGAGTTGGACGCGGCCCTGCGCCATGCCGCACACTACGTGCCCCTGTGGTTTTCGCGGGGGATTACGGGGCCTGCGTCGTAACCAGGTCGACGCCGCCATGTGAGAAAAAGGCCGTGGTCACGTCTCCGAAGCCGCTTCTGACGCATACCATGCGGCCCTTGACGCCTGCGTCAAGAAGCGGGATGAAGAAGCGGCAGGCCTGGGTCAGTGTTTCGGGGGCAAGGGGCGGGGCCTGGCTTTGGAATCGCAGGAAGTCTCCGGACGAGCCGAGTTCCAGATGGGTCGCGCCGAGGCGGCCTAACAGATCCGTGACCGCGTTTTTGAGGATGTCTTCCAGCTCCCCGAACCGTTCGAAACTGATCTCCGGCCCAAACTGGAATTCACCCACAAGGATGCATCCGGTGTCGTGCATGCGTTTCTCCGGGCATCGCACATAGCACACGGGACCGTTGCCGTAAACGACGGCGGGCCGCACAGGTCCGCCATGAGAATCCGCCGGGCGCGATCCGGCAAGGAGGCCAGGTGGCCGCAAGAAAGAAAACCCGTTCCGACGGGAAACGCCGCGACGAGGAGTCGGGACAGGGCCGCGAGCAGGCCATGGACGTCAGCCCGGCGGCAGTGATCAGGCTTTTTCGGGAGCGCAAAAGGCCCCTGTCGGACAACGAGGTGGTGGACGGCCTTCAGGCGGGCCGGATGCGCCGCCAGCAGGTACGCGACATCCTGGACGATCTGGTGGAGGAGGGGCGGCTGATCCGCATCGACCGGGCCTACGGTCTGACCGAGAGCATGAAGCTTTTGGTGGGGCGGCTGGAGATCACGCGTTCCGGGGTGGGCTACGTCATCCCCGACGACAAGCGCCGCAAGGATCTCTTCATTTCCCATCGGGACATGGGCGACGCCTGGCACGGCGACCGGGTGGCCGCCGCCGTGACCCGGGAGCGCACCGGCAAAAACCACGAGGGCCGGGTGGCCCGCATCCTGGAACGGGGCCACTGCGCCTTTCCGTGCCGGGTGATCAAACGCATGGGGACCGATCTCTTCCTGTGCCGCCCCACGGACCCCCGCCAGCCCATGAGTTTCATGGCCGATTACCGGCCCGAGCCCGGAGGCAGGCAACCCTCCCTGGAGGACATCATCACGGTCACGGCCGGTGAGAAGCTGGAATACCGCATCTATTCCGGCTCGGCCACGGCCCTATTAGGCCCCCAGCGCGACGCCGCCGTGCAGGAGAAGCTGGTCAAGATCAACCATGAGGTGCCCTCGACCTTCCCCCGGCGCGCCCTGGCCGAGGCCGCGGACCTTCCCGAAGAACCGGGCGAGGCCGATTTCGCCGGACGCGCCGACCTGCGCGACGTGCCCTTCGTGACCATCGACGGGGCCAAGGCCCGGGACTTCGACGACGCCGTGCACGTGGAGAAGATTCCCCGGGGCTACCGCCTGCGGGTGGCCATCGCCGACGTGTCCCACTACGTGCCCGAGGGCTCGGCCCTGGACAAGGAGGCCCTGGAACGCGGCAACTCCTACTATTTCCCCCAGTCCGTGGAGCCCATGTTCCCGGAACGGCTCTCCAACGGGCTGTGCAGCTTAAACCCCCATGTGCCCCGGCTGGCCATGGTGGCGGACATGAAATTCTCCGACAAGGGCATCATCCGCGAAGCCACCTTCTATACGGCGGTGATCCAAAGCGCCGCCCGTCTGACCTATGCCCAGGTGAACAAGGGGCTTTTATTGGGCGACGAGGAGGCGCGCACGTCCATGGCCCCGGTCATGCCCATGCTGGAAAAGGCCGAGAAGCTGGCCCGGCTGCTGCGCGGCCTGCGCCAGGAGCGCGGCACCCTGGACTTCGACCTGCCCGAGCCGGAAATCCATTTCAATCTCGACGGCGAACCCGTGGACATCCGGCCCCGGGTGCGCCACTTCGGGCACCAGATCGTCGAGGAATTCATGATCGCGGCCAACGAGGCCGTGGCCCGGTTCCTCACGGAACAGGGAACGCCCCTTTTGTACCGCATCCATCCCGACCCCGATCCGGCCAAGCTTGAGGCCCTGTTCAAGCTTTTGGGAACCACCAGCCTGGCCACCTCCCTTCCGGCCGAGCCCGGCCCGGGAGACCTGAACCTGATGCTGCGCGCGGCGGCGGAGACGGACCTGGATTTCCTGGTCAGCCGTCTGGCGCTGCGCACCATGATGCAGGCCTCCTATTCCCCGCGCCACGAAGGGCATTTCGGGCTGGCCTCGGTCTGCTACTGCCATTTCACCTCGCCGATTCGGCGCTATGCCGACCTCGTGGTGCATCGGGCCATCAAGAAGGCCCTGGCCGGGGAGGGTGCGGGCTGGATCAGCCCGGTCAAGCTCCAGAAGGCGGCCGAGCACCTAAGCCGCCGGGAACGGGTGGCCATGGAGGCCGAGCGCGAGATTTTGAAGCGCATCACCGTGCTGTTTTTGGAAGACAAGGTGGGACAGGAGTTCACCGGGGTCATCGGATCCCTGGCCGACTTCGGGTTCTGGGTGGAGTTGAAGGAGGTCATGGCCGAGGGCATGGTCCGGCTGTCCACCATCACCGACGACTATTATGGGTTTTTCCCCGAGCGCCAGGAGCTTTTGGGCGAGCGCACGGGGCGGGCCTTCCGGCTGGGGCAGACCATCACCGTGGAACTGATGGATGTGGGCATCGACCGGCTGGAGGTCAACCTGCGGCTGGTCGAGGGCGGCGAGATGGGAGAGCCCGGGGGCAGGAAGGGCGGCAAGGCCCGGTCGGCCGGGTCGTCCAAGTCGGGGCGTTCGGGCCGGTCTGGCCGGTCTGGCGGCTCGGGAGGATCGGGCGACCAGGCCAAGTCAACCAAGTCGAAGCGGTCCAAGAAACCGGCCGTGGCGCCTGGCGCAGGTGCTGCGCCTGGGGCCGCACAGGCGGGTGCAAAGGCCGCCGAGTCCGGCGAGTCCGCCGAGTCCGGCGACGCGCCGAAACGGTCGAGTTCGTCGCGCCGCAGGGGCCGGAGACGGAAGCGGTAGTGTCGCGTCCCTTAAAAAAATACGCCAGTATTTTTTTAAGAAAAAAGAATATGTTCAGGGTGTTGTTCTCGAAATCCGCATATGCGGATTTCGAGAACAGGACGCTATGGGACGGGAGAGCGGGCCGGGTTGGGGCGCAGCGTCGTGATGCGGCGGGAAAGGGGTTTTTCGTCCGGGGTTTCCACGGGAGACGCGCCCCCGTTGACCGCCGGAGGCATCCTCCTGGCCCGGGTGTCCGCTGGTCAGCCGGGCTCAGGGCCTGCTGCACGGCGCGGCGTCAGGCCATGCGTCGCTTCGCTCGGGCCTGCCTGCCGCGCCCTGCGCAAACCCCTCGCCCGGCCTGGGCATCCTGGCCAAAAAGCGGGCATCCGCGCCGAGCGGCGGCGCTCAACCGTTAAGTGCTCCGGGGCGATCATCCGTGCCGAGCGGCGGCGCTCAACCGTAAAGTGCGCCGGGGCGATCATCCGTTAAGTGCGCCGCAGCGGTCATCCGCAACGAGATGTGGGGGGCTGGGCTTCCCCGCCCGGGGTTTCCAAAGGGGACATGTCCCCTTTGGCCGCCGGAGGCTTTCTTACGACTCCCTCCCCTCCACGCCCCGCTACTTTTTGGGCGAGCCGAGGTACAGTTCCTTGGGCAGTCCGGGTTCGAGCTGGTAGCGGGCGATCTTTTCCCAGAAATAGGTGTCGCCGTCCTTGCCCAGGGCCCAGAAATCGAAGTCCCAGTCCTCGCGGCGGTCGCCGTATTCATTGAGGGCCAGCCAGCCCGTCACCCCGTAGGTGCGTTCGGCCAGAAGCGGGATGAACCGCTTGAGCGCGGCCGGGTCCATGGAGCCGGCGGTCTGGGCCGCCAGAAAGGCCAGCCAGGCCGCGTCGTAGGCCGCCACGCTCTTGGGGTCCGGGAAGAGGTCCGTTTCCCGGGCCATGCGGCGTTCGATCTGGGTGTAGACGTTGGCCCCGCCCTCGCCGTAGCGCGGGGCGGTGAACCGGGTGCGCAGGGCGAAGGCCGCGCTGTCGGGATCCTTGGCGATGTCGTCGTTTAAGGCCGCAGCGTCGTTGCCGTACCAGGGAAGTCCGGCCAGGACCGGATGCTTGGCGGCGAGCTTGAAGATGGTCACCACCTCGTTTCCGCCCACAAACACGATGGCCGGTTTGGCCTTGGGGTTGGCGGCCCGGATGTTCTCCGTCTCCTTGACCAGTTCGTCCACAATGGCTGTGTAGTCCGTGCGGTCGGGATTATAGCGCGCCCCGGCTGCGGCCTCGCCGCCAAGCTGCCTGAAGCGGGCCTTGATGTGGACCGTCAGTTCGTCGCCCTCGGTGTCGCCGCGCCACAGGGGGATAAGGACCGTATGTCCCTCCTGCTTGACCAGCGCGGTCAGGGCCTCGGCCTGATAGGTGTTGGCGGGGCACAGGCGAAAGATCAGGTCGTCTTTTTGGGCTAGGTATTGGGCGGCGCTGCCGTAGCTTATGAGCACGAGGCCTTTTTGGGCGGCGAATTCCTCCACGGCGGCGGTCTCGGCGTCGCTGGCCGGGCCGACGATCATCCGGACGCCCTTGTCGGCCAGCCGTTTGAGGGCGGCCAGGGCCTTGGCCGGATCGCCGCCCGTGTCTTCGAAAAGGATGGAGAAGGTTTCGCCGGAACCCGAGGAGGCCAGGTAGTCGCGGATGTCGGACTCGGCCAGGCCCAGGGCGATCTGGGTCATGCGGCCCTTGTCCGCCTGGGGGCCGGTCAGGGGCACGAGCGCCCCAAGGGTGTAGCCGCCCTTCTGGGCCGTGGCGTTTGGTGCGCTGCACAGCATGGCCAGGGCCAGGATCACAAGAACGACCGCGAGGCGGCCAGGGCGGGGATGGCCCGTTTCGGGCGGCAGGGTGGCGTGCATGACCGTCTCCTTGGGGGACTCTCGTTTCTGTGGCGACCATAGACGGAAACCGGACAAAAGAAAACCAAGCCCGGGCTGCCTTTCCTTTTTGCGGGGCATTGGATACGGTCGGGACGGGAAACGGTTCGGGTGTCGGTTCGCCAACATGGGGGAAAAACGGTGCGCATCCTCATCGTCGAAGACGACCTGGAGGCAGCGGCCTACATGGCCAAGGGCCTGCGGGAGAGCGGCTATGCCGTGGACCATGTGGCCGACGGCAAGGAGGCCTTGTACCGCATCGCGGCCGAGACCTACGACGCCATGGTGGTGGACCGCATGCTGCCCGGGGTGGACGGCCTGACCATCGTGAAAACCATGCGCGCCGCCGGGAACAAGACCCCGGTGCTGATTTTGAGCGCCCTGGGCGACGTGGACGACCGGGTCAAGGGCCTGAAGGCCGGGGGCGACGACTACCTGACCAAACCCTACGCCTTTTCCGAACTCCAGGCCCGGCTGGAGGCCATCCTGCGCCGGGGCGGGAGCGAGGCGGCCGAGACCACGCTTCGCGTGGCCGACCTGGAGCTGGATCTGGTGTCGCGCACGGCGGCCCGTTCGGGACGCCCCATCGATCTCAAGCCCAAGGAATTTTTGCTCCTGGAATATCTCATGCGCCACGCCGGGCATGTGGTCACCCGGACCATGCTCCTGGAAAACGTCTGGGACTATTCCTTCGACCCTCAGACCAACGTCATCGACGTGCACATCAGCCGACTGCGCCACAAGATCGACAAGGATTTCGAAAAGCCGCTCCTGCACACCATCCGGGGCGCGGGGTACACCATCCGTGATCCCAGGTAGCATCGTCAGGTCCACGGCCTTTCGGCTGGCGCTCCTGTACATGTCCCTGTTCGGGGCCTCGGTGCTGGTGCTTTTGGGGTTCATCTACCATTCCACGGCCGGATTCATGGAGCGCCAGACCGAGGAGACCATCAACGCCGAGGTCCGGGGCCTGACGGAGCAATACGGCCAGCAGGGCCTTTCCGGGCTGGTGCGGGCCATCGAATCCCGCGTGGCCCGGGACAAAAACGGCGGCGGCCTGTACCTGCTCACGGACTGGAAGTTCACCCCCCTGGCCGGAAACCTGAAGGAATGGCCGAACATCGAGGCCGTCCGGGACGGCTGGGCGGATACGGAGCTTCGGGAGGCCGACGGGACGCGGCTTTCGGCCCGGCTCAAATATTTTCTGCTGCCCGGCAACCATCATCTGCTGGTGGGCCGGGACGTGGCCGAGCGCAACACCGTGGAGGGCCTGATCATGGACGCCCTGGTGTGGGGGCTGGTGATCACCGTGGCCCTGGGCGGGCTGGGCGCGGTGCTCATGACCCGGGGCATGCTCGGCCGCCTGGACGTCATCAACCGGGCCAGCCGGGAGATCATGCGCGGCGACCTGACCCGGCGCATCCCGGCCAAAGGCACGGGCGACGAGTTCGACCAGCTCACCGGAAACTTAAACGACATGCTGGACCGCATCAGCGTCCTCATGGACGGCGTGCGCCACGTCAGCGACAACATCGCCCATGATCTGCGCGGGCCCTTAAACCGCATCCGGGCCCGGCTGGAGCTGGCCCTGCCGGAAAACGGGGAACACAGCGCCAACCGGCAGGTGCTTGCGCGCACCATCGCCGACATCGACGAGGTGCTGGGGGCGTTCCACGCCATTTTGACCATCTCCCAGGCCGAGGCCGGCAGCCGCCGCGAGGAGTTCGCCGTGCTGGATCTGGCCACCCTGGCCGAAGATCTGGTCGAACTGTACGAACCGCTGGCCGAGGACAAGGGCCTTAGGCTGCGCGTGGATCTGACGCCGGGGCTGACCGTGTCCGGAAACCGGCATCTTTTGTCCCAGGCCCTGGCCAATCTGGTGGATAACGCCATCAAATACACCCCGGCCGGCGGCGAGGTGGGGGTGGAACTCGCCCCTGGGGCGGACGGCCCGGAACTGACCGTGCGGGATACGGGGCCGGGCGTGCCGCCCGAGCACCGGGACATGGTTCTGGAACGCTTCCACCGCCTGGAGTCGAGCCGCAATGCCCCGGGCAGCGGCCTGGGCCTGAGCCTGGTGGCCGCCGTGGCCAAGCTGCACGGGGCGACCCTGACCCTGGCCGACGCCCAGCCCGGACTGCGCGTGACCCTGGCCTTTCCCGGGGTCGAGGCGGCGGCCTCCCAGGCATGAAAAATCGTTCATCCTGCTGCAATTCCTGGTTCATCTTCGCGGCGTAGGACACAATCACCCGGACGGTTGACCCCCGGCCGGGGAGGGGTGCGGCAACCACGCCACGCCGAGCCCCGAAGCCGCACCCTCTGCCTTGCGTCCCACCCGGGCACACCACCGGGCCAAAGCCGCAAGGTTTTCTCCTCCCTCCTTGATTTCGGCCCCCGTATCCCACGGGGGCCGAGCTTTTTTGGGGAGAGCCTCCGGCGGCCAGGGGAGGAACCCTTTTTGAAAAAAGGGGTTCCCCCCTGGACCCCCCTCCAAAACACTCTGGCGCGCTTCGCGGGGAGGGATGCGGCATGATCGTTGTCGGCGTGGACACCGGGGGGACGTTTACCGACCTGATCGTCCATGCCGGGGACGGGGCCACGGGGCGGTTCGTCGCCGTCAAGGTTCCCTCCACCCCGGACGATCCGGCCCAGGCGATTTTTGCGGGCCTGGAAAGACTGAAGATCATGGGGCTGCCGGTCCCGGACCGGGTGGTGCACGGCTCCACCGTGGCCACCAACGCCATCCTGGAGCGAAAAGGCGTCAAGACGGCCCTGGTGACCACCGCCGGGTTTCGCGACGTGCTGGCCATCGGCCGCCAGAACCGCGCCGATCTCTACGATCCCGCCTCCCGGCGCGCCCCCTGCATCGTGCCGGACGCGTTGCGCCTCGAGGTTCCCGGCAGAATCCTGGCCGACGGGTCGCGGCGCGAGGCCGTAAGCCCCGAGGCGGCCCGGGACATGGCCGACCGGGTGGCCGCCACCGGCGCCGAGTCCGTGGCCGTGAGCCTGCTTTTTTCCTTTCTCGACCCCGCAGACGAGTTCCTCTTGGGCCGCGAACTGGCCGCGCGCGGGCTGCACGTGTCCCTGTCGCACGAGATCATGCGCGAATTCCGGGAGTTCGAGCGCACCTCCACCACCGTCGTCAACGCCACCGTCTCGCCGCTGATGGCCCGCTATCTGACCCGTCTGGAAGAGGGCCTGGGGCAGGAAACCGGGCTGTGCGTCATGCAGTCCAGCGGCGGCATCCTCACCTCCACAACCGCCGGGCGACAGGCCGTGCGCACCATCCTGTCCGGCCCGGCCGGGGGCGTCACCGCCGCCATGGCCCTGTCCTGGGAAACGGGCCTCAAGCGGATGATCACCTTCGACATGGGCGGCACCTCCACCGACGTGGCTCTTCTCGACGGCGCGCCGGGCATGACCACCGAGACCGTGGTCGCGGGCCATCCCGTGACCATCCCCATGATCGACATGCATACCGTGGGCGCGGGCGGCGGCTCTCTGGCGGCCTTCGACGCCGCCGGGGCCCTGACCGTAGGTCCGCACAGCGCCGGGGCCGACCCCGGCCCGGCCTGCTACGGCCGGGGCGAGGGTCTGACCGTCACCGACGCCAACCTGGTCCTGGGCCGCATCATTCCCGAACTCTTTCTCGGCGGCCGCATGTCCCTTTTCCCGCAGCGGGCCGAAACGCGTCTGGCCGCCATGGCCGCCGCCCGGGGCATGACCGGGTTGGATCTGGCCGAGGGCATCGTGGCCGTGGCCGAGGCGGCCATGGAGCGGGCCATCCGGGTCATCTCGGTGGAGCGCGGGCATGATCCGGCGGAGTTCACGCTTGTGTGCTTCGGCGGGGCGGGCGGGCTGCATGCCGTGTCCCTGACCCGGTCCCTGGGCATGAATCGTGTGATCGTGCCGCCGCATCCCGGGCTTTTTTCGGCCATGGGGATGCTTTTTGCGGACATTGCCCGGGATTTTTCGGCCACGGTCATGCTGGACCAGGACCAGGCCGCAGCCGACCTCCTGGAGGCCCGGTTTGCGGAACTTTCGGCCTGCGGGATGCGCGAACTGGACAAGGAAGGCGTTGCGCCCGGGGATGTGGCGCTTCTGCGCTCCGTGGACATGCGCTACCGGGGGCAGTCCTTTGAACTGAACGTGCCCTACGGCCCGGACCTGATCGCCGCCTTCCACGCGCTGCACGAAAAGACCTACGGCTACAAGACCCCGGGCAGGCCCGTGCAACTGGTCACCCTGCGGCTTCGGGCCACGGGGCGTACGGACAAACCCGGGCTTCCCCGGGACGACGCCCTGCCCGGCCGGGGGCAGGAACCGCCGCAGGCCGGAAGCCGCCGCCTTGTCCACCAGGGGCGGTATGTTCCGGCCGCGCTCTACGAGCGGAAGCGGCTTATGCCCGGCCATGCCTGCGCGGGACCGGCGGTGGTGGCCGAGGATTCCGCCACCACCTATGTGCCGCCCGGGGCCGTCCTGCGGGTGGACGCCCTGGGAAGTCTCGTCATCGATACGGGGGCCTGACCATGACCGATGCCCGCGACCTGCTTGTGCTTGAGGTGTTCCGCAACCGTTTCGCCGCCGTGGCCGAGGAGATGGGCGTGACGCTCATGCGCACGGCCTATTCCCCCAACATCAAGGAACGTCGCGACTATTCCTGCGCCGTGTTCGACGCCGCCGGGGACATGGTGGCCCAGGCCGCGCACATCCCCGTGCATCTGGGGGCCATGCCCCTGTCGGTTGCGGCTGTGTTGGCCGAAAAGACCTTTGCCCCCGGCGACATGGTCATGGTCAACGACCCCTTCCGGGGCGGCACGCACCTGCCGGACATCACGCTCGTGGCCCCGGTCTTCGCGGACGGCGGCGCGCCGGTCTTCTACGTCGCCAATCGGGCCCATCACAGCGACGTGGGCGGCATGGCCGCCGGGTCCATGCCGCTTTCCACCTCGCTTTTCCAGGAGGGCGTGGTCATCCCTCCCCTGACCGTGGTCCGGGGCGGTGAGCTTGACCGGCAGATCATGGACTTTTTTCTGGCCAACGTGCGCACCCCCGAGGAGCGCGAGGGCGACTTCGCGGCCCAGATCATGGCCAACCTGACCGGCGTGCGGCGGCTTTCGGAGATGATGGAAAAATTCGGCCGCCAGAAGACGGCGCATCAGGCGGCGCGGCTTTTGGACCACGCCGAGACCCTGGCCCGGGCGGCCATCCGCGAGACGCCGGACGGCGTCTATGCAGCCGAAGATCTGCTCGACGACGACGGCGCGGGCACGGCCGACATCGCCGTGCGCCTGCGCCTGAGCGTACGGGGCGATGAGATGACCTTTGATTTCAGCGCGTCAGACCCCCAGGCCGTGGGCTGCGTCAACGCCACCCGGGCCATTGCCGTGTCCGCCGTGCTGTACGCCGTGCGCTGCCTCGTGGCCCGGGGCGTGCCGGTCAACGCCGGGCTTTCCCGGCCCGTCCGTATCGTCACCCGGCCGGGCAGCGTGGTGGACGCCACGTTTCCGGCGGCCGTGGCCGGGGGCAACGTGGAGACCTCGCAACGTCTCGTGGACGTGCTGTTTCTGGCCCTGAGCCGGGCCTTGCCGGGGAGCGTCCCGGCGGCGTCCCAGGGCACCATGAATAACGTGGCCATGGGGGGAGTCGATCCGCGTACCGGCGCGGCCTTCGCGTATTATGAAACCCTGGCCGGGGGCATGGGGGCCGGAGCGGCGGGGCCTGGGGAGAGCGCGGTGCACAGCCACATGACCAATACGTTAAATACCCCGGTCGAGGCGCTGGAATACGCCTATCCGCTGGTGGTGCGGGAATATGGGATTCGCCGGGGCTCGGGCGGGGAGGGGGCGCATCGCGGCGGCGAGGGACTTATGCGGGAAGTGGAATTTTTGGGGCCGACCGAGGTGACGGTGCTGTCCGACCGGCGGCGGCACGGGCCGTATGGGCTGGCGGGCGGCGCGCCCGGGGCCACGGGGCGAAATGTGCTGATTACGGGCGGCGCGGAGCGCGAACTGCCCGGCAAGTGCCATTTCACCGCCGCGCCCGGCGATCGGCTGCGGGTGGAGACGCCGGGCGGGGGAGGGTATGGCGCGTTGTGAAGCAAGAAGGTCGCAGAAGATCAAATCAGATCATGCTGACAGCTCGTCTGCTCTTGCATAAGCGAGTTCGGACCCTTGAATATCGCCATACTTCTTTAGCAGATTCCCCAAATGCCGGTGAAAGAAAGGGTTGTTTTCTTTTAAGGCGAGAGCTTCTTTTGCCCTTGAAATAGCCTTTTCGAGATTACCCTGCTGGTTATAGATGGTGCTGAGTTGAAAATAAGCACCAGGAATGTCAGAATTAAGCTCAATTGTTTTCAACTGAGCCTGCTCAGCCTCTTTATAGTCGCCATGCTTCGCCAATAGATTCCCATAGTGATGATAATAATTTGGGTTTTCACCATTCAAAGAGAGAGCATCTTTCGCATATTGTATAGCCTTTTTGAGTTCACCTTTTTGGTTGTAAATAATACTGAGCTGAAAGAATGGCTGGGAAGAGTTCGGGTCACGGTCAATGGCATCCAATTGGGCTTTTTCTGCATTTTTAAGATCGCCCTTTTGTTTGTACAGATTGCCAAGAGCATGATAGAAATAAGAGCAGTTTTTATTGGTTTCGATAGCCTCGAGTTCGGAGTATATTGCATCCTCAATTCTGCCAAGGCCTGTCAGTATTCTTGAGCGTTGATGGTGTAAATCGAAAATATGGGGTGTGTAGATTCTTCCGAAAGTACCAGATAGAGCATTTTCAATCGCGATGGTGTTTTCAGCCAAGGCCTTTTCCATTTGACCGTTCGAAAAAAAGTCTTGTGCTATCCGGTAGTGATATGCGGGAAACCCTTCAACAGAAAGTTCCCCGAACATCCAGGAATAATCTTCCTTCAAAAAAGTATTGTCGCTCAACAGTTTGGCTTCCGCTCTGGCGCGATCTTTGTCGCCAAAATAGTAATGAAGATATGTCTTGGCAAGAGAAAGGATGGCTGAGAATTTCAGTTGTGTATCCGAATCCAAGTTCGTATCTATGCCGCAGACATGTTGCTCAAGAGTGTCAATGAAATGAATTTTTTCGTCAATGGTGAAGTTGTCGTTGGCGAGTCTTGCAAGTTCATTTTTACTGAGTTCTTTGTCGTATGAGAAAAAG
>JAVHLG010000026.1 GCA_031082225.1 Desulfovibrionaceae bacterium | reverse complement strand
GGGGGGAATGATTCCCCCCGGACCCCCCCGACGGGGGCGCGGGGCGAAGCCGCGAACAGTTTTGGGAGGGGAGGGTCGCCGGAGGCCATCTGGGAGGATGTGAAACTATGGACGCATGGAAGGAACTGCAGGATGAACGCCGGGGGCTTGTGCGGCGGCTGGACCGGCTGTCGGGCGTGGCAGCGTCCCGGGTGCGGGAATTGTTGGAGGTTCGGGAGGCGCAACGCGGGGTGGAGGCGTTTTTGGGCCTGGCCCCTGTTGCGGCGGCGCGGCTGGAGGTGCTGACGGGGGAGCTTTTCGGGGAGGTGATGGACGAAATCGAGGTGAACCTGACCCACGCCGTGCGCGAGATCTTGGCCCAGGACCGGGAGGTCAAGGCCCGGCGCGAGGTGAAGGGCAACCGGCTGTCGATCCATTTCGAGATGCTCAACCAGGGCGGTCCCGAGGATATCCTGTCCGGCCAGGGCGGCTCGGTGTGCAACATCCTGTCCGTGGGCCTGCGGCTTCTGGCCCTGTCCCAGCTCGACGCCTCGCGGCACCGGCCGTTTCTGGTCCTGGACGAGCAGGACTGCTGGCTGCGACCGGACCTGGTGCCCAGGTTCGCCAAGCTGATCCGCAAGATCGGGGACCGGCTGGGTTTTCAGGTGCTCTACATCAGCCATCATCCTGTGGACCATTTCATGGGCGAGGCGGCCAAGGTGTTTTTGCTGCGCCAGAGCCGGGAGACGGGAGTTGCGGTGGAGGTGCTTCTAGACCGGACGGCGGAGGCGGCAGGTCGGGAGGCCTGACAACGCGACACGGCCGCCATGCAACTTTTTTCACAAGTATAGTAGAGGCGGACGATATTCATGAAATCCGGATGTCTGGATGTTGCACGGGCATCGCGACGGAGATGGATGGGGCCAGGGGGTATTTTTTCATGAAATGGCGTCAGGCCTCTTGATTTTTCCTTGTCACTTTGATGAAATCACTACAGTCCGGCATGAGCCAGTCCCACCGGCCGGGGGGCCGGGGGGAAGGCCGGGGGCGCCGGACGGCCGCGTCGGGTGTATCGAGCACCCGGAGCATGTTTTGACGATGTCTTCGCAGCGTATCGACATCCCACGAGACGCGAAACGGTTCGCGGACCGCATCCGGTCGGCAGGAGGCGGGACGGGGATTTTTTTCCGAATGAACAGGAGGAGTGTATGTCCAAGCAAGCGATCATGGCCTGGGAGGACTTGGCGCTGGGCACGGCGATCTTGTCGCCGGGCAACGCCAAGGAACTCCGGACCGGCGACTGGCGGAGTCTCAAGCCCAAACTGGATGAAGAGAAGTGCATCAAGTGCTCGTTGTGCGCCATGTACTGTCCAGAGTTCTGCATCAGCGTAGATGCGGAAGGCTTCTATCGGCCGGATTTTTATTATTGCAAGGGATGCGGTGTCTGCGCCAATGAATGTCCCAAGGACGCCATCACGATGGGCAAGGAGGGCGAGTAATGGGCAAGCGCGTCGGACTTGAAGTGTCCCTGGCCGTGGCCGAAGCGGTGAAACTTGCCAATGTGGATGTCGTCTCCGCCTATCCCATCACTCCTCAGACGCATATCGTGGAAGAGCTTTCCGTATACGTAGCCAGCGGCGAACTGGACGCGGAATTCATCCCTGTGGAGTCCGAGCACTCGGCCATGAGCGCGGCCCTGGGCGCGGCCGCCGCCGGGGCCCGGGTGTACACCGCCACGGCCTCCCAAGGCCTGGCGCTGATGCACGAGATCCTGTTCATCGTCTCGGGCATGCGCATGCCCATGGTCATGACCGTGGCCAACCGCGCCCTGTCCGCGCCCATCAGCATCTGGAACGACCACGGCGACATCATGGCCGAGCGCGACATCGGCTGGATCCAGATCTTTGCCGAAAACGGCCAGGAGGCCCTGGACCTGACCTTGTGCGCCTTCAAGATCGCCGAGGACAAGCGGGTGCTTCTGCCCATGATCGTCAATATCGACGGCTTCACCTTAAGCCACGTCATCGAGCCGGTGATCATCCCGGATCATGCCGAGGTGGACGCCTTTTTGCCGCCGTATCAGCCGGTTCTCAAGCTGGACACGCAAAACCCCGTGACGTTTGGCCCGGTGGGCGTGCCCGAGGTGTACACCGAGGCCAGAAAGCAGCTCGAGCAGGCGGTCATTGGCGCAAAACCCGTGGTGGACGAGGTGCTGGCCGGATTCGGCGCGGCCTTTGACCGCCAGTACAAGCTGGTGGAGCAAAACGGCAAGATCGGGGCCAAGACCCTGTTCGTGACCATGGGTTCTTTGGGCGAGACGTGCATGACGGCGGTGGACGAGCTGATGGCCGAGGGCCAGGACGCGGGCCAGACCCGTATCCGGCTGTGGCGGCCGTTCCCGGAGGAGGAATTCCTGGCGGCCTGCGCCGGGGCCGAAAAGCTGGTAGTCATCGACCGGGCCCTGTCGCCCGGCGCGGTGTGCGGACCCGTGGCCTCGGAGCTCAAAAGCCTGTTCTACGGCCGTCCGGGCGCTCCCGAGATCATAAACGTCATCGCCGGCCTTGGCGGACGCGACGTGACCGTGCGGGAATTCAAGGAGATGTTCGCCCTGGCCGGGTCCGGAAAGCTTTCCGGCAACTATATGATGTGGGGGGTGGAAAGCCATGCTTCGTGACGTCGATCTGAGCGGGTACGAAAAAGTCACCGCCAAGAACATTCCCTGGGAGAAGTTCATCACCTCCGGCCACCGGGCCTGCCAGGGCTGCGCCGAGGTGCTGGCCATGGGCATGGTGATGAAGGCGGCCGGTCCCGAGACCATCGTGTGCAACGCCACGGGCTGCATGGAGATCATCACCTCGCCGTTTCCCCAGTCGGCCTGGACTGTGCCCTGGCTGCACGTGGCCTTCGAGAACGCGGCGGCTGTGGCGTCTGGGGTGGAATCCGCCACCCGGGCCCTGGAGCGCAAGGGCAAGCTGAAAAAGCGGCCCAAGATCATCGCCTTTGCGGGCGACGGCGGCACGGCGGACATCGGGCTTCAGGCCCTGTCCGGGGCGCTCGAGCGTGGGCACGACTTCGTCTACGTGTGTCTGGACAACGAGGCCTACATGAATACCGGCATCCAGCGGTCGAGTTCCACTCCGTACGGGGCCATGACCACCACCTCGCCCCCGGGCAAAAAGAGCATCGGCCAGCGCACCTGGAAAAAGAACATGGCCATGATCGCCGCGGCCCACGAGATTCCCTACGTGGCCACGGCCTCCCCGGCCTACCATCTGGATCTCTTCAACAAGGTGAAAAAGGCTCTGGCCGTGGAAGGCCCGGCCTATCTGCACATCTTCGCCACCTGTCCCACGGGCTGGCGCAGCGATCCGGCCAAGAGCGTGGAACTGTGCCGCCTGGCGGTGCAGAGCAAGGTGTTTCCGCTCTATGAGGTTGTCGGAGGCCAGTACATCATCACCCAGAAGGTGAAAAAACCGAAACCCGTGACGGACTATTTCAAGTTGCAGCGGCGCTTCCGGCACCTGACGCCGGATGCGGTGGAATACATCCAAAGCCGCGTGGACGAGGAATATGCCCGGCTGGAGGCCTTCGAGAAGGCCACCGCGCCCCTGGAAGAGGTGGCCGAGCCGCCCACGGAGGGTTAGGCGCGACATCTCGCACCAGCAAACGACAATGCGAAAGGCGGGCCTTCGGGTCCGCCTTTTTTATTGAGAAATAGACGGATGCGATACATTGCCTGTGGAAATATAGATTATATCTATTTGACAAATAGGATTCATGAATATATCCAGAGTTGGCTTTGAAAGCATTGATGCATCAGTTCAAGCGAGATGAGAATGGCGATATTGACATGTGACATGCGGTCTGTTCGCCAGGATATTGTTCAAGGTGTGTGCCAAAATAGGTGATGAATCCTGTTGTACCAGGTGAGGCAACATTCAAATGACCTGCATTCGTCCCCGTAGAATATGTTTTCATGAGCATATAATTTGATTTGTCTGGTAGGATGAACATGCAAGATGGTTCCGCCGGGAAGGCGATACGAGGGATAGCCAGAAATCCAGGCGAAGCGGTGCTCTCTGAGGGCGTTAAGTTGTCGGTCTGCGGGATAAGTCATGTGTACGCATCCCCGTCAGGGGCCGCCACGGTCTCCCTTCAATCCGTTGATCTCAATATCCGTGATCAGGAATTCGTCGCCATTGTGGGGCCGAGCGGATGCGGCAAGAGCACGCTCCTCAACATCATGTCGGGTTTGATAAGGCCCGGTGCGGGGGACGTCTTCCTTGACGGATGTCGACTTCTCGGAGTGACCCAGCGTATCGGGTACATGTCTCAGGCAGATACCCTGATGCCATGGCGAAACACGTTAGAGAATGTCGAACTGTCCTTGGAGATCCGTGGAATGCCCAAGGCTGAGCGCCGTGAACGGGCCAGGCATCTGATCCATAAAGCCGGTTTGAGCGGTTTTGAGAAAAGTTATCCCCATGAACTCTCGGGGGGCATGAAGAAACGGGTCGTGATCATCCGCATCCTGGCGGCGGATTCGGAAGTGTTGTTTATGGATGAGCCGTTTGGCGCTCTTGATGTCTTTACCAAAGAGATGCTTCAGGACGAGATACTAAAGGTCTGGCAGGAAACGAAAAAAACCATTGTCTTTGTCACGCATGATCTTGCGGAAGCGATCACTCTTTCCGATCGCGTTGTGCTTCTGACGGCGAGGCCGTCTACGGTCAAAAACGAATACGATATCCCCATTCCCCGTCCCAGGTCGGCCCTTGAAACACGGTTTCAGCCCGAGTTCGTCGCCTTGCAGAAACTTATCTGGAATGACTTGCGGGAGGAGGTCGTAAAGACCAAGGGCGGCCAGGATGCATAGTGCGCCGGGCCCCCTATCCGGGAAAAGGGTGTTTCTCCTCCGGTTGCTGTTCATCTTCGCGGTCCTGGCCGTATGGGAGATGCTCACCAGGTTCAAGATTCTCGACCCTTTTTTCATGAGCCAGCCAACCGCCATCCTCATCGATATGAAGGAGGCGTTTTTCTCCGGGGAAATCATTCCCCATATTGTCGTGACGTTGAAGGAAGCCTTGGCCGGGCTGTTTTTCGGAACGCTTGCGGGGGTGCTCACGGCGCTTTTTCTGGAAAAGGCGGAAACCGCAGCGAGGGTGTTGGACCCCATCATCATGGCTTTGTACGGAATTCCCAAACTGGCGCTTGGTCCGATCTTCATCCTTTGGTTCGGTCTGGGGATCGAATCGAAGATATTTCTGGCCGCGCTCATGGTCTATTTCCTTGTCCTTTTCAACTCCTACGCCGGTTTCAAAAATGTTGACCAGAGTCTGGTCAACGCCGTCAAACTCATGGGCGCAAGCAACAGGCAGATCATGCTGAAAGTGGTGTTGCCTTCTTCGATTCCCTGGATGCTGGCAGGCATCAAGGCGGGGTTGGGGGCTGCTCTACTCGGAGCGGTTGTGGGTGAATACATCGGGGCCAATTCCGGGCTGGGCTGGATGGTGGAGTATGCCGGTGGAATGTATGATATTGCGCGTGTCTTTACATGCATCATAGTTCTCATGCTGCTCATGGCTTCGCTCAACACTGTTCTGGGTGTGGTGGAAACAAGGCTTCTCAAATGGAGGCCGCAGATGAATGATTCAACAACATGAGGAGAGGACCATGGATAAGGCAAAGAGTTTGATGAAATGGTGCGCGTCATTATTTTTTGTGACAGTATTTCTTTCTGTGCCCGCGTATGCCAGTAATGAAAAAGATGTCGCGTCCTCACCGGCTGACGGCAAGTCGTTGCAACAGATCATTGTGGGACAACCTGGGCATGACGATTACGGAATCCCGCTCTATCTTGCCGACAAGCTCGGATATTTCAAGGAAGAGGGGCTTGCGGTGCAGTTCATGAACTTCAAATCGAGTCCTTTGTCCGTCGCGTCCCTGCTGGCGGGTGAAATCCAATTCTGTCTCACCAGCTACGATCAGGCTTTGAAAACGTTCGAAAAGGGAAAAATACTGAAGATCGTGCTCACCACCACGGAGAAGCATCCCTGGTGCCTTCTGGCCCGGCCTGAGATCGCGTCTCTCAAAGACCTGAAGGGGAAGACCATCTCAGCCAAAATGCCTGGCTCCGGCCCGCGCGCCTTTGCGACCAGCATCGTCATCCATGGCGGTCTCGACCCCAATGCGGACGTGACCTTTGTCGACCTGCCGGAAACAGCCATTCTTCCTGCCTATATCAATGGCGACATCGACGCCACAGTGGGCAGCGGCATCCGGAAAGCGGAAATGTTGAGCCGAGGGGCCGTGGTGCTGGCCGATATGAACGACTCCGCCCAGCATAAGGCCATCCTGGAGGCGGACACGTTTCCTTTGAAGGTGGTCCTGGCTACGGACGACTATCTGAAGACCAATCCGGAGATCGCGCAGAAGTTCGTCACTGCGGCGTATCGGGCCATGCAGTGGGAAAAGGCGCACAGCAGTGCGGAAATCGCCGAGAAGGTCGCGGAGTATTTCCTGGGTTCGGTGAATCCGGAAGTGGTTGACGACATCCGGAGGGCTTTCAGCCACTCCGGACTGGTCACCGCCGAGGGGCATAAGGCCATCGAGAAGCAATCTCTGAGCGTCGGTCTGATCAGCAAGCCGGTTCCCATGGAGAGCGTTGTGGACATGTCATATCAAAAAAAGGCTGCCGCAAGTCAGTAAGGGCAATGGCGTCAGTAAGCCCGCCAGGGCCTGACCGCATGGGTGCTGCGGCGGGCCTTGGCCCTGCGGATAGGCGGCATGGCTGGAGATGGAGTGACGCCGTGCAATACGCATTGGCTTCGATCACGGCGCATGAGGGGGGTCGAGGCCGGATAAGGGTCAGGAGCTGCAATGGGTGACCAATCCCTGCGGACGATTTGTCAGTTCTGCCATAACAACTGCGGCCTGCTGGTACGCAAAAGCACTTCCGGAAGTCTGCGTATTCACGGTGATCCGGAGCATCCCACGAACCGGGGGTGGTGTTGTCCAAAGGCGCAGGCCAATGCAGAGATCCTTCTCGCTGATGACCGCCTGAAGTACCCGTTGCGGAAAACGCGTGCGGGCTTCCAGCGGATATCCTGGGACGAGGCCCTGGACTTTGCAGCGGACAGATTGGGCGAGATTCTTGCTACGCATGGCCCGTTGAGTCTGGCGCGATGCACGGGAGCCCCGGTGTCCTACCATGCCCGTGACGGATTCCTCCAATTCATGGGTGAGGTGGGATCGCCAAATCTTACGGGCATCGGCAATCTGTGCATGGCGCCTCGGATGACGGCCTATCGGGCGGTCACTGGTGGAGCGCGAACCGAGCCCGACTACGACGCTACGAATCTTGCCATCTTCTGGGGCGCGAACCCCGTGGGCGTGAAACGTTTCGCTTCCTATGCAGCCCATGGCGGCATGAATCGTATTCTTCCCCGGCTCAAGGAGCGGGGAGTGAAAATCATCTGCATTGATCCTTATTTCTCGGAGACAGCCCAGGAGGCCGACCAGTGGATACGCATCAACCCGGGCACGGACACCGCGCTGGGGTTGGCCATGATCCATGTGCTCGTGGCAAACGAAATCTATGATAAAGAGTTTGTGGCCGGGTATTCCGTCGGTCTGGCGGAACTCGCCGGGCATGTAAGGGACTTTACCCCCGGATGGGCCGAGGGACTGACGGGAATCCCGGCGGATGTCATCGATTTGTTGGCCAGAACGTATGCCGCTGCCAAGCCTGCGGTCATCTATGAAGGCAACGGGCTGGACATGTACGCCAACGGGGTGGATGCGGTGCGCACCATCGCCACGTTGGTCTGCCTCGCCGGGAATCTGGACGTTCCCGGCGGGAACGTTTTCATGCCGTTTCCTCATCCCGCGCCGCTTCCGACCAAAGCGTTGCCGATCAATCGCCGGGTGTGGTTTGATCGTTTTCCCCTTTTGCCGCATGTCCCCTTTCCGGCCATCAAGGAGGCCATCCTGGGCGGGGAGGAAAACCGGCCCAGGGCCATGATCGTCCATCACGGCAATCCCGTTCTGGTGCAAGCCAACGAGCGGCGGACCAGGATGGCTCTGGAGAAACTGGATTTCCTGCTGGTCACCGAGTTGTTTCCCACGGCCACCACGGAACTCGCCGACCTGGTTCTGCCCATGGCCTCCGCGTTTGAATGCTATGGATATCGCGCCTATTCGAGTGTCGAAGGCGGATTTTTTGCCCTGGCTCGCCCCATTGTGGAGCCTGTCGGAGATGCGAGGCCGGTTTTTGATGTCGAATATGCGTTGGCCAGTCGAATGGGACTGCACCGGGACTATCCATTTCAGGATGACCGTGGATGGGTTGATTACATGGTCAGGGCCCATGGCGCGACCGTGCGGCGTCTGGAAGAGGAACAGATTGTCTTCGCCCTCCCGGGGGTTCGCTACCGGAAATACATGGACAGCCCCTGCAGCACCCCGTCCGGGAAGGTTGAATTTTATTCCCGGTGGTTTGCGCAGGCAGGAGCACGGCCCATGCCGACATATGACGAGCCTGCCGGGGAATCCTTGTCGCGGGACAGGTGTCTTGAGAAGGGATTTCCCTTGCGCGGCACGAGTCGACGGCCCTCCCAGTTCGTACATACCAAGTTCAAAACCCTCGGGGCGATAACCACCTCCTATCCCGAGCCGCTGGTGCGCATGCATCCGGAAGACGCCATCGTCCGTGGCGTCCAGGAGGGGGATACGGTGAGAGTGACATCGCCCCAGGGAACCATAACGGTCAAGGCCAGGCTCAGCGAGAGGACGACTCCCGGGTTGGTGTGGATAGATTTCGGTTGGGGAAACCCGTCAGATGGAAAAGCCAATATCAATGTTCTCTGTAATGACGGATTGTTCGATCCTGTCTCCGGAGGCACGCGCAACCGGCTTTTTCCCTGCGAGGTGCAGCAGGCTTGTGTGGGCGACGCGGGAGAGTGACCCGAGCGGTCTGTCGCATCGTAAATGGCGTGATATGGAATTCGACGTTATCCGGCGATGGAGACGTCGGAAACGCAGCCTGCGTGCCCGCTGTCGCGCGTCGACCCGGAGAAGCCCCACGAGTGATGCCGCCATGCGGCGCACCCCTGAGTTGAGTCTTCCTCATCGGATAAATATGATATTGACAATCAAACTCAATTTCATTATTCGCCATCCCAGATATGGACCCCGGCGTCTGGACCGGGTCCGCAACAGCAGCACAGGGAGGCAGTCGCATGGCCAAGGCGCTTGTGGTTTTCGGTTCCACGACCGGCAATACCGAATCCGTGGCTGAATACGTGGCCAAAACCCTTGAGGGCGAAGGCATGTCCGTGGACGTGAAAAACGTGACCTCGGTGACGGCGGCCGGGCTGGCCGACGGCTACGATCTGGTCCTTTTCGGAAGTTCCACCTGGGGCGACGACGACATCGAACTGCAGGAGGATTTCCAGCCCTTTTTCGAGGAACTGGAAAAGGCCAACCTGTCCGGCAAGAAGGTGGCGGTGTTTGGCTGCGGCGACTCCAGCTATACCCACTTTTGCGGGGCCGTGGACGCCATTGAGGAGAAGGTGGGCCGACTCGGGGCCGACGTCGTCGCGGCGTCCCTGAAGATCGACGGCAGTCCGGAAAAGGACGAGGCCGTGGCCTGGGCCAGGGACGTCTTCAAGAACGCGGCGTAAGGACGCCCGAGAACCTGCCGCAGTCCCGGCGTCCCTTGCCAGGAGGGGCGGGATTGCGGCCTGCGTACGAGGAGACGATGCATGGCCTGCGAAAACGGCGTCTGCGCATTGAGCGGGCAGGTCCGGCAGTTGCGCCGGGCAGGGGTCGAGGCCCATCAGGCGGGGGATACGGAACTGGCCGTGACCCTGCTGACCCGGTCCATGGATCTGTCCCGCATGGGGGGCTCGCCGGAGGTGAGCACGGCCCACAGCGCCTACCGGCTGGCCCTGGTGCTGCATGAGGCCAGCCGGTTTGACGAGGCGGCCAGGCATTTCGAGATGGCGCTTGGGCTGGCCCGGGACCGGGCCGGGTGCGGCAGCAGGCTTTACCGGACCATCCTCGGGGATTTCGCCCAGGCCCTGGCCTGACGCGCCGCCGGGCGGCGGCGTTCCCGCGCGGCATGACAGAGGGCGGTGGCCTTTGACGGATCGCCGATGCGAAATCGACAAGGCGGGCCGTTGGGTGCGCCTTGCGTTTTGGGTGGTTTAGGAATCATCTCCCGCGCTGTTTTGACTTTCCCGCCGGGTCCGGCTATCTTCCCCCCTTACTCGGACAGGAAACGGAAGACGGTGAAACTCCGTCGCGGACGCGCCGCTGTAACCGGCATGATCCCCCGCCCGGGCCACTGTTTCGCTTGCGAAACGGGAAGGACCGGGCACGCATCGACCGATGCGGGGGGCCGGAAGCCAGAAGACGTCCTGTCCCAGGAGCAGGGCTGTCTCGCGAAACAGACAGGCGTGTGTGGAAAGCATGTCCCGCGTCCCTTCCCGGGGGCGTCGTCCACCGTGCTTTTTCTCTCCGCGTGTTCTCGCCTGGGGTGTCCTCGCTCCCTTTCACGAAACCCATTTCTGAAAGGAGCATTCCGCAATGCAAACGCATGTCCTTGGCTTTCCCCGCATGGGGGCCGCCCGCGAACTCAAGTTCGCCCTGGAACGGCACTGGCGCGGGGAACTCTCCGCGTCGGATCTGGCCGCCGTGGGCCGCGACCTGATGGTGCGGCACTGGAACGTCCAGCGCGACGCCGGGCTGACCTACGTGACCGTGGGGGATTTTTCCTTCTACGATCATGTGCTGGACACGGCCGTCATGTTCGGGCTCGTGCCCGGGCGGTTCGCCGCCCTGGATCGGCCTTTATTCCCGGACGTCTTGTTCGCCATGGCCCGGGGGGACGCCGACCGCAACCTTCCGGCCATGGACATGACCAAGTGGTTCGACACCAATTACCACTACATCGTGCCCGAGATCGCCCCGGGCATGACCCCGCGCCTGGGCCGGGCCACGGTGGTGGATGACGCCCGCCTGGCCGTGTCCCTGGGGCATCGGCCCAAGGCCGCGCTTGTGGGGCCGTTGACCTTTTTGTCCCTGTGCCGGGAGGAGGAGGGGGCGGATCGCTTTGAGCTGCTGCCCGGGATCATGGCCACCTATCGCGAGCTCGTGCAGCAGTTGTCCCCCCTGTGCCCGGTCATCCAGATCGACGAGCCCATCCTGTGCACGGACATGGAACGGCAGGCCAAGGCCTACTTCAGGCCTGCCTGCGAGATGCTGCGCGCCGCCGCCGAGGAAACCAGGCTTGTATTGGCCACGTATTTCGGCGGGCTGGGCTCAAACCTGGACCTGGCCCTTTCGTCGGGGTTCGACATCCTGCACCTGGACGCCACCCGGGCCGGGCATGAGCTATCGGAGGTGGCGCGGCGATTGCCTCCGGCCATGTCCCTGTCGCTTGGCCTCGTCTCCGGCCGCAACATCTGGAAGACGGATCTGGCCCGGGCCGTGGAAACTGCGCGGGGGATGGCCGACCTGCTTGGCCCCGACCGGGTCATGGTGGGCTCAAGCTGCTCGCTTCTGCACTGCCCCGTGGACCTGGAACGCGAGACGGCGCTTGATCCGGTCGTGCGCCGGACCATGGCCTTTGCCGTGCAGAAGTGCCGCGAGGCGGCGGTCATCGCCGAGGCGGCCGAGGGCTGGGACCATGCCGCCATCCTGTCCCGCACCGCCGCCGATCTGGCGGCCGGTCGCGACAACCCCCAGGCCCGCGACCCGGCCGTGCGCCGTCGCCTGGAGGGCGTCGTCCCGACCATGCTGTCGCGCAAAAGTCCGTTTGCCGAGCGCAAAAAGGCCCAACAGGAGCGCCTGGGCCTGCCCCTTCTGCCCACCACCACCATCGGCTCCTTCCCGCAGACCGCCGCCATCCGGGCCGCGCGGCTGGCCCTGCGCCGGGGGGAGATGGACCAGTCGGCCTACCGGGCGGCCATGCAGGCGGCCATCGCCGACGCCGTGTCCCGGCAGGAGGCGCTTTCGCTGGATGTCCTGGTGCACGGCGAGCCCGAGCGCAACGACATGGTGGAATATTTCGGGCAGATGCTGGCGGGTTTCTGCTTCACGGAAAACGGCTGGGTGCAGAGCTACGGCAGCCGGTGCGTGAAGCCGCCGGTCATCTTCGGCGACGTGTCGCGGCCGCATCCCATGACCGTGGACTGGATCGGCCATGCCCAAAGCCTGACCGAAAAGCCGGTCAAGGGCATGCTGACCGGGCCGGTGACCATCCTCAACTGGAGCTTCGTACGCGAGGACATCCCGCGCAGCGAGGTCTGCCGCCAGATCGCCCTGGCCGTGCGCGACGAGGTGCTCGACCTGGAGCGGGCCGGGGTTCCCATCATCCAGATCGACGAGGCCGCCTTCCGGGAGGGCCTGCCGCTTGGCCGGGCGGACCAGGAGGCCTACCTGACCTGGGCCGTGGAGTGCTTCCGGCTGGCGGCCTCGGGGGTGTCCGACGCCACGCAGATCCACACCCACATGTGCTACAGCGAATTCGGGACCATCATCCGCTGGATCGCGGCCATGGATGCGGACGTCATCAGCATCGAATGCAGCCGCAGCAGGATGGAGCTATTGTCGGTGTTCGGGGAGTTCGAATACCCGAACGACATCGGGCCGGGCGTCTACGACATCCACAGCCCCCGGGTTCCCGGGGTGGAAGAGATGGCGGGGCTTTTGCGCAAGGCCATGGCCGTGATTCCGGCGGATCGCCTGTGGGTCAATCCGGACTGCGGCTTAAAAACCCGGGACTGGCCCGAGACCATGGCGTCGCTGAAAAATATGGTGGTGGCGGCGAAGGCGCTTCGGGCGGAGATCGCGGCCGGGCAATGAGGACGTGATCTGACGGAGTGATGCGAATAAATGATGAAAGGCGGGCCGCAGGGTCCGCCTTTTTTGTCGTCGTGTGCGGGCAAGCTACAGATTCTGCACCAAAAACCCCAGTATCATCCGCCGCGACAGCTCTCCCACCAAAATGCCCTGCTCGTCCAGGACCGGCACGGCATTGGCCCGCTGCTCCATGATCAGCCCATGCGCCGTGACGAACAGGTCGTCGGCCTGGGCCGTGGGGAACTGGGTATCCATGATGCTGCCCACCTCCGTGTCCGCTATGGCCGCCATGTTGCGCCGAAGCGCCCGCATGAGCGCCTCGCGGCCCTCAAGCCGCCCCGCCAGGCATTCTTCGGTGACCGGACCGGGCACCAGCATGAACAGGAAATCGAAAATGGTCACCACGCCCAAGAGCCCGCCGCGATCATCCACCACATAGGTGTTGCGCGAGGTGTCGGTCAGGCCGTTATACCAGATGAGCACGTGCCCGATATGGGCCTCGGGCCGCACCCTGATGAGGTTTTTGCGCATCAGGTCGGAAACTTTCATGACGGTTCGCCAAGTGGTTGAAGGTGTGAAGGCCTGTTGCCCCACCGGGCCGTTCCCGACGGGCGCAGTCTGGAAAACGCCTCTTTTGACGGCATGATAGCGGCATTCGTCGGATTTTTGAAGGCGTTTGGGGGTGAATATGTTATTTTTCTCACGAAGTCCGGTCTGCCGCTGCAAAAAAAGCAGGATCGTTCAAGACCGGCCGGGCGGTTTTGGGCAGGCTTCCCGAAACACAGACGTGAGGAGGAAGCGGCCATGAACGAGAACGGGCGTGGTTTCGAGGAGGGGTGCTGCGTGTTGCCGGACGGGACGATCCGTATTGCCGATATCCCGGAAAAGCCCCATCCGGCCTTTGCCGGGGTGTTTATGCGCTGTCTGGTCCCGGGACGGGAGACCGGGGGCACGCTCAGCCTCCACCTGGTCCGGGTGGCGCCGGGATGCCGCCTTGACGCCCATGTCCACGAGGGGCAATGGGAGGTGCATCGGGTGGCGGCCGGAAGCGGCGTGGCCGTCATCGACGGCCGACAGGCGGAATATCGGCCCGGGGTGGCGGCGGTCATCCCCAAGGGGGCCCGGCATGAGGTCCGGGCCGGGGACCAGGGCCTGGTGCTGTATGCGGAGTTCGCCCCGGCTTTGGGCTGACGGATCGCAATTCCTGCGCTGGGCAGGCCGCCGTCTTGGGCCTCCGGTATGGGCATGGCCGGGCCAGCCCGGATCGATGTGGGATTGCAAAGGGCGCACGCCCGCCTGTCGCTGGAGAAATGGTCCCGGCGATATGACGCGCTTCGGGGTGAGGGATATGAACGACGGCGCAATGGTGCGTTTCGGGCACGAGCCCTACGCCTACGACGTGCGCACGGTGGCGGCCGTGGGCGTGCCCCCGGATTTTTCCCGGCATGCCCACGCCAGTTGGATCGTCGGGCTTGTGGAGCGGGGCAGACGGCGCATGTCGCTTCCCGGCGGGGAATTCGACGTGCCCGGGGGCGGAATCTACATCATCCCCCCGGACACCCCCCATGCCTGCGTCCCCCTTGGCCCGCCGCCCCACGCCCACCGGGCCGTGTGCCTGTCTGGGCAGACCTTTCGGGACTTGGCCGGGACAGCAGACCGTGACGTGTCCGACGACGCGCCCGGCGGCGCGGCCGCGTGGCTTCGCCGCTTTTTCGAACTGGTGGATGCGGATGCCCCGGCCCAGGCCCGGCGTACGGCCCTGGCCGAGGCCCTTGGCGCGCTGTCCGGACTGGCGGCGGCGACCGTGCAGTTCGGGCCGCCTGGGCCGTCCGGCCCGTCCGGACCGTCAGGTCGGGCCGGGTCTGATCCGGCAGCGGGTGGCCTCCGGGTCGAGGTGGAGCGGGCCGCCAGCTATCTGGCCGGGCAGGCCCGGCGCAATCCCAGCCTGGACGAGACGGCCCGGCATGCGGGCCTCAGCCCCTTTCATCTGCACCGGCTGTTTGTCGCCCGGTTCGGACTGGCCCCCCACGCCTTTGTCATGCGCCACCGGCTGCGTCTGGCCCTGGCCGCCCTGGAGGCGGGCCACAGCGTGGTTCAGGCCGCCACCCTGGCCGGGTTCGCCGACCAGAGCCATTTTTCCCGGCAGTTTCGCCGCGCCGTGGGCATACCCCCGGGCCGGTTCGTCAGGTTGCAGAGACAACCGAACTCCCGGCCTGGGGCACGGTCAGTTCCTTCGGCGTGAAAAACCGCAACCGCAGGGCATTGGTCACCACTGTAAAGGAGCTTAGGGCCATGGCCGTGCCGGCCAGCATGGGGTTTAAGGTCGGGCCGCCGAAGAGGTGCAACACGCCTGCGGCCACGGGGATGCCGATGGTGTTGAAGGCAAAGGCCCAGAAGAGGTTCTGCCGGATGTTGCCCATGACCGCGCGGCTCAAATCCAGGGCGGCCAGGACGCCGCGCAGGTCGTTGCGCATGAGCACCACGTCGCAGGACTCGATGGCCACGTCGATGCCCGAGCCCATGGCCACGCCCAGGTCCGCCCGGGCCAGGGCCGGGGCGTCGTTGATGCCGTCGCCCACCATGCCCACCCGGTACCCCTCGGCCTGAATCCGCTCGATCTCCTGCGACTTGCGGTCGGGCAAAACCCCGGCCACCACCCGGGATATCCCGGCTGCGGCGGCCACGGCTCTGGCCGTGCGCTCCGCGTCGCCCGTGAGCATGACCACGGCGATGCCGCGTCTGGCAAGCTCGGCCACCACCGCCGGGGACTCGGGCCGAAGTTTGTCGGCGATGGCCAAAATGGCGGCAAATTCCCCATCCACGGCCAGGTGCACCGGGGTCTTGCCCTGATCGGCCAGGCCGACGGCCGCCGCGTCCGCCGCGTCCATGCCGGTCACGCCGTTTTCCGTCAGAAACTCCCGGTTGCCCACCAAGACTTTTTTTTCGCCCACCAGGGCCACCACGCCCTTGCCCGGCATGGCCTCGAAGGCGGCGGGCTTGGCCAGGACCAGGCCGCGCCGGGCGGCCTCGCGTACCACGGCCTGGGCCAGGGGATGCTCGGACAGGCTCTCGGCCGCCGCCGCCAGGGCCAGGGCCGTGTTTTCGTCCAGGCCGTCGGTCCCGGGGGCCACGCGTACCTCGTCCAGGGATGGGCGGCCGTGGGTCAGGGTGCCGGTCTTGTCGAAGACCATGGCCGTCAGCCCTCCGGCCCCCTGGAGGGCTGCGCCGCTTTTGACCAGGATGCCGAGTCTGGCCCCCCGGCCCGTGCCGACCATGATGGAGGTGGGCGTGGCCAGCCCCATGGCGCAGGGGCAGGCGATGACCAGCACGGCGGTGAAGATGCGCAGGGAGAAGGTGTAGGTCGCGCCGCCGAAAACGTACCAGGACAGGGCCGCGACCACGGCGCAGGCCATGACCGCCGGCACGAAATAAAAGCTCACCCGGTCGGCCAGGTCGGCGATGGGGGCCTTGGACCCCTGCGCCTCGCGCACCAGGGCCACGATGCGCGACAGCGTGGTGTCCGCGCCCACGCGCACGGCCCGCACCACAAGCGCCCCGGTGGTGTTGAGCGTGCCGCCGGTGACCGTGTCCCCGGGCCGCTTGGTCACGGGCAGGGGCTCGCCCGTGAGCATGGATTCATCCACCCCGGACTGGCCCTCGACCACCGCCGCGTCCGTGGGTACCCGGTCGCCGGGCCGCACCAGAAGGACATCCCCGGCCACCACCTCTTCCAGGGGGATGGGGATGTGCTCGCCGTCCTTGACCAGGGTGGCCGTGTCCGGGGCCAGCCGCATGAGCGCGGCGATGGCGTCGGAGGTCTTGTACTTGGCCCCGGCCTCCAGGTACTTGCCGAGCGAAATCATGGCGATTAAAACGCCTGCGGACTCGAAATAGAGGTCCATGGCCCGGGCCGCCGGGTCCACGCCCAAAAGAATCTCGATCAGGTTCCACAGGCTGTGCAGAAAGGCCGCGCCCGTGCCCACGGCCACCAGGGAGTCCATGTTCGGCGCGCCGCGCACAAGGCTCGGGATGCCGATGGTGTAGAAACGGCGTCCGGCCCACATGATGGGAACCACCAGGACGAACTGGGCCAGGGCGAACCCGGCCGGGGAGTGGTGCGGGTCGAGAAACGGCGGCAGGGGCAGGCCCAGCATGTGGCCCATGGACACGTAGAGCAGAAGTCCGGCCAGGACCATGGCCGGGACGAGCTCCCGGCGCAGGGCGTGCAGGGCGTTTTCGGCCTCGGTGCGCCGGGCCTTGAAAAAATCCGTGGTGGTCAGGGACTCGGAGGAAAAACCCAGGTCGCGGATGGCCCGGCGGATGTCCCGGGGCGTAATGGTCTGGGGATCGAAGACGAATTTTCCGGTCTCGGCGGCCAGGTTCACGCTGGCCTGGGTCACGCCGGGCATGGCCCCCACCACCCGCTCGATGCGCGACGAGCAGGCGGCGCAGTGCATGCCGGTGACGGCCAGTTCCAGGCTGGCCTGGCTTTGGGGCGCCGTGGCCGTGAAACCCAGGTCCGCCACGCGGCTGATCACGGCGTCCAGGTCCACGGTGTCCGGGTCGAAGGCCAGGTGCATGGATTCGTCGGCCAGGTTCACGGACACCGCGTCCACGCCCGCCATGCCGGAGACGATTTTTTCGATGCGCGCCGCGCAGGCCGCGCAGTGCATGCCCGAAACGGGCATGGTGATCCGTTTGCCGCCAGGGGGTGCTGCTTTTTTCATGTGACATATGTACGCCTTGAAGCAAAAAGGGCAAGTCCTGCGTCCGTCCGGCGGGCCAGGGGGGAGGGGCGTCCGTTTGCGGTGGCCGGATCGCCCGCCGCCGTCTGTCGTCGTCTTGCCAAGGGCGGAAAAAATGTTCACAGTGCCACGGCTGTCCCGCAGGCCGCCTGTGACGGGCGACGGACAGCGCCTCCGGCAGTCCCTGTCGTCTCCGGAGCACTTCGCCAACCCGCCGCCGGAACAACGCCACGCCATGAACCACGCGCTCATCGAGATCCGCAACCTCCGCAAATCGTTCCAGGGCCAGGAGGTGCTGCGCGGGGTGAATCTTTCCGTGCCCGAGGGCGGCATCACGCTGATCATCGGCAAGAGCGGCGAGGGCAAAAGCGTCCTTTTGAAGCATATTGTGGGCCTTTTGCAGCCCGATTCCGGGGAAATTTTATTCCAGGGGCGGTCCCTGACGGACATGCGGCGGTCCGAGCGGGGGGCCCTGGCCCGCTCCATGAGCTTCATGTTCCAGAACATGGCCCTTTTCGATTCCCTGACGGTGTTCGAGAACATCGCCCTGCCGCTTCGCGAAAAGACCAGGCAGGGGGAGAAGGAAATCGCCGCCCGGGTCATGGACAAGATCGAGCGCCTGGAGCTTACGGCCGTGACGGAGAAGTATCCCTCGCAGATCTCCGGGGGCATGCAGAAGCGCGTGGCCCTGGCCCGGGCCCTGGTCAACGAGCCCCGGGTCATCCTCTTCGACGAGCCCACCACCGGCCTCGACCCCATCCGCAAAAACGGCGTGCTCTCGCTCATCGCCCAGTCCCGCCAGACCTTCGGGTTTACGGCGCTCATGGTCAGCCACGACATCCCCGACGTCTTTCGCATTGCGGCCAGGGTGGCCCTGCTGGACGGCGGGCGCATCGTCTTCGACGGAACCCCCGATGATGTCCAGGCCACGGACATGCCCGTGGTGACCCGGTTTCTGGCCGGGGAGGAAGAACCGGAGACGGTCAGGGAGTCATGACATGAAGAAGGCATCCATCCGGGGCCTGCGTCTGGCGGCGCTTGTGCTGTGTCTGGCCGTCCTGGCGGCGGGCTGCGCGGGGAAGTCCGGAAAAAACGTCCTGTTCCAGGCCGCCACCATCGACTCCCTGTCCGCCGGGGCCCTGGACGGCGGGGTGGACATCCGCGAACTCTCCCGGCGCGGCGACACGGGCCTGGGCACCGTGGACGGTCTGGACGGCGAGATGGTGGTCGCCCATGGGGCGTTCTACCGCGTGGCCTACGACGGCTCGGTGAGCGTCATCGACCCGGCCACCCGGTCACCCTTCGCCATGGTGGTCTTTTTCTCCCCCGACCGCGTGGTGGCCCTGTCCGACGGGGCATCCCTGGCCGAGGCCACGGACGTCCTGGAGGCCGCGCTGCCCACGAAAAACATCTATTACGCCGTGCGCCTGACCGGGACCTTCCCTCGTCTCAAGGTCCGCAGCGTGCCGGGCCAGGCCCGTCCCTATCCGCCCCTGGCCAAGGCCCTGGCCGAGCAGAGCGTGTTCGAACTGGACAACGTGTCCGGGACCATGGTGGGTTTTCGCTGCCCGAAAAACGTGGGGGGCCTCAACGTGCCCGGCTGGCATCTGCATTTTATCTCCGACCCCGACGCCTCGGGTCGGCGTGTGGGCGGCCATGTGCTGGCGGGGCGGACCGGGGCGGTCACGGCGGAGGTGGCGGATGTGCGGCGGGTGGAGATGGTGTTCCCGAAGCTGGGCGATTTCGACGCCGCGCCCGAGGCCGGGGCGGCGAAGCCGATCAAGGGCGAGGCCGTGGGGCACGACTAGTGTCGCGCTTTGCACATAGCGAGGTATTGTCTTGCGGTCGTGGCCACCACGCAATGGCTTGACAACACTGCTTTCGGCCAAACGAAGCACATGCCTGTTTGTGGAATGGTGCACGAGGCCGGCCCGTTTTCCGCAGGCGTCGGCATGGTCAGGAGACAAGCCGGGAAAAGCGCGGGCGGCTAACATCGGGGGACGCGGCGTCAGCGGATACGCCGCCGCAACGCCGGGTCGGGGGGATGCCTCAGAGGTTGCCGGTGTTGCGCTCGAAGACCCGCAGTTCGTTGACGATGAGGTTGCCCACCTTCTTGATGTCGGGGTTGTTCTGGCTCATGGTCAGATCCCCGACGCGCTTGATTTCCGAGCGGATGACCTCCAGCACGAATTCCTTGATGTCCTGGATCCGTTTTTCCACATAGGCGACATCCGACGGGTCAATCATGTTCTCAAGAATATCGGTCAGTTGCATGACCAGATAGGCCCTTTCGGCATAGAAGCTCGACGAGGCGGCCAGAAGCCCCAGGGTGTTTTTTTCCGCCGGATCGTCGGCGCTCAAAAACAGGTCCGAGGCCATGGCGGTGTATTCCCTGAAATGCTCGTGGGAGGAGCGGAAATGCTTGGCCGAGGCCTGGGCCGAGGCGGCCTGGGCCAGGATCACGCAGGCCAGGGCGAAAACGGCCAGCGGTTTTTTCATGAGTCAGCCTCCGGGTAACGACGAATCCTTGGACGGCATGCAAGCCCGCCGACACGGGATGCCGGTTCCTACCAGCTTTTTCCCGCCCCGGCAAAGCGGGCCGGTCTCCTGGCCCGGAGACGGTCCTTCTTGGAACCGTCGGGAAAACCAGGTATGATCGGGGAACGGGACACGCCCGCCCGGCAGACCGCCGTGGCCGTCGTCCCGCAGGCGGGAGAATTTTCGAGACAGGCGGCATGGCGGCTTTTTGGGCGTCGCCATTGACTTTTCACGCCGCTGTCCTACCTCCGGGCCATGGCGGTCGGCAGGCCGCAAAACGCTGCAACGTCGGGGAGGCCTATGCGCCGGTTCCTTTTCGTCTGCTGTCTCGCGGCGGCGTTGCTCACGGCCTGGACCGGGGGCGACGCCGCCAGGGCGGGAATGCTCTCCCTGACCTTTGACGACGGACTGGTCAGCGTCCATGCCCACGCCTTTCCCATCCTCAAAAAATACGGCATCCCGGCCACCACGGGCATCATCGCCGCGCGCCTGAAAAACGGCGACGACGACTTCATGAACGTGGCCCAGGTGCGGGAGTTGGCGCAGGGCGGCTGGGAGGTGGCCTCCCACGGCCTGACCCACAAGCGGCCCGTGGACATCCCCGAGGGATACGCCCAGGAGCCGCTGAAAAACTGTCGACGCGTCAAAGGCAGCCACGATGTGTTCGAGGTCAAATATGACTATGAGGATTTGGCCGGGCTGACCGAGGACGGGCGGCGTCTCAAGGAGCTCGACAACGAAAAAGACGTCAAAAACACCCCGGGAAGCTACCACTTCGACGAACTGATCGGCGAGGTGGTGTTTCGGCCCCTGGATCCGGACGACGTGGAGGACGGCAGCATCCGGGCCGTCTCCTACCAGCGGGAGATGGAGGAGTCGCGCGAGGTTCTGGCGGAACTGGGCTTCCCCGCGCGCACCTACATCACCCCCCACAACTACTGGACCACGCACATGCGCGATTTGAGCCGTTCCCTGTACGACCAGGTGGTCACGGGCGGCGACGACGGCAATTTCCCCGGCCGCACGGATCGCTGGTGGATCAAGCGCCATGTGGTGCATACGGCCGATCCGGTCCAGGCCATCATCGACCTGACGCAAAAGGTAGTCATGGACCAGGACGGCTGGCTGGTGTTGTGCCTGCACGGGGTGGGCGACGATGTGGGCTGGGAGCCCTGGTCTGCGCAGAATCTGGAGGCCTTGGCCGTCTGGCTCAAGAAAAACGGGGTGGAGGTGGTCACCATTTCCGAAGGCGTCCGCCGCTTTTTCGGCGACAAGTCGATCCCCCGGGGCAATGGATGAGACCGCGTCCCCTGCGCATTGTCGTGGCCGGTTTTTTCGTGGGCTTTCCCCTGGGCGGGCAGGCCTGGATGATCCTGCACTATCTGGTGGGGCTTTCCCGCCTGGGCCACGAGGTGCTTTTCCTGGAGGACGCCTCGGACTGGGCCTATCCCTTCGATCCGGCCGTGGGGCATGGCGTGGACGATTCCAGCCACGGCCGGGCGGTCCTGGCGGACATGCTGGCCCGGCATGACCTGTGCGGACGCTTTTTCTACCGTAGCGACATCGAGGGCCGCACCTTCGGCATAAGCCCGGACGAGATGCGCCGGTTTTGCGCCCAGGCCGACCTTTTCCTCAACGTCTCCGGGGTGGTTCCGCTGCGTGAGCAATACCTGGCCCCCCGGGTGCGGGTCTTTATCGACACCGATCCGGTCTTCACCCAGGTCAAGATCGAGCGCGACCAGGGCATGCGCGACTACGTCCTGGCCCACGAGCACCATTTCACCTACGGCCTGAACATCCCCGCAGGCGGCGTGGCGGACGTGCCCCTGTCGGGTCTGGACTGGAGGCCCCTGGCCCCGCCCGTGGCGCTCGACCTGTGGGACGGCGGGGCATCGCCCGGCCGGGGCTACACCACCATCGGCACCTGGGACGCCAAGGACCGGGATCTCGAGATCGGCGGCCGCCACCTCAGTTGGCGCAAGAGCCTGAAATACGAGGCCATGATCGACCTGCCCGCCCGTCTGCCCGGGGTGGAGTTGGAACTGACCATGAGCGGCATGAAGGAGGCCGCGCCGCGCTTCGCCCACGCCGGGTGGATCGTGCGCGACGCCCTGGCCGTGTCCGCCGACCCTGACGTCTACCGCGACTACATCATGGGCTCCAAGGCCCATTTCTCCCTGGCCAAGGACCAGAACGTGCTGCTGAAAAGCGGCTGGTTCTCGGACCGAAGCGCCAGCTATCTGGCGGCCGGGAAGCCGGTCATCGACGAGGACACGGGGTTTGGCGCGGCCCTGCCCACGGGCGAGGGGCTTTTCGCCTTCGAGGGGCCAGACGCGGCCATCGCCGCCATCCGGGCCGTGGAGGCCGATCCCGTGCGCCATGGCCGGGCCGCCCGGAGGATCGCCGAGGAACATTTCGACGCGGCCAGGGTCTTGTCCGGGCTGCTGGCCGCTGTGGGGCTGGGCTGATTCGTTCTCCGCTTTTCGTCGGCTTTTTCCCGCCTTAGCCCCTGGCTTGGCTGGCGGCCAGCGACGTCCTTGCCGCCTTTGCCCCCCAAGTCACCCCACAAGTCACCCCCCAAGTCGAACAACTGCTGCTGGCCATGGACGGCGAGATGTCGCGCGAGGCGTTGCAGCGTCTCCTGCGGCTGCAGGACCGCAAGTCCTTTCGGGAACGCTCCCTCGGACCGGCCCTGGCGGCGGGAGCGGCGTGAGGAGTAGTGGGGCGGCGTGCACAGCCACACCCGAAAAGACACCCCTATTCACCCATACGTTCAGGGCCGCCGCAGTGCTCCGGTACAGGTGATTGCCGTGCCGCAGGAAGGGCTTGATGTACCGGCGGGCGTACCTCCTTTTGCTCTTTCGGCCGGGTCAGGGCCATATCGCACAACACCAAGTCCTGGTTTCAGCGCAATCGTAGAATATCTTGAGTCTCCCCTTTCAATTCGGCCCCTTGACAGAGTGCCAAAAATTGGTACTTGCATGTCCATGAAGTGGGTGGTCCAGTTTCCCGGCAGAACGGCAAAGCAGGTGAAGGCTTTGCCTGAGCCGTTGCGGCAGGCGGTGCGGACCCTGGCCCTGGAAATCGCCGTCAGTGGCCCGGCCAGGGCGAATTGGGCCAACTATGGGAAGATCAAGGGAAAGACGAATTGTCATCACTGCCATTTGCGTAAGGGAAATCCTACCTACGTCGCTGTTTGGCAGGTTGTGAACCAGAAAGAGAGGATTGTGGAGTTCCGGTATGTTGGAACGCATGAAAAAGCCGACTACGGGCGGCTGTGTTGATGTGGTGGTGCGGGTGCCGCGCTCAAGGGAGCGGGAGGTTCGGGCCACGCTCGCGAAGATGTTCGGCGCGTCCGTCGTGGACGAATTTCGCGACGAGGCGACCTACAGCCTGGAGGAGGTCTTTCCGGCCATGGGGGCGGGCGACGCGTTGCGCGGGGCGCGGGTCAAGGAGAACATGACCCAGGCCGTTCTGGCGGCGGCCATCGGCGTGCGCCGGGAACACATCTCGCAAATGGAGCACGGCCGCCGGGTCATCGGCAAGGAGATGGCGAGGCGGCTCTCCAAGGCACTCGGCGTGGATTACCGGGTGTTTCTGTAGGCGGCCGACTCCGGGCGCTCCAGCCGAAGCGCCAGGTTCACCGTCCCCCCCTCCCCGAAATCCCCGTCGCCGTAAGGCGCGAGAAATTCCGGCAGCATGGAGTCGGTGGTATCCCCCGGCCCTGGACCGACCCACCTTTTCCCGCCACCTCCGAGGACGTCGCGATGTTACGGCAACGTGTACCATGTCCCTTTGCCGCTTCCATGCCGGAGAAGCAGCCCTTTTCCGACGAGCCTGCGGAAATGCTCCTTGAGCGTATTGCGGCTGGCCCCGGTCATGGCGATCATCTCCCCCATGGTGACCCGGCCGTGCATCCGGGCCTGTTCGACGGTCCGCACAGCAAGCTCGGGCAGGGCGGCAAGCACGATCCTCTCCCGTTCCACCTTGGCCGCCAGACGGCGCGTCTGCTGCTCCAGGGCGCGCAGAAAAAAGACGAGCCAGGGCTGCCAGTCCGGCGTATCCGTGCGGATCGTGCCCTGGGTCCGGCGCAGGGCGAGGTAATACGCCTCCTTGCTGTTCTCGATGACGCTTTCCAGCGAACTGTACGGGACATAGGCATAGCCGCTTTGCAGCAAAAGCAGTGTGGTCAGGATACGGCTTAAGCGCCCGTTGCCGTCCTGGAAGGGGTGGATTTCCAGGAAGACCACGACAAAGACGGCAATGCGCAGCAACGGGTGCAGATTGCCGCGCCCGGCCTCGGCGGTGAGCCAGGCCACAAGCTCGGCCATGCGCCGAGGCGTGTCAAACGGCGACGCGGTTTCGAAGACGACGCCGATCTGCCGTCCGGAGGCGTCGAAGGCGGCCACGCTGTTGGACGTTGTCTTGTATTCCCCGCGATGCCGGGCGTCCTTGTCGCTGTGGCGCAACAGATCGCGGTGCAACTGCCGGATGTGGTTTTCCGTCAAAGGGATGTCCGCCCAGGATTCGAAGATCGTCTCCATGGTCTGGGCGTATCCGGCCACCTCCTGTTCGTCGCGGGTGGCGAAGGGGGTGATGGTGAGACGCGAAAGAAGCTTTTCGACCTGGCTGTCGGAGAGCCTCGCCCCTTCGATGCGGGTGGACGATCCCACGCTTTCGATGGTGGCGATGCGGCGCAGGGCGTGCAGTCGGTCGGGGGCCAACATGCCGAGGGCACGCCATGCCCCCTTGAATTCGTCGCACGCCGCGATGAGCGTCAAAAGCTCCGGGGTGATGCGGATGGTGTCGGTTCGCAGCACGGGTGTGTCTCCTCACCCAAAAATACACCCATATTCACCCATAAGTCCAGGGCCGCCACGGGCGGAATCGTGACGGCGTCTGGCATCAGGACATGGGACCGCGATGGGAATGGCGGCGGCCATCGGCGTGCGCCGGGAGTTTGTCGCGTAGATGGAGCACGGCCGCCGGGTCATCGGCAAGGAGATGGCGAGGCGGCTCTCCAAGGCGCTCGGCGTGGATTACCGGGTGTTTTTGTAGGCGGCCGACTCCGGACGCTCCAGCCGAAGCGCCAGGTTCACGGTCCCCCCCTCCCCGAAATCCCCTTCGCCGTACGGCGCGAGATATTCCGGCAGCATGTAATCGGCGATATCCCCCGGCATGGGGGAAAAGCCGCACTTCTCATACGCCCGGATGGCCCGGGCGTTCTCCCTGGACGGCCGGATGATCGCGGTATGGATGCCAAGCTCCCGGGCAAGCCCGTCCAAAAGCGTCCGGATGGCCGCCGTGCCGTATCCCTTGCTGCACAGGGATTCGTCCGCCAGCCACAGGTCGATTTCGGCCACGCCCGGCCGCAGGTGGAAGCAGGTGTAGGAGATGCAGCCTATGTCGCGGCCGGACGGGCCGGGTCGGCCCGGCTGCCCTGCCGTGGCGGGCGGGACCGGCGGGACTGGCTGGACTGGCTGGATAGGGGGGGCGGCCTGACCGGACAGGCGCGCGCCGTCTTGGGCGGCGGTCGGCGAGGCGTCCGGCGGGGCGTCCGTGGCCACGATGACGAAATAGCGGCCTTTTTCCGGGGCCGAGCCGTCAAAGAAAAAATCCTGCTCCTGCCCGGAAAACGCCGTAAAATCCGGCAGACCGTCGTGGGCGGGCGTGCCGTCAAAGCGGCGCAGCCAGTCGTAGAAACGCCGCCGGTCGGCCTGCACGGCAGGCCGCAGCGTGACCATCCCGCCTTTTTGCATCACGATTTCCTTGCCCGGCCCCTTCTTTCGCGTTCCAGCCCTTGCCCGGCCCTTCGGCAAAACGCTCCCATTCCCCATGCCCCGTTCCCCATACCCCAACCCCACGAAAAACATGCCGCATGTTTTTCGTCCCCGGGGCTCCCACCACCCCGTAAAAAGTTTTGGAAAGGGGTTCGGGGGAAACTTTTTTCAAAAAGTTTCCCCCGATATCTTACCTGTTCACCGACTGGGTGACATCATTGAGCCTCGTCAGCACGGTCACGTAGTAGCGGGCCATCTTGCCCCGGTGGTCGGCCAGCATGGAGTCGTGGGAGCCTTCGACGACAAACGGCGGGTCAAAGGAGCAGATCTTGTCCATGGCCCGGAAGGCCTCCTTGAGGTTTTCCTCGCCGCCCTTTTGCCCGATGGACGGATAGCATTTGACCAGGGCGTAGAGGAAGTCGCGCACCACGAGCATGGCCCCCTGGGCGTAGTAGACGTGGTCGTCTTCCTCGGAGAAGGAGACCACGTCGCCGGACTGGATGAGCAGCCCCATGGGCTGGTCCAGGAACTCCCTGCCGGTGATGTAGGTCATAAGGTCGTAGATGTCGTCGGTGCGCAGGTTGAACACGGCGGTTCCGGCGGCCAGTTCCTTTTGGTACTGGCGCACCAGTTCGATGCCCTTTTTGTATTCGCTTTCCGTGGAGGAATGGAAGAATCCCCAGATGTCCTCGGCATAGACGAGGCGTTTTTCCCGGGCGGCCTTCAAGCCCTCGTGCTCCGCGCCCATGGCCCCGTGTTTGCTGCAGCGGGTGGAGAAGAAGCGGATGAGCATGCGGGTGGAGAAGATGACCCCTTTTTGCCGCGAGGCGCGGTTGTCCAGAAAACGGGTGGGCAGGATGTCGTTGGCGGACCAGCCGAAGGTGGAGCCCAATTCGCGTTCGAGCTGATGGATGATGGCCTCGGCCAGGATGGCCCCTTTTTCCTGGGGCGGGGAATTTTCGCCCACGTTTTGGGTCAGGGCCTTGACGGATTCGTCCACCTCGGCAAAACGTGTGGGGTCCACGGCGTCGTAGAGGCTGTTTAAGATTCCCATGGCGTAGAAGGCCACGGGCCAAAAAAGGATGAATCCGGCGGCGATGATCAGGTATCTGGCCGGAATGCGGCGGGCGAAGATGGATTTTGGGCCGGCGTCGGACGGATTGCTGTCGGGGCTTTGCATGGGGGCATCCTTTTTTCGGTCACGGCGTGTGGTGCGGCGCCGCGCATGTTTGCGGGGGCAAGAGTAGTCCGATCCGCGAAAGGCGGTCAAGGGATGCGCCTCGGCTCCCTTGGCCATGGCCCCAGGTCGGTCACGTTGTGCGCCACCGCAAGCGGTCGTTTTCGTCTGTCGGTGTCCGGGATGCGCCACGGCAGCCTTGACCGTGTCCCGGTTGATCGGTCGTCCGCATGCCGCGTTGATCGGTCCTGGTCATGCGCCATTGTCCGGGATGCGTCAGGGCGTCGTGTCGTGCGGCGTGGCGGCGGCGTTTTTTTTCCGGGCGGCGTGGGCGAAAAAGGCCCAATGTGGATTGAAAAGCGTTTGACTTGGGGCTAAAAGGGCCTTCATGCCGGAAAAGACAATACTTTTTGTCGCCCAGGCGCAGGCGGTGACGGCGCTCTTCCAGAGCCTCAAAGAGGCCGGGGTGACTGGCGCAATCGCCGACTCCCTGTCCGGCGCGTTGGCGTTTCTCAAGAAATCCAGGCCCATCCTGATTTTTACCCAGGCCAAGATCGGCATCTATTCGGCGGAGTCGCTTCTGGCCAAGGGCCGCGAGGCCGGGGACTTTCCGCCCACGGTGGTCTTCACCGACCGGGGGTCGGCCGCCGAGGCCCAGCGCTACCTGGAGCTCGGGGCCAAGGATTATTGGCTGGAACCCCTGTCCTGGGAGAAGATCCGGGCGGTCATGCCGCGCCAGGGCGAACCGGGCCCGGGGGGGCATCCGGGCGAGGCCGAGGTACGCGGCGATGCCGCTCCTGCGGCCCGGCGCGCCCCGGCCGGGGTGACAGGCAACAGCGACGCCCCGTGCGGGCGTTTCGCCATCATCGGTGACCACCCGGCCATCCGCCGTGTCCTGGCCCTGGCCAGGCAGGTGGCCAAGTCCCGGGCCACGGTGCTCATTTCCGGCGAGTCCGGCACGGGCAAGGAGATGTTCGCCCGCTTCCTGCACGCCCACAGCGACCGGGCGGCGGGGCCGTTCGTGGCCATCAACTGCGCCGCGCTCCCCGAGCATCTTTTGGAGAGCGAGCTTTTCGGCCATGAGAAGGGCGCGTTTACCGGGGCCATCGCCCGCAAGATGGGCAAGTTCGAGCTGGCCCAGGGCGGCACCATCCTCCTGGACGAGATTTCCGAGATGGACCTTGGGCTTCAGGCCAAGCTTTTGCGCGTGCTGCAGGAGGGCGAGTTCGACCGGGTGGGCGGCACGGAGACCGTGCGGGCCGACGTGCGCGTCCTGGCCACCACCAACCGCCGCCTGGAGGAATACGTCGATGAGGCGAAGTTCCGCCAGGATCTGTACTATCGCCTAAACGTCATCCCCCTGAAGCTGCCGCCCCTGCGGGATCGCGGCCAGGACATCCCGGGGCTGGCCGCCTATTTCGCGGAAAAATACTGCCGGGCCTACGGCCTGGACAAGATCCGGTTCACGGCCGAGGCCATGGACTGGCTGACCGCCTACGACTGGCCGGGCAACGTGCGCGAGCTGCAAAACCTCATGGAGCGGGCCGTGCTTTTGGCCGGGGGCGGGGCCATCAAAAAGGCCCACTTCCTGCTCGACGCCGACAACTGGCCGGATCTGGAATCCGGCGGCGACGACGCGCAGGAGACCCTGGCCCCGGAGACGCCCATTCCGACGGATGCGGCGGCCGCGCCCGTCCCGGGCGCTGCGTCGGGCGACGTCCCGGACGCCGAAGGCGGGCTTGTGCCTCTGGGAGGCTTTTCGGCCCTGGCCGGGGCGCCGACCGGAGACATCGAGACCCTGGACGTCATGGAGCGGCGCATGATCATGAAAAGCCTGGACAAGACCGAGGGCAACCGCACCCAGGCGGCCCAGCTTCTGGGCATCTCCGTGCGCACGCTTCGCAACAAGCTCAACGAATACCGCAAGCTGGGCATGGACATCCCCTAGCCGCCGGTTTTTTTCGTCCGACCCGCCACCTTTTTCCCAAACGCCAACCACAAGGCTCTCGTGCCGCATGGCCCAGCCCACGACCTTCAATATCCTGATGTATTCCCACGACACCTTCGGACTGGGACACATCCGCCGCACCCTGGCCATCGCCTCGCACATGCGCCAGAAGGGGGTGAACATCCTCATCCTCACCGGCTCGCCCCTGGCCGGGCGGTTCTCCTCGCCCGACGGCGTGGACTTCGTGCGCATCCCGGGCATGATAAAAAAAACCAACGAAGAATATCTGCCCCTGTCCATCAAGATCAACGCCCGCCACGCCCTAAACATCCGGCGCAACATCATCGTGGCCACGGCCAAGGCCTTCCAGCCGCACCTTTTCATCGTGGACAAGGCCCCCATGGGCCTCAAGCGCGAGGTCATCCCCACGCTCAAGTGGCTCAAGCGCCGTCTGCCCAAGACCCGCACCATCCTGGGCCTGCGGGACATCATGGACGACGCCGAGACCACCCGCAAGGACTGGCGGGACAAGGGCGTCTACGAGGTGCTGGAGAAGTATTATTCCGAGATCTGGGTCTACGGCGACCGGGATCTCTACGATCCCATCGTGGAATACGACATCCCTGAAAGCATAAGCCAAAAGATGGTGTTCACGGGCTATATCCCGCGCCTGGTGCCCTTGCGCCATTCCATGGCCGCGGTCCGGCGCGAGGAGCGCATCTCCGGGGAGGAGAAGCTGGTCCTGGTGACCACGGGCGGCGGCGGCGACGGCTATCCGCTCATGGAGGCCTACCTGGACATGCTTGAGGACATGGGGGAGCCGCCGTTTCGCAGCGTGCTGGTGTCGGGGCCGTTCATGCCCCGGCCCGAGCGCGAGGCCATCGCCCGGCGCGCGGCGGGCCTTCGGGTGCGGTTTTACCATTTCTACCGGCGCATGGAGGTGCTTTTGGGGCTGGCCGACGCGGTGGTGACCATGGGCGGCTACAACACCACCTGCGAGATATTGAGCCAGATCAAGCCCTCGCTGGTGATTCCCCGGGAGGTGCCGCGCCTGGAGCAGCGCATCCGGGCGGAGATGTTAAGCCGCCGCAAGCTGATCGAGTTTCTGCCCTGGGAGGATCTGTCGCCGGATTCGTTGCGGGACAAGCTCGGGGCGCTTCTGGACGATCCGGAGCCGTATTGCCGGGCCATGGGGGCGTTTCGGTTCTGCGGGCTGGACGTGATCTCGGCCCGGGTGGCGGAGTTTCGCGCCGCCCAGGAGGGCGAGGGGGGCGAGGCCCCGGCGCGGCCAAAGAAGAAGCGGGCCGGGGATGCGGCGGGCGCTGCCGGGGGCCGGGGCGGTGCCGACGGCTAGGGGGTGCGATGCGCTACAAAGATTTTCTTGGTGAATTCGAATATGACGCAAAGGAGCGGATATTTCACGGCCGGGTGGTGAATATCCAGGGTGTGGTGACGTTCGAGGGGCGGTCGATTGCCGAGCTTGAAACGGCGTTGGCCGATTCCGTCGAAGACTATCTGGAGTTGTGCCAGGAGATCGGAAAAACTCCGGACAAGCCGTATTCCGGGAAATTCAATATCCGCATTTCTTCTGCCGCCCACCGGCTGGCGGCAGCCGCAGCCAAGGCATAAAACAACTGCGCGTATTTTATAAAAGGCCTTGCCTGTGTGCCTCTTGCCAGACAAAAGGTGATTGTTCTTGTAAATATTCGGAGGTGTATTTATTTTCGCAGTATCCCTGATAATGGCCTGCCCTCATTTCCCGATTTCCGGCATCGTCTAAGCCAAGCCGGTCGATGGTTTTCTGAACGGCCAGTCGTTGTCTGTTTTTCAACTCCGGATTGGGATAAATACGTCCACTGACAAGTTCAATGTGAAACCAGTCCTTGCCAACAGTGAATGGATCCAACACATCATCGTACTCTCGCTTACGACTGTTCATCCTGGAGCAGGCTAGCCGGTAATTTCCCCATTCGTATGCCAAGTCCGGCTGCTTTGATTTGGCAACAAAGTGGTCAACCGAGCAACCACCTGTGACCTTTACGATATAAACACAAAGATATGCGCAAATTCCATTATAACTTTGGTGGAGTTCGTCCAGACAATCTCGCCAATAAGGATGAAGTTTTGGGGAATGAGGAGGCACCGAGCCTGGGTCAAAACCCTTCCGTTTCAGATATGCCAAGCCCTTTTGACGTACTTTGGCATCGAAGCTGGCGGGCTCCGGTTGAGCGTCAACAGGAATCATCACAGCCATCCTTTCTTCTCGGCTACAAACCGCCATCGAATCCAGAAGGGATCAGTATCTCCCAAAGTCTCTCGCAACTCCTTATCCAATTGTTTTGCTTCTTTTGCCCCAAACTTCTCATCGCTCATTGCCAGAGCAGCTTTTTGCAACACCGTCTCGGACTCCAGGGACCCAGCGCTGAGCATGTCGAAAGCCTCGCTTGTCAGCCAGTTTGCGGCATTCCCACGCCGAATGAAGGGGCGATTGGAAAGTACAACCTGGGGTGGTTCTCCATTTGCAGTGGTAAAATCCAGATCAAACCACGCATCAATCTTTTGATCAAAAAATGGTTCGACGGAGGCCATAACTAATGGAGAATGGGTAGCTGCGATTATCTGAACATTCTTTTTGCGTGTCAGAGAAACAATGACACTCAAAAGGGATTTGATGATTCTTCTTTGCCACTTCGGATGTAGATGTGCTTCAATTTCATCAATCAATAAGACAACCTGCGACGCGGTTCCCTGGTCGAGAATTTTACAAGCTTTCTTGTGCTCTTCCCAACTCCAGACCAAGAGATAGGCAAGGGCTATAATGCGACGGATGCCTGCGGAGGCATGGAGAACGGGTACCGACAGCCCATAGGGCATCTTCAGGGTAGGGATATCCCTAGGGTCATCCAACCCAATTCTAGTTAATGAACCCGGCTCAATTTTTTCCTCATCAGAGGGGGACAATGATTGCAGTACGTTGCACAATATTTTGAAAACGGAACCTTTTTCCTTCTGCCACCCAGACCAGTCAGCGATGAGACCGTTGCAAAGCAATCCTCGCGCCTCATCCCATAGTCCATCCCAGACTTCTCGAGAATTGAAGACGTACGCGGGGGGCCGGTCCTGTACATCCACATTGCCTCTTTTGCGCCAGTAGTTTCGAGCAGGATCCCAAACCGCAAAGCTCCCATCGACCTGCGCATAAAGAACGAGTCCGGGATTCCATGGCCGCCCAGCTTTTCCTGTCCAAGCCTGGGCTTGACGGTCAAAGATACTTGTGTAGGTGATTGGTCTGGTCTGTGCCGTTAGGGAAAACTCTATAATGCCCTTCCCCGTCTCATTGGGCTTGGCCATGAGTCCAGCGGGAAGTTTTTTATTGACTTCGGCAGGCCATCTCCGGGTGAGCGCCCACCAAGCAATGTCGAGCAGGAAGCTTTTTCCTAGCCCATTGTCGCCCGTGAGGAGATTGAGTCTCCTGGCGAACTCTAACTCCATCGAAGGAGCTGGGCCGACATTTATCATTTTTAGATGTTTTATCATATCGTTCGCTCCTTCAATTTCAGCCCGGCGTGTTTCCCCGCCAGGGAAAGAAGGTGGTCATTGGCGCCTGAGTTCAGAAAACCCCACAGGCTTGGTTGATTTTCGATCTGACTCCCCCACGATCATTATTCCCCCAAAAATAGTCTAAATGATCGGGAGATTGCGACTGGGCGCAAAAACAGTATACCAGCGGAACACGCTTGAAAAGTGCGAGAATGCCCATCCGTGGCGATATGGGGTTGGGCAATGCTGATTTACCCCCACCACCCGAGGTGATAACCTATCGCGTGCCGTTGACCGGACACGAGGCGATCATACAAACAGCGCCAACAGATGCATGGCGAAAAGCGCATTGGCGTGATCGTGGAGGCGGCACGGGCCGCCTGCCCGTCCGGAACTCGACGAATTTCTCAAGGAGATCACGTTTCATGGCCGATCAAAGGCCCGTTCTGGCCATGGTCTTAAAGGGCTATCCCCGCATTTCCGAGACGTTTATTTCAAACGAAATAAGGCTCTTGGAAGAGATGGGGCTGCGCATCCGGATCATCTCCATGCGCAGGCCCCGCGAATCCTTCGCCCACGCCTCGGTGTCGCGCATCACGGCCGAGGTGGTCTATCTGCCGGAGATGCTCTCCGGGCACTGGGGCGAATTTCTCAGGCGCAACCTCAGGCAGTTGCGCGCCCGCCCGGCGGCCTATCTCAAGGCCACGGCCCGCATGCTGCGCCAGCTCATCAAAACCCGGCGCTCGGCCTCCCTCAAGCATCTGCTCCAGGCCGGATATCTCCTGCAAGACCCGAAATCCGATCCCCCGGCGGCCCATTTTCACGCCCATTTCGCCCATTCCCCGGGCTCCGTGGCCCGCTACGCGGCCATGCTCACGGGGCTGCCGTTTAGCTTTACCGGCCACGCCAAGGACGTCTACACCCAAAATCCCGCCAGCCTGGCCGAAAAACTGCGCCACGCCGCCTTCGCCGTGACCTGCACCGGACACAACCGCGAATATCTGGAGCGCCTGGCCGCCGGACGCACCCCGGTGCATCTGGTCTACCACGGCATCGACCTGTCCCTTTTTACCCCCGGCCCGCCGCCGCCCCTGGTTTCTCCGTTTCGCATCCTCACCGTGGCCCGGCTGACGGCCAAGAAGGGCCTGCCCACGGTGATCCGGGCTCTGGGCCTTCTGGCCGGACAGGGGCTGGACTTCACCTTTGACTTGATCGGCGAGGGCGAGGACCGCCAGAAGCTTGAGGCCCTGGCGGGCTATTCCGGGCTGGCCACCAGGGTGCGCTTCCACGGGGCCATGCCCCATGAGCAGGTGCTGGATTTCTACCGCACCGCCCACGTGTTCGTCCTGGGCTGCCAGGTGCTGCCAAACGGCGACCGCGACGGCATCCCCAACGTGCTGGTGGAGGCCATGGCCATGGGCGTGCCCGTGGCCGCAACCCACGTCTCGGCCATCCCGGAGTTGGTGGAGGAAGGGAAAACCGGTCTATTGGTTCCGCCCGGCGACCCCGAGGCCCTGGCCCGGGCGGTTTCCCGCCTGCTGACCGACTCCGGGCTGCGGGACCGGATCATCCCGGCGGGTCGGGACAAGGTGCGGGCCGACTTCGACAACGTGGTCCATACCGCGCGGCTGGCGGACATCTTCCGGGAGGGGGCCGGGAATCCGCCCGGGATGTTCGCGGCGGCGGGATCGGACGCCGGGGGGGCGACCCGGCCGTGAGAATCGCCTTCTACGCCCCCATGAAGCCCCTGTCCGACCCCACCCCGTCGGGCGACGCCACCATCGCCAAGGGGCTGGTGGCGTTTCTGCGCTCGCGGGGGCACGAGGTGCTGGAGATCAGCGAACTGCGGGCCCGGTGGATCTTCAAAAAGCCCTGGCGGTGGCCAGAGGCGTTGTGGGAGCGGCGCGAGGCCGGGATGCGCCTTGCGGACGCCCGGTCCGATCTGTGGCTGACCTATCACGCCTATTACAAGGCCCCGGACGTCATCGGCCCCTGGTGCGCCAGACGGGCGAACGTCCCCTACGCCATCTTTCAGGGCATCTATTCCACCAAACGGGCCAAGACCCTGGGCACCCGGCTGGGGTTTCTCCTCAACCGCCAAAGCCTGCTGGCGGCGGCCCACGTCTTCACCAACCGCCTGCTCGATCTGGAGAACCTGCGCCGGATCATCCCGGAAGACCGGCTGAGTCATGTGCCCCCGGGCATCTTCCCCGGGCAGTTCGTCTTCGATCCGGCGGCCCGCAAGGCGCTTCGCGCCGAACTCACCGGGGACGGCCCGGTCGTGGCCACGGCGGCCATGTTCCGGCCCGGGGTCAAGGTGGAGGGCCTGCGCTACCTCATCATGCGCCTCGGGGAACTGGCCCGTGAGGGGCGGCGGTTCCGGCTGCTGGTGGCCGGTGACGGGGTCTGCCGGGAGGAGGTCATGGAACTGGCCCGGCGGGAACTGCCGGGGCGGGCCTTTTTCCTGGGCCGGGTACCGCGTGAGGAGATGGCCGGGGCCTTGAGCGCCGCTGATCTGTTCGCCTTCCCGGGCATCCGGGAATCCCTGGGCATGGTCTACCTGGAGGCCCAGTCCGTGGGCCTGCCGGTGGTGGCCTTCGACAACGGCGGGGTGCCCGAGGTGGTGGGCCGGGACGAGACCGGGTTTCTGACGCCGCCCTTCGACGATGCGGCCTTTGCGGCCGCCATAGGCCGCCTGCTGGACGACAGGGATCTGCGCCGGACCATGGGCGAGCGGGCCGAGGCCCGGGTGCGTGAGCGCCATGACCTGGGAGTCAACTACGCCGCAGCCGAGGCCGTGCTCACGGCCCTGGCCGACCGTCCCCTGCGGGAGCTTTTTGTCCGCCAAGGGCCGCCCACAGGCGCAAAAAACCGATGAAATCCGTTTCCTTCAGCCGCTTGCAGGCCAGATAGCACCCCACGTATTCCTCAATGCCCATGTCCCGGCCGTAGACCGGGAAAAGGGGCTTTTCAGGTAGAAAGGCCAGCCCCAGCCGGGCCGCGATCCGGGGGTGGATGGGCATGGTGAATTCCCCGAAGGGATCGGGGAATGCCTCGCGCACCGCTGCGGACAGGGGGGCCATCCCGAGCCGCTCCAGCACCCCGTCGGCCACGGCCAGACACAGTTCCCGGCCTGGATGATTGACGGTGTGGAACAGCAGGGTGTCCCGGAACCGGTCGCGCACCACATGGGACAGCTTGATGTCCCAGTGTCTTTCCTTGTCCGCCTCCCGGCGTCTGGATTTTTCCATGATGGCCTCCAGATCATAGTAGCGTGCGGGGTCGGTGTGCAGATACAGGTGCATGATCTCGCGATCCGACAACCCGCGGGAGAGCAGTTCGTCCAGGAAAAAATCGGAATAGGCGAAGGCCGCGTTGGAGGACCAAAACGGCCAATAATCGAGGAAAAAGAGGTTGGGCAGACACAGGGACGGGCATCCGGCGGGCAGACGGGACACAAGCGCCTGGCTGGCCAATTCCCCCCATTCCGTCTCCAGGCGCTGGTGCAAGAAGAGTCCGCACCGGGCGAGGTCGTCCGGGAGGATGGGCTGCCTGGCGTAGTTGACCACATGCCGTATCTCGAACTCCCCCCCGAACGCCTCGTGTCCGGCCAGCAGTTCCGCCAGGGGCTCGCCCTGGCAGTTGGCGTGGATCAGGCACAGGCGCTTCATGGCCCGGGCATGGTAGCCGCATCTGGCCGTCCGGGGCAAGGGGGTGGGTGCGCTGCGGGAAAATGTGCTGGCGGGTGCGGCGACCGTCGTGATATTCGGAGGCTGTTTCGGGGGCGCGGGTGACGACCCGCAGTCCGGTCCGGACTGGCCGCCTTCGTCGTCCGGGGCGGTGAATGGACCGAAACGGCCTGCGGCCGCACGCGGGCCATACGGCCTGCCGCCAGGCACGCCACACGGCGCGGGGAACCATGTTTCGCAAACGACTGGACGAAATCCATTCCCGTGACCTGGTCGCCGTCGGTCCCAGGACCACGGTGGCCGATGTCGCCGCGCTTTTACGCGAACGGGCCCTGTCCTGCCTGCCGGTGCTCGACGACGGCCGTCCCGTGGGCATCATCACCGAGCGGCGGCTGTTGTGGGCCGTGGCCGCCGATCCCGGCGTGGGCCGGGCCTACGTGTCCGCCGTCATGTCCTCCCCGGTGTTGACGGCCACCCCGGATACGACCGCCCACGAGGCCTATACCCTTCTGCAAAAGCACCATTTGCGCCACCTGGTGGTCGTGCGCGCCGACGGCACGGCCTGCGGCGTGGTCTCCCAGTCCGATCTGGTGGAGCATCTGGGCTACGAATATTTCGTGGAATTGCGCCGCCTGTCCCGGATCATGGTCCGCGAGGTGGTGTCCGCCGCGCCCGCCACCCCGCTGCCCGAGGCCCTGGGCGTCATGGCCCAAAAACAAATCAGTTGCCTGTTGGCCGTTGATGACGGCCGTCCCGTGGGCATCATCACCGAGCGCGACGCCGCCTCGGTGATTCTGGTCGGCCAGGCGGCCTGCACCCTTTCCCTCGGCGACGTCATGCGCTCGCCGGTGCTGACGGTCGCCGTCGATCTCCCGGTCCACGAGGGCCTGTCGCTCATGCGCCGAAACGGCATCCGCCGTCTGGTCATGGTTGACGGGCAGGGGCGGCTGGCCGGGCTGGTCACCCAGTCCGACGTGGTCAACGCCATGGAGTGGGAATACATCGGCGTGCTCAAGGAGATCATCCGGGAAAAGGAGGAGAGCTACCGCAACATCTTCGTCAGCGCCATGGAGGGCATTTTTTGCACCGCCCTTGACGGGCGCATCCTGGAGGCCAACCCGGCCCTGGCCAGGATGTTCGGCTACGACAGCCCCGAGGAACTGACGCACACGGTGCGCGACATCGGAACCCAGCTCTACGCCGAGCCCGGCAGGCGGGCCGAGATCCTGGACATCCTGTCCCGGGTGGAGGGCCCGTATACCTTCGAGGCCCAGTTCCGGCGTCGCGACGGCGACATGCTGTGGGTGTCCTGCACGGCCAGGCTGTTTCGCGATGCGGAAGGCCGACCGACCAGGGTGGAGGGCATCTGCCTGGACATCACCGGCCGCAAGAACGCCGAACTGGCCCTGGCCCGTAGCGAGGCCCGCTACCGGTCCATCGTCGAGGACCAGACCGAACTCATCTGCCGCTACCGTCCCGACGGCCGCCTGACCTTCGTCAACGAGGCCTACGTGCGCTACTTCGGCAAAAGTCGCGACGAGCTTGTCGGCGCCAATTTCATCCCGCACATCCCCGACGCCGACATGGCCATGATCGGCAGGGGACTGGGCGCCATCTCCATGGCCAACCCCGTGGTCGATTTCGAGCACCGCGTGGTCATGCCCGGCGGCGTCATCCGCTGGCATCACTGGACCCACCGGGGCATCTTCGACGACGCCGGGGAGGTGGTGGAATACCAGGCCGTGGGCAACGACGTCACCGAACGCAAGCAGACCGAAGAGGCCCTGGAGCGGGTCCGCACCGAACTCGAGATACGGGTGGCGGCGCGTACGGCGGAACTGGCCGCAGCCAACGCCTCCCTGCGCCAGGAGATCGAGGCCCGGGCCAAGACCCAGGAGAAGCTCAAGGAAAACGCGATCTTTCTGGAGACCATCCTGGACACCATCCAGGACGGCATCAGCGTCCTGGACGCGGATTTAAACGTCATCAAGGTCAACGCGGCCATGCGGGCCATGTACGAATCCACCGCACCCCTTGTGGGCCGCACCTGCCATGAGGCCTTCCGGGGGCGGGCGTCCCCCTGTCCGAGTTGCCCGAGCATCCGGGCCATGGCCGACGGGCGCATGCATTCCGAGGCCGTGTCCCGGGCGGACGACGAGGGCGGACCGCCCGGGTTCATCGAGCTTTTTTCCTATCCTTTTCGCGACGCGTTGGGCCGGGTCAAGGGCGTGGTGGAGTTTGTGCGCGACATCACCGAACGCAAGCGCCTGGAGCGGGAGCTCATGCGGGCCATGCACCAGAGCGACGCCGCCAATCAGGCCAAGAGCCGCTTTTTGGCCAACATGAGCCATGAGATCAGAACCCCGCTCAACGCCGTTCTGGGCTACATCCAGCTCGTGCTGCACGAGGAGCTGTCCCCCCGGGCCAGGCAGCGCTTAAGCGTGGCCGAGGAATCGGCCCAGAACCTTTTGTCGGTCATCAACGACATCCTGGACTATTCGAAGATCGAGGCCGGAAAGCTCGACGTGCGGGAGACCAGCGTGGACCTGCGGGAGATGGCCGCCTCCCTGGCCCGGCAGCAGGAGGTGCTGGCTAAGAACAAGGGCCTGGTCCTGACCTGCCGGGTGGCCCCGGACGTGCCGCACCGGGTCTTTGCCGATCCCATGCGGCTCAAGCAGATCCTGCTCAACCTGGTGGGCAACGCCATCAAATATACCGAGCACGGCGGCGTGGCGGTGGAACTGTCCCGGGCCGATCCCGTGGGGCCGGAGGCCTTGCGGGGAGGGGGCGAGACGGCGACCCTGGTTTTTTCCGTGTCCGACACGGGCATCGGCATTCCCGAGGACAGCCGGGACGCCGTGTTCGACAGCTTCACCCAGGTCGATTCCGGGCTGACCAAAAAATATGCGGGCACGGGCCTTGGCCTGGCCATTTGCAAGAAAATCGCCGGACTTTTGGGCGGCGACCTTTCCTTTGACAGCCGCCTGGACCAGGGCAGCACCTTCCGCTTCCGGGTGACCCTGCGGGTGGACGGCCGGGACGCCCCGGATGCCCAGGCCGCCCTGGCGGGCTGCGAACCATGCGTCTTTTTGGGCGGGAAGCGTCCCCTGCGGGTGCTCCTGGTGGAGGACAACCGCATCAACCGCATGTTCGCCGAGGATCTCCTGACCAGCAACGGCCATGCCGTGGTCACGGCGGAAAACGGGGTGCAGGCCCTGGAGCGGCTTTCCCGGGAGGACTACGACGTGGTGCTCATGGACATCCAGATGCCGGTCATGGACGGATTGACCGCCACCCGGGCCATCCGGGCCGGGCACGGCGGCATCGACCCCGCCGTGGCGGTGATCGGGCTTTCGGCCTACGCCCTGGACCGGGAGCGGGAACGTTTTCTCGACGCCGGGCTTGACGGCTACATCACCAAACCCGTGAACATCGAATCCTTTTTCGAGGTCGTCTCCCGGATCAGCCAGGGCCGGGCGCGGGTTGCGGCCCCTCCGGGGGCCGCCACCCCCCGCACTGCAAACGACGCGCCGCAGGCGGAGGAGGCCGTGGACCGGGCCGGGCTTGCCGCCCAGTACGGAAGGAAAATCGAACTGTTGCGGCTTTTGGCCGGGGAATTCGCGCGGACCGCGCCGGGCTGTCTTTCGGATCTGGAGGCGGCCCTGCGGGACAGGGATCTGGAGTCCGTCGCCCGTCTGGCCCACACCCTGCGCGGCAATGCGGCCATGTTCGGGGCCGGTCCCCTGCGCCGCGACGCCGCCCTGGCCGAGGAGGCCGCCGCGAGGGGAGACGCCGCCCGGGTGGCCCGGCTCGTGCCCCTTCTGGCCGTCGGCGTCAAAAGGACGCTGGACGCCCTGGCCGCCTTTGCGGCCGAATACGAACCCGGGCCGACCTTTGAACCGACAAGGACCGATCAGGGATGAGCACCGCTGATTTCGCCCTCGTGCGCCACGCCGCCACCTACTGGAATCAGGAAAAACGCATCCAGGGCCATTGGGATTCGGAACTGTGCCCGGAAGGGATCGCCGAGGCCACGCGTTTCGCCGAGACCCTGGCGGGCCTGGGATTGTCCCGGATTCTCAGCAGCGACCTGACCCGGGCCAAGACCACGGCGGGCATCATGAACGTGCGCCTGAAGCTGCCCATGACCCTGGAGCGGGGGCTTCGCGAGCAAAAATTCGGGGATTGGACCGGAAGGCTCGTGGCTGATCTGCGCGGGCACGGCCTGGAGGAACAGGTGGCCCTGGGCTGGGATTTTCGGCCGCCGAACGGGGAGAGCCGGGACGAGGTCTTCGGCCGGGCCGAGCGCACCCTGATTGAGGCGGCCCGGCACTGGTCCGGGAAAAAAATCCTGGCCGTGACCCACGAAGGGGTCATCAAGGCCCTGGTGTACCGGCTCCTCGGCCGCAGCTATCTGCCGCACGAGCCAAAAATCCTCAAGCCCGGATGCGCCCATTGGGTACGGGTCAAGGAGGGCGCGCTCGTCCTTGGCGACATCAACGTGGCCCTGTGAGCCGGGCGGATCTGCCGTGAACATCCTCTTTTATTGCCAGCATGTGCTGGGGCTTGGGCATTTCATGCGCAGCCTGGAGATCGTCGCCGCCCTGGCCCCGGACCGGGTGGTCCTGGTCTCGGGCGGCCCGCCCGTGCCCGTGCCCCTGCCGCCCCATGTCCGCGAGGTCCGGCTGCCCGCCCTGGAGATGGATGCTGATTTTACCCGCCTGTCGGCCACGGACGGCGGGGGGCTTGCGGCCGTCAAGGAAAAACGGCGCGAGCTCCTTGTGTCCCTTTTGGACGCCGAGCGGCCGGACGTCTTTTTCGTGGAGCTGTATCCCTTCGGCCGCAAGGCCTTCGAATTCGAACTGGTCCCGGCCCTTTCGGCCATTCGGGAAGGCCGCTTCGGTCCGGTGCGCACGGTCTGCGGCCTGCGCGACATCCTGGTGGAGAAGGCGGACCAGGCGGCCTACGAGACCAGGGTCATCAAGCGCCTCAACGCCTTTTTCGACCTGGTGGCGGTCCATGCCGATCCGGCCCTGTTTCCCCTTTCGGCCACGTTTTCCCGGGTGGCGGACATTGACCCCCCGGTGCGCTATTCCGGCTACGTGGCCCCGCCGGAGGCCCCTGCGGACAGGGATGCGGCGGCGGTCCGGGCCCGGCTCGGCGTGCCGCCGGGAAACCGGCTCCTGGCGGCCAGCGCCGGGGGCGGCCGGGTGGGGGGCGAGGTGCTGGCCGCGGTCCTTGCGGCCCTGGCCCTGCCCCAGGCGGCTGGGCTTGGCCCTGTGAGCCTGCGCGTCTTTTCCGGGCCCTATGCCCCGCCGGAGGAATACGCCGCCCTGTGCGCCGCCGCCGCCGCCCTTCCCGACGCCCGGGTGGATCGCTTCGCCGCCGATTTCCCGGCCATCCTGCGCGCCGCCGACCTGTCCGTGAGTCTGGCCGGTTACAACACGGTCATGGCCGTGCTGCGGGCCGGGGTCCGGGCCCTGGTCCGGCCCTTCGAGCAGAACCGGGAACAACGCCTGCGCGCCGCCCGGTTGGCCGAACTGGGGCTTGTGGGGATGCTTGAGGCCGTCGACCTCGAACCCGCCCGACTCCTCTCCCGCCTGGAGGGCCTCCTGGCCGCGCCGCCGCCGCCGCGAACAGCAGTGCGCCTGGACGGCGCGACCGAGACCGCCCGCATCCTGCGGCAGTGGGGGATGGCGGCGGGCATGTCCGGATCGAAAACCCCCTGATCTCCGCGTTCCTGCGTTTTCCTGTCTGGGGCATGGTGCGGCGGCGGGCCGGATGCTCCAGGGAAAAGGCTGTAAAAATAGTTTGACTATCAAGATTTTCATATATAGAGATTTCTCGACATCAAAATATTTGTGTTCAAAAGGAGTTGCTCATGATCGGACGTTTCGCCAGTCCCGGGGCTTACAAAGACCTCGTGGACCTCAAGGAGTTCTCCTCCTGCGCCCTGGGCGGGGTCTTGGCCCTGGCCTCCTTCCTGTGGGGGCATTTCGGGTGGCGGCCGACTGATATCGCCATGGCCCTGGCCGTGGCCTCGGTGCTGATCAACGGATTGCCCATTGTCTGGGGCGCGTTGCGGGGGCTTTTCGAAAAACGCCTCAATGTGGACGAACTGGTCAGCCTGGCCATCGTGGCCTCGGTCTATCAGGGCGAATACCTGACCGCCGCCGTGGTGGCCTTCATCATGACCCTGGGGGCGCAGGTGGAGGGTATCGTCAGCGACTCGGCCCGCAAGTCCATCCAGGCCCTGGCCCGCATGACCCCGGACACGGCCACCCTGGTCGATGCCGACGGCGGACGGCGGCAGACGCCGGTCAGCGCGCTGGCGGCCGGGGACCGGCTGGAGATCAGGCCCGGGGAGCGGATACCCGTGGACGGCCAGGTGGTGGCCGGGATCACGGCCGTGGACGAATCCACGGTGACCGGCGAGGCCATGCCCGTGAACCGGGGCGTGGGCGACGAGGTGCTGGCCGGAACCTTGAGTTACAACGGGGTGATCGAGATTGTGGCCACCCGGGTGGGCCAGGACACCACGCTGGGCACGGTGATCCGGCTGGTGACCGAGGCCGAGGCCCATCGTCCCCAGGTGGCCCGGGTGGTGGACGCCTACGCCAAGTGGTTCACCCCGGTGGTCCTGGCCCTGGCCGGGCTGGCCTGGTGGGCCTCCGGGAACATGGACCGGGCCGTGGCCGTGCTGGTGGCCGGGTGCCCCTGCGCCCTGCTCATGGCCGCGCCCACGGCCGCCGTGGCCGCCGTGGCCCGGGCCGCCCGCTGGGGCATCCTGGTCAAGGGCGGCCGTCCCCTGGAGGAAGTCGGCCGGGTGGACGCCGTGCTTTTCGACAAGACCGGCACCCTGACCCTGGGCGAACCCGTGGTGGACGAGATCGTGCCCGCCCCGGGCGTGGCCGCCTCCGAACTTCTGGCCGCCGCCGCCTGCGCCGAGGAACATTCCACCCATCCCCTGGCCCGGGCCGTGCTGCATGCCGCCGCCCGGGAAAAAGTAGCCGCGCCCCGGGCCGAGGCGTTTTTAAGCGAGGCCGGAACCGGGGTACGGGCCCGCATGGATGGCCGGGAGATCGAGGTGGGCGGGGCGGCCCTGGCCCCCGCCGGGAATCTGCCGCCGGTCCTGGCCCGGGCCCTGGAGGCGGCGGCGGCGCGCGGGGCCACGCCCCTGGTGGTCCTGCGCGATGGGGAACCCCTGGGCGTTCTGGCCGTCACCGACACCATACGGCCCTCGGCCCGCGATGCCGTGGCCGCCCTGCGCGCCCTGGGCGTGGCCCGGGTGGGCATCCTCTCCGGCGACCATGACCGCTCCGTGGCTGGCGTGGCGGCGGCCCTTGGCATCACCGAGTCCTGGCCGGGACTCAAGCCCGGCGACAAGCCGCGCATCGTGGAGGCGTTTCAAAATGCCGGGGGCCGGGTCATGTTCGTGGGCGACGGCATCAACGACGCCCCGGCCCTGGCCAAGGCCGACGTGGGCGTGGCCATGGGCGCGGCAGGCACGGACGTGGCCCTGGAGACGGCCCAGGTGGCGCTGACCCGCGACGACATCGGGCGGCTGCCCCTGCTCATGGGGCTGTCGCGGCGCATGCGGCTGGTGATCAAGGTCAACATCGTCCTGGGCGTGGTGTCCAACGGCCTGGCCGTGTTCGGCAGTTCGTATGGGCTTTTGAGCCCCATCGCGGCCTCGGTCTTTCACAACGCCGGGTCCATCCTGGTGGTCATGTCCTCGGCGGCGCTGTTTTTCGCCTCGGGGCGCGGCGAGGCCGGGCTTGCCCCGGCCCGGGCCGGAATGCGATAGCAGGGTGCAGGCGGGCGGGCTGAAGGGAACCCTCCGGAGGCCGGTGGCCGAAGGGGGTTGCTCCTTGGAAACCCGCCACGGGGGTGCGGGTGGCCCACGTGTGGGCCATCCCGCGCCGAAAACGCGTGAAAGGCGGAGGGCCAATGGACAACATTGAGGAACTGACCCGGCTGCTCATCGAGTTTTACGAGCGCTTTTCCTCCTGGGAGCAGGGCGTGGTGCGCGAGACGGGGCTGACCCTGCCCCAGATGCATACCCTGGAGATCATCGGGGCCACGGGCAACCTGCGCATGAAGGAGGTGGCCGAAAAAATGGGCGTGACCACGGGGTCGCTCACGGTCCTGGTGGACCGGCTGGTGCGGGCCGGGCTGGTGGAACGCAAACCCGACGCAAAGGACCGCCGTTCCATCCGGGTGGGGCTGACCCCCGAGGGCCGCAAGCACTTCGAGGGCCACCACCTATTGCACCTGCAACTGTCCCAGGACATCGCCGGGGCCCTCACCCCGGAAGAGGTCGAACGCTTTCCGCAGATGCTCACGAAGATCATGGCCCAGTTCTAGTCTGATCTCCAACACATACGCATGTGCTCGTTTGGCCGGAAGCACAGTTTGTAAGCCATTCTTTGCTAGCCACGACCGCAATGGAACGCCTGGCCGTTTGCAAAACGCGACACGAGTATGGCGTCCACAAAAAACATGCCTGTATTTGTGTGAATAGAAAGCATGAATTCGCGGTGTTGCTACGGGGTGGCCCATAACGGAAAGTGCCGGTCGTGGAGTAGTCGCCACCCGGACACGACACGGCAAAAAAAAACGGCCCCCGCCGCAAGCTGCGACGGGGGCCGGATTTTCGCTGGCGCTGGATGCGAGGCGTAGGGAGGCTATCTGCCGAGTCGGCGCGGGCCTGCCGTGCCGCCCGTGTCGCCCTTGAGCTCCTCGATGAGCCGCCGCAGCTCCCCGGCCATGGACGCCAGTTCGCTTACGGCATGGGCCGACTGCTCCATGGAGTCCGCCGTCTCCATGGCCACCCGGTTGACCTCCTCGATGGAGCGGTTGATCTCCTCCGAGGCCGCCGACTGTTCCTCGGCCGCCGAGGCGATGCTCTGCACCTGGGAGGAGCTTTCGTCGGAAAACGACACGATCTCGGACAGGGACTTGCCTGAGGTGGTGGACAGGTCCGTGGCCTTTTCCACCATGGTTCCGACCTGGTTCATGTCCTCGATGTTTTTGCGCGTGGCGGACTGGATGGAGCGGATGTTGTCGCCCACCTCCTTGGTCGCGCCCATGGTTTTCTCGGCCAGTTTGCGCACCTCGTCGGCCACCACGGCGAAGCCGCGTCCGGCCTCTCCGGCCCGGGCGGCCTCGATGGCGGCATTGAGGGCCAACAGGTTGGTCTGGTCGGCGATGTCGTTGATGACGTTCATGACCTGGCCGATGGATTCGGCCTGACGCCCCAGATCGGCCAGGTTGGCGTTCATGGCCTGGGTCATGCGCCGCACCTCGGAAATGGCCGTCATGGCCTCCTCGACGAGATGCGAACCCTCTGCGGCCTTGGCCTTGGCCTTGTCGGCGGACTCGGCCGCCTGCCCGGCGTTTTTGGCCACCTCCATGACCGTGGCGTTCATCTCCTCCATGGCCGTGGCCGTCTCGCCCATGCGCTCTTTCTGCAGTTCCGTACCCCGGTTGATTTCGTCGATCTGGGCCGAGATCTCCTCGGAAGAGACCGTCACCCGTTCCACAATGCCTTCGAGCCTCCCGGCGGCGGACAACATGCCCTCGTGCAGGGCCTGCTCGGCCTTGCGCCGCAGGGCGTTGGCCTCGGTCACGTCCTGGACCACCTCGATGTGCCCGGTCTTTTCTCCCTTGGTGTTGAAGAGGAAGGCGGAGTTGACCTGGAAATCCTTCTCAATGCCCGGCTGGGTGAAGGAGGTCACGGGGTTGTCATGGCGCAGGCATTCCACGCCGCACCGGTCCGTGCCGCAGATGGGCGCGCCCCATTCCTTACAGTGACGGCCCACGATGTCCGCCCGTTTCTTTCCGGTGGCGTCTTCCGCCTGCTTGTTGATGAAGGTCCAGCGTTGGTTCAGGTCCGTGACCGAGATGGGAAAGGGGATGGAGTCCAGGATGGACTCGTACCAGAAGGCCTTGTCCACCACGATGTCGAAGGCGGTGTTCAGGTTTTCGGCCGCCTGTCCCACCTCGTCGCCCGAGGTCACGGCCAGCCGGGCGGTGAAGTCCCCGGCCGCGAAGCGCTGGGCCGCCTCCACGATGCGGGAGAGCGGTTTGGTGACGATCAGCCGGGAGAGGGTGAAAAGGATGGCCAAGAGCACAAGGATGCCCAGGCCTCCAGCCGCGAAGCTCATGTTCACGCTACGCTGGGCATCGGCCAGAAGGGCGTCCAGGGACACGGTCAGGACCATGCTCCAGGGGGTGTCGGTTTCGCCGATGGTGAAGGGCGACAGGTAATAGTAGGAGGTCTCCCCCGTGGCCAGGGACGTGTTTTCCTCCACCCGGTGCTTTCCGGCCCGGACGTCCTTGTCCCGGGCCGTGGCGTCGGCCCGCACGTCGAGAATCTTCTTGCCCACGAATTCGGCCTTGGGATGGGCCACGTAGGTGGTGTCGTTGGAAAACAAAAAGGCATAGCCCGTGCCGAAGGGCTTGATCCCCAGGACGATCTTCTTGAGGAGTTCGGTGCTGATGTCCACCCCGGCCACGCCCACGATCTTGCCGTTCTGGCGGATGGGCGCGCACAGGCTGACCAGCATGGTCTTTTGGCCGCCCACGGTATATTCCACCGGGTCCATGACCACGTCCTTTCCAGAACGCAACGGCTTGACATAATAGTCGTTTTTCCCCGGGGTGTCGTAGTCCGTGCAGGGCTCCAGATGGATGCCGCCCACCCGGTTAAAGTAGGGCACGAAACGCCCCTTGGCGTCGCTGCCGTCTGCGCCCGCGTTCTCCCCGTCCAGGCCGTCCAGGGCGTTTGGCTCGAACACGGTCCACACCCCTAAAAAATCGGGGTTGTGCTCCAAAAGGCCGCGCAGCATGTTGCTCACCCGGGTCCGGCGCACCTCCGGGGGCAGGTCGTCCACGAAGGCCAGGGCCTGGGCCAGGCCCCGGGCCGCGCTCAATCCCTCATCCAACTCGGCCTTGATGATGGCCCCGCTGGCGGCGGCCTCCATCTTGACCGCCTCCTCCACCCTCAGCTTGGCCGAATCGTTGAGCGTCCGGGCGAAATACAGGGTGATGCCCGCCAGAATGAGCGTTACGACCAGTCCCACGCACACCGACAGTTTGATTCCGATCCCCATTTTTTTGAACATGCGAGTCCGCTCCCTGCAGGCAAGGTTGGCGCACGGGCGGAACGGACCCGGAAGCGCGGATTCAAACAAAAAACAACTGATTATGTAGCACCATACGGCATGCCCGTCTCTTTTTCAACGTTCCGGAGGACTTTTTTTGGGGAGGCGCGAAAAAAATTGACTTCGAAAGTATGGTTTGCGTTCGATGGGCCGCGCCGTACTGTGTTTGAACGGCATAACGGAGTCTGTTTCGGACAGCGGGACGTCCTGGAGACAAAGGTTTTGGGCAGGACGCGAAACGAGAGGGACATGCGCCATGCACATGTCTTGCATAAGCGCCGGGTCGCGACGCCAGGCGGCATCACTTCCGATATGCGGGAAAGGGGAACATGGGGCGGGTCACCCTGTTTGGCGGTTCAGTTCCAGAGTTCCTGTTCCTCCTCGTCGGTCATGCCGTCCGCCCGCTCCGGGCGGTCCGGGCCGCCTGGCGCAGCAGGCCCCCTGCCTGGGCGGGGCTTGGCGGGACGGATGTCAAATCCCGTCAGATAGGCCCCGTAGGCGAAGCCCTCCCGGCCGTCGGCGGTGCGGACCCTGATCCAGTTTTCCTGCCGCTCAAGCACCGTCACCATCTCGTCCCGATTCAGGCCGCCGATCACGGCGCTTTTGGCCGACGGCCCCTGGCGCAGGTTCAGGCCCTGGATGGTCACCCGCTCGGTGCGCGCCGCCGCAGCGGCCGGGGCGGGCGTCGGGGCCGGGGCGGTTGTGGTCCCGATGCTCACCGAGCAGGCGGACAGGCAGGCCCAGGCCAGAAGCATGGTCATGAAAAGCGTCACGGGGCGGCGGGACATGTGCCCTCCTTGCGAGCGTTTTCAAGGGGTTGGCACTGTCCCAGGTCGCAGGCCGCGAGGAGATCCTGGCACATGGGCTGTGAAAGCCCCATTGCGCCGCGCAGCCTGCCGCGCCGGATCAGCAGATCAGGGTTGCCGGGGGAGAGGGCCACGGCCTGGTCGTAGGCCTCGGCGGCCTCGGCGGGCCGGTGCAGCGCCGTCAGGCACAGGGCCCGCATGGAATGCACGGCGGCCGTCCCGGCGTCCAGGGCCAGGGATTGGTCGTAGTCGGCCAGGGCCTCGGCGTATCTGCCCAGAAAGTACCGGGCATGTCCCCGGGCGGCATGGTATTCGGCCCGGCCGGGGTCCAGGGCCAGGGCCAGATCCATCTCCCGGGCGGCCTTGGCGTAGCGCTTGGCCCGGCCGTGCTCCCTGGCCGCCTGGTGGTGGGCGGCGGCCCGGCGCGCCTTTTCCGGGTCGGGGGGGGCCATGTCCGGCGCCTGGGCCCCGCCTCCCGGACCATCGCCCCCGAGACGGGAAGAAGGGGTGTCCGGCCTGGGGCCGGGGATATCCTCGTCCTGGGGGAGGCCGAGGCCGCTGTCCGGTGCGTCGTCCCCGGGGGAAGGCAGGGCCTCCGCCGGGGCAGCCTCCCTCCCGGTCCGGGGGGCAAGGGCGGGACCGGATGCGGCGGCATAGGCGTCGAGGTCGCGAAAAATCCGGTTGGTCGCGTCCGAGACCCCGGACAGGCTGCCTCCGCCCATGGCCACCCCGGCCCACAGGATGCGTCCGGTCTCGACGTCGATGAACCGGGCGTCGATGCGCGTTTTGCCGTCGTCCTCGGCCACGGAGCCGCTCAAAATCGCCGTGGCCCCGGCCATGGCCCCCACCTTGAGGGCCGCCGAGGTATAGGTCAGGCCCCGTTCCCCGAATTCCAGCTCTTCCAGGAGGCGGCTGATGATCCGGCGCTCCACGACCTCGAAGCGGCCGGATTTGACCGCCGCCGTGGTCAGCATCTCCGAAACCAGACGGCCTTTTTCGTTTTTGCGGGCCGTGGCCGTGACCGGCTCGAATTCAAGGATGGCGATCTTGGTCCTGTCCATGGACCGCGAGGCGGCGGTGCGGGCCGGGGCGTCGGCCTCGGCGGCCAGGGCCGGGGGGATGGCCCGGGTCGCCAGCGCGCCGAAGAGGAGGATGAGCAGGATGAGCAGGAATGCGGATGCTCGCGGCATGAAGCTGACGCCTCCTTGGGCATGACCGTGACCGGCCTGCCTGCGGGTGTTGGTCACGGCCAGCACTGCATGGTGTCGTGACCATCGGCCTTTCTTACGCAGTGCAGGCAGGCTTGGTCAATGCCCGGCGGGGACGGCCATGGGGGCGGCAGACGGGGGACTCATAGTCCGGGACAGGCGCTTTTCGCCGCGAACAGGGCGTCTCCCGAGGCCAAGCGGCCGCTGGCGTCGTGAAAGGGATCGTAGAGGCCCTCGAAGGCCAGGCCGTGGGCGGCCAGGAAATCCCGCAGTTCGGGGAAAAGGGGCTGGCCGTCGTAGAGGGGATAGAAGGCGGTCTCGGCCAGGACGAGGCGGGCCCGGCCAAGGATGCCCGTCGCCCCGCGCAGGGCGGCCAGTTCAAAGCCCTGGAGATCGAGCTTGATGATGTCCGCTCCTTCCGGCAGGGCCGTGTCCAGGCGGACCACCGGGACTGTGACCCGGCCGGTTTCGCGGAGGTCCTGTCCGGCGTATTTTTCATGGATGCCCGTGGGCGGGAGCATGGAGGACAGGGTGCGGCGGCTTAGGACCGTCAGCTCGGCCGTGCCGTCATGCGGCCCCAGGGCGCAGGCCCGGACCGTGACCCGGGCCTTGGCGGCGAAGCGCTTTGCAAGCTTTCGGGCCAGGGAGGGCTGGGGCTCGAAGGCCAGGACGCGGCAGTGAGGGAACAGGGCGAGGAACCGGTCCGTGATGCGGCCCTTGTTGGCCCCGCCGTCCACGATCACGGGGTCTGTGACGGGGCACAGGGCAAACAGCCGGTCAAGGGGCGGGGTGTCGCGCACCAGGGCAGGATCGGGATCGTCAGGCAGGGGATGTGGCATGGCGAAATGCACGGGGTCGGGTCAGGAAGCCCCGTCGGATGCGTCCTTGGGCTGGCCCGAGGCGTGGGCATGGCGAAAAAGGGGCAGCGTCAGGGTGAACACGGCCCGGCCCGCGTCGTGGGCATAGGCCAGGGAACCGCCCATGTCCTGGGCCAGCCGTCTGGCCAGGGCCAGCCCGGGGCCGAGGCCGGACTCCTCGAAGGGCAGAAACAGCCTCTCGGGCTCCCGGGCCGGATGGGCCTCGGGATAGGCCACGGTCAGGCGGGAAAAGGCGTCGTCGGACCAGGCCGTCACCTCCATGGTCCCGCCCCGGGGCATCTGCGCTACGGCGTGGCGCACCATGGCCGTCACCACCTGGCCCAAAAGCAGCGGGTCTTCCTCCACGACGGCGGCGGCCCGGGAAAAATCCGTGCGGCACACGATGTCGCGGCCTTTGAGTTCGGGGCCCAGATCCTGCAGCACCTGGCCGACCGCCCCGCCCATCCCCAGGCACACCGGATGCTGGTCCGCCGGTTGCAGATAGGTCCGGATGCGGTCCACCAGGGCCTCCAGACGGGCCGCCTCGGCCAGGATGATCCCGGTCTCGTGGGCCTCGGGCAGGCGGTCGTGGAGCCTTTTGGCGAACCCGGCGATGGCGAACAGGGGATTTCTGATCTCGTGGGCCACCTCGGCGGACACCGCCCCCAGGGTCTTGAGCTTTTCCTGCTGCACCATGAGCCGCTCCAGTTCCACCCGGTCGGTGATGTCGAACAGCAGGCCCTCCGCCAGCATGCCGTCGCCATCCGGGGCCTGGGTGGCGGGCAGGATCTTGAGGATGCCGTGCATGACGGTCCCGTCCGGGCGCAGGAAACGGCAGTCCAGGGACAGGGGACGGGATGCCCCGGAAAAGGCCCGGCCGATGACCTCGCGGACGGCCTGGCGGTCTTCGGCGTGGGCCTGCTCCACGAACCAGCCTGGGGCGGCCAGGGCCGTGGCCCGGGACTGGCCGAACATGGCGCGGCAGTTTTTATTGATGAATTCCAGGGTCAGGTCAGGGCGCAGGGCGAAGACCAGAAGCGGCAGGTTCTGGACCAGTTCGAAATAGCGGGCCTCGGCCCGCAGCATGCGCCGCCGGGTCTCGGCGGCCGTGAGGGCGGCCGCGGCGGCATGCTCCAGCAGTTCGTAGCTTTCGATGGGCTTGACGATGAAGTCCGTGGCCCCGCGCCGGAAACTCTCCACCACGTCGCGCACCTCGCCCCGCCCGGAGATGACCACCACCGGCGGCGGGTCGGCGACATGGGCCAGTTCGGCCAGAAATCCGAATCCGTCCAGCACGGGCATGCGCAAATCGAGCAGGATCAGATCCGGCCGCTGTTCCTTCATGGCCAGAAGGGCCTGTCGGCCGTTTTCGGCCTGGGCCGTGCGGTAGCCTGTGTGGGAAAGCCACAGGGCCACGCTCTCGCGCAGGGTGGGATCGTCGTCGACGATCAGAATCAGGGAGGCTTTCGGGCTCACCGGGCGATCCTTTTCGAGTCCGGGTTTGGTGCGGCCTGTTCCCTGTATGCCGGGTTGCCGCTGAAACGGCAAGTGCAGACCCGGGGCAACCGCCGCCCTGAAAATATCGGACAAAAACGTTGAGCAGCATATCCGTGCTTTGTTACGAAAAATATCTTGCAAAAATGTCAAAATACCCCTAATTGGTTCCCCACTTGGCCGGGCCGGGGGCGCGGCGCGGACATCGCCCGAGGGCCGTTGGAAAACGGACGTTGCCCGTAACTCCCGGATGACCGGCGGACAAACCGGCCGCTTGGCGGCGCAAACTGTTCAAGGGGGGTTGGTATGAACGCGGCGGATACGGGTTTCATCCTCATTTGCGCGGCCCTGGTCATGTTCATGACCCCGGGGCTGGCCCTTTTCTACGGCGGCATGGTCCGGGCCAAAAACGTCCTGGGAACCGTCATGCACAGCATGGTCATCCTGGGCGTCGTGTCCATTGTCTGGGCCGTCATCGGCTACACCCTGTCGTTCGGATCGGACATCGGCGGCCTCATCGGCGGCATGGACTACTTCGGCTTAAGCGGCGTGGGGCTCGAACCCAAGGAAGGCGTGGATAATCTGCCGCACCTGGCGTTTATGGTCTTCCAGTGCATGTTCGCGGTCATCACCCCGGCGCTGATCACCGGCGCGTTCGCCGAGCGTATCAAATTCACCGGATTTTTGCTGTTTACCGTCCTGTGGGTCATTTTCGTCTACAGTCCCATGTGCCACTGGGTGTGGGGCGGCGGCTGGCTGGCCGGACTCGGGGCCCTGGACTTCGCCGGAGGCGCGGTGGTGCACATGAGTTCCGCCGCCTCGGCCCTGGCCTGCGCCATCTACCTGGGCAAGCGCACCGGCTACGGCAAGCAGCCGTTTATGCCCCACAATCTGCCTCTGACCGTGCTTGGCGCGGCCATCCTGTGGTTCGGCTGGTTCGGCTTCAACGCCGGTTCGGCCCTGGCCGCCAACGGCTTGGCCGCCAGCGCCTTCACCACCACCCACATGGCTGCGGCGGCCGCCGCCATCGGGTGGATGGTCGTGGAATGGATCCATCGCGGCAAACCCACCACCCTGGGCTTCGTGTCCGGCGCGGTGGCCGGCCTTGTGGCCATCACCCCGGCCGCCGGATTCGTCACCGTCATGCCCGCCATCGTCATCGGCCTGTTGGCCGGCGGCATCTGCTACGGCGGCGTCCTGCTCAAGCACCTTTTTGGCTACGACGACTCCCTGGACGTGGTGGGCATCCACGGCCTGGGCGGCACCTGGGGCGCCCTGGCCACCGGCCTTTTCGCCACCACCGTCGTCAACGAGGCAGGCAGCAACGGCCTGTTCTACGGAAACCCCGGGCAGTTGTGGATCCAGTTCGTGTCCGTGGTGGCCACCTGGGCCTTCTGCTTTGTCATGACCATGATCCTGCTGAAAATCGTGGACGTGGTCTGCGGCATTCGGATAAGCTCCGAGGACGAAAACAAGGGGCTCGACGTCTCCCAGCACAGCGAAGTGGGTTACCAACTCTAGGTCCGCCAAGGAGCAGCATCCCATGAAAAAGATAGAAGTCATCACCCGGCCTTACAAGCTCGATGAAGTCAAGGAGGCCCTGACCACCGCCGGCATCAAGGGCATGACCGTCACCGAGGTCAAGGGCTTCGGCCGCCAGCGCGGACACACCGAGGTCTATCGCGGCGCGGAATACCAGGTCGATTTCGTGCCCAAGGTCAAAATCGAACTGGTGGTCGAGGACGCCCTGGCCGCCGAGGTCATCAAAACCATCCAGGCCGCCGCGCGCACCGGCGAGGTCGGAGACGGCAAGATCTTCGTCTCCCATATCGAAGAGGTGGTGCGCATCCGTACCGGCGAGACCGGAAACGCCGCCGTCTAAGACAAAGCCCCCGGGAGAGGGCGCCGCCCTCTCCCGGACCCTCTCCCGCCGGGGGGAATGATTCCCCCCG
>JAVHLG010000025.1 GCA_031082225.1 Desulfovibrionaceae bacterium | reverse complement strand
GAAGGGGGGTCCAGGGGGGAAACCTTTTGTAAAAGGTTTCCCCCTTGGGCTCCTCATCAAAACCCTTGTTCCAGGGGCGGATTGACCAGGCAGGGGCCGAGCCCGGACATGTCGGCCGGGGCGACGTCGGCCGGGGCCAGGTGCACGTGGCGGCCGACGATGGACAACCGCCCGGTGCACAGCCAATGCACGGCCTGGGGAAAGATACGGTGCTCCAGGGCCAGGATGCGCGCCCCCAGGGCCTTGCCCTCGTCCTCGGCATGGGCCGGGACCGCCGCCTGGATGACGATGGGGCCATGGTCCATTTTTTCGTCCACGAAATGCACGGTGCAGCCGGAGATCTTGACCCCGTGCCGGGCCGCGTCGGGCTGGCCGTGCACCCCGGGGAAGCTCGGCAAAAGGGCCGGATGGATGTTGACGATGCGCTGGGCAAAGGCCGTGACGAACCCCGGCCCCAGAATGCGCATGAACCCGGCCAGGACCACGACTTCGGCCCCGGAGTTGCGGATGGCCGCCACCAGGGCGGCGTCGAAGGCCTCGCGGCAGGGATAGGCCCCGTGCTCCACCACGGCCGTGGGGATGCCGCACTTGGCGGTCCGGGTCAGACCGTAGGCGTCGCCCCGGTTGGAGAGCACCAGGCGGATGTCCGCCGCCAACACGCCCGAGGCGGCCTTGTCCAACAGGGCCTGGAGGTTGGACCCGGACCCGGAGATGAGCACGGCCACAGGGGTTTTCATGACGCGGCGTCCCGTGCGGCGGCCGCGTGCCGGGCCACGGCCCGGGCCAGGGCCGGGACGGTATATTCCCCGGCCGTGACCGCAGGGGTGAAGCCGTATGTCTCCAGGGTCTTGGCCGTGATCGGCCCGATGACCGCGCAGGCCACGGCCGGGGTGAACTCCCGGAAGACCTCGGGGGGGATTTTGGCGAAGAAATTGTCCACCGTGGAGGAGGAGGTGAAGGTCACATAGTGGATCTCGCCCGCGCGCATGGCCTCCAGAATCTCTTCGGGATCCTGGTCCACGGGCCGCGTGGCGTAGACCGGCAGCACCGTGACCGCCGCCCCGGCCTCGGCCAGCTTCTCGGGCAGCACCTCCCGGGCCTTTTCGGCCCTGGGGATGAGCACGGATTTCCCGGCCACGCCCCGGGCCAAAAGCCCCTCCACCACGGACTCGGCCACGAACCGCTCGGGCAGAAAGTCGGCCCGGATGCCGCGCCCCGCCAGGGCCGCGGCCGTGGCCGGTCCGATGGCCCCGACCTTGGCCTGCCCGAAGGCCCGGGCGTCCAGGCCCTCGGCGGCCATGGCCGCGAAGAAGGCCTCCACGCCGTTGGCCGAGGTGAATATCACCCAGTCGTAGCCGGGAAGCCCCCGGGCGGCCAGACGCACCGGGGCGTCGTCGGCAAGCGGCGCGATCTCGATGGCCGGAAATTCGAAGCAGCAGGCCCCGTCGTCCTCCAAAAGCCGCACCAGATCGCTGGCCTGTTCCCGGCTGCGGGTGACCACCACGCCTTTGCCCAAAAGCGGCCGCTTCTCGAACCAGGACAGCCGGTCCCGAAGCCGCACCACCTCGCCCACCACCAGAAGCGACGGCGCAGCGAACCCGGCGGCCTTGGCCTTCTCGGCGATGGTTCCCAGGTCGGCGGCCAGGGAACGGTGGCGGCAGGTGGTGCCCCAGCGCACCAGGGCGGCCGGGGTGGTGGCCGGACGTCCGGCGGCGATGAGATTTTTCGCGATGTCCGGAAGGTTTTTCACCCCCATGAAAAAGACCAGGGTGGAGGCCGACCGGGCCAGGGCCTCCCAGTCATGGGCGCTTTCGGCCTTGGTGGGATCCTCATGCCCGGTGATGAAGCTCACGGACGAGGCATAGGCCCGGTGGGTCAGGGGGATGCCCGCATAGGCGGGCGCGGCCACGGCCGAGGTCACCCCGGGCACCACCTCGAAGTCCACCCCGGCGTCGAGAAGCTCCTCGGCCTCCTCGGCCCCCCGGCCGAAGACATAGGGATCGCCGCCCTTTAAGCGGGCCACCACCTTGCCTTCCTTGGCCTTTTCCACCAGGAGCTGGTTGATCTGGTCCTGGGGCAGGGTATGGTCGCCGCCTTTCTTGCCCACGTAGAGGATCTGCGCCTCGGGGCGGCAGTAGGCCAAAAAGGATTTGTTGGCCAGATAATCGTAGACCACCACGTCGGCCTGCTCCAGCACGGCCTTGGCCTTGAGGGTAAGCAGGCCCGGATCGCCGGGACCGGCGCCAAGCAGATAGACCTTGGGCATGACGTTCCTTTTGGACGGAGGGGAAATGATGACCGGAAACCCGCGTTCCGGCCGGTTTGATGTACCGGCTTCCGGCCCGGCTGACAAGAAGCGGCCCGTCAGGATCGCACGGGGCCGCCACAGTGCGCTTACGCGGCCACCGCTTTGACTTTTGCCCCGGTTTGGGGGATGGATCATGCCGTCTGGCAAGGAGTTCCCGGCAGGGCCTGCCGCACGACGCCCTGTCCTTGGCCGTCGTCATCAGGCCCGGGTCCGGCCAATCCCCACGCGATGACGCCGGACGCACAGAGGTGGCATGAAGCGTATCCTTATGGCGTGCTGCAACGCGTTTTTTTGGGCCATGCTGGCGGCGTCGGCCTGCGCCGACGAGGCGCTTCCCGAACGGTTTCAGGGCGAGGTGGCGGTGTATCCCGGAGCGGTCGTGGTCAAGGTGATCACCTTTCCCAAGTCCGTCATGGTCCGGCTTACGTCTCACGACACGCCCGAGCGGATTGCGGCCTTCTACGCGTCGGACATGGCCGCCAAGGGCTGGACCACACAGGTGTCCGACGCCACCGAACACGGGGCTTTTCTCCTCATGACCAAGGAGGCGCGGCGCTTGATCGTGGAGGTTGAACGGGGACCGGACGCCGCCAGTCATTTCAACATCAGCCTGTAGCCGCCCTGACGCAGCCGCCGACATGCGCCACGCGGACCTTTGCCCATGAGCACACCCGCCAACACCCCCCAGGCCCCGGTGTACGCACCTGCCGGGGGCGTCAATCTGCGCCGCCGTCTGCGTCTGGCCGTCATGATCGGCCTTGTGCTGGCGGCGGGTTTTTTCGCCCTGCCCCAGGTCGTCGGGTTCTCCCTTGGGCAGGAGAAAATAAAGGAATACGCGGAATTGTCCCTCTCCCAGGCCTTCGGCCGCAAGGTGACCGTGGCGGGGGAGGTGCGGCTGTCCTCCCTGCCCTGGATGTCGCTGCGGGCCGAGAATCTGGTTGTAGACGATGCCCCGGGGTTCGGACCCGAGCCGTTTTTGACCGTGAACCGGATCATCGTGGACATCCGGATCCTGCCCCTTTTCTCCCGGATCATCATGCCCGGGGCCATCACCCTGGACAGCCCCGTCATGCGCCTCAAACGCGACGCCGCCGACCGCTCCAACTGGGAGGGGCTTCCGTTTTTCAATGCCGCCGTCAAGCCGGAGGCGGCGCTCGTCAATCCGGAGAACGGAGACGGCCCGCAACGGTCCGACGCGCCCTCGGGCTGGGAGGTGATCCCGTCGCCCACCGGCCTGCGCATCCAAAACGCCGTGGTGCACTACGACGACCGCCGCCGGGGCCTTTCCGGATCCCTGCGGCGTTTGACCCTGGCCACCGGGCGGGGAGAGCGTTTCGACTTCCACCTGTCCTTTGACGTCACCGGCCTGGACCCGGCCGTGGAGGCCCAGATCCATGCCAAGGGCACGGCCGGTTTCGACGCCGACCGGCTGAGCCTGGCTGTGCAGGACGCCCTCGTGGAGGCCACCCTGACCGTGCCCGGCGACGAACGTTTCAACGCCCCAGACGGCGGCGAGCCCTGGCGCATGGTCCTGCGGGCCGCCGTTGATTTCGATACGGCCGCCGGAGACCTCGCCGTGCGGGATATCACGGCCGCCGCACCCGATGCGGAACTGACCGGCCGCGTCCAACTGACCGGGTTGCTGCAAGACCTCCGGGCCACGGCGTCCCTGGCCTTTCGGGCCGACTTTCACGGCCCCCTGGGACACGCCCTGCATGCCTCGCCCCTGTCCGATCCCGACGGCAAAACCCCTCCCTCCCGGGGGTTCGCCAGCCGTTTCCTGCCCTCGGAACCACCGGCCCGACCCGGCGACCTCCTCCTGGAGGCCGAACTTGCGGCCACCGCAGACATCCTCTCCGTCACCGCACTGCACCTGCGCCTGGGGCAGGCCGCCGTGACCGGACGGGCGGACTACCAGCCAGGGGCGCGCCCGCGCCTGTCCGCCGCCCTTTTTGCCGATGGCCTGGACCTGGACCGGATTCCCTGGGGGGCTGGCGGACAGGGCTGGGTGTTGCCCCTGTCGTTTCTCAAAAACGCCCTCGGCCGTATCAGCCTGGACGCCCGCAGCCTGACCGTCGCCGGGCTGACCTTTTCCCGGGCGGCGATTACCGGGGCCTCGGAAAACGGCCAGTTCCGCCTCTATCCCGTCTCCGCCCTGACGCCCGGCGGCGTTCTCGCGGCGGATATTCGCGGCGAGGTCAGGGGCGAGGCCCTGGATGTGACAGCCGAGGCCGAAATCACGGAAGGTCCGGCCGGACGCCCCGCAAACCCGCGCCACGACCAGCGGGCCACCACCCTTGTGCTCAGCGGCACGGCAGACCCCGCAAAGGCCACGGGAAATCTGACCCTGTCCGCCCCGGACCCCCTGTCCGCCCCCAGGGTGCTCGGTCTGGGGGGGGCTGCGGCCGACGCCGCCCGCCCGGAGATGTCCTGCACATCGGTTTTCACCCTGCGCCCGGGCCGGGACCGGTTCTGGGACAGGCTGGAATTCACGAACATCGAGGCCCGCCTCGGGCCGGATGTGGCGGGAGGCAGCCTGACGGTGATCAACGGCCCGGAGACCACAGTGGAGATTGGGCTGCACCTGGAGGCCCTGGAACCGGACCGCGTGGCCGCCCTGTTTGCGGCCATGGCCCCGGCGAAAAACGGCGCGCCCGGGGAAGCCTCCGGGCCTTCCCCGGAGCATGTCGCCCTACCCGCCGTGTCGGGTCGCATTTCCATCGGCAAGGCCGCGATTTCCGGGGTTGAGGCCAAAAATCTGTCCCTTGAGGGGCGCTACCGGCAGGGCAGGGCCGAGGCGACCTCCCTCGGCGGCGATCTTTTCGGCGGCAAACTCTCCGGCCGCATGGAGGCCGATCTGACCCCCGGGGCGCATCGCCTGGCCGTCAACGCAACCCTGGCCGGGGCTGACTCCGGGGCGCTCACGAACCGATTGCTGACCGGCCCCTGCACCCTGCGCCTTGCGGCCGAGGGCGGCGGAGAGTCCGCAACGGCCATGCTGTCGGGCCTGTCCGGCCGCGTTGAGGCCGAAATGAACCGGGATCTGAAACCCGGGCGCAAGGTCGGCGACCTTCCCCTGTCCAAGATCAAGGCCGGGCTCGACTTCAAAGCCCAGCCCAACGGCACGCCCGAGGCCGTGCGCGCCTACGACCTGACCGCCACCCTGACGGCTTCCGGCCCGGCCCTCCTGCGGGAGATCAAGGCCGATGCCCGGGGCGTGGCCGCTTTTGGGAAGGACGCGTGGCAAATCGGCCAGGGAAAGCTTTCCGGCACGGCCACCCTTGCCCTTCCGGGAGAAAGCGGCGAGCGCGCCCTGCCTGTGGCCATGGCTGCGGATTTCAATCTGGAGCCGTCCCGTGGCGCCTTTGCCCTGCAGGGCATGACCCTGGAATCGGCAGGGGCAAAAGGGTCGGGCAGGCTCGAACGGAAGAGCCGCGACGCAGGCGGTGCCCTGTCGGGATCCTTCGATTTCCCGAACATCGCCCCCCGCGACGTCCTTGCCGCCCTGGGCCTGGGCTCGGCGGTCCATGCCGGGCAGGAACATTTGCAAACCGGGTCGTTGTCCTTCCAGGTGGCGGAAAGCTCCGCCGGCATCGAGTTCAAGGGCATCGCCCTGCACCTCGACGACGCCCGGGCCACCGGGACCGTCGTGCTGCGCAACGGATTCGGTCGGCCCCGAATCTCCCTGGACGTGACGCATCTGGACTTCGACCGCTATTTCCCCCCCAAGTCAGACGAGCCGAAGGCCGCCCCCAACCAGGACAAGCCCATCGATCTGGCCGCCCTGCGGGAATACGACCTTGAGGCCCGCATCCGCTTCGGATGGCTCAAAAAAGGCAATCTGGTCTGGAAAAAAGGGCAGGCGGACGTGTCCGCCCGGGGCGGCGTTTTTTCGGCCCGCCATGAGGCCGGGGAATTCTACGGCGGGCGCTTTCTGGCGGAACTCAAGGGCGACGCCAGGGATGTGGTGCTCAAGACCTCGCTGGATCTGCAGATCGACGGCTTCGACGCCGCCACCTTTCTCAAGGAATGGGCCGAGGGCGACGTGCTCGACTCCGGAGGAACCACCTTTGTTTTGGCATTCAAGAGCAACGGCCTCACGGAGCGCGCCTTGCGCCGCAACATCTCCGGCTCAGCCCGCTTTCAAGTGACCCGCGGCGCCCTGAAAATCCGCGAATCCGGCAGCCCCCCCCCTGCCTCCGCCGCGTCGGGCGCGACCGCCGCGCCCGCTCCCCAGGCCTCCGCCGCCGCACCCAAAACGCCCACGGAGCCCAAATACGACCTGTTGCCGTTTTCCGTGCTGTCGTCATCCTATGCCGTGCGCGAAGGCGTGGCCATCACCAACGACTTCCTCATCGACGGCAAGGAGATGCGTGTCGACGGCGCAGGCTTTGTGGACCTGCGCGACGAATCCATCGATCTGTCCGTTTCCGCCACCCTGGAAAGCGGGGCCAAGATTCCGGCCACCATCCGGGGGCCCCTGGAAGACCCCAAACTGGAGATCGACCGCTCCAAGCTCTTCGGCGACATGGTCTACCGCATCCTCAAGGGCATCATCACCATGCCCGGCAAGGCCTTGGGAAAGATCTTCAACATCAATTAAACCACCGAGCCCCCCCATGCCCCTCTTTGCCGCTCCCGTGATCGACCCCGAAACGGGAAGGCTCGTCGACGTGCGCATGGAGGCGGACGGCAAGTCCCGCCATCTGTGCGGCAGGGACGGAGAAAAATCCCTGGAGGAGGCCGTGCGCGAGGCCGTCTCCACCGGCCGGACACCGCTTTTCGTAGGGTTCGGGCTTGGCCGCGCCCCGCTGGCGGCCCTGCATCTGGGCGTCCCCCGCGTCGTGGCCATTGACCGCGAAACCGCGATCCTCCAGGCCACGCTCCCGGCCAGCGGCCTTGCAGACGACCCCCGGCTGGTCGTCATCTCCGACCCCGATCCCGACACGGCGGCGCGCATGGCCCTGGACAGCCTGTCCGGGATCCCGTGCGACCGGGTCACGGTGCTGCAGCATCCCGGCGTCGTCCGCCTCGACCGGCCGTATTATGCGCAGGTCGTGCGTCGCCTTGGGGCCCGGAGGCTTTTTTACCAGCAGGCCCACTACCGCAAATTCCGTGACCCCACGCCCCGCGTGCTTCTGGTGCACAGCAACTATTTTCTGGTGGAGGAGATCCGCAGCGCCTTGTCGGCCATGGACATTCCCACGCGGTTCCTGGCGTTGCCGGAGAGAACCCGTGGGCAGACCGCCTTCATCGAGGAACTGCTGGCCGCCGTCACGGGCTTCCGGCCCGACTTCCTGCTGACAGTCAACCACCTGGGGCTTGACCGCGAGGGGCGTCTCATGGCCCTTCTGGCCGAGTTGCAACTGCCCCTGGCCTCCTGGTTCGTGGACAACCCGCACCTGATCCTTCACGACTACCCAAACCAGACAAGTCCCTGGTGCACGGTTTTCACCTGGGACCAGGACACGGTGGCCTCGCTTGAGGCCATGGGTTTTCACCATCCGACGTTTCTCCCCCTGGCCACGGACCCGCAACGCTTTCGACCGCCGCACCCCGGGGAACCGGTCCGCCCATCCTGGGCCGCAGACGTTTCCTTTGTGGGCCATTCCATGGTCCGGCAGGTGGGCGAACCCCTGGACCGCCTGCGCGATTTTCCGGAATTGACGCGCGACTACGCCGCCCTGGCGGCCCGGTTCGCCCGGTCGGGATACCGCAGCGTCTCCCGTTTTTTGGCGGAGACCCTTCCCGAAGTGCATGCCGCCTGGCAGACGCTGCCCGACGTTCGAACCCGGCTGGATTTCGAGCTTCTTGTCACCTGGGAGGCGACGCGCGCCTATCGCGCCCGGTGCGTGGAGGCCCTGCTGCCTTTTAGCCCGCTTCTCGTCGGCGACCGCCATTGGAAAAAAACCCTCCCGGCATCCCCGGCCTGGAGATGGCATCCCCCCCTTGACTATTACCGCGAGCTGCCCCGTTTTTATCCCTGCTCACACATCAACCTCAACTGCACCAGCCTGCAGATGAAGGGCGCCGTCAATCAACGCGTGTTCGACGTTCCGGCCTGCGGGGGATTTGTCCTCACGGATCGACGCGAGCAGCTCCACCTGGCCTTCGCGCCGCAGGAAACCGCATGCTATGACGACCCGGACGAAATACCGGACCTCGTGCGCCACTATCTCGCCCATCCGCAGGAAAGACGCCGCATCTCGGCCCAGGCCCGCAATCATATCCTGGCCGAGCACACCTACGTCCACCGCCTTGGGACGCTTCTTTCCGTCCTGCGCGCGACCTATTCATGACCGCCCGTTGAAAAGGCCCCTTCCGCCTCACTCAGGCATGCGATATCCCTCTGTTCCATGCACAGGGAGGGGTTTGCCATGTCTTTTTCAACGGACAGGGAACCCGTCTTTCACGTGCGCCTTCATTTTGCAACAGCCTGCACGCTTTGACACGTCCGGCCTTGGGGGCCAAGATGCCGCACGGCCTGTCCGGCAAACCCAGGGGCCACGACAGCAGGGACGCCCCCAGCGGTGCGGCATTTCGGCGCAAACGTTGCATGGGGAAACAGCATCTCGTCGATAAATTTCAAATTTTATTATATTTCAAAATATTAGAAACGAAACACATGTCCGAACATCGAACTGCCTCATCATCAATGGATACGCCCTCCATTCTCCACGTCCAGGTCACCGAGCGGTGCAACCTGGCCTGTCCCGGCTGCTATATCCCTGAACGGTCAGGGCCCTTCGTGTCCGCGCAGCGCCTGGACGAGCGCGTGTTCGGCCCGCTGGCCGCCGTGGGCGTCCGCTTCACCACCATCACCGGCGGCGAACCCCTGCTGCACCCGGACATTGTTGACATCAGCGCCGCCGCGCGCCGCCGCTTCGACGAGGTCCAGGTCGTCACCAACGGGATGCGCCTGACCCCCGGCATGTTCGGGCGTCTGCGGCAGGCGGGCGTGACCTCCATCAAATTCTCCCTGGACGGGGCAACCCCCGAGGTGCATGACGCCTTGCGCGGCCGCCCCGGGGCCTTCGCCCGGCTGAGCGCCAACATCCGGGCCATCGCCGCCCTGGCCCCGGACAAACGGCACGGGGTGGAGATGGGGGCCATCACCACCGTACAGCCCGCCAACGTCCACCAACTGCCGGACATCGCCGCCCTGGCCGCCGATTTCGGGCTGTCGCACCTTTTGCTGCAACCCCTGCATCCCTTTGACATGGTCTATCCTCCGGACGGGCAGCCCCCCAAACGCCCTCGCCATGACCCCGCCTATCTGCACGCCCTGCAGGAATCCCTGCAGGCTGTCCGGCATGACACGACCGACCGTCCGGGCTTTTTGGACAACAGCGCCGAGATGCTGGACCAGATGCCGCCGTTTCATGCCCGTCCCGCAGGCCCCGCACAGCGCTGTGGGGCGAACCGCTTCATCTTCGTCAATTCCCGGCTGGAGGTGCGCGGCTGCCTCTTTTGTCAACCTTTTGACAGCCTGGCCCAGGCCACGCCCGAGGGCGTCTTTTCCGGTCCAGGCTGGCGGAATTTTCAGCGTTTCCGGCGCACCTGCACCCTGTGCCTCATGGGATGCCAGTATTACGGATCAACCCAGCGACTGGCCGACCGCGGATTCGCCCTGCTGGAAAACAAACGCGTGGCCCGGGCCGCAGGGCTTTTCCGGGCCTCCCTGGCCCGGGGGTTCTCCCTGGAGGCCGCCCACGGACTGGCCCGGTGCGAAATGCTTGCGGGCCATGCCGGGCGCGCCGCCCGCGAATTGGAAAGGCTTCACCTCTTGGCCCCGGAGCGCCTCGTCCTGCTGGCAGACAGGGCCGAGGCCCTGGCCGCTGACGGTCAGACCGACCAGGCCCTGGCCCTTCTCGAAAAGGCCTGCGCCGAGAATCCGTCGAACGCGATTTTGGCCCACAAACGGGGGGTCATCCTCCGGAATCTGGAACGGCATGCCGAGGCCGCCAAGGCCTTTGCCCATGTCCTGGTCTTGCAGCCGGGCCATGCCTTTGCCGGGGGCGACATGTGCCACAGCCTGCTGGCGGCGGGACGAACGGACGAGGCCCTGGCCGCGGGCGAACGGGCCGTGGCCCTGGCCCCGGATTCGTCCCATGCCGCCCACCAGTTCGGCTTGGCCCTGGCCGCGGCGGGCCGCCTGGACGAGGCGGCCACGGCCCTTGCGCGCGCCCTCTCCCTGGAACCGGACCATGACTTTGCCGGGAGCGACCTGTGTGCGACGTTACGCAGCCTGGGACGCCTGGACGAGGCCCTGGACATGGGCGAACGCGCCGTCTCCCTGACCCCGGACTCGGCCCACGCCTGGCACCAGTTCGGCCTGGCCCTGGCCGCAGCGGGCCGTCTGGCAGAGGCGGCCACGGCCTTCGGGCGGGCCATGGAGCTTTCGCCGGAGCACCTGTACGCCGGAGGCGACCGGTGCGACGTCCTGCGCCGCCTGGGACGCCTGGACGAGGCCCTGGAGACCGGGGAGCGGGCCGTGCGCCTGTCGCCGCGCTCCGCCCACGCCGCCCATCAGTACGGGCTGGCCCTGGCCGCGGCCAAAAATGACCGGGACGCATTGACACACTTCTTGCATGCTGCCGAACTGCATCCGGATGGCCCGTGGGTCCGTTTCGACCTGGGCATGTGCCGCCACCGGCTTGGCGACCTCGCAGCGGCCCGGGAGCATCTTGAGGCCGCCGCCCGGCTCGACCCCGGAATGCCCTGGTTCCGGTACCGCCTGGGCCTGCTTTTGGAGGAGACCGGCGATGCGGCCGCAGGCCTGGCCCAGATGCGGCTGGCCCTCGAACGTGGCCCCGGAGAGGAGCGGATCATCAAGGAACTCGACCGCATGCTTCGCCACCATGGAGAGACGCAACCATGAAGTTCAACAAGGATTTTTGGAAGCGCAAGGTGCTGTTCCGGCTGGATGAACTGGTCGCCCTGGTCCTGATCCTGGGGCTTTGCCTGATTTCCCTGATCCTGGCCGTGGTCTTGTGGCCGTGGCGCTGGAGCAGAAACACGCCGCCGCCCCGGGTGCTGCTTTTTTCCTTCGAGGGCGTGAAAGTCGCCCCGGCACGGGTGCGCTGCTACCATTTCGCCGAGGTCTTGCAAAAGCACGGCGTGGACGCCTCGGTGTTCGCCTATTGGGACGAGTATTCCCGGCTGGCCCATTTCCCCTTCCCTTTCCGCCGCATCTGGGAGACGGAAAAGGTGCTGCTCGACGCCGTGACCCTGTTCCGGCTTCTGCCCAGGGGGCCCATGACCATCATGGAGCAGCGGCCCAACTACGACTTTCTCGTGCCCCTTCTGCTGCGATTCATCAACGGCTCCCGGGTGGTCATGGACATCGACGACTGGATCTTAAGCTACAAGGTCTTTCATCCCATCGAAGTCCGGCACATGCTGTCCTTTTTCAGCTGGTACAGCCCGACCTGCATCGTCTCCAGCCATCGCCTAAGGACGCGCCTTTCCCGGCATTTCCCCCACCTGCCGCTTCTGCCCACCTATGTGGACCACCACCGGTTCACGCCCGGCCCGCACAAGGACGCAGACGACTCGCCCGTGGTCTTTTCCTGGGTGGGCACCATCTTCCAGGACTTCACCTACGACAACGTGATGTTTATGATCGAGTCCTTCGCCCTGGCCTGCGACACAATGGGACAAAGGGACGCGGCGCGGCTTGAGATCGTGGGCGGGGGCGACTTCTACAACCGGGTCAAGGAGCAGATCGGGCAGCGCTTTGCCGACTATCCCGTGGCGTTGCAACCCTGGATGGCCCCGGACGACATGCCCGCCTATCTGCAGGGCATCGACGTGGGCCTGTACTGCCTGGTGGAGCCCTCCCTGTTTCACGAAAGCAAAAGCCCGACGAAGATTTTCGAATACTATGCCTGCGCCAAACCCGTGGTCTCCACCCGGTTCGGCGAGGCCTCCCACTTCGTCGAGCACGGCAAAACCGGTTTTCTGGCCGATGACCGGGAGGGATATGCGCAAGGCATCATCACCATGATCCGCGACCGCGACCGGCGGGAGTCCATGGGTCGCGAGGCCCGGGCCCGGGTGGACTCGGGGTGGAACATGATCGACGCCTGCTTGACCCTGAAGGGCATCCTTCTTTCGCCCGCTGTTTCCGAAACGGCGGACACCCGCGGCATGACCTGCCCGGCGGCGGTCGCCGCTGCTTCGTCCGAAACCTTCAACACCGTGAAGAGACGCTCATGAAAATCTTTCTTGGCAACGCCCCCTGGAAAAAACCCGGTTATTACGGCGTGCGGGCTGGCTCGCGCTGGCCGCATTTCGAGGCCGACACCAGCGGCTACATGCCCTTCCCCTTCTTTCTGGCCTACGGCGCGGCGCTGTTGCGCGACAACGGGTTTTCCGTGTCCCTGGTGGACGCCATCGCCGAGGACATCGACGAGGACGAATTTTTCGCCCGCATGAAGGCGTTTCAGCCTGATCTGGTGTTTCTGGAAGTCTCTTCCTCCTCCCTGAGCACCGACCTGAGGATCCTGGAGCGCACCCGGCGGGAGCTTGGCGACTCGGTGCGCATCGCCTTCGGCGGACTGCACCGCGAGATGGCCGATCCGTCCTTTCTGGAGACCCACCCGGGGTTGGATTTTTGCCTGCTTGGCGAGTACGAGACCACGCTTCTGGCCCTGGCCAAGGCCCTGCGGGACGGGGACGAGGCAGCGGGGCTTCCGGCCCTGGCCTGGCGCGGACCGGACGGCGCGGTGGTGGTCAACTCCGACTACAATCTCCTGGAAGACCTGGATTCCATGCCCTGGCCCGCCCGCGACCTTTTGGACATGGAGCGCTACCGCGACCTCCCCGGCGGCATTCCCGCGCCGTCGCTGCAGATCATCGCCTCGCGCGGCTGCCCCTTCGGGTGCATCTATTGCGCCTGGCCCCAGCTCATGTACGGCAGCAACCGCTACCGCACCCGCGACCCCAAGGACGTGGTGGACGAGATCGAGGATTGCGTCAGCCGCTACGGGTTCAAGTCCTTTTATTTCGACGACGACACCTTCAACATCGGCAAAAAGCGCATCCTGGCCCTGGCCGGGGAGATACGCGACCGCAAGATCAACCTCCCCTGGGCCATCATGGCCCGAGCCGACACCATGGACCGCGAGATCCTGGAGGCCCTCAAGGAGGCCGGGCTGGTGGCCCTGAAATACGGGGTCGAATCCGGCTCCCAGGATCTCCTGCGCCGGGTCTCCAAGGGCCTGGACCTGTCCAAGGTGCGGGAGACCGTGGCCATCACCCGGGAATTGGGCATCCTCTACCACCTGACGTTCATGTTCGGCCTTCCCGGGGAGACCGAGGAGACCGCGAGGAAGACCATCGCCCTGGCCCTGGAGCTCGATCCGGACACGGTGCAGTTCTCCATCGCCACGCCCTTCCCCGGCAGCCGGTTCCACAGCCAGCTTTTGGAAAGCGGCCACCTGGTGTCCACCAACTATGACGAATACGACGGGTATCACAACGCCGTGGTGCGCACGGACACCCTGGAGCCGGGGGATTTGATCGCCCTGCGCCAGGAGGCCGAGACCCGTTGGCGGGGGCATTGCCAGGCCCGGCGGGGGTAGCGAACCACCCTGCGGTGCAGCCGGAGGGGCCGACTTCCTGTCCCTGGACCTGGTGGTCGGCCCTTCTTCGTGACTGCGACCTCGGGAGGCGGCCCCTCCTGGCTCCGGCGGTCACGTTTTATGCCGCAAAGGCGGCATGACGAAATCCCGCAACCCTCGCCTTTTCGGAGGAATGCACATGCGCGCCCCATCTGGCCCCCACGACATCGGAGAGGTGGTGGCCATCATCCCCGCAAGAGGGGGCTCCCGTGGACTTCCCAGGAAAAACGTCCTTGATCTGGCCGGAAAGCCCCTCATCGCCTATTCCATCGAGACGGCCCTGGCCACCCCTTCCATCGACACGGTGGTGGTGTCCACCGACGACCAGGAGATCGCCGACATCGCCCGGGAACACGGCGCCCTGGTTCCGTTTCTGCGCCCCCCGGGTCTTGCCCGCGGCAAAAGCATCATCGGCCAGGCCGTGCATTACACCCTGGTCGGCCTTGGTCTGGACGTCGAGGACGACGTGCGGGTCGTGATCCTCTACCCCACCTCGCCTTTCCGGTCCGTCCGGCTGCTGGAAATGCTCATCGGCAGGCTGAACGACGGCCACGAAAACGCCGCCACGGTCAAACCCGTGCGCTACAACCCCCTCTACCACATGGCCGGGGAGGGCGCGGCCACGCCGTTCTGGTCCCCCGGCCAGACGACCTGCGGTGACGCAACCCCGTATTACCGCACCTACGGCACCTTCAACGGCTACCGCACCCAAAACGCCACCAAGCCCCCCTATTGCCACGTCCTGACCAACGACGTCATGTGCGTGGACATCGACTATCAGGAAGATCTCATGCTGGCCGAAGAGATCATCCGCCAGGGCCTTTTCGACTTCCAGGAGGCCTTGTGATGCGCGCCGTCCTGCCTGTTTTCCTCCAGGAGGACGACACCGGCTGGCGCCATGAGGGCTGGGCCGGGCATATGGAGTCCTTCCTGGCCCGCGTGGCCGACCTTTTCCCTAAGAGTCTGGCCGTCACCTCCATGGATGCGGTCCGGGACATGGCCGCACGGCACGGGATCCAGGCCGTTTTTGCCGCGCCCCCCCCGGCGTCGCGCCTTTTGCCGGGGGCGGAGGCGACCCTGGCGCATCTTGACGGCGTTTCCGCCGCCGAACCCCTGGCGTGGCTCAATTTCAGGAACCCTCAGGCCCCGGAACTGGCCCGTGAGGCCATGGCGCAGCTCCCGCCCGACGGATGGTCCTGGCTGGCCTCGGCCTCGCCCCCCGAGGATCATCCGTGCCAGTCCTTCTCCATGGAACGCCTGCTGGCTGCGGACATTGTCCTCATGCTGGACCCCCTGGCCGACTCGGGCCGGCCCGGCTGCCCGCGTCTGACCCGGCCCTTCGACATCAACTGGGAGCACCACAACGTCGACCACCACAACTGCGGGCGTTTTTTCCGGCCGTCCGACGATCCGGCCCGGCCGGACGATCTGGATCCCGTGGACGAGGACCAGGCCCGGGCCTTCCTGGCCGGAGCAAAGCCCGGCTGGCGGACGCTCTTTCTCCGGGAAGACCTGTTCATGGCCCGGGCGGCTGTCGACCTCGGCGGGTTCGACGCGGCCCGCGCCATGCCCGGGAATCCGACAAGGGGCCGGTTTCTTGTGGGTGTGGGAATGCCGTGGGACGACGACACGCCGTCCACGCTCCTTTACAACGACACCTTCAAGGACACGCTCACCCTTCACCTCAACGCCCCCGATGGGGCCTCCACGCTTCGCGTCATCTGCAAATCCCCAGCCGGGGCCCGGGAATATCTCAGCCATCCGTGTCTTGCGGGGGCCAACGCGATTTGCCTGGACAACTTCCATTCCTACCGGCATTTCAGCCACCTCGCCGTGGGGATCAGCGGCTGTGCGGAAAACGACCGAACGCCGGATTTCCAGGAGCCCTTTCCCGGCGGCGGCCTCTGGAGCAGGAAGGGAAACGGCGAGGCCATATCCCTGCAGACCGGGAAGATCATTCACGGCCGCCAGGCCTTCCCGCCGATCCTGGAGATGGACGGCAGCTTCCTCGTCCACCGGCTTGGCAGGCCCGCGACACTGCCCACCCAGGGCGCACCGGGCCTGGTCCTGTACCGCCTGCCCGACGCGGGCGCTCTTGTGGCCCGTTCCCTCGTCGACCGCATCCGTTTGGATGTGCGGCGGCGCGGCGTCCCGGCCCCGGACGCCCCAGAACCGCGAATCTACCGGGTGGGAGAGGCCGCCCCCGCTCCCGCCGAAGAGGCCGCCCCCGCCGCCGGGAAGGACGGCCAGGTCCGGGATCTTCGTCACCAGGCCGTCAAGGCCCAGATTGTCCTCGACTGCCTCTGCGACGCCAGGGATCTGGAAGGAAGCCGCCTTGGGGCGTGGCATCGCAGCCTGCAGCGGTTCATCGTCGCCACGAAGGCGCGTTTCCAGGACATGGTCACGACACAGATCCTGCCAGCCCGGATGGACATGGCGCGCCGCCTGTTGTCGCAGGGCCGGGAACCCGAGGCCCTGCGCCTGATCTACGACAGCCTCGGGGCCGATCCCGCCTCAAAACCGGCCCGGCGCATCCTCGGGGAACTGGCGGACCGCGGAAACGACGCCGCGAAACAACGGCTGGCCGCGACGAGCCTGCAATACCTGGAGGCCATCCCGCTCCCCAAGGACATGGTCCCGAAAGACCTTGCGGCCGGAGACGGATTCCTCCTGGTCGCCGATGCGCGCACCGACCAGATTCACCGGCTGGACCTGGCCTCCGGCGAGATCACCGCCGTTGGCCTGCCCCCCGGGATCACCTCCTATGGGTTCTGCCTGGACAGGGTTTTTCAGCGATTGGCGCTGTGCGATTTCGACGGCAGAAACCTGGTGCTGGCCCCGCTCTGCGGCGGCATGGCCCGGCACGTGTCTGTGGCCGACATCCTGGGGCTGGCTCCCGGGGACTTCACCCTGGCCTGGGCCGCCGCCGGGGACGCGGCCCTGCATGTGGCCCTCAACCTCCAGCCCAGCCGCGCGGGCCGGATCCTCTCCCTGGATCCGGAGACCCTTGCCCCCCTGGCGTCCCCCTGGCCTGTTCCGGAGGGACGCCCCGTCGGCCTGTTGGCCGCCTGGGGCGACGCCCTGTTCTTTAACGCCTTCCTGGACAACAGGGTCAGCAGGCTGTCGCACCGGTCGCGGCGGGGACTGACCCGGATGGAGGGCTCGGAAGGCGTCATCCTGCGGATGGCCGCCGGAAAGGGGTGCCTGTATACGGTCTATGCCCATAAGGGACTGGTGAAATACGCTGCGGACGGCGACGTCCTGTTTCAGGCCGACGTCTCCAGGCTGGCCGGACAGATGGTTTCGCTTGCCGGGGCGGCCCTTTCCCCGTGCGGCTCCCGCCTCTACCTGGCGGACATGCACGGCAATACCGTTCACGCCTTTCGCGTGGACGACACATGACCGTAAACGCGGCAGATAACGCATCCTCCCGGCGGACGCCGTCAGGCGGTCATGCGGCACGCAGGAGATCTCCGGCGCGCCCTGCGGACGCGACGGGTTCCTCCTCCGCCGGACCTTCATGACCGGACAGCAACACGAAACGGGAAAAGCGCCGATGACTCAAACAGAAACGCCATCCATGCCCATCGAGGCGTTCGACCCCCTGCGGATCATGACCGACAGGCCCTTGAAGACGCCGGAGATCCATGAAAGCAACGACTTTTACGGCCACGCGGCCATGGTCAAACGGTTCCTGGGACTCCCTCCGCACTATCCCATAAAGGCGGTGCTGCCGCACGGCTCAGGGTATCCGGGATACATATGGAAGGTGGACAGGGATTCCGTCTTTCCGGCCATTTTCACGAACAGCCGACATTCCTGCAGACTCCTGCGCGGGAAAACCCCGCAGGTCCGTTTCCCCATCGGCCCGGCCATCCACTACGCCCGCAGCTTTCGCGACCTGCACCAATTCAAGGCCCTCAAACAGTCCCTGGGAAAGGTCTTGCTCGTCTTCCCTCCCCACTCCACGCATCACGTGCAAAGCCTGTTTTCCTGGGAATGGTTGGCGAACGACGCCCGGGACCAGGGCCAGCCCTTCGATACGATACTTGTCTGTGTTTATTGGAAGGACGTGTCGCGCGATGTCCTTGACCAGTGCCACCAGGTCGGTCTCACCTGCGTCAGCGCCGGCCACATATTTGACGACATCTTTCTCGACAGGTCACGGTTCCTGCTTGAACTGGCTGATGCGGTTCTGTGCTATGGCCAGACCTCGGCCGTGGGATACGCCATGCATCTCGGAAAACCCGTTCGCATCGGCGTCTGCAAGACAAGGCTTGTCGCGGATGAGGCGATCATCCTGCGCGACACCACCATAGGATGTTCAAAGGCGCATAATGGCTACTACAAATTGCTCGTCCGGGCCCTCAGGGAATGGAGCCCCCCGGACCATCCCCGCAACCGGCGCATTGTGGATTTCGGATGGGGATTCGACGACGTGCGCGATCGTGCCAGCCTGCTCCGGCTGACCGCCATCGTCGAGGACGTCTGCGCCCTGTCGCGAGAGCACCCGGCTCCGCCCGCAGAGGTGTTCATGCGCCAGGCGAAGTGGTACGCCTCGCACGACAAGCCGCATCGGGCGGACCTCATCATCCGGACCCTGGAGCAAAACGGCATGCTCCCCTGATCCCGGCGGGAGGCTCCCGGCCGGATCCCCTTGCCCCGGCAGTCCCGGACCCCGTGCCCGCGCCCGGGGACGGCCTGGGGTGGCGCCAGGTCCAGGCAAACCCCGGGGAATGCCCGTGACGGCGTCCCGACTCAGGCCGACGGACCGCCGCTGCCGACCAACGGCCCGCAGCCCGGTCCGATGCCGCAATCGCCGGTTTTACGCGCCCGTATGGTCATGGAAAACCCTCCCATGCCCTGGAACGACCCCGGCCGGGCGGCCTGGGAGGTCTCATCCGTCTCGCGCAGGGAGAACCAGCACCGGAACAGGAAATCCGGCCGGGCCTTGCGATGCAGGACCATGGGAACCCCGGCCGCGACGGTCTGGTCCACCTCGATTTCCAGCATCAAGGAGGCGTCGCCGATCCAGAAAATCCCCCTGGTCATGCCCAGGCACTGCCTGGCGGACACCAGGGAGGATACGGGCTGCCCATGATTGAACTCCCGGCCGCCCAGGGGAAAGAATTCCGCCTCCCGGCCGCCGTTGTGGGTGGCGTAGGCCAGCGTGCCCGCATCGAAGGCCGACGGCAGCAGCGTCACATGCCCCAGACGCAGGCAGGCGTGCTGCAACGAGGCCCAGTCGAAATCGTAGCGGATGGAGATCTCCGGCCGCAGGCGCGACAGGCGCACCGTCTTGCGCAAGGGCACGGGGAAACCGGCCATGGCGCAGGAAACGGCCACGGCCTCGGCCGTGACGGCCACCTCCGGGGCCACGATCCCCAGGTCCGTCTCCTTCTGCAGGCCGGCCCGCTCAAGGACGAGATGGCCGCTGAAAAAGTCCGCCGCCAACGAAAGGTCTTCAAAATGCCCGTGCGGGAGGGAGCCGAACAGGGCATGGGGGCTGGCCTCAGGGAACCAGGCGGCGTCCACGGCCAAGCCCTTGCGCATGTTGAGCCGGACACTGACGGATTCGGCCCGCAGATCAAGGAAACGGCCATCCCGGGTGGCGTGGGCCGACACCGCAGACAGGGACATGTCGTGGCCCGGCTCAAGAAGGCGGCCATCCCGGACAGCGTGGGCCGACACCGCAGACAGGGACGCGTCGTGACCCGGCTGGCCTTTGGCCGGTTTCAGGGCGGCAAGCCCGGCCTGCATCCGGCGACGGACGTCCTCCCAGCGGGCGTCGGTGATGTGGGTTCTGTAATCGCTGGCCCAAAACAGGCAAAGCTCCCTCCAGGCCGCCTGATCCGCCCGGTCGTCGCCGTCCAGGGCATGAAACAGCCGCCAGCAGGCCGTGTTCAGGCCCACATCGTCACGGCCGGTGACGGCCCAGCGCGTGGGATTGTATTTGTACTGCTTTTTCACGGGGATCGGCTGGCAGGCGGTCTCCAGCCGCAGGGTCATCCGGGAAGACTGCCGGGCCAAGACCCGGGTCGGCAAGGCAAACTCGCAGGCCCCCTCGTCCCGCAGTCGCGTGAAGGCGTCAAAGATGGTCAGCCATTCGTCGCGGACAGGCAGGGGGGCCTCGGAGGCATATCGCCCGGGCCGGAAATTAAATATCTCCGCATCCCCGGCGTACAGGGGCAATGTCCCGCCGCCGCTTGCGGCCAGGGGCCTTATATAGTCGAGATATTCCTTCTGCGTCAGGTCGCCGTGGGCCAGCCGTTGCAGCTTTTGGTTGATGATGCAGGAGTTCCACAGCACGGGCATGGGCTCGCCCCGGTTCGCCGCCGCGCACGGCAGGCGCCATCCCTGCGGTGGCCAATCCGGGTTCGCGGCCATGGGGTTCTCCCACTCCGCCACCACGGCCTGGTAGCCCGCTTCGCGATAAAGCGGCACGATGCCTGCGGAAAACGCCTGCTCGTTGAGCATGGCCACGGCGGGCCGGGCACCGAGCAAACGCTCGTAGACCCGGTTGCCCAGTCGCAGGTTGGCCTCCACCACCCGGGCCGGGACAAGGGGACCGATGATCTGGGCCAGTCCTGAGCCGACGAATTCGCACAGGCACGCCCGGATCAGGGCACGAAGCTCCGCAATCCAGCCGGGGGCGATGGCCGCGATGCATTCCAGGGTATAGCCCGTGGCCTCCACGCCGACGGGGATGCCGCGCCCGGCGGCCAAGCGCAGGATCGGCCGATAGCAGGCCTCGACGATCCGGGCGTGCTGCGCCTCGTCCACGGAGGAATAGGCCAGATTGAGATGAAAGATCGCGTAGGCGCAGGCAGGGGTCATGACGGCGCGACATCGAGATGGACGGTTTCGTAGATCTGGCGGACGCGTTCGAGCAGGGCCTCGCGGCTGTCGGCGGAAACGAGAAAGACCCCGGCCCGGTCGCCGTGGCAGGTGATGGCCGGGAGGGTGTCGCCGACCTTGCGCCACAGGGCGAACTTGTGCAGCCAGGGAAGATCGGCCAGGGTTTCGACCCCGCGCACGGCCCGCAACACCCCCGGGGGCGGGAAGAAATACCGGTTCGCCACCCAGCGTGCCAGGCGTGGCCGCAAGGCCTCCAGGTCCGGCTCGCCCCCCATGGCGATTTTTAAGGCCTCGGCCACGATATTCACGCCGCAGCCCAGGGGGATGAGGCTTTCCGAAAAATCCCCGCCCGACAGCCGGGCCGCCATTTCGATAAGCTTCGGCCCCTCGGCGGTCAGCACCACGTCGCCCTTGGCCACGCCGTTTTCAATGCCCAGGGCCAGTGCGGCGTGCTCCACGAGATCGTTCACGGCCTGCCTCTGCGCCGGGGAAAGAAGGCCGGGGACTTCGCCGCCGTTTTCGATGATATGCGGGGCGAACCGCCCAAGCATCTCGTAGTTCCTGTCCGCATACCCCACGGTATAGGCCCTGCCGCGCCACATGATGCTTTCCGTGCTGATCTGGGGCCCCTCCAGAAAATCTTCCGCCATCACCTGCCCGCCAAAGGACAGGCTGCGGGACATCCGGAAAAGCCCCTCCAGATCCGACTGCGGCGTGACCACAAACACCCCCCTGGCCCCTGACCGGTCCACGGGCTTGATGACCATGCGGGGGCCGCGTCGGCCAAGGAGGCCGCGCAACTGGGCCGCATCCCGCACCTCCGTGAACCAGGGAACCGGCACGCCGACCGCCGCCAGCCGCTCCTTCATCAGCAGCTTGTGGCTGGCCAGGCGCGCCGTTTCCAGGCTGACGCCGGGCGAACCGAGTTGCAGGGACACCTCCGCCACCACCCCGGGGATGTCGCTGCCCATCACCAGCACGCCTTCCATGCGGCGTCCCCGGGCCCGGTACGCGTCGCACAGGGACACAAGCGCGGCAACGTCGCGGGTGGACACCAGGGCGTGCGCATCCGCAAGGGCGAAACCGGGGGAGTCCGGATTCTGGTCCACGACAAGAACCCGCAGCCCCATGTCCCGGGCCGTTTTGATGGCGAAAAGCTGGTCCTGGCTGGCGCCAAGCAGCAACACCCAGCGCCCGGCCAGATCGTGCCGGTCAGCCAAGGTAGGCCCCTCCGCTCACGCTGAGCACCTGTCCCGTCATGTAGCGTTGCGCATCCTCGGCCAACAGCAGACAGGCGCTGGTCACGTCCTGCATCTCGCCGGGCCGCTTGAGCAGGGTCATGTCGATGACCGCCTTTCCCGCCGGAGAGTCGAACTCGTCCCTGGTCTGATCCGTCAGCACAAGGCCCGGGGCCACGGCGTTCACCAGGATGTTGTACGGCGCGCCATAGCGGGCCACGACCTTGGTCAGGCTGTTGAGGCCCGCCTTGGAGACGGCGTAGTGGACGGTCTTCGGGCCGTGATACTGCCCGGCGACCGAGGAGATGTTGATGATCCGGCCGCCGCCCTGGCGCTTCATGTACGCAAAGACCTCCTGGGAGCAGATGAACGGCCCCTTGAGGTTGACCTCCATGACCTGATCCCAGTCCTCGTCCGTGGCCTCCTCGAACGGGCCCCGGCGATTGATCCCGGCGTTGTTCACCAGGATATCGATGCTCCAAAGCCCTTCGTGGGCATTTTTGAAGCACGCCCGGACCGAATCCCGGCTGCGCACGTCCAGGGGCAGGACCAGGCATTCCCCGCCAGCCGCGCGGATCTCGGCCGCCGCCGCCTCGGCCTCGTCCCGGGCGGACTGATACGTTACGGCCACCCGGGCCCCTTCCCGGGCGAAGGCCAGGGCGATGGCCCGGCCCAGGCCCCGGGAGGAGCCGGTCACAATCGCCGATTTCCCCGCCAATCTGCCCTGTTGCGCGTTCATACGCCGCTTCGCCTCTCCATCACGCGTTTGGCGATGCCCTGGCCGGTCAGGCCATAGGCCTCGCACAGTTCCTGATTGGACCCGGGCTCCACAAAGGCGCAGGGCAGCCCGATGCGCAAGAGGTCCGGCGTGATGCGGCGATCCTGCATCATGGCCGCCACGCTGGCCCCGAAACCGCCATCCAGCACGCCTTGCTCAATGGTCACGATGTTCGGGCAGGCCGTGAGAAGCGGGGCAAGCGCCTCGACGGGCAGGGGCTTCACCCGGCGCACGTTGACAAGCCCCGCGTCCACTCCGGCCTGCCGCAACAGCATGGCCGCCTCCCTGGCTGCGGCGAACGTGTTGCCCACGGCCACAAGGAGCACGTCCCGCCCGGGCAGGACGATCTCCGGCTGGTCCAGACTGCGGGCCGACTCGCCAAGGGGCCCGGGATCGAACTCGTCCAGGGGGCCGTATGGCATGAGCACCAGGGTGGGCCCCTGCAGATCCCGCAGGTGGCGCAGGACCATGGCCCGCAGTTCGAACCCGTCCTTGGGGTAGAAGATGCGCAGGTTCGGGAGACATTGCAGGTAGGAAAGATCATAGATCCCGTGGTGGGTGGGATTGTCGTACCCGGCGAAACCCGAACGCGCAGCCAGAAGCAGCACGGGATGCGCGGCGAAGCACACGTCGTGAAAGAGCTGGTCGAAGGCCCGTTGCATGAAGGTGGACTGATAAAAAATCACGGGCTTCACCCCGGCCTTGGCCAGGCCCACGGCCATGGTCATTGCGTGCTGCTCCTCCATGCCGGGATCGAAACAGCGCGAGGGATGGCGGGCGAACACCGGGGCCAGGCCGGTGGCGTACAGGGTGGAGGGCGTGATGGCCGCCACGGTCTCATCCTCGTCCATGACCTCGCCCACGGCCTCGGCGGCCACGTCCTGGTAGCACCTCGCGGCCTGGGTCTGGGTGAGGGCCCCGGTCCCCAGGTCGAAGGGAAAGGAGAAGTGCATCCTGACCGGGTGCGCCCCGGCCGGGGGATAGCCGCGCCCCTTTTCCGTCTTCACATGGACCAACGCCACCCTGTCCGACTGGCGCACGCGCTCAAAGGCGGCCGTCAGGGCGGCGATGTCGTGCCCATCCACCGGGCCGATGGTCTCGTAGCCCAGGGAAGTGAACAGCGCATCGGGCCCGGTTGCGCCAAGGCCCCGTTGTTGGAGATGGTTGTGGAGCGCCCCGAACCCGGGGCTGATGGCGTAGCCGTTGTCGTTGAGCACCACGGCCACCCGCACCCCCGGCTCCACGGAGATATGGTTCAGGGCCTCCAGGGCGACGCCTTCGCACAGGGCCCCGTCGCCGATGACGGGAATGGTCCAGCCCGACCGGCCGAGGATGCGCCGGGCCAGGGCCGCGCCCAGGGCCATGGACAGCGAGGTGCCGGCGTGGGAGGCCTCCATGGCGTCATGGTCGCTTTCCGCGCTGGACACGAAGCGGTTCATGCCGCCTTTGGTGTTGAGCGTCGCAAACAGCGACGCCCGGCCGGTGATCAGCTTGTGCGCGTATCCTTGATGCCCGGTATCCCAGAAGATGGCGTCGGCAGGGGAATCGAAGACGTAGTGCAAGGCGATGGCCAACTCCACCGTGCCCAGGTTGGCCCCGATATGCCCGCCCGTCCGGGAGACGGTATCCAGGAGAAACGCCCGCATGTGCGCCGCCAACTGCGGCAGGGCGTCCGGCGGCATGGCCTTGAGCGCCGCCGGGGTCAGGCTTGTCAGAGAGGTCATGGACCCCCTCCTTTCGTTATGCGCCAGGGCCGGATGCGGCGGCCACGGCTGTTTCGCGCTGTTCCCATCTACGCTCCATTTCGCCCATGGCGCGACGGACCTTGCTGTGGATGGAGGTCCGCACGTGCTGGCGCAACCGCTCCATGGCGTCTGAGCTCAGAAATGCATTGCGCATGTTCACTATGTATTGATTGTACTAGATCCCATCCGCATTTCTAATCCAGCCATTCCCGGGACGGCTTCAACACCCGCCACGACGATTCGACGAATCAGTCTTCATTCCAATATATGTTACAGGAATTGCATGGCGGCGGCGCCTCCAACCGGGTATAAATGTCCTTCCGGAGCATTCGTTTATACTTGCTCCGGTAAAAATCAAGGATATGCATATGGTTCAAATCAGCCACTGGCCATTTCCCCACCCCGTCAAAACAACATACGTAGGCTTTTCCCTCTGACGAAATGTGAATCCGAAACCATTGATTGCAGCCCATCACCGGGATAAAGCCAAGAGGATATTTGACCAGGGCATTTCCGCTCGAATCCGTGTCGATCTGGCCGATCCAGTCTGTCTGTCGCCTGCAGGCCGGGATGAAAAGAGGAAATTCCCTTTTTACGAACTCGACAAATTCCTGATCTGATGCGGATCCATCTCCAACCCGACGTATATACACCTCCGTCTTGAGTTGCCCCTTTTCAGCAAGACCGTGCAGATATTTGATGTTTTGTATCGTTTTTTCAAACGACAAACCTGTCACCCGGGTGTAGGGGGCTTTCTCGTATTCGTTGAGAGAGACGGATATCGCGGAAATTTTTCCGATCTGGGACAACTCTTTGGCTTCTCTTTCATATAAAAGTGATCCGTTGGTGAAAAGAGAAACCTTGACCCGTGACATTTGCTTGTCCACTCTCTTTAAGATTTCTATGAGTCTGGAATCCATGAACGGTTCATTCACATAGTGAGGCGCAATCGCAATTGTTGTCTCACGAGAAATATCACCTATCTCGTTTAACAACTTATCAAGATAGACATCCGTCATCCTATTATTTCGGCGCGGCGTCTTCATCGATGGACAATACACGCACCGCGCATTACACATGGATAGTGTTTCAAACTGGATTACCGATGGATAATCTGTAAATATGTTCCGATTTTTTATGTATTCTGCCTGTTCTTCCAGTCTGTTCTTATTATTAACAGAATCTCTGTCTAGCTCTTGCCCGACACAGGAACCCTGGCCTCCATGATACATCGAAGCATCATTCGCAATACTTGCATCTTGAACAAATCCTTCCGCAAACAGTGCGTCGGACAGTTCGCCATAGCTTCGGGCTTTTTGCGCTGCATTGCTGTTATTATGAACATTGTGTTCTAATGCAACAATTCGGTCTTTACTCTTCATGTGCATCGCCCGCATTGCCCTCACGGGAGTCTGGTTGGATGACCATGCCGGAGGCGGACACCTCATGACCATGCCCACGCTGGCAGACCGCGAGGCATACGCCCCCCACGGGCTGTTTTGAAGCCTTGAGGGGCATATCCGGAAAAACGGGCAGCACGTTCATGGCATGCCTCTTCCCGTCGCCGGGGCCGGGAGCCTTTCCCCGGCCAGCAGCGCGGCGGCGAGCGCCCCGTATTGCTCCACCTCGCGGCGGCCTTCCTCGATCCGGGCCAACACCCGGCCCCGTTCCTGCAAAGACGCGCCAAGGGCCGCCTCGGCCTTGTCCAGCCAATCCGCCGCGCCGCCCCGCCGCAGGGAAACCACCCGGTCCGGCTGTCCCAGCCAGTCCATGAACCCGGCCACCTTGGGATGGTATCCAAAGGCCAGAACCGGCGTTGCGTTCATGGCGGCGAACACCGCGCCGTGCAGCCTGGTGCATAACGCAACGCGCGCCCCGGCGTACAGGGAAAGACATTCCTCAACATTCAGGCGCTCCCGGACCACGACCGGGTCGGCCCTGCCGCGCATGGCCTCCGCCACGTCCCTTGCGACGTTGCGGTCGTCCTCCAGCGGCCCGCCCCCGGAATAGGTGCATTGCGGGATGAACAGGGGGCGCAGGCCGTGACGCTCGTACAGGGCGTCCAACAGGGCGGCCATGCCCGCCACCCACTGGGCGTGGGACATGCGCCCCGGCGGGAGGGCGCGCAGGGAGACCGCCGCCACGCCCGCCCCCCGGGCATGGGCCCGGTTCCAGGCGTCACGCGCCGGACCAGGCGCGGGGTGCGATCCCGGCGAGGGCAGGCCGAGCACCGGGTCCGGCAGGCGCAGGCATGTCCCGTGATACCCGATCCGCCTGGCCACGGCCGCGCTTGCGGCGTCGCGCACCGTGACCGCGGCGGCCAGGTCCAGGCACAGCCGGGCGTATTTTTTCCCGAAGGGCGTGCGCAGGGGGCCGATGGAAAGCCCATACCACAAAACCGGCTTCCCGGACATGCGGGCCATGAGCGTCAACATCGTGAAATAGGGAACCGGGCCGCGCAGCAGATCGAAGCACTGGTCGACCAGGGCGTTGCCCGCACCGAGAACCAGCAGGTCGCACCCGGCGATCTCGGCCTCAAGCGCCAAAAGGTCCGTGCGGTCATCCGTGGGATTGAAGCCGCGAAACCACCTGCCGAGGCTGTCGGCCTTGGCCGCATATTCGAAATTGGCGACGCTGCGCAGGCGAAGCGCTGCGTATTCCGCGCCTCCGTGCGGCCTGGAGACGACCACGCCGTCGAACTCCCCCACGCGCTCGCGCAGCATCCGGGCCATCACCACCAGCGGGGCGTCGTCCCCCTGGCTTTGTATGCCGTACGCCCCGGCGAACACGACGCGCTTCATGACCGCTCCCCGAACTCCCGGTACATGGGAATGACCCGGATGGAGGACGGCAGGGTCCGGGTCAGGGCGGCCAATATCTCCTCCTCGAAGGCCCGGCTCGAGATCAGCACCGCGTCGAGCCCAAGCGTCGGGATCTCCTCCGGGCTGTGGATGGCCCCCCCCAGAAACGGCCGCCCGCGTTTCGCGGGGTCGGAATCGAAAAAGAAGCGGACCGTGCGCAGTTCCGGAACGCCTTCCAGCATCTGTTCCGTATGCCCGCCCGCGCCGTAGACGCCGACCCGCAGCGACGGATCAAAAAGCCCCGCCTCTTCGAAACGCCGCCGCATCCCTGCGATGTACTCCTGCCGCCTGCGGACATAGACCCTGATCGCATCGGCCAGCCTCCCGGCCCGTTCCGGCATGGCCCGCATGCCGCGCCAGAAAGAGTCCTGGCGCACCTTCCGGAACACGCAGCCGACATCCTTGTTTTCGTCCGGAGTGACCGGGGCGGTCTTGACCAGTTCGAACCCCGCCGCCTGGATGGCGGATTGCAAGGTTTCCGGGCAAAAGGAAAGGATGTGCTCCGCGCAAAAATAATCGCTGACGCCATGGTCGGGTTTGTCGATATCGGCCACGTTCACCACGCCCAGGCCGCCCATGGCCAGACAGGAATGCATGGAGGCGAAGACCGTCGGCAGGTCGTACATATGCTCGATCACCCCGAAGGCGCACAGCAGATCCACGCTGCCCGGCTCTATCCCAGGCGACTCCAGGGGCCGTTCGATGATCTCCAGCCCAAGCGACTCCCGGCCGAAGGCGGCCCGCTCGGCATTGAGTTCGATGCCCATCCTGCGCCATGCGGACGGGTCGAAGGAGGCCAGGAAGTCCCCGAAGCCGCACCCCACGTCCAGCACGCACCGATGCCGGTCCTGGGAGGGAAGCAGGCCGGCAAGAAAGGCGTGGCGCGCCCCGACCAGCTTGTGCTGGCGCGACCCCGGCCCGTGGAAATGATAGATGCTGTTGGTCCGGTAATACCGCTCCAACTCGGCGGCATTGAGCGGGGCCTCCTGGTAGGTCAGGGCGCAGCGCGCGCAGACGGCCACGGGGATGGATCGCTCCCAGGCGATGGCGTAGACGGGGATGCGCTCCGAATAGCCGCATCCCGGGCATTTCTCCAGGTGAATGATGGATTCCCCGGCCTCGTCGTTCATCGTTCCTCCGGTGATGCGGCCCCTTCGCGCGCCGTGGCGTACAGGACGGCGTGCCGCCCCAGGTCGTGTTTCGCCAGGGCCCGGTATACGTCCGTCAGGGCCTCGCCCAGCCCCATATCGTACAATGTCCGCTCCAGGCGCATGCGCCACCCGTGGCACTGTCTGCCCAGGACGTCGTCGTCCGTATAGTCGATCCCCAACAGCAAAAACACGTCGAGGGGGAAACTGGCCTCCCGCTGCCGCACCTCGAATCCGCCGCGTTCCAAGAGCCGTTGCAGGGAGTCGAACGTAAAATAGTTGATATGATCCGGGGTGCTGACCCACCAGGGAGAAAATCCCCGGTCGCGGCGCAAGGCGGTCTGGATGGGGTTGAAGTCGTTGGGAACGGCCACGCAGCACGCGCCGCCCGGGCGCAACACCCGGCGGACGGCCCGCAGCATGGCCAGGGGGTCACGTATGTGCTCCAGCACGTCGCTCATGTGGACGGCGTCGAAGGCTCCCTCGCCGAGGTCCGTCTCCCTGGTGAAAAACTCCTGGCGGACATTCAGGCCAAGCGTCCCGACGCAATGGCGGCAGGCCTGCTCGGATGGTTCGAACCCCAGGCCCTCCCAGCCCCTGTCCCGGGCCGCCCGCAGGAAGCCGCCGGGACCGGAACCGATATCCAGGATCCTCCTGGCTCCAACGGGAAGCAGGGACTCCAGGGTCTTCAGCCGGGAGGCGTGGACGTGATCCCACCACGGCTGGTCCCGCGTATGCCGCTCGATGTAGTCCGGGATCATCTCGGTGTAGTATTTTTCCCGGTACATGCGCTGCTGGGACTCGGCATCCGGGATGGGAATGATGTGCGCGAAGCCGCAGGCCTGGCACGCGATGACCGTGTATTCGCCCTGGCGTTCCAGAACAGGGCCGTGGTGCCCTTCCCAATGGCTTTGCGTGCTCATATCAGCGACTCCACCCTTCGCACCAGGTCGGCGGCTATCCGTTGCGCCCCCTTGCCGTCCACCAGGGAGGCGGCCCGACGGCCCATGCGCTCAAGCGCCAGGGGATCGCGCAACAGCTCCGCCGTCCGTCGGGCCGCCTCGTCCTGGCGCACCGCGTCATGAACGCCGAAGCTTATGGCCATGCCCTCCCTGGCGAAAACCCCGGCCATGGCGGCATGCTCCCCGGTCAGGCAATAGTAGGCGGCCGGAACCCCGCTGGCCGCAAGTTCGTAGGCGCTGACGCCAAAGGAGGCCAACGCGAAGTCGCTGGCCGCCATGAGCGCCCCCATGTCCTGTGGCGACTCCACCATCTCGGCCCGGCCGTCCAGCCTGTCCAGGCGTACGGCCAGCTCGTGTTTCATTGCAAAATACGGCCCAACCACAAACAGGGCGGACCAGGGCGTGCCGCTCAAGGGCGGCGTCATAAGCAACTCCGCCGCCCGGAGCGCCAACCCGGCCGGGTCCGAGCCTCCCATGGTCACCAAAAGCCTGGGCGGGCCGGTCCGGGCGACGCGGGGATGCCGGACGAAGGCCTCCCCAAGCGGCGCCCACTGAAATCCGCACAACACCTCCGTGCCGCACCCCGTCCAGTCCAGGGCGTACGCCGCAGGTGCGGGCGGGTAATAGGCCGCGTCCCCATGTCGGCGCAGGGGACCGGCGTCGTCCAAAACGACCGTCAGGCCGCCTGCGGCATGACGCCGGGCCGCCAGGGCCTCGGGAAAGCCCTGGGGCGCATCCAGAAAAAGGGCCTGCGGGGAGAGCTCGCGCAGGATGCGCTCCAGCCAGGCCGCCATAGCCTCGCCGGACGACCGGACGCTGACCTCCAGGCCGCGCCCACGCACCCGCTGCGCCGCGTGATCCGAGCCCAGGGCGAAGACGATCCGCCACGGGCGCACGGCCCGGATGGCCCGGGCCACTGACAGGCAGCGGCTGACATGGCCGTAGCCCCGTTCGGGGGAGGCGTCGCACCGAAAAAGCGCCGTGGGGGAACAAACCGCCATGTCCGTTCCTTTATGCGGGCGTCCAGACCACCGTGGAAAACGGCAGCAGGGGGTTGCCGCCGAAGACGTTCGGGCGTGTGGCGAGCACGCGCAACACGCCCTCAGCCTCGAGTTCGCGCGCCGCAATGTGGATGTCGGCGTTGTAGCCGTTGATCTCGACATAGCGCCGACACATCATGTGCTGGAGGTTGTCGGGCTTGAAAAAGTCCGCGCAGGGCTCGAAATGCGCCACCACCCGGGGCCGGAACGCCGCCAGCGCCCGCAGGAAGTCTGTGGCGTCCCGGGGGACGCAGGCCAGGGCGAAGGACGTGAAAAGGACCGCGTCCCTGGGAATGGCCGCCTCCGTGATCCGCGGCTCAAGAAAGTTGCAGGCATGCACCTGCATGTCCAGGCCCTGGTTCCGGGAAAAGTGCCGGATGAGCTCCCTGGCGCTCGGGCTGAACTCGAAGGCCAGAAGCGGCGTCTGGCGCGTCACGCCCCGCTGCGCCAGGCAATACAGAATCTTGCCCGTCCCGGCCCCCAGATCGCACAGGGCCGGGGCGGGGAGATGCGGCGCCAGGGCGTCCTGCACCGCGTCGATGAAGACCTCGAGCTGCTGGCCGGGAGTGAGCAGCCGCAGGCCGCATTCGGTATGGCAGGGAGACGGACCGGTCCCTGCCGTCTGTGCGGCGAACCACTCCCGGTAGAGGCTGTGGGCGTAGTGCGACCGGGCGCGCTCCAGGTAGGGGGCGAAGGTCTCCTCCTCGTATTCCCGGTAGAGTTCCGCCTCGCTCTTGACGGGTTTTCGCCAGGCCGAGAGGCCAAGCAACCGGGCGGGCCAGGGCGAATACCGGGGCAGATCCTCCAGGGGAATGAGCGGGGCCTCACGGAGGGCCTGCTGCGTGCGGCGTGTCATCCCATGCTCCTTGTCACGGCGTCGAGGATGCGCCTGGCCGCTCCCGGTCGCCACTTTGCTGGCGGCGCGTTTGTTTCGTGCTCGAATATCCCAGGACAGGCTGGCGGCTGCTGCACCCGGATGCCTGCCTGGCGCAACGCGGCCACAAGGGCGGGCGTGGCGTTTACGGCGCAAAGCGCTGTCGCGCCCACGCCGCGCGCCCGGGCCTCGAACAGTCCCATGGTCGGGCCGCCGACCGCCGCCTCCACGCCGTCCAGGGCGGCCAGAAGGGGCATGGTCCGCGAAAGAAGCGTCACCTCCACCAGATCCGGATCGCACAGGACGCGTAACCGTTCGGGCGCAGGCGGGGTTTCCTTGGGATGGGGCTTGAAAAAAAGGTGCATGCGCCGTCCCCGGGCACTGGCCATGCGGCCCGCCTCCTGAAATATCCGCCGCATCAGCGAGTCGCCATGCACCGTAAGGCCGTTCGCCAGATCCGGCTGCGACAAAAAAAGCAGGCGGTCCGTCGGGCCGCACGCCGGGGCGCAACCGTCTGCGAAAAGGGCCTCCAGGTGCGGCTGCCCCGTGACCACAAGTCTGGACGCGGCGAAGCCTTCCCCAATCATCTCCTGCCGGGTCCCTTCATCCATGACGCAGATCAGATCCGGCATGCTCTCGATGGGAACGTCGGCATGCCGAAAACGCATCCGGTAGTTCGACCAGAAATCGAGAACCGTTACGCTGGGCAGCCTCCTGCGTCGGGCCGCGTTGCGCAGGGCCTGTTCCGCATCGCCGCCCCAGCTTGTGGCGGTCAATAGCGCCTGGGCGGCGCACCCGTCCAGGAGGGCCTCCGCCTCCTGCGGGGATACATCCTTGTGCAGCGGCCGCGCCGCGACCCCCTGCCGCCGCAACATGTCACGGGCCCATTCCCCGGCGAACACGTCGGCCCATCCGGGCGGCACCAGCCGGAGCACCGGCGCCAGGGCCAGGGCCCCCCCGGGATCATGCATCGCGCACAGGACGGCAGGCATGCCGCCCTACTTCCCCTGTTCCAGGGCAAGTCCCCGCAGTGTGTGGCGCTGTTCGTACACCTTGAAGTAGGCGTCCGCCACATCCCGCAAGTCCCCGTCGCTCATGCCGGGCCTGTGGAATTCATGGTTGAACAGCACATGATAATGCATGTTTTCAGTGATCGGACACAACCCGGGCCCATACTCGGCAACGCCTAAGTACCTGGGGCAGTTCGGCCCGCAGTCCGTGGCATGTTCGTGATAGATGCGTTGCAGATACAACGGTTTGACGTAGCCGTAGCCGATCAGGGGCACCCGTTCGCGCAGGTAGGCGGAAGGCAGCTCGGCCCCCACGGCCTTGATGAAGACGTTGCGCGGTATGCCGACGCGCTCCTGGTCGAAAAAAAACACCTGGTTGTAGTAGGCGTGGGTGCAGCCCTGGCGGACGGGCTGGGGCTCGATGCCGGGAAGCCCGGACAGTTCCCTGTCGAAAAACGCCGCGTTGGCCCGGCGTTTTTCCAACAGCCCTTCCAACTTGTCGATTTGATGCACGCCGATGGCGGCCTGAAGTTCCGTCAGGCGGTAATTGTACCCGATGATGTTGAAGATATCCCTGGTCCCCTTGTCGTCCACCACCACCTCGCCATGGTTGCGGAGAAGCTCCAGCCGCTCCGCGAGGTCGGGGTTGTCGGTGACTGCGACGCCGCCTTCGCCCGTATGGATATGCTTGTGGTAATTGAGGCTGAAGACGCCGATGTCGCCGATTGCGCCCACATACCTGCCGTCGCACCGGCTCATGGGGGCCTGGGCGCAGTCCTCCACGACCAAAAGCCCGTGTTCCCGGGCGATGGCCATGATTTCCTCCATGCGCGCCGGATGGCCGAAAATGTGCACCACGATGATGGCCTTGGTGCGGGGGCTGAGGCGGGCGCGGATGGATTCCGGGGAAATGCACAGATCCCGGGGGTCGATGTCGGCGAAAATCGGCGTGGCCCCGTAGATAAGGGGCGCGGTGGCGCTGGCGGACATGGTGTAGGGCGAGACGATGACCTCGTCCCCGGGGGCCACGCCGCAGGCGCCCATGGCCGCATACAGGCCGGACGTGGCGGAATTCACCGCCACGGCGTGTCTGACGCCGAAGGCCCGCCGCCACTTGGCCTCCAGTTCCCGGACCAGGGGGCCGCCGTAGAAGTCCTCATGCCAGGCCCCGATGTACGAGGACAGCAGGCCGCTGTCCATGACCTCCGCCACGGCCTGTTTTTCCTCGGCGCCGATGGGATTGTAGGCCGGAAAAAGCGCGGTGCGCACCGGCGTCCCGCCAAGTATCGCCAGTTCAGCCATGGGATCTCCCTTTTAGCGCGGCGATGACCGCGTCACAGAGCGCCAGGGCCCGGACCGCTTCCTCGGGTTGCGCCGCGAGAGGGCGCGTCCCGGCCAGGGCCTCCAGCACGTTTCGCAGCATGTGCGCCATGTTGCGATCTTGCGTCCATTCCTCGACCACCGGCGGACTGGCCAGAATGCGGCCACCGCGCAGGACCGGGTGCGCGGCGAGGGCATGGCGGCGGAACTCCCGGCCGCCGCGAAGCACATCCACGCGCCCCTCCTCGAAAAACAGCTGCATCTCCAGGACTTCGTAGCACTCCGCCCGCAGATGCAGGAACATGGCCCGCACGCTGCCGAACATGACGGCGAAGTCCGCCGCCGCGTCATCACCGCCCCAGGCTTCGCCGCAAATGACCCTCGGCCCGCGCCAGTCCCCGCACCATGCGCCAAGCAGATCCACAAAATGCGAGGCATTGTGCCGCAGGCCCTTGGTGTAGGCCACGGTGGCGGCCTGGAGTCCGCCGTACCGGCCTTCGGCGATATCACGCCCAAGGGCGGTGAAATGCGGCGCCCAGCGGCGCAGGTAGGGCACGCACAACAACACCCCGCGCCGTCGGCACTCCCGGAGCATGGCCGCGGCCGTGGCGGCGTCCGTTGCCAGGGGTTTTTCGCAGATGACGGCCCTGGCCCCGCTTTCAAGCGCCAGGGCCACATGCCTTTCGTGCCACGGCGTGGGAGAGCAGACGCTGACGATGTCCGGCCGCACAGCGGCGAGCATGGCCGCCGGGTCTTCATATCCCTGCACGCCCGGACGGCAGGCAAGAAAGGAGCGCCGCGCCTCCTCGGACGGATCGCAGGCGGCGGCCAGCCGCACCGCGCCTATGCAGGCGGCATAGGCCCCGGCGTGGGTCAGCACATTGGGCGGTACGCTACGGTCGTCGAAACCGCCGGCGATGTCGCCGCAGCCGATGATGGCCGCGGTCAGCATGGGCCCTCGCGCCGTTTCCGGGCGCAGGCCGCCAGATAGGCCGCCGCAGTCCGGATTCCTGGCCCGTCAAGGCCCGTCTGGACCGGGGCCAGTCCCAGTCCGGGCCCCGGGACGAACTGCGCCAGGCCGTCCCCCTGCGTCAGGTCCACCCCGGGAACCCCTGGATCAGGCGAACCGGTACCTGCGGCCCGAAGCAAAATGTCCGGCTGAAAATCCCCGGGGTCGGCCACGACGCCAAACGGCCGTAGTTCCGGCTCTTGCGCCTGTCCCGGAGGCTGGTGCACGCGCACGCCCAGGCCATGGGCATCGCGCAACACGGCCGCCACGGCGGCCAGAAAGGCCGCGTCCGCGCCATCCCCGGCCTGGATGACGAGGCGCAGGGTGGGTTGCCCGGCGGTTTTTTGCGCCACATGGCTGTTGATGTCCATGAGCCAGGGCCTGGCCCGCAACAGGTCCGCCACATCCCGGATGTCCGCCTCGCCCGGGGCCGCGCCCAGGGCGGCGTAGACCGCCTCCAGAAAGGCCAGATCCGCCGGGGTGTCGATGCAGATGCGCGCCCCGGCGAACTTTTCGCGCTCCATAAGCTCAAGATAGGCGATGGGGGCGAAGTCCGGCCGGGATTTGAGCCATGACGTCACATGCTCGCGCACCAAGGGATCGTCGCCGTGGCGCGCGGCGAGCCGTCGCAGCACGGAACTCCGGCAGGGATCGATGCCCTGATGGATGCAGGGGACGCCTTCCCGGACGGTGGCGTATTCCGCGCCGGTCTGCAGGAGCAGGTCGACCAGCCGGGCGATGACGTCCGGGTCCGCCAGGGGGCAGTCCCCGGTGACCCGGACGACGATGTCCGGTTCGTAGCGCTCAAGGGCCAGCAGATGCCGGGCGAGCAGGTTGTCTTCCGGGCCGCGGACCACCTCGAAGCCGTATTTCGGCCCGGCCTCGGCCAGCACGTCGTCGCGCGGCAGGACGGAGGTGGCGAGCACCATGCGCTCCAGGACCGGGCATACGGCGAGGCGCTTGCCGATATGCCCTAAAACAGGCAGGCCGACCAGGGGGGCCAGGGACTTGCCCGGGAAACGCGTGGAGCCCATACGGGCCTCCACCACGGCGATGCAACGCATGTCCGTCTCCTTCACCCTTCAAACCCGGCCCTGACGCGCTGAAACGGACGCAACCCGTCTTCCGGGTCCGCGCGCCACCACCGTTCCTCGTCCTCGCACGGCGCGTGGCGCTTGACGCCGTCGCCGTCAGCGCCAAGCCCGTCCCTCACGTCCTTGATGACCTGGGCCATCCGCTCCGGGAGCCAGCAATGGCCGCCCTGATACTCCACGCCCGCCCCCTCCAGGTCCAGGTGGAACTCGACCATGGAGGCGGAAAACGCATGCACCGCCCGGTGGATCACGCCCGGCGACACCGAATGGTCCGACCATCCCGCGTCGCAGCCGCAGGCCGTACGCAAGGTCTCGATGCAGGCCAGGTTGGATTCGCACGGGGGGGACGGGTACCGGGAGACGCAGTGCAAAAGGGTCAGGTCGGCGCACCCGGCCGCCCGCAAGACATCCACGGCCGTTTTCGTCTCCGTAAGATCGGCCATGCCGGTGGACAGGACCACAGGCAGTCCCGTGGCGGCGCAGGCCGAAAGCAGGGTCGGCCAGGTGAGTTCATAGGAGGCGATCTTCAAAAAATCCACAACGGGCGTCAATTCCTCCACGGCCCGCAGATCGAAGGGCGTGCAGCCGAAGGCCAGGCCCCGCTGTCTGGCCCGGTCCGCGATGTGGGGCAGAAAATGCGGCGGCAGCTCCCAGGCTTTGCGCATCCGGTGCCTTTCCGACCTGGCCAGGATCTCGGGCGCGAACAGCGACTCCAGACGGAACAACTGGAATTTGACGCCGTCGCAGCCAATGTCCGCCGCCGTGTCCACGAACTGCAGGCAGCGGGACAGATCCGCATGGTGGTTGCTGGAAATTTCAGCGACAAACCGCACACTCATGCCCTGGCCTCCAAAAGGGCCTCGCCAAGCGCCCACAGCACATGCCGCACGTCCTCGTCCGTGAGTCCGGCGTGCATGGGCAGACTCAGTATCTCCTCGAACGCCTTGTCGCAGACCGGCGTTCCGGATGCGCCGTCCCCAAGCCGCTGCCGGTAGTACGAATGCCTGTTGGCCGGGACGTAATGCACGTTGGCCTGCACGCCCCGCGCCCGCAGCCCCGAAAGGACCGCATCCCGCAAGGGTTTGGGCCTCGAGGCGATGCGCACCACATACAGGTGCAGGGCGTGGGTCGCGCCTGGAACCTCCTCCAGGGGCGACACGTCCGCCATGTTCCGCAGCGCCTGCGCATACATGGCCGCCACCTCCCGACGGCGCGTCAGCCATTGCGGCAGCTTGTCAAGCTGGCTTCCGCCCAGGGCGCACTGGATGTCGGTGATGCGGTAGTTGTGGCCGAGAAATCCCATGTCATACCGCCAGACGCCCTGTTCCGCCCGCCGGGCGGGGTCGGCGTCGATGCCGTGGTTGCGGAAGCGGCGCATGGTTTCGGCAAGGAGCGGATCGTCGCACAGGATCATGCCGCCTTCGCCGGTGGTGATGTGCTTGACTGGATGAAAGCTCAGGCAGGTGACGTCCGCCAGACTGCCCACGGGACGGCCGTTCCAGGCCCCGCCCAGGGAATGGCAGGCGTCTGCGGCCAGAAAGAGGCCATGCGCGTCGGCGATGGCCCGCAGGGCGTCATAGTCGCAGGGTTGACCGGCATAATCCACGGCCACGATCCCCTTGGTGCGCGGCGTCAGGCTGGCCTCCACCGAAGCGGGATCGAGCAGCAGGGTGCCTGGCGCAACATCCGCGAACACGGGTTCGCCCCCCTGATAGACCACGGCGTTGGCCGTGGCGCAAAACGTCATCGGGGGCACGATCACCTCGTCCCCGGGAGCGACGCGAAGGGCGTGCATGGCGCAATGCAGGGCGGCGGTGCCGTTGCATACCGCCACGGCGTGCGCGGCGCCGCACAGGCGGGCCACGGCCTCCTCGAAGGCGACGATCGCCGGGCCGCCGGTCAGCCAGCCGGACTGCAACGCCTCGGTCACGGCGTCGATGTCGGCCTGGTCAATCAGATGTCTGCCGTAGGAAATAATTTTTTTACGCATTCCCGCAACTGGTCCTTGCTTATCCACCAGGTGTTGGTGTTCGACCTGTACTCGAAACCTTCGGGCAGCCGTTTGCCCTTGTCCTTGCCCACAAACCTGTCGAGATTGCGGCCGATGGGGTAGATGGCGTAATGGGTGTCGTATTCCAGGGTGTTGCGGGATTCCGCGTCCGGAATCATGATTTCATGGATCTTTTCTCCCGGCCTGACGCCCACCACGTCCAGTTCGCACTCCGGGCAGATGGCCTTTGCCAGATCCACCACGCGCATGCTTGGGATCTTGGGAATGAATATTTCGCCCCCTTCCATCATGGACAGGCTTTTGAGAACGAACTGGATGCCGTCCGTAATCTCCAGCCAAAACCGGGTCATCTCCAGATCGGTGACCGGGAGGCGGCCGGTCCCGCGCAGTTTCAGGAAGAGCGGGATGACGCTGCCCCTGCTGCCCATGACGTTTCCGTAGCGCACGATGGAGAACACGGTCTGGTCCGCGCTGGAATAGCTGTTGCCCGCGATAAAGAGCTTGTCCGAGCACAGCTTGGTGGCGCCGTACAGATTGATGGGGTTCACGGCCTTGTCCGTACTCAAGGCGATGCATTTCGACACGCCGCAGTCGAGACAGGCATCGACCACATTGACAGCGCCCTGGATGTTCGTCTTCACGGCCTCAGCCGGATTGTATTCCGCTGTGGGCACCTGTTTGAGGGCGGCCGCATGCACCACGATGTCGACGCCCCGCAGGGCGCGGCGAAGCCGGTCAGCATCCCGGACATCGCCAATGAAATATCGCATGCACGGATGCTCCTGCACGGAAAAAACCTGGGACATCTCGTACTGCTTGAGCTCATCCCGGCTGAAGACGATCAGTCGTTTCGGTTTGTAGGACCGTAGCGTCGTCCTGATGAACTCCGTGCCAAAGGAGCCTGTGCCGCCCGTCACGAGAATGCTTTTATCGTTTAACATGCCTTGGTATATCGATCCTTTCCAGCCATGCTGGATCAACGTCACGTGTTTTGCGCCCCTGCCCTTTCCGCTTCAACAACCGGAGATCCCCGCCGCTTTGCCCCCAAAGGCGAACAAAAAAGCCCAGGTCTGTTTGCCGATGTCGCGATCCTGCCCCACGCATTGCTCCCACAGCAGCGTCGCCCCGGGATCGCTCCGGGCCACGACCTTGCGCATGTCGCGACGCCACAGCAGGTCGTCGTGGCCGTGGTAGTTTGCTACCGCCGTTTCCGTTTCCTCAAAATAGTCCATCGTGAAATAGCATTTCCGGGAAACCCTGCGAAACTCCGCCATTGCGCGTAGGATATCGTCCGGCGAAATGTGCATCATCACACCGGTGGTGAGCACCAGATCGAAGCTGCCGTCTTCGAAGGGGAGATGGAAGGCGTCTCCCGGCAGGATCGTCTCCGCCACGCCGCGCCGCATCCCTTCTTCCCGGGCCGCGTCCTGCGGCTCCACGCCCACAAGCTCAAAGTCGCCAAGGTCGCGCAAGATGGATAAATTGTGTCCGGTATTGCAGCCGACCTCGAGAATGCGTCGCACGCCGCTGGCATGGGACAACATCTCTTTGAATATTTCCCCCATCCGGGCCAGGCGTTTCGGATCGAAATTGCATGCGGCGTTTCGCTCGGTGTATGCCCGACCGAATTCACCGGCCCAAAATCCCAGTTGCTTCGAATGCGTCACAGCGCCTCCCACACACCACCCGGGGCATGTCCAGTATGACACCTATGCAAAAAATGGACACAAAAACCTGAGGACATATCTGCCCGGCGTCCAACGGTTCAGCCCCGCCTCGCCGACGTCCGCCCGGCCCGGGCGATCTTCCCGCGCCAGGCCCCGAAAGCCCGGGACGATGGACGCCCATGGTTGTCAGCCTCTCGCATTGACCTGACGGCATGGAGCATGCCGGAATCCTGAAATTTTTCAACGCACCGTCACCAGGGCCCCGGGGGCCGCATGCACTCCGGCCACGGCCATCGCCCTGGCCCTGTCGGCATGGCTGGCTCCCGGGGGGAGGACGACGATGGCGTCGTCGAAACTCCGTCGGGCGAAATGGTAGGCCCAGAGCCCGGCGTCCAGCGGGTCCATGCTCACGACGATACGGTCCCCGGCGGGTTGCGCGCCCTCGGCCCCGGTCGCGATGAGCACCCGCAAGGGCCGACCGCCGGGCGCAAGATGGATCCGCGCCTTGGCGATGGCGGCATTGGCGGCAAGGGCCTGCCTGAAAAGTCGCCGGGCCGTCCGGACGCGCCCCTCCTCCCAGGCCTGTTCCCCCAGCTTGAAAAGCGCCCATCCCGCAAGCCCCTGGTCCTGGCCTGATCGCACGACAAAACGGAAGATCTCCGCCGCCTGGACGCGATACCCCGAAGCGCCAAGAAAATGCCCGGTGTGATAGCACTGTTCAAGCGTGTGGACATCGCGAGCAGCACGGGCCTGGGCCATGGCGCACGCGGCCAGGTGGTGCGCGGCCCTGAGCCCCGCGTCAGGGCAGGCCAGGGCGGCACGGAATTCCGCAGACGCCTGGTCCAGGGCCCCCCGACGGGCATGGATCAGGCCGGTCCAGAGCCGCAGCCAGAAATCGTTCGGGTGAACGTCGAGGTAATGAAAGACGCCGCCTGATCCGGAACACAGGACGTCCGAGGAAGCCGCGATGCACGCATCTGCGGCCGAAGCCAGCCGATGCGGCCCGGTGAAGTAGCTTTGCTGGAAATGAACGCAGGCCCCGCCCAGTCCCTCCAGAAAGGCCTCCGCGCCGCTGACCGGCGATCCGGCCCGCGCCACCCGCCGGGCCATGACCCGGGCGCGTTTGCCCCGCTTCATAAGCGCGTTATAGAGGCCAAGCGTGGCCTGGGCGGTTTTTTCCGCGCCGAAATGCTCCCTGGCCCACTGCCTGGCGTTCTCTCCCAGGCGCAGACGCTCCAGGGGGTCGGCAGCCAGCCGGTCGAGCGCCGTTGCGTATTCCTCTGGGGATCGCGCCACCAGCCCCGTCTGCCCGTGGACCACCATCCTTCCAGCGCCCCCGTGGGGGAGCACCACGACGGGAACGCCTGCGGCGAAACACTCCTGGAGCACCAACTCCCCGGCGGAATAGTTCCCTTCGCACAGGGGATAGCCAAAAATGTCGATCTTTGAAAACACGTCCGCCGCATCCGGGACATACCCCCGGAAGTCGAACCGATCCCGCACACCCAGGGCCTCGGCCTGGGCCAGAAGCGCCTCGCCCGCCTCCCGGGTTCCGCCCCAAAGGACGAATCGGGTCCGGGGGAAGGAGACCCGGGCGCTCATGGCGATATAGTCGGGATGGATCTTGAATCCGTCCAGCGTCCCAAGGTACCCGATGGTGACGCCTTCCCCGGGGGAGCGGCGAATGGCCAGGAACCGGTCCAGATCCACTGCCGGATAGGCCATGCTGACGCGCCCGGCCCCGCCACGTTCGACACGGTTCCGGACGGCCTCCGCCTCCAACGTAATGGGGCCGACACACTGCACATGGTCGAAACAGTCGAGCAGTTGCGGCGACAGCACATGGGGAGGGTCCATGCCGCCGATGTGCCAGGTGGCCAGACAGCGCACAGGGGGCAACCCGCGCAGCAGGAGATGGAGCAACTCGGGCGAATTCCAATAGTGCATGTGGACGATGTCCGCCCCGGCCAAGGCATTGTCCAGGTCATTCTGATCCGGACATCCCAGATACGTTACGCCGTGCGCCAGGCAGACTTCGCTGACGCTCGCATCGCCGGGCACGAGGCTCAGGGCTGATTGACGCCACGCCCCCCCGCTCCCCACGGCTTTTGCGCAGGCAAGCATGGCCCGCGCCGCGCCGCCGCCGCTTATGGAATGGATCACATGCAGGACCGTTGGCATCTCTTCTCCGCTGCTCGTCATGTCATCCATGCTCCGGCGCGCCAGGCCAGGGATGGACACGTTTCATGTCGCACGCCAAAAACCAGCCCGCCGCTCGTCCTGCGCTCCCTGGCCGGGGTGGTCACATGGGTTCTCCCCGCCGCTGCACCAGGTCGATCCAGTCCCGGATGCAGGTATAGGGAAGCAGGGGGAGGCTGATCAAAAGCCTGGCCAGATCGCCGTCGGCGACGTCTTTTTGGATGACCCCCCACAGCCGCCGCAGGTTGCGGGCGTTGGAGGCCAGGGCCCGGGCAGGACTGACGGGCTGATAGCACCCGTAATAATACCATTTCCAGTAGTTGCGCATGAGGCTTTTAGGGGTGTCGCGCCGCAGGTGGCGGCATTTGGCCAGGTGGGTGTAGATCAGGACGTGCCGGTCGCGGATGGCCTCGCAGAGTTTGACGTCCTCGGCGTTCGTCTTGCAGTATTCGTCGTACAGACCGGCCTCAAAAAGCACGCTGCGCCGGAAAAGCGTGTTGCAGCCCCACAGAAACGGCGGCCGGACCACCCGGTTCGGACCCCGGTGCTGCACCATGTGCACCGTGCGCCAGCGGTCGGCCAAGGTGGTCTGGTAGGTCTCCAGAAGCTCGCCGCCGACCCCGGACACCTCATCGGTCATCTCCTTCGCCAGGTGCTCCAGCCAATCCGGACTGGGCGCCACATCCGAGTCCAGGGCGGCGATATATTCGGTATCCAGGCTGCGAATGGCCGTGTTCCGGGCCACGGCCAGTCCCAGATTTCCGGGCTGGCGCAGGATGCGCAGGGGATATCTGGCCGATCCGGCAAAGGATTGGGCCACGGCGGCGGTGTCATCCAGGGAGCCGTCGTCCACCACCAGCACCTCGCGCAGGGGGTGGGTCTGGTTCATGACGGCGGGCAGGACCGTGGGCAGAAACCGTGCGGCGTTATAGCACGGGATGTACAGGCTGATGTCTTTCACGCTCGTCCTCGCGACCTCGACCTGTTGCGCTCCACCTGTCCCCCTGCGGGTCGGCGCGGCCATACCCGCGTCGATCCGCCACGGAAACATGAGGGCGAGACCCGGCGCAGACCTCGCGCCAAGGCGCATGTCCCGGGCGGGGGCTCCCGCCCAGGCCAGGCGTCATGCGATATGCATGCCAGAAAACGCCGCCGTGGGCCTGGCGCGTGACGCCTGCACACGCGCCCCCGGACAATTGCGGCGCGAGGCCGGAAAAGGCCCTTCCGAGGCAGGCCCAGCCGGATCAGCGCGACGACGGCAAGTCGGCCTGATGCGCCCGCGCCCTGAGCACCAGGGCCTTGGACTCCTCAAGCAGGCGGTTCCAGTTGGTGGGCGCGTGGATGTCCACCTCGCGCCGGGCGTGGTCCCGGACGTACATGAGCACCCTGGGGATATGCCGGAACACGGCCCCGGCCTCGGCAAAACGCAGAAACAGCTCGTGATCGTGGGCCAGGAGGGATTCGTCGTACCAGCCGAACCGCTGGTGCAACGCCGTCTTGTACAGCTTGGCCACGCCGCACAGGTACCAGTCGGCGAAGCACCGGGAAAAGGAATAGTCCGGCAGGGCGAAGCGCCGCACCCAATGCCCGGCGTCGTCCACGATGGCCATGTCGGCGTAGACGAAATCCGCCCCGTCCTCGAGCACGGCCGCCATCTCGGAGATCATGGACGGCAGGAGGCAGTCATCCGAGGGCACATAGGTGCAGTAGGGGCCGCTTGCCGCCTGGAACCCGGTATTGAGGGCCGCCGCCAGCCCCCGGTTGGTCTCGTGGGTGAGGATGCGCAGGCGGCGTCCGGCCTGGGGATAGCGGGGGTGCTGCACCCGCTCGATGCGGTTGTTTTCGGCGTCGTAGCGCGAGGCATAGGAGGCCTGGTCCCCGGCCACGGCCCTGACGAACGCCGCCAGCACCTGGGCGGTGTCGTCCGTGGACCCGTCGTTGACCACCACCACATCCAGGTCGGGGTGGTCCTGGAACCAGATGGAATCCAGGCAGGCGGTCAGGTACCGGGCCTGGTTGTACGTCGGCACGATGATGGAGGCCATTGTTGCAGGCTGCGTCACAGGCGGTCCTCCCGGTGTCGCGGTTTCGAAATCCGGGGCCCGGATCTCGCGGTCAAGTCCCTGCAATGGGCAGCAGCGTTTCACCCTCGCGTGGCATCACTCTAAAGACGCCGCCTGCGTTGGCGAAACCCCGCATGGCGGGGCTGTGCCCCCCTGAAGCCGGTTTGCGTCCTGCAGTCGCTCGGATTTCATACGGCGGCCGCCGTGGTCCGCGACCGCGTCATCTTTCCGACACGACGCCGGGTATCCGGTCCGGCCCGGCAGCCGTCTCCCCACTGAGAACAAGGGTCACGGCATCGCCCGGGTGCAGGCCCGTGGATCTGGCCGCGCTTTCCCGGTCCATGGCCATCTCGAAAAAGCCCTGGCTCCCGGCCAGCAGGCCCAGGGCCCCCGGAGGCAGTTCGGCATAGGTCGCGGCCCGGACGATGCGCGGGGCCCGGGGCATATCCATGGCCACCCCATGGGCCGCGCCAAGCATGGCCCCGTATTCCCCGATGCGCAGATTCAAAATGAGATTGCCGAACCGATCCACATGCAGCACCCGGGCCTGCAGCCGATCCCCGTCCAGGACCGGGTCCAGGCCCGGCAGAATCACCAGCGTGCCCGGATCCACGGGCTGGCCGCGTTCCCGGGGCGGCTGCCCCTTGGCCAGGGCGGCGGCCAGGGGGGCGAAGATGTCCCGGCCGTGGAAGGTGGCGCTGCCCATGTCCTGGGAGGGAAAGACCCATGCGCCGTCCACCCCCCCGCGCGTGAGAAGCAGCGAGAGCAGGCCGTTGTCAGGGGCCAGGACCAGGCGTCCCCGGCTCTCCACGCCGACCAGGCGACGGGTGGTCCCCACCCCGGGATCGACCACGGCCACGATCACGCAGCCGAGGGGAAGCCAGGGCAGACTGGCGTCCAGATACAGGGCCCCGGCCAGGATGTCGTGGGCGGGCACGCCGTGGCTGATGTCCAGGATCCGGGCTTCGGGCGCAAGCGAGGCCACGACGCCCTTCATCTGCCCCGCGTACGGATCGGACAGGCCGAAATCCGTCAACAGGGCCACCACCGGACGGGCCGGAACGCGGCGTCGCGAACGGGTCATGTATCGCTCCTGCGGCAGACTGAGAATCACGGCGAAAGCATACCCCAGGCGGCCCGCAAAGAACAGCCGTTGCCGGGGCGCGGTGAACTTTGGCCCCCGGTGGGCTTTTAATCGCCGATGGCCTTGGCCTTGGGACGCTGATCCAGGGTGATGGAAAAAGAGACGGCATAGAGATGGTGGAAGAAATCCACGTATTCCACATGGACGTCGGCAGGCAGGGTGATCCGGGCCGGGGCGAAATTGATGATGCCCTTGATCTCGGCCTCGACCAGGAAGTTCGCGGCGCGCTGGGCGCGATCCGGAGGGGTGGTGATGAGCCCGATCTCGATGCCCAGATCCCGGGCCGTCTCCTTGAGACGCCTGGTACAGACCACCTCCAGGCCGATGACCTCCTCGCCGATCTTGAAGGGATCACAGTCGAAGGCGGCCACGATGTCAAAGCCCCGGTATTTGAATTCCCGGTGCCGCAACAGCGCCTTGCCCAGGTTGCCCACGCCCACCAGGGCGCATTTCCACATGCGGTCCACACCCAGGGAACGCTTGATGGCGGAGATGAGATCCTGCACGTGATACCCCACGCCGCGCACGCCGAATTCGCCGAAATACGCCAAGTCTTTACGGATTTGCGAGGGGTTGACGTTGCAGGTTCTGGCCAGAAGCTCCGAGGACACGACCGGGGTTCCTTCCCGCTTGAAGGACTCCAGCACCTGGACATACATGGCCAGCCGCTTGATGGTTGCTCTTGGGATGTGGTCGCTTTTCACAGTACTGTGCCGATGGGAAAGAGGCTAATTATGTGAAACTTTTAACAAGAGGCGCCTTGAAAAAAGGAGGCCGGAGTTCCGGCCTCCTTTTCCAAATCGGTATGTCCGCAATTAACCCATGTAGGGGTTGGCGAACAGCAGGATCAGGTTGATGACCAAGCCGTAAATGGCCAGGGACTCAAGGAAGGCCAGACCGAGAATCAAGGTGACGGTGATCTTGCCGCTGGCCTCGGGGTTGCGGGCGGTGCCTTCGCAGGCGGCCTTGATGCCCAGGCCCATGCCGATGCCGCAGCCGGCGGCGGCGACGCCCTGAGCCAACGCGGTGGCCCAGGAAATGGTGGCGACGACGGCGGGATCGCCAGCGGCGAAAGCGACGCCAGCCAGGGCGAGAAGGGCCACGGTGTTCAGAGCGGTCATCAGAATCTTGCGCATTGGTGCATCCTCCATAACGGAATGCGGTTAGTAGTGTTGTTGGTCCTAAGGACCATTTCCCCCGATTCTAATGGGCGTGTTCCAGCGATCCCTTGAGGTAGATCATGGACAGCATGAAGAACACGAACGCCTGGATGGTCTTGGCCAGAATGAACATGAAGTACATGGGGAAGGTGGAGACCACCGGGGCCAAGGCGAACAGCAGCACCAGGACGATTTCACCGCCGCGCACGTTGCCGAAAAGACGCAGGGTGAGCGAAAGCGGCCGGGCCAGGTGGGAGATCAGTTCCACCGGAAGCATGAGCGGAATGAGCCACCAGAACGGTCCAAGAAAGTGTTTGATGTAACCGGGGCCCCACAGCTTGAGTCCCCAGAAGTTGTAATAGATAAAGACCGTGAGCGCCATGGCCGCATTGGTGTTGATGTTGGCCGTGGGCGCGTCGAAGCCGGGCACAAAGCCGATGAGGTTTCCGATGAGGATGAAGACGAAAAGGCCGCACAAAAACGGGAAGACCTTGCGCCCCTTCTCGCCGATGTTGGCGACCACGAAACTTTCCAGGCCGCCTACCAGGAATTCGAAAAAGTTCTGCATCCCTCCGGGAACCATGGCCAACTTGCGCGTGGCCATGGAGCCGATCACGATCATGATGCCCATGACCACCCAGGCGTTCACCACGGTGTCCGGAACGTTCAGACCGACCGAGTGAAAGCCCTCCACGACGAGCAGAAGGGGATGCGGAAGTCCACCACCAGCCATAGCTTATGCCTCCTTTCCATTTGGCGCTTCCCGCGTTCCGGAGGCCGCGATCTTGACGGCGCCCCAGCACAGAAAATTGACGACGATGATTGAAACCCCGGTCAAAAGCGCGACGGGTCGCGCCCCTGCCCACACGATAAGCGCGTAAAGGACCGCGCCGGTCAGCCCCAGCCGCAGATAAAACCGGGTCAAGGTGGCCAGGACGGCCTCGGTCCGGTTGGGCTGGGAGGTGATGCGCACGCCGAATCCGGCCAGAAACCAGAAATTCAGCGTCGCCAGGACCGCCCCAGCGCCGTACGACCACGCCCACGCCGAAAACCCCAGAATCGCCAGACAGAACACCGTGGAAAATCCGGCCAACAGGATCTGGTTGCGCACCAACATCCTGATGTCCGGATTGACGAACCCCCTGCGGAAAAGCATCCGGTCGAAGGAGGTCACAAGCGTACTAGCCCTGGTCGTCATGGTTCGTCGTCGTGTTCTCTTCCTGGAACTTTTTGGCTTCCAGGTAGATGTTCCGAAATCCTGCGGCAATGCCGAACAGCAAAAACAACAGAAGCAACCACGGCTTGGTGCCAAGCCACACGTCCAGCCAATATCCGATGAAAAGCCCCACAAGAACGCCGGAAACCAGATGCAGCCCTATGACCGAGGCGTTGCCTACGGCGTCCCACGTCTTTTTATCTTTAAATATCGGCGACTTGAGAAATTTGTCCAGCACCACGTCCTCCCCCGTCCCAGGCCTTTCCACAGGCGCTTGCCGCCACGCGCGACGGAGATCGTGCAAGACTTCACAAGTCGCGAAGCCCTAACACGGCCAATTTGGGAAAGTCAACGGCATTTGCCCTTTTATCATCCATTTTCCCCTCTGGGAAGACCCGTTTTGCCCTTTCCGACAGCCCGGCCCCCTGTCCCCGCGCGCCGGGGAGGGGGCGCACATGACAACCCCGCCCCTTTGGGATAGGTTTTGATTTTAAGCCCATTTCTCATGGATTTTTTTCGTACGCAAAGCAAGGAGGTTTTCATGAAACGCCTGTTTTTGATTCTGGCCATGGCGCTTTTCATGGCGACGGCCGCTTCCCGGGTCCAGGCCCAGACCAAATATTACTGCGTCAAGCCCGGCGGCGCCCCGGTGTGCGCCATCATGGTTCCCCCCGGCGCCCGCCATGATCCCAGCGTCCTGTGCAACCTGTCGTGTTCCCAGTGCAACCTGACCTGCGTCGCCCAGTTGCGCTTCCAAAGCGGCGGCGACCCGGGGGCGGAAAACCGCGTCCCCGTGGTCCAGGTCCGGCCCGAGGCCCTCACCGGCAGCGACATGCGCAGCAACGTCGAGACCAGGGAATACTGCAACGCCCAGTACGCCCAATGCCTGGACAACTGCCGTCGCGACCCAAAAAACACCTCCAATCCCGAATACATGCGCCAGTGCGAGGCCTATTGCCGCAGCGTGCGTTCCGGGTGCGGCATGGGACAGTAACACCCTGGAGGTCGGCCGCCGCGTTTCCCGGATACGGGGTGCGGCGGCCGCTTCTGCCCCGCCCGGCTCGCAGACCATTGACTTCGCAACCTGCTCCAGGCACGAAACGCCTATGATCCAGTATACAGCGCAATATCTGAAAATCCCATCCGGCTATATGGGACGTCTGGTGGAATGGCCCGAGGTGGTCACCGAAGGCCGGACCCTTGAGGAATGCCGGGAGCAGCTCCGGGACGCCCTGAGGGAAATGGTCCTGGCTTACGGGGAGATGGGCAGGGACATCCCTCCCGGCAACGCCCTCATGGAAGCCCTGGCCGTGGAAACGCCCCATGTCCGTCAAACGGCGTGATCTTGTCCGGCATCTGGAGAAAAACGGCTTCCATTTACACCGCGAGGGAGGCAACCACTCCATTTACTCCAATGGGGTCAAGGTGATACCGGTGAAACGGCACCACACCCTGGACCGCATCACCGCCAACGAACTCTGCAAACAGGCCGGTCTTCCGGCCATCTTCTGATAACGGTCCTCTGGAAACCTGCACCGGACGGCCACCCCAAAACGCCCACAAAGACGCACCCATGCACCTTATCGGCTCCGTCATCCGGCCCCCCAGCGAGGCCGACAGCATCCTCATCCAGGCCACCCTGGGCTGCTCGCACAACACATGCGCCTTTTGCGGGGCCTACACGGGCAAGCCCTTCCGGGTGGTCCCCGAGGCCGACGTGGACGCCGCCCTGGATTTCGCCGCCACCTACTGCCGCCGCCAACGCCGGGTCTTTTTGTGCGACGGCGACGCCATGGTCCTGTCCGTCAACCGCCTGACGCGGCTCCTTGGCCGCATCCGGGAGAAGCTGCCCTTCGTGAACCGGGTCTCGGCCTACGCCAACGCCAAAAGCCTGGGCCCCAAGTCCGTGGACGAATTGGCGGCGCTTCGCGGCCTGGGTCTGCATACCCTGTACATGGGCCTGGAGTCCGGCGACCAGGACACGCTTTCCGCCATGGGCAAGGCCGACGCCGTGGCCGACATCGTGAGCGCCGGGCAAAAGGTCCGCCGGGCCGGGCTGCGCCTGTCGGTTACGGTGCTCCTGGGGCTGGCCGGGATCGACCGCTCCCGCGTCCATGCCGAGCGCACCGGCGCGGCCCTGTCCGAGATGGACCCGGATCAGGCCGCCGCCCTGACGCTCATGCTGGTTCCGGGCACCCCCCTGCACGCCGACTGGAAGGCCGGGCGCTTCGTGCTTCCCGACGCCCGGGGAATGCTCGGCGAACTGGCCGCGCTGTTGGCCCACACCACCTTAAGCCGGGGGCTTTTCCTGGCCAACCACGCCTCCAACTTCCTGCCGCTCAAACTCCGCCTGCCCCGGGACAAGGGCACGGCCCTGGCGCTCATCGGCCGCGCCCTGGCCGGGGACGTGCCCCTGCGGCCGGACCACGTCCGGGCCCTGTAGGACGACGCCCCGGGAGGGGGAACCCTTTTTCAAAAAGGGTCCCCCTCCCGAATCCTCCCCTTCCGAAAACTTGTGGCGGCTTCACCATGTGACGCGCCACACCTTTGGGGACCTTGCCGCACCCCCTGAAATCCCGGCCCCAGACCTGTCGGCGGGGGCTTCCCTTTCCCCCCATGCCCGGGGTAGGGTCCGGCCATGTGGGACACGGACGCGGCACGGCGCTACGACGCCTGGTTCACCACCCCCCGGGGGGCCTTCGCCCTGCGTCGGGAGGTGCGCCTGCTTGGGCACATGGCCTCGGGCTGGCCGCGCCGGGGGCAGCGCCTCCTGGAGGTCGGCTGCGGCACGGGCATCTTTCTGGAGGTGTTGCACCACGCCGGGTTCGACGTGACCGGGCTGGACAAGTCGCCGGCCATGCTGGAGGCCGCCCGCACCCGCATGGGTTCCCTGGCCGATCTGCACCTGGGCGACGCGGAGCATCTGCCCTTTGACGACAACGAATTCGACTTCGCGGTGCTTCTCACGGTGCTGGAGTTCTGCCCGGACCCGGGCCTGGCCCTGCGCGAGGCCGCCCGGGTGGCCCGCAAGGGACTGATCATCGGTTTTTTGAACCGCCTGTCCCTGCACTGGCTGTTCACCAAAGGCCTGCCCGGCGGCCGGGGCGGCTCGATCCTCGGACAGGCCCGGTGGTTTCTGCCCTGGGAGATGAGGCGGCTGGCCATGGAGAACCTGGGTCGACGGCCCTATGTCTGCCGCAGCGTACTCTTCGGGCCCATGGCCACCTGGCGCGACGCCCCGCCCTGGCGGCATCTGAACGCCCCGATCCTGCCCCTGCCCCTGGGGGCCTTTTGCGCCGCCCGGGTGGACCTTCTGGGCGAACCGGCCGTCACGCCCCTGCATGCGCTCAAGGCCAAGCCGGGCATCGGCTGATCCGGCCGGCGCCCTTCTGTACCCCTTTTTTTGACAATCGCCCCGGTTGCGACTAACATTTTTCTTCTTTTTTGACGGCGCGCGCGCCACATCCTCCCAAGCGATCGGAACCCATGGACAAAATTCAGAAAATCAAAGGTTTTGCGGACCTGTTCGCACCGGAAAGCGATGTTTTCTCCCACATCGAGCGCACAGCCGCCCGGGTTTTCGCCCTCTACGGCTACCGCGAGGCCCGCATCCCGCTCTTGGAACGCACCGAGCTTTTCACCCGGTCCATCGGCGCACAGACCGACGTGGTGCAAAAGGAGATGTACACCTTCCCGGACCGCAAGGGCCGCTCCCTGACGCTTCGGCCCGAGGCCACGGCCGGACTTGTGCGGGCCTACGTGGAGCAGAAGCTTTGCGCCGCCGAGGGCGTGGCCAAGCTTTTTGCCCACGGCCCCATGTTCCGCTACGAACGGCCCCAGAAGGGCCGCATGCGCCAGTTCCACCAGGTGGACGTGGAGGCCCTGGGCTCGCCGGAACCGGCCCTGGACGCCGAGATGCTCCTTATGCTCAACCACTTCCTCACCGAACTGGGCATCACCGACACCACGACCCAGCTCAACTCCCTGGGCTGCCGCCAGTGCCGCCCGGTCTATCTCGACGCCCTGCGGGATTTTTTGCGCGGCATGCACAAGGAAAAGCTGTGCGAGGACTGCCTGCGCCGCAAGCTGACCAACCCCCTGCGCGTGCTCGACTGCAAGGCCCCCGGCTGCCGGGAACTGACCCTGGACGCCCCCAAAATCACGGACTACCTGTGCCCCGACTGCCTGGATCACTTCGACGCGGTCAAGGGCCTTTTGGACGCCGCCGGGATGGCCTATGAACCGGCCCCCCGGTTGGTGCGCGGCCTGGACTACTACGTGCGCACCACCTTCGAGATCGTCTCCGGCGACATCGGGGCCCAGTCCTCCATCGCCGGGGGCGGCCGCTACGACGGGCTGGTGGCCGACCTGGGCGGCCCGGACACCCCGGGCATCGGGTTCGCCTGCGGCATGGAGCGGCTGGCGCTTCTGGTCTCCGGCCTGCCGGACGCAAAACCCGACTTCGACGTGGCCATCCTCGACCCCGCCGCCCTTGAGCCCGCCCTGCTCATGGTCCAGTCCCTGCGCCGCCTGGGATATTGCGGCGAGACGCCCTACAGGCCGGGCAGCGCCAAAAGCGGCCTGCGCCGCGCCGGACGCCTGGGGGCGCGGCTGTGCCTGATCCTGGGCGAGGCCGAACTCGTCCGGGACGAGGTCCAGGTCAAGGATCTGGCCGACGGCTCACAGACCGCCGTGCCCATGGACGGCCTGACCGACTTCTTCACCGCCCGGATCGGCCGCCGGTAACCCTGCCGCGCCAAACTCCGCAACAAATCCCAACAAACCGCAACCAAACCCGCGACCCCGCGACATCCATACGGAGCATGCACACCATGAGCGACGCCCTTCCCCGCGAAACCGCCCTGCTCGACGAACTGGGCGGCTGGCGGCGCACCCATTCCTGCGGCCAGCTGGCCAAAGCCGACATCGGCCGCACCGTGACGCTGATGGGCTGGGCCCAGTACCGCCGCGACCACGGCGGGCTGATCTTTATCGATCTTCGCGACCGGGCGGGCCTGACCCAGGTCGTCTTTTCGCCGGACGACGCCCCGGCCGCCCACGACAAGGCCCACGACCTGCGCGTGGAATACGTGCTGGCCGTCACCGGCCTGGTGCGCGCCCGGCCCGAGGGCATGGTCAACCCGAACATGGCCACGGGCGAGATCGAGGTGGTGGTTTCCGACTTCAAACTGCTCAACACCGCCGCCACCCCGGCCTTCCCCATTGAGGACCGCACCGACGCCGCCGAATCCCTGCGCCTCAAATACCGCTACCTGGACCTGCGCCGCCCCAAGCTGGCGGCCAACTTCCTGGCCCGGCACAAGGCCTCCATGAGCGTGCGCCGCTACCTGGATTCCCTGGGCTTTCTCGAAGTCGAGACCCCCATCCTGACCAAGAGCACCCCCGAGGGGGCGCGCGACTTCCTGGTGCCCAGCCGGGTCAACCAGGGTTCGTTCTACGCCCTGCCCCAGTCGCCGCAGCTTTTCAAGCAGATGCTCATGATGTCCGGCATGGACCGCTACTACCAGATCGTGCGCTGCTTCCGGGACGAGGATCTGCGCGCCGACCGCCAGCCGGAATTCACCCAGATCGACATTGAAATGTCCTTTGTGGACGAGGCCCAGGTCATGGAGATGGCCGAGGGCATGGTCATGGGCATCTTCCGCGACGCCGCAGGCGTCGAGCTGCCCTCGCCCTTCCCGCGCATGACCTACGCTGCGGCCATCGCCGACTACGGCCTGGACAAGCCGGACATCCGCTTTGACTTAAAGCTCAAGGACGTGACCCACGTGGTGCGCGACTCGGGCTTCCGGGTCTTCGCCAAGGCCGAGCTGGTCAAGGGCCTGCGCGTGCCCGGCGGCGGCGAGTTGTCGCGCAAGGAGATCGACGACTTCACGGAATACGTCAAGATCTACGGGGCCCAGGGTCTGGCCTGGATCAAGATCCGGCCCGACGAGTGGCAGTCGCCGTTCGCCAAGTTCCTCTCCGAGGCCGAACGCGAGGGCCTGGCCCGGGAACTCTCCCTCGAAGTCGGCGACATCGTGTTCTTCCAGGCCGGTCCGGCGGACATGGTCAACACCGCCCTGGGATACCTGCGCATAAAGCTCGGCGAGCGCTTCGGGCTCATCCCCGAGGGCGCGTACGCGCCGGTGTGGATCACCGATTTCCCGCTCTTCGAATACGATCCCGAGGCCAAACGCTTCGTGGCCCGGCACCATCCCTTCACCTCGGCCGCTCCCGGGCACCTGGACATCCTGGAAAACGAACCGGAAAAGGCCCTGGCCCGGGCCTACGACCTGGTCTTAAACGGCTACGAGATCGGCGGCGGCTCCATCCGCATCCACACCCCCGAGGTCCAGCGCCGCATGTTCGCCGCCCTGGGGCTTGACGAGGCCGAGACCTCGGAAAAATTCGGCTTCTTCCTGCGCGCCCTGGAACACGGCACCCCGCCCCACGGCGGCATTGCCTTCGGCCTGGACCGTATTATCATGCTCCTATGCGGGTCCAAGTCCATCCGGGACGTCATCGCCTTCCCCAAGACCCAGAAGGCGGCCTGCCTTTTGACCGACGCCCCCAATACCGTGGCCCCCGGGCAACTGCGCGAATTGGGCATCAAGACCCGCAAGAAGGAAGAATAAGAC
>JAVHLG010000024.1 GCA_031082225.1 Desulfovibrionaceae bacterium | reverse complement strand
GAATCATTCCCCCCGGACCCCCCGGATGGGGCAGCGGGAAAAAGATGGGACTGGACGAAAACAGATCGAACGCGGCCAACCAAACCAACGCTGTCTTTCATGATGGATGACGAGAAAACGCCATGACCAACGCCAAACGCCTGCCCGCCGAATTCGACCCGCAACGCGCGGTCTGGATGGGCTGGCCCCACAACCCGGGCGACTGGCCGGGCAAGTTCGCCGCCGTGAAATGGTCCTTTGTGGAGATGATCCGCATTCTGTCCCGCTCCCAGACCGTGCGGCTTCTGGTCACGGACGACGGCCGTCGGGCCGAGGCCCGGCGCATGCTCACGGATTCGGGCGCGGACATGTCGCATGTCGCGTTCGTCCCCATGGACCTGGACCGCAACTGGACCCGCGACATCCTGCCCTTTTTCGTGCGGACGCCGATAGCACAGGCCGCACAGGCCGCACCGGCCGCACCGGCCGCACGGATCGCACCGGTCCCGCCAGTCCCGCCAGTCCCGCCGGACGTACAGGGTTTCCAGGCGTCCCCGGCGGCGGCATGGCCGGCCGCACCGGCCGCACCGGCCGCACCGGCCACGTCCCTGACCGCCGTACGCTTCGCCTTCAACGGCTGGGGAAAATATCCCAACCATCGAAAAGACCTCGCCGTCGGCCCACAGGTGGCCGACCGCCTGGGGCTTCCCCTGGAAGAACCGGCCATCGCGGGGCGTCATGTGGTGCTGGAGGGCGGGGCCGTGGACGGCAACGGCCGGGGCGACCTGCTGGCCACGGAGGAATGTCTCCTGGACCAGACGACCCAGGTGCGCAATCCCGGCCTGGGGCGTGCGGACTATGAGGCGGTCTTTGCCGCGCATCTTGGCGTGGAAAACACCATCTGGCTGGGTCGGGGCATCGCCGGGGACGACACCCACGGCCATGTGGACGACTTCTGCCGCTTCGTGGGGCCGGATACGGTGCTCGTGTGCCGCGAGGACAACCCGTCCGACGTCAACCACCGCGTCCTGGCCGGGAACCGGGAGCGGCTTGCCGGGGTGCGGCTGGCCTCCGGGGTGCATCTGACGGTGATCGACCTGCCCATGCCGCAGCCCGTGGCCTACAAGGGGGTGCGGCTGCCCGCCAGCTACGCCAATTTCTACATCGGCAACCACGTGGTGCTGGTGCCCACCTTTAACGATCCGAGCGACCGCACGGCCCTGTCGCTTGTGGCCGACTGCTTCCCGGGCCGCGCCGTGCACGGCGTCCACGCCGTGGAACTGGCCTGGGGATTCGGTGCGGTGCACTGCCTGACCCACGAGGAGCCCACAGGGGAGGGCTGATCGGGGGCTGCCGGAACGCGCGCGGCGGAAAAGGCCGGATGCGACGACCTCGATTGCGGCGGCGGGAAAGGCTGTGCCCCCGCCGTCGAAAGACGAGGTTTTTTTATCCGCAGGAGGCGGGGCTTAAGGCGACGGTTTTTTCGCCACGTCCGACGCGGCGGCGAAGGCCTCGCCCATGGCCTCGCGCAGGGCCGCGCTGGTGTACAGGTCGCGCAGCACAAGCGGGGCCGAGGCCCCCGGCCCGGCCGGGAAAAGCGCGGTCAGGGGGATGGAGCGGCTGCCCAGGGCGGCCAGCAGGGCCATGGCCTCGGGGGACTGGCTGGTCAGGTCGGCCTTCATGAGCGTCAGGCCGTATGTGTCCACCAGCGGCCCCAGGGTGTCCGGCGTCAGCACCGTGCGTTCCAGGAGCTTGCAGGTGGGGCACCAGTCGGCGGTGAAGGTCACCAGCAGGTTCTCCCGGCCGTGCCGGGCCGCGAATTCAGCCGGGGTCCAGGCCGTCCATTCCAGACGCGGCGGCTCCCGGTCGGCGGCGGCGAAGGCCGTGGCCGCGACCACCAGGAGCACCGCCGCCCCGCGCACCACGAACCGGTGCAGTCCGGACTGGGACAGGTTGGTGAACCGTCCCCATATCCAGGCGGCCAGGGCCGTGGTCCACAGGGCCAGAAGCGCGGGCACGAGCGTGTCGGCGGGCAGGATGGTCAGGAAATAGATGCAGGAACCGGCCAGCAGGAACCCCATCCCCTGTTCCAGCGACACCATCCAGTTCCCGGGCCGGGGCATGAACCGCGCCATTTGCGGCCAGATGGCCAAAAGGATGTAGGGCAGGGCCATGCCCAGCCCCAGACAGGTGAACACGGCCATGACCGTGGCCAGGGGCTGCAGAAGCGTCCAGGCCAGGACGCCGCCCAGAAACGGGCCGCTGCACGGCGTGGCCAGAAGCGTGGCCAAAACGCCGGTCAGAAACGCGCCGGTACGGGAGTCGCCTGTGGCCTTGCCCGGCATCTTCAGGTCGATCACCGGCAGATGGAACACCCCGAAAAGGCTCATGGTCAGGGCGAAAAGGACCACGGTCAGGGTCAGCGTCAAGGTTGTGGACTGGAAAATCTGTCCCCAGGCCATCCCGGCCAGCCACAGAAGGAGGCTCAGGGCCAGGAAGTAGACCATGACCCCCAGGGCGAAAAAGAGGTTGTGCTCGCGCAGGATGCGGTGTCGGGCCGTGGCGTTTTCATGGCAGCATACGGACAACAGGCTGCTCAATTTCAGGCTGACCACGGGCAGCACGCAGGGCATGAAGTTGAGGATGAACCCGGCCAGAAAGGCCAGGAGGGCCGCCTTCAAAAGCCCGGCCACCTCCAGGGACGGGGTGTGGGAGCGCGGGGCCAGGGTCGGGGCCGCAGCGGTCTCCCCGGTCACCGTCGGGGCGAGGGGGGCGGCCTGCGCCTCGGGCGGGGTTTGGGACGCGACCATGGCCGCGACCTTGGCCGTGGCGGCCTTGGCTGCGCCCAATTCCGGCCACCAGGGTTGGGCCTCGGCGGGAGGCGGGGCCGTGGCCCCGTCCAGGGGCAGGTCCACGGGCAGGACGGCGGGCCAGCAACTGGTGGCGGAGCACAGAAACAGGTTCAGGGTTCCGGTCAGCCGCGATCCCGGGGCCGCATCCGGCGGCAGGGGCACGAAGACCCGGGTGGGGGCGTCGTGGATGTTGGCGGTTTTCTCCGGCTCGAAGAGGTCGGGTTTTTGGCGGCCTTCGGGAAAATAGACCGGCAGCGGGGTATCGCCTGGCGCAAGGCGCAGGGATGCCGTGGCGGGTTGTCCGGTGTCCCCGGGCATGTGGCCGTAGGCGTGCCATCCCTCCGCCGGGGTGAACAACAAAACAGCCAGCCGTCCCCCGTCGGGTCCGGGCGGCAGGGCGAAAAGCGCGGTCTCAAGCTCCACGGGAATGGCCTTGGCCACGGCCCCCGGGCCGGTCTGGGCCGGGGCGGTCGCGCCGAGCATCGCCAGGATGCAGGGAATCAGCAGACAGGTGGCAAGGCGGAGCGGATGTCGTGTCACGGTGCGGTCGGCCTTCACGAAGCGCCGGACATGCAGCCAGCGGCCACTGGTTTGGATCACGTAACCGGGGCGGGCGCGTTTCGTTGCGGGATGTCGGCCCCCGGGGCTATTCGAAGCAGAATTCCAGCGTGAACACCCCGTATTCCGTGGAAAAGGGGATGGCGATGACCGGGCCGCTGGAGACATGGCTGATGGTGTGGTTGTCGCCGAAAATCACCGTGGGCGTGGAAGACTGCAGGTTGAGGCCGATCTGGCTGAGGCCCGCCCGGGCCTGCCCGGAGATCATGTTGGTCACCTCGCCCACGGCGTCCTTGGCGTCCTGGATGATGTCCACGATGTCGTCGCCGAGCATGTTCTTGACGATGGCGATGGCGCACTTTTTGGGAAAGCTCAAGGAGATGCTGCCGTGCTTGTCGCCGGTCACCCCGACCACGGCCGAGACGTCCCCGGCGGCGGAACTGCCCTTTTTGACATAGGGTTTGCCGGCGGTGGGGTCGATTTGGGCCATCATGGACAGAACGTGCTTGGTGGCGTCGACGAATGGCTTGGCGACTTCGGCGTCGGTGGGCTTCATGGATGGTCCTTTCGGTAGTGGCGTTTGTCGCGAAATCTTCGGTTGCAGACGGCCCCGAAGGGGCGACAGGGCCATACCTATACTAAAACCGCGCCCCCTGTCATCTCCCGGGGCCTGCGTCGGGGGGGCGGCCCCTGAACCCCGGGGGGGGGCGCTTGCCATTCCCTTGCGAATTGGGTAATGCCCATGAAAACCTGGATCGAACGAACGAGATGAAACAGTACCCCCGCGCACGGCCGACGCTCCCGGGACAGACCCGTCCCAGGGGGCGTTTTTCTTTGTCGCCCGGCGGTCCCGGCCAATCCATCGGGTCGGGGAGCTGACCGCGATGTCCATGCACTCCTCCCAGGCCAGGGCCGATTCCGGCCGCCACAGGGGAGACGCCTCGTCGCCCACCGATTGGGCGGCCCTGGAAAAGCAGTTGTGCCGCACGAAAACCATTTTGCAGGAGATTTTGGACCATCTGCAAGGGGTTTTGCGCAACCTGCGCGCCGCCCGGGTCGGCTATAAAAATTTTGCCCGCAGCGGGGCGCGGACGGAGAAAACCGGCCCCAAAAGCGCCTTCCGGACCACGCGGACCGCGACGGCCGGATTCGGGGCCAGGGCCCAGGAGGCCAAATCCGCCCGGCCCAGACCTGGCTACGGCCGTTTCGAACGGGCCGCCGCCGGGCCGGACGCCGGACCGGACGCCGCATCGGGCGCTTCCGCCGGGCCGACGTCAGGCCGCTGCCAGGATTTCACCCGCGACCATGCCGCGTCTGGCGGCAAGACCGGAGCCTTCGGCCAGTCCCGGACGGGCCCGGCCTTTGCCGGGGCCCAGGCCGGGGACTCCAGCCGCAAGGGATCGCCCTATCGGACGTTTGCCGGCGGCCGGGCACCCGGAGCTACGCCCGGAGCTACCACTGGCGCCACGCCCGGGGCCGGACCCGATCCGGCCGGAAGCGGCGGGGCGGCCGGTCGCTCCCAGTCTGGCGGCCCACGTTTCGGATTCGCCGGAAAGACGAATACGGCCGGGAACTTCGGCGCCACAGGACAGGCTGGCCAGTCCGCCCGCCCCGGGGCCACCGCAGCCTCAGGCCAGGCCGGGGCCTCGGGCCAGACCGGCCAGGCGGGCCAGGCGGGAACCGGTCCCTACGCCCGGACCGCCGGGCAGTCGCGGCAGCGCGAGACCTTCGGCCAATCCGCGCGGCCCGGCCAATCCCGCACCTCCCACAGCTCCAACGCCTACGACACCCGCCGCGAGGCCGGGCGTTCCGACGGGGCCGCCCGCCACCGCTTTAACGGCGAGCGCCAGGAACGCGGCCGTCTGGCCGCCAGAAACACCGGCATGAACCTCAAGTGCGCCTACGACATCCTGTGCCTGGACTACCCCTGCTCGCCGGTGGAGATCAAAAACGCCTACCGGGACATGGCCCGCATGTTCCATCCCGACCTGGGCGGCGACGAAGAGGTCATGAAGGACGTCAATCTGGCCTACGAACTGGCCATGCGGTTCTGCGCCGGACCGCGCCGCAGCCCCGCCTCCTGGTCCGCCTGAGGCGGCCATCCCCTCTCGTCCCTTTCCGTTTTCTTCTGTCAATTTTTGCATAGCGACGGGCTTGACTCACGACGGCAACAATGGTTGCCTAGACAGGCTCAAACGTGTCCCGGAACCCAGGCATGGCCGACGGGGGGCGTCCAGGCGGGCCACCGTGCCGGGCGGCTTGGCGGGCGGTCGCGTCTTTCGAGTCGCATCCTGGCGAAAAAAACATGCAAACGATGCGCGCACCGGCCGCAGGGCCGGATGGAGAGCCCATGAGCAAGGACTATATCGACGATCTCGTGGCCCGGGTCCGCACGGCCCAGGGCCTTTTCGCCGCATTCGACCAGGCCCGGGTGGACGCCGTGTTCCACGCGGCGGCGGCGGCAGCGGCCGCCAACCGCATCCCCCTGTCCAAGCTGGCGGTTACCGAGACGGGAATGGGCATTTTCGAGGACAAGGTCATCAAAAACCATTTCGCCTCGGAATACATCTACAACAAGTACAAAGACGTCAAAACCTGCGGGGTCATCGAGGAAGATCCGGCTTACGGCTACCGCGAGGTGGCCGCGCCCATCGGCATCATCGCCGGGATCATCCCCACCACCAACCCCACCTCCACGGCCATCTTCAAGTCGCTTCTGGCCATCAAGACCCGAAACGCCATCATCTTCTCGCCCCACCCCAGGGCCTGGCGCTCCACCAACGAGGCCGCCCGGATCATCCTTGAGGCTGCCGTGGCCGCCGGGGCCCCGGAACACATCATCGGCTGGATCGACGAACCCACGGCCGAATTGAGCCGCCTGCTCATGCAGCACCCGGGCGTGAACCTGATCCTGGCCACGGGCGGCCCGGGCATGGTCCATGCCGCCTACAGCTCGGGCAAACCGGCCATCGGCGTGGGCGCGGGCAACACCCCGGTGGTCATCGACGCCACGGCCAACATCAAGATGGCGGTCAGCTCGGTGATCATGAGCAAGACCTTCGACAACGGCATGATCTGCGCCTCGGAGCAGGCGGTGATTGTGGAGGAGTCCGTGGCCGAGGCGGTCAAGGCCGAGTTCGTGTTGCGCGGCTGCCTGTTCGTCAACGAGGAACAGCGGGCAGCCCTGGCCGCGACCATGTTCGTGGACGGCCGCCTCAATGCGGCCATTGTGGGCCAGTCCGCGGCCAAGATCGCGGAGATGGCCGGATTCGCCGTGGACCCGGCGGTGAAGATCCTCATTGCCGAGCGTGCGGCCATCGACGCCGCCGACCCCTTCGCCCATGAAAAACTCTCCCCGGTCCTTGGCTTCTACCGGGCCGGGACGTTTCCGCAGGCCGTGGACATGGCCCAGGAACTGATCGTGTTGGGCGGGGCCGGGCACACCTCGGTGCTCTACACCAACGAGACCAATACGGATCGCATCCGGCTTTTTGAGCGGGTTATGACCACGGGCCGCACGCTGATCAACATGCCCTCGTCCCAGGGGGCCATCGGCGACGTGTACAACTTCCGGCTGGCCCCCTCCCTGACCCTTGGTTGCGGCTCCTGGGGCGGCAATTCCGTGAGCGAAAACATCGGGGTGAAGCATCTGATGAACGTCAAAACCGTGGCCGAGAGGCGGGAAAACATGCTGTGGTTCCGGGTGCCGCCCAAGATCTACTTCAAAATGGGGGCGCTCAGGCTGGCCCTGGAGGAGATCAAGACCAAGACGAAGGCTTTCATCGTCACGGACAAGACCATGGAGGCCATGGGGCATGTCACCAAGGTGACCACTGTGCTGGAAAAGCTCGGCATCCAGTACCGCGTCTTCAGCGAGGTCAAGCCCGATCCGGACCTGTCGGGCACCTACGCCGCCCTGGACTCCATCCGCTCCTTCCAGCCCGACGTGTTCATCTCCCTGGGCGGCGGTTCGCCCATGGACGCGGCCAAGATCATGTGGCTCATGTACGAGCATCCCGACCTCAGGTTCGAGGAGATCGCCATGCGCTTCATGGACATCCGAAAGCGCATCTGCGCCTTCCCGGACCTGCGGAAAAAAGCGGTCATGGTGGCCATCCCCACCACCTCGGGCACGGGCTCCGAGGTTACGCCGTTCACGGTCATCACCGACGACGCCACAGGCATGAAATATCCCATCGCGGACTACGAACTGACCCCGGACATGGCCATCGTGGACCCGGAGTTCGTCATGGACATGCCCAAGTCCCTGACCGCCTATTCGGGCCTGGACGTCCTGACCCACGGCATCGAGGCCTTCACCTCGGTGTTCGCCACCAACTTCAGCGACGGCCATGCCCTGGAGGCCATCCGCCTGGTTTTCAAATACCTGCGCGCCTCCTACCACGAAGGCCGAAAAAACGTCATGGCCCGGGAGAAGATGCACTACAGCGCCACGATTGCGGGCATGGCCTTCGCCAACGCCTTCCTCGGCGTGTGCCATTCCATGGCCCACAAGCTGGGGGGCATGTTCCACGTGCCCCATGGTCTGGCCAATGCCCTGCTCTTGTCCTACGTCATCGAATACAACGCCACGGACAACCCCACCAAGCAGGGCCTTCTGCCCCAGTACCGCTATCCCTTCGTCAAGGGCCGCTATGCGCGCATTGCGGAATCTCTGGGCCTGACCGACGGCTGCGGCGACGACCGGGACCGCAAGGTGGCCCGGCTGGTTGTGGCTGTGGAGGCCCTCAAGGCCGACCTGAACATCCCCAAGTCCCTGCGCGAGGCCGGGATTCCCGAGGACGAATTCCTGGAGAAACTGGACGAGATGTCGGAATTGGCCTTTGACGACCAGTGCACCGGCGGCAACCCGCGCTATCCCCTGGTGGCGGAGATCAAGGCGTTGTACCGCAAGGCCTACTACGGCGAGCCCCTGGCCTCGCTGTCCATGGAATAGGGGAAGAGGGGAAGAAGGGGACGGCCCCGGGACCGGCCCGACCGGCGGGAGATCCGCCAGCCCGGGAACGCGGTTTGCCTGGGCGCGGGACGTGTCTGTGACGGATGGGGCAGGGCGGACCGGGGCGGACGAAAAAAGCGAAACGATGCGCCGGGGGCTGTTATTGAGCTTCCGGCGCGTTGGTTTTTTTCCGGGGGCGGGTTTTTTCGGCTGGCGCGTCGTCCGCCAGATCGCCTTCCGCTGCGGGGGCGTCTGCCGGTGCGGCAGGCGGCGCGGCCCGGGGCGTGTCGGCCGTCGTGCGCCCGGTGATCCGTTCCCAGGCCGCCTGCCACCAGTCGCGGAAGCTTTCGCCCTGGGGCAGGGACGCCCCGAAGACCACGTCGGGATCATAGGTCCACAGGGCCACCGCGTCGCCGCCGTCCAGGGCGGCCAGACGGGCGGCCAGCCGGATGGCGGTCACGGGCGGGCAGACCACCCGGGGGCACTTGAGGCGCGTGGCGTCATGCAGCACCTGGCGCAATTCCTGGACCGTGAAGCGGTGCCCGTCCGGGAAGATGACCGACAGGCGCGGCGCGGGCAAAAGGGCGGCCAGGGCCTCGGGGGTGGTGCGGCGTTCGGATTCGGTGGTCAGCAGCAGATAGGGCTCGCCCGCGAAGTCCTGGGCCGTCTGGCGGCCAGCGACCTGGCGCAGCCGCCAGGCCCGGGGGCTGACGCCGACCACGGGTCTGCCGTAGCGGGACAGGCGTTTTTCCATGAGCCCGGCCTGCTCGGCGAAGCGCCCCGGCGGCATGTAGACCACGAACATGTCCGCCCGGCGCAGGGCCGAGGCGTCCTCGCGCCAGCGTCCGGCCGGGATGGGGCGGTTAAAGCCCGTGGTCAGGTCGTCCTGGCCAAGGACCACGATCTGGAGGCCTCTGGCCGGGTGGGGCAGGGACAGACCGTCGTGGGCCACCAGCAGGTCCGGCCGGAAGGCCCCGATGGCCGATTCCACGGCGCGTCTGGGGTCAGGGTCGCAGAGCACGGCGGCCCGGGGGGCGTACATGGACAGGGCGATGGCCTGGGCGTCGATCAGCCCGGGATCGGCCCCGGGGGTGGCCCGCAGGGTCTGGGTCTCCCCCCCTTTGCGCCAGGGGGGGGCGATCACGGCCGTGCGCAGGCCGTGGTGGTCGGCCCAGCCCAGGAGCCAGGAGGTGACCAGCACCGTCCCGGGCAGGCCCGGCTGCATGCCGCCCACGCCCACGCAGGGGATGCCCGGGTCGCAGGGCGTGGCGAGACGTCTGGCCAGTCGCATGCCGAGCCCGTAGAGGAGGGCGGGCGGCACGAGCAGGGTGGAAAACAGGGATTTTATGCTGTCCGGAACGGGCATGGTTGGAAAAGGGCCGGGGGGCGTTGGCCATGCCCCCCGGCGGACGATCCTTGGGTGTCGGCTTGTGTTGCGTTCGGTACTTTTCGTTATGGATGAGCAAGCACCAACATCTTGAATGTATGATTTATATTTACAAAAAATACATGTCTTTTTGTGAACGCCGCACTAGTCGCGGCTGGAGCCAAAAAGCCGCAGCATCATAAGGAAGAGGTTGATGAAGTCCAGGTACAGGGTCAGGGCCCCGAGGATGGTTCCCCGGCGAATGGCCGTGGTGTCGCCTGCCGGGGCGGTCTCGCCCATGACCCGCAGCTTCTGGGTGTCGTAGGCGGTCAGCCCCAGAAAGACCAGCACGCCCACGCAGGAGATGACGAAGTCCATGGCCGCGCTCTTGGTGAAGATGTTCACCACCGAGGCGATGATGATGCCGATAAGGCCCATGAACAGGAAACTGCCCCAGGAGGTGAGATCCTTCTTGGTGATAAGGCCGTAGACGCTCATGGCCCCGAACATGCCCGCGCTGACCACGAAGGCGTTGAAGATGGCCGTCTGGCTGTAGGCCAGGAAGATGGCCGACAGGGTCAGGCCGTTGAGCGCGCTGTAGAGCAGGAAAAGGCCGCTGGCCGCGCCGCTGGAAAGCCGGTTTATGGCGGCGCTTAAGCCCACCACCAGGGCCAGTTCGGCGATGATCAGCCCGAAGAACACGATCTGGTTGCCGAGCACCACCTGGGCCACGGCCGGGGTGCTTATGGTAAAAAGCGCGGCCACGGCGGTGACGCCAAGGCCCATGCACATCCAGGCGTACACGCCGCGCATGAAGGCATTGACGACCTCGGCCCGGGCGCGGGTCGATTCCATGGTGCGATACGGTTGGTTCATGTCAAAAACTCCTTCTTCCTTCGCATCGAGGTTGCACGTCAGGGTTGCTGTATTTCCTCCCTATAACGTCGAAAACACGCAGTGGCAAGGGGAATCGGGCGGGCTTTCCGGCCTGGACGTCCTGGCCGATGGGCCATGCCGCACGGCGGCGACCCGTCGGCCGACGCGGGATCGGACGCCACGACCCCACGGTCGTCAGTCAATGACGCATGAAGATGAGCGATTGAGGCTGCACGCGAATTGACCGATCACCTGGGGGCCAAGGGAGCCGCGGCGCGCTCCTTGCCTCCCCGGCGGCCCCCTGGTAGCCTTTGGGCATGACCGCCCGCCCCGCCGCGACCATCGCCCTGTTGTGGGACCATTCCCACCTCTGGGGGCTCCTTTTGCACCGCGCCCTGTCGTTTTTCGGGCTGCCCTTCGTGCTGGTGCGCGGCCGGGACGTGCCGCGCCTGCTGGACGGCGACGCGCCGCCCCGGCTTCTGGCCGTTCCCGGCGGCTTCGCCAAAAAAAAACTTTCGGCCCTGGGCCCTGGCGGCGTGGACGCCGTGCGCCGCTTCGTGGCCGCAGGCGGTTCCTACCTGGGCATCTGCGGCGGCGCGGGGCTGGCCCTGTCCGATCCCGAAGGCCTGTCCCTGTGTCCCTGGCGGCGGGCGGGATTCAAAAACCGGCTCAAACACTTCATTAGCGGCCATGTGGGGGTGGTCCCGGATCGGGATTCGCCCCTGGTCCCGTCCTGGCTGCCCGAGCGGCCCCTGGCGCCGGTCTGGTGGCCGGCCCGGTTCGCGCCGCCCCTGGCGGCGGCGGACCAGGGCGGGATCCTGGCGGCCTACGACGGGCCCGGGCCGGATTTCATGCTGGCCGACCTGGACGTGGCCGGGCTTCCCGCCGCCACCCTGGAGTCCTGGCGGGAGCGGTTCGGGATCGGGTTCGGCCCGGAATTTCTGGGGGCCGGGCCATGCATCCTGGCCGGGCGTTTCGGCCGGGGCATGGTCGTGTTGTCCCACGCCCATCTGGAGACCCCGGATTCACCTGAGGCCAACGCCTGGCTTGCGCACATTCTGGCCGTCTTGACCGGAGCGCCCCCTCCGGACGCGCCGCCTGCGGCCGTGCCCGCCTGGAATCCGGCCGCCGCGCCGCGCCGGTTCGGGGACGACGGCCTGGAGCGGGCCACGCGTCTGCTGGATGCGGTCATCGACCTGGGCATCGCCCACCGCCTGCTTTTTCACCGCAGTCCGTGGCTTCTGGGCTGGCGGCCGGGAACCCCGGGATTCGCTGTCAGCAACCTGCGGGCCATGGCCCACCAGGCCGCCGCATGCCCGCCCACGGCCCCGGCCGAGGCCTTCTGGCAGGAGCACGGAGGGCGGTTTGCGGCGGGCATGCGCCGCTTTCACGACGGGGTCACGGACTATTTCCTCTCCGAGCGGCTGGCCGCCACCCTGTCCCGCTTCGACAGCGAGGCCGTGCCCGAGACGGCCCTGGCCAAGGAACGCCACGACCTGTTCGGCCCGCCGCCGGGGGTGGGCGGGGCCTGCGGCCAGCTCGTGGCCACCCTGGACGAACTGGTCCGCCTGCTTCTGGAGGGGTAGCGGCCGTCGGCCCGAGCGTGGCTGAGCGACGTCATCCCGCGCCCGCCCCCGCCGGTTTTTTCGGGACAAGGCCGCCGCGCCGGGCTCAATCCACCTCGATACAGTCGTGGGGGCAGTAGGCCTGGGCTCGCAGGGCGTCTTCCTCGGGGCAGTCGTCGCAGACGACCACGGGTTTTTCGGTCAGGGGGTCCATCCGGAAGATCTCCGGGGCCATCTCGGCGCACGCGCCGCAGCCGTTGCAACACACGGGATTGACCGAAACGCTTCGCATGGGGCAGGTCGTGGACATGGATCTCCTCGTGGGGCTTTCGTGGGGACGGGGGCGGTTGCGGCCAAAAAAGGCCGTCGCCGGACTATCGCATCCTGATCCGAAAGGCTATGCCCGGCCTGGGAAAAGTCAATGCCCGGCGGCGGGCGGGGGATGGTCTGCGGGATACATCATGATCTGCAACAGATGCGGTGCGGAAAACGACGACGGGAACAGGTTGTGCGCCGACTGCGGCCACAAGCTGCAGTCCCGTGAGCGGGAGGAGGCCACGGGCGGCGACGTTGCCGGGGACGCCGCGACAAAGGACCGTGGACGCGGCGCGACAGGCCCTGCGTCGTCCTTTGGCCCGGGGCGCGATCCGGGCGTGTTCCTGTCGCCTGCCGGAGGCAGGCGGCCCTCGGTGTGGGGGGAGATGGCCTTTGTCTGGGGCCTGGCCCTGGTCCTTTGCGGGGCGGCGGTCTGGTCCCTTGCCGCCGGGGTCTATTGGCCCCTGTACCCCCTGACGGGGGTGGCGGCCCTTTTGGCCTGGCGGCGAAAACGCTGATTCGCGCCGCCGGGCGGGCCGTGGCGCAGACGCCGCTTGGCGGGCTGTGGCGCAGACGAGTACTACAGACGCCGTGACGGAGGCCTGGCCGGGTCGCGCGGTCCCGGCGGACGCCCCCCAGGGCAGTCCCGCCGCATGGTCCGGGCCGTGGGCTGGTGTTGCGTCATGTCGCCTGTGAACCCCACCCTATGAGGCCTTGGGCATTTTTTGCGGTTCCTGGGCGGGCATCCGGTCCAGGCGGTTTTTTATTTCCTTGTAGTATTCCACCTGGAACTGGTGCACCAGACGGCCGATGGCGTCCACGCCGCCATGCTCCACGTTTTTCCAGGCCGGTTTTTTCCCGGCCTGGTGCACCGCCAGAAACTGCACCCCGACCTCCACCCGGCCGCCCTGGCCGGGCATCACGTTGCGCACGCAGGAGATGACCCGGAACAGATGCCGGGTGTCGAAGGCTTTGCCCGCGAAGTTCAGTTCCAGAAGCAGGCGTTTGCCCGGCTCCAGGTGGACCTCGTTGCTGGAGAATTCGGATTTGCTCAGGGACAGGCGCATGCCGCCGCTGGACAGGTTGCGGAGGGTCTGGCCGATGCTGGAGTGGGAGGGGGAGATGTCCAGGATGGGCCGGGACATGATGCGGGGCGCGGCCTTGCCGCCGCCGCCGATCACCGGCCACAGGCCCAGGCGGGGCATGTGGCGCATCTGCAGGGTGATGCGCACGTTCTGGCGGCGTTCCAGGGGGGTGACGGCGCTTGGCAGGGAGAGGACCAGGCGCTCCTGGCGGGGGACGACGGACAACACCCGGGAGGTGAATTCGAAGAGCCGGGTGCGGCCGCTGTCGCGGGAACACAGGATGAACCGGAAGGAGTAGCTTTGGCCCTTCCAGTGCAGGAGCTTGGCCAGACTCAGCCCCCTGGGTTCCAGTTCGAGACCGTCCGGGGTGATCTCGGCGGCGATGAAATAGTGCCGGTCTCCCGATCCTTCGCCTACCGCGATACGGAAGACGGCCCGTTGCGCGGCGGCTTCCTCAAGGAGATGCCGGGTGTCTGAGCATGTGCGCCTGGGGCGGAAAAGAGCAATGAAGCGTCGTAACATGGGGTGAGCCTGCCTCGTGCCGCAAGGTTTCCAACAAAAAGACACTGTGGAAGCCCATACCGGTTTTGGAGGACACTGCGGCATGTTGCGGAAAAATGCCGTGAAAACGTCGCCAAACCGGCGTCTTTTTTCCCTGCCCCCGCGACCGGCCAGACCCCTCTGGCGCGGTTGGGGCGATATGTTCCCTGGGAAGAACGTCCCGGGGCAGGGAGGGAGGGGATACAGTGCGCGTCATTTGAACCGTATCTGAAGGCTGATGGCCGTATTGCCGTCGACAAAGGTCAGATCCTTGAAGAGTTTCTGCCGATCCACGCTGTAGGTGTCCATGGACTGGATGTCCACGCGGGTGATTTCCTTGCGGGCCACGGGGATGGTGGCCTGGGAGGCGCCGATCTTGATGACGATGCGGTCGCCGTTGTTGTACCAGAAGTAATAGCTGCGGTTTTCGGTGAAATAATAGGCCGGGGAAAAATCCATGATGTCCTGTTCCAGCTTTTTGGAAAAGGCCATGTCCAGGCGGTAGATGTCGCCGGTGAGGCGGGTGATGTGGCTGGCGGCCAGGAAGTAGCGGCCGGAGCTGTCCGTGGACCCGGTGGCGATGTCGGCGAATCCTCCCACCACCTCGAAGTCGATGGCCGGAGCCGAGCTTTTCCCCTCCTGGCCCTTGAAGAACTGCTGCAGGGAGGCGATGGGGTCCGAGCCGGATGCCGCCGCTGCGAAGGCCGGGGCAGATGCGGCCAGGAGGGCGGCGAGAAGGATCAGGCATGCCGCCAGGGCCGCATCCGGAGAAGGCATGGTTTTTCGGACGGGCATATCCCTCACGATCCTCCCCTTTTTTGCCGTGACGGCAATGGCGGCGCACATGGGTTGGACGCCCGGGTGCGGCCCGGGACTGGCGCGGCGTCGGAAAAAAAGCTATGCCGCACCGCACGGCATCAATCAGTAACCCGCCAAACAGCGAATTGCAACGCCATGCACGAAACCACAGCGGCCGCGCGCCGCATCCTTGACGAGCTTCCCGGACGCAGGCTGACCCGCGACGAGGCCCTGATCCTGGCCGATCAGGCCGGGCTGCACGACCTGTGCGCCGCAGCCATGGCCGACCGCCTGCGCCGCCACGGCCGGTCCGCCTACTACGTCTTCAACCAGCACATCAACTTCACCAACGAATGCGTCAACGCCTGCCGGTTCTGCGCCTTCGGCAAGCGCCCGGGCAGTCCGGACGCCGTGACCCACAGCGTGGACGAGATACGGGCCATGGTCCGCGCCAAACGCGATCAGACCGTGCGCGAGACGCACATCGTGGGGGGCTTAAATCCCAAGCTGCCCTTTTCGTATTACGTGGAGCTTTTGCAGGCCGTGTCCGAGGAGCGTCCCGAGGCCGGGATCAAGGCCTTCACCGCCGTGGAGGTGGCGCATCTGGCCGATGTGGAGGGCCGTCCTGAGGCGGACATCCTCACCGCCCTGATGCAGGCCGGACTGCTCATGCTGCCCGGGGGCGGGGCCGAGGTGTTCTCCCCGGCGCTGCGGGCCAAACTGTGCCCCGAAAAAATCTCCGGCGAGCGCTGGCTGTCGGTCCACGAGACGGCCCACGGCCTGGGCATGAACACCAACGCCACCATGCTCTTCGGGCACATCGAGACCTTCGCGGACCGCATCGACCACCTGGACGCCCTGCGCACGTTGCAGGACAAGACCGGCGGTTTTTTGTGCTTTATTCCGCTGCCCTACCAGCCGGGCAACAACGCCCTGTCGGCCCGGGGGCCGGGCGGGGCCGACTATCTGCGCACCATGGCCATCTCCCGGCTCTACCTGGACAACATCCCGCATTTGAAGGCCTACTGGGTCATGGCCGGGATCAAGGCCGCCCAGATGGCCCTGTGGGCCGGGGCCGACGACTTCGACGGCACCCTGGTGGAGGAGCGGGTGGGGCATGCCGCCGGGGCCGACACCCCCAAGGGGCTCACGGAGGCCCAGTTGCGCCAGGCCATCGTCATGGCCGGGTTCACGCCGGTTGAGCGCGACGCCCGGTTTGCGCCCGTGGCCGGGGATTGAGGGCCGTTGCGGATCACTTTGCGTGCCCAAGGCGACGCCTGTGGCGAACCGAAACAGTTTTCGCAAAACCCGAGGAGACGGCAATGAAAGGACGCGTGCTCAGTTGGGATGGTTCCGCGAAATCGGGCATCATTTCCGGGGATGACGGCAACAGATATCCCTTCACCCTGGCGGAGTGGAAGGCAGGGGCCTCGCCCGTGGCCGGGGCCGAGGTGGATTTTGTCGGCAAGGATGGCGCGGCGTCCGAGATTTATTTCCTGGCCTCCGGAACGAACGCCGGGCCGAACAAGGTCATCGCCGCGCTTCTGGCCTTTTTTCTCGGCGGATTCGGGATCCACAAGTTCTACCTGGGCTACAAGAAGCAGGGCGTGATCATGCTTCTCGTCTTTTTGCTCGGGTTTGTCCTGTTCGGAATCCCGTCCATGATCATCGGGCTTATTTCGCTGGTGGAATGCTTCATGTACATCAGCAAGTCCGATGAGGAGTTCCGGCGCGTCTACGTCGACGGCCACAAGCCCTGGTTCTAGGGTCTTTTCAGGCGCCATCGTTCCTGAGGCCGGTCTTTGCCATGAAGTCGACGCGAGAGACAGGGGCAAGGGCGGCGACAGGAAGAAGGCCTGCCTGGGGCTTGCGCGTGAAGGCCCATGTGGAATCCGCCGTGCCCGGGCTATGGGGGCCGCCCATAGCCCGCATGGCCGTAGTCAGTCGGCCCCCAGAAGCAGCAGGTACGGCAGGGCCACGGTCTTGGCCCAGGTCTCAAGCGCATACCTGGCCAGTTCCCGGGCGTTTAGGCCCGTGACCTCGACCGAGGGCGGCAGCGCGGGCTGGTTGATGGCCCAGAACATGATCCCGCGATATTTCTGGGCCAGGACGAAGTCGATGGCCTGCCTGTCCACGGCCATGCCCTCCCACACGCCGCCTGCCGCCTGCCCCCCGGGTTCGAACCCCATGACCACCAGATTTTTCGGCACGTGCCGGGCAAAGGCGTCGAGCACCATCTGGTAGGTGGACAGGGTGAATCCGGTTGGCGGCGCGCCCAGGGCCGTGGGCGGGACGTCGTACATCATGATGTTGATCCAGTTCAGGCAGTCGGCCAGGGGCGACCCGGCGGCGGTGGCGGCGTCGGCCACCGCAATGCCCTCGCCGTCGCTTTCGAATGCCGTAACGCCTTCCGGTCGCGTGGCGTCGTCCCAAAAGGCGTTGAAGCGCGTGGTGTAGCCGATCTGCCGGTGGGACAGGCCTGCGGCGTCGAGGGCCGACCGCAGGGCCGCAAAGATCTTGCCCAGGACGCGGCGTTGCTGGTTTTTGACATCAGGGTCCGGGGCGGTGCTGAGGTGTTCCCAGTCAAAGTCCACGCCGTCGCCCGAGAGTTGAAGAAGCCGGACGAGGTAGTCCACCAGGGCCGGTATCTGCTCGTCCGTGACGGTCAGGGTCAGGTCGGACCAGCCGCCGACGGCCCAGATGAACTTTTTGCCCTGGGCGTGGCAGGCGTCGATGAGGGCCTGGATCTTCACCCGCTGCCACTCGTACGGGTTGGCCCAGGCGGGATCGGTCACGGTCATGACGGTGATCACGTCGGCCGCGGTCATGCTCTCGTAGATGGCCTGGCCATCCCAGTGGGCCACGGGCGGGTTGTCGGGGTTGGGGGTCTGGGCCAGGGTCAGGAAGCTGTAGTAGACAGAGTTGAAGTGCTCAAGATCGTTGGCATAATATGACGGGTCAGCGGCCGTGCCGCTTCCGGGATCAAGGGGCGGGTTCCAGTTTTCCCAGTACCCGCCGACAAGGGGGGCGGCGCAGGGCGTGTTCTGGCTGAAAAGGACACAGACGGCGACGGCGATCCATACGAATTGTGCCCGGCGGGGCGTGGTCATGACGCCTCCTCGCAGGATGTGGCGTGCTGCGCTCCGGCGGGTCGTCGCCGCCTGGCGCGTACGCGTGGGACATGGCCTTGCCGACTCCGCCACCCTCGGGCGGCAGCCTGGGGGCGGCGGCGGTTCGACAGTCCTTCCTCGTATACAGGGTTTTCGAGACGGATCAAACCTGGACCGTGCGGACGGTCGCTCGACCGCCGCCATGGCCGTACGGCTAGGCCGCGCCGGTGCATGGTTGCCGACGACCGGCGAGGTCGGCAACGAACGCAAAAGGCCCGGGCGAACGTCCGGGCCTCAGATGATGGCAAGGCCCTGGCTTCGCAAGACCAGGGCTTTGGGCCGTCAGCGGCGACAGAGCCGCCGGACGGAAGGACCCGGAAAACTCTCGCTTACGGTGCGGGCTTTGACACGATCTGCCGTTCGATGTGAAATTGCCAGGAATTGTTTTCATAAAATACGCTTGACGTAGCGCGTAAAATGGGTAGACTTCATTTTGCGATGGACGGTGTCGGCAGTCGCAAGAAGAAGGGGCTATGATTCAAGGCTTTGGATGCAAGAAAACAGAGCGGCTTTTCACGGATGGGGTCTGTGACAAGAAGTTTCGCAGCTTTCGGGAACAGGCAGAAAAGAGATTGAACATTCTGGATGCGGCGGAAACAATGTACGACCTGATGCGTTTGGGAAGCAACCGCTTTGAGGCGTTGCATGGTGACAGGGATGGACAATTGAGCATCAGCATCAATAAGCAGTGGCGGATTTGCTTCACATGGATTGAAGGTGAGCCTGGACCGTCGAATGTTGAAATTGTTGATTATCATTGATCAAATTTGAATAGGAAGCAGATAGATTTCAAGAATGCCAAATTGGCATAGTGAAAAAGAAATTTGCAGTTACAATGCTATATTATATAAGACATTAAAGGTTACTACAATGCGCACACCAATTCATCCAGGAGAAGTTTTGTCCGACGAGTTGGAATTTCGTGGAATCAACGCAAACCAGTTTGCAGAGAAGATACGCGTCCCGGCGAATCGTATTACGCAAATCCTCAAAAAACAGCGTGCGGTTACCGCCGACACCGCGTTACGTCTGGGACGTGCTTTCGGAACCTCTGCGGGTTTTTGGATGAATTTGCAGAAGACGTATGAACTCGATCTCGCCCGGCAGTTGCATGGCAAAGAGATCGAGGAGATTCAGCCGCTTCAAGCCGTTGCCTGAACGGTTGACGCGACCATACCAGGGCCGGGCAGGGTTCATCCCGGCCAAGCTTGATGACAAAGCCCCGGTCTCGACAAACCGGGGCTTTGCGCCGCCAGCGGCGGTAGAGCCGTCGGGCGGAAAGGCCCGGAAAACACGCGCGTACGGCGCGGGCTTTGCCGCAGCCTGGGCGTGAATTCCGTTTCCCTACTGATGGTGCCGCTTACGAACCGGCGTCCTGCGGCCTGGGGTGGCCGCAGGCCAGGGGCCATATCTCGTCCATGTGCTCCACGGGCTGGACCACGATCTTGGCCCGCAGCTCCTTGGGAATCTCCTCCAGATCCTTTTCGTTGCGCTTGGGAATGATCACCCGGGTCATGCCTGCGGCCACGGCGGCCAGGATCTTCTCCTTGACGCCGCCCACGGGCAACACCCTCCCGCGCAGGGTGATCTCCCCGGTCATGGCCACGTCGTGGCACACCGGGGTGTTGGTCAGGGCGGAAATGAGCGCCGTGACCAGGGTCACGCCCGCCGAGGGGCCGTCCTTGGGCGTGGCCCCCGAGGGCACATGCACGTGGATGTCCAGCTTCTCGGTGAATTCCGGGTCGAGCCCAAGCTCCCTGGCCCGGGACCGGGCATAGGACAGGGCGGCCTGGGCGGATTCCTTCATCACGTCCCCAAGCTTGCCCGTCAGGTGCAACTGGCCCTTGCCGGGCATGGTGGCCACCTCGATGTGCAGGATCTCGCCGCCAACCGGCGTCCAGGCCAGTCCCACGGCCACCCCGGGCGGCAGCACCTTTTCATGCTCCTCGTCCAGGTGCCGGGGCTGTCCCAAGAGCTTCACCAGGGCCTTGGCCGTGATGCGAAACGGCGGCTTCTCGCCCTCGGCCTTGCGCCGGGCCAGCTTGCGGCACACCGAGCCCACCTCGCGCTCCAGGTTGCGCAGCCCCGCCTCCCGGGTATAGTCCCGGATGATCTGGGACAGCACCTGGTCGGACAGGACCATGTCGGTCTTTTTCAGGCCGTTTTCCTGGACCTGCCGGGGCAGGATGAAGCGCCGGGCGATGTGCACCTTTTCCTGCTCGGTGTAGCCGGGCAGGCGGATGGTCTCCATGCGGTCCAGAAGCGCCGCCGGGATGGTGTCCAGGATGTTGGCGGTACAGATGAACATCACCTTGGACAGGTCAAAGGGTACGTTTAAGTAATGGTCGGAGAAGGAGAAGTTCTGCTCCGGGTCCAGCACCTCCAAAAGCGCCGAGGACGGGTCGCCCCGGAAATCCGTGCCCACCTTGTCGATCTCGTCCAGCATGATCACCGGGTTGCGCGTTCCGGCCTGCTTGATGCTCTGGATGATGCGCCCGGGCATGGACCCGATGTAGGTCCGCCTATGGCCGCGTATCTCGGCCTCGTCGCGCATGCCGCCCAGGGACATGCGTACGAACTTGCGTTTTAAGGCCCGGGCGATGGACCGCCCCAGGGAGGTCTTGCCTACGCCCGGAGGCCCGACGAAACAGAGGATCGGCCCCTTCATGCCCGGGTTGAGCTTCCTGACGCTTAAGTATTCGAGGATGCGCTCCTTGACCTTGTCCAGGTCGTAGTGGTCCTCGTCCAGGATGCGCTTGGCCTCCTTGATGTCGAGCTGGTCCCGGGACAGCTTTTTCCAGGGCAGTTCGGCCATCCAGTCCAGGTAGGTGCGGATCACCGAGGCCTCGGAGGATTCGGGGTGCATGGCGGTCAGGCGTTTTAACTGCTTGTCCGCCTCTTTTTTGACCTCCTTTTGCATGCCCGCCTTGTCCAGGGCCTTCCTGAGCTCTTCCATCTCGTCGTCTTCGTCTTCGGCCTCGCCCAGTTCCTTGCGGATGGCCTTCATCTGCTCGCGCAAAAAAAAGTCCTTCTGGGCCTTGTCCATGCCTTCCTTGGCCATGTTCTGGATCTTGGCCTGCATGGAGGCCACCTCGACCTCCTTGACCAACTGGTTGTTGACCAGGTGCATGCGCTCGATGGGGTCTTCGCATTCGAGGATCTTCTGGGCCTCGTCCACGCGCATGCGCAGGTTGGAGGCGATGAGGTCGGCCAGGCGGCCGGGCTCGTTGACGCTGTTTAAGACGGACATGATGTCCGCCGTGGCGATGCCGCGCAGCGACAGGATCTTTTCGCTCTGTTCGCGGGCGGCGCGCATCATGGCCTCCTGCTCCAGGGTGATCTCCTTGACGTCGCGCTCCTCCAGCACCTCGATCCTGGCCAGATGGAAGGGCTCGGTGGAGGTGAACTCCGTGACCCTGGCCCGGGTCAGGCCCTGCACCAGCACCTTGAGACGGCCGTCGGGCATTTTCAGCATGCGCATGATCATGCCCACGGTGCCGACCGTATGCAGATCGTCCGGACCCGGTTCGTCGACCTTTTCGTCCTTCTGGGTCAGGATGAGGATGTATCTGTTGCCGCTTAAGGCCGCGTCCACGGCCTGCACGGATTTGTCCCGGCCCACGAAAAGCGGCAGGATCATGTAGTTGAAGACCACGATGTCGCGCACGGGCAGAACAGGCATCTCCAGGGGGATGTCGAGCTGGGCCTTTTCCCCGTCGCCGGGGCCGGTCTTTTCGTCCACCGGCGGCGTGTCCGGACCTGCTGCGGCCTCGGGGGCGACCCGCAGGGTTTCGTTGTCCCCGGAGGGAGGGGTATGTTCACCATTCATGAGTCGGTACACTCCTTTTCTGATCGTATCGGAGACGGCCGCACCGTGCCCAAGGGCCTGTGATGCGGCCGAAAATCGCGTCGCCGCGCCCCGGATCGCAGGACCAGGGCGGCGGAAGGCGCAAAAAGTCAGTATGGCCCGGGAAGCGCGCCCCATGAACCGTAAGGACGCCTGCCGGGCGGCGCGCCGGGCATCGGTCCCCCGGGCCGGGGACGGGATCAGCCGCGAATGGCGAAGCCCGGATAGGTCTTGTCGTAGTCGATGTGGCTGGTCTCCACCTGCTCCACCCGGGCCAGGGCCGGTCCCTGCCACAGGCGCTCGACAAGGGCCTTCTGGGCCTCCTCGGGCCCCTGGGCCAGCACTTCCAACTTGCCGTCCGCCAGGTTGCGCACCCAGCCGCGAAGCCCCAGGCTGTCGGCCTGTTCCTGGACGAAGGCGCGAAAATACACGCCCTGCACCTTTCCGGAGACAACGCAATGCAAGCTCTTGTCCATGGTCTCCTCCGTGTGTTCCGGGCCGTGCGGCGCTCCCGGAAGGCTCGAGATTCATGCGGCGGTTTACAGCATGCCCTCGGACTGGAAACTGAAATAGCTTTTTTCCGTGACCACCAGGTGGTCCAGTACCCGCACATCCACTTCCCGGGCGGCGGCGACGATGCGCTTGGTGAGCTCCACGTCCTGCCGGGAAGGCTTGGGGTCGTTTCCCGGGTGGTTGTGCACCAGGATCACCCCGCTGGCCTTGCGCAAAAGGGCCAGGGCCAACACCTCCCGGGGATAGACCGCGGTCTGGTCCACGGTGCCCTTGCTGACCTGCTCCCAGCCGATGAGCCGGTTTTTGTTGTCCACCAGGGCCAGCCAGAATTCCTCGTCCTCAAGCGACCCCAGACGGGCCATGGCCATGCGGGCCACCACATCCGGGCTGCTTAAGACCGCCCGCCGCCGCACGGGATCCTCGTTGATCCGGGCCCAGAACTCCCGCCACAGCATCCAGAACCGGGCATAGCCCTGGCCGAAGCCGTCCACGGCGGTCAGTTCGGCCTCCCGGGCCGAAAACACCCCGCGCAGACTGCCGAAGCGCTCAAGCAGGGCCTTGGCCAGGGGTTTGTTGTCCCGGCGGGGGTTGGCGTAGCTCAAAAGCAGTTCCAACACCTCGTATTCGGCAAGGCCCCGGGGATTTTCCGCCAGACGGTCTTTGAGCCGCTGGCGATGCCCGTGGTAATGGGGGTGACTTTCCTTAATAAGCATGGCTTCCCGCCCGGGCAAGGGTTTCTTCCCGGAAAACATGGTCGCAACCGGCCCTGATATCTGGAAAGTGACGCAAAAAGGGGGGGAGCACAAGGAAAAATGGGCAGGGAAATCGGTTTCTCATCGCGAAAAAAGGGAAAAAAGCTCGGCGGCCAGGATTTCCATGGCCTGATCCGGATTTTTCTCCCCGGATTTGATGCCCAGTTCCGCATCCAGGGCCAGGTCGAAAAGGCGCGTCAGGCCGGAAACCCCCAGGCGGCGGGCCATGGCCTCCTTTTGCGTCTTGACGAAGGGGGGCAGGCGCACGGCATCGGACTCGCCCATGTGGAGCTGCCACATCTGGCGGGCGTCGCTGCGAAGGAGCCCCAGGAACTTGAAAATCATGTCGTCCGGGGACAGGCTTTGCTCGAAGATTTCGCGCCACACGGCGGCCTCGGCGCCGCGCCTGGCAAAGGCGTTGAGGAAGGCGAAGGCGTCCATGCCCGGCCTATAGGCCAAAAGCGACAGATCGGCCTGGACGATGCGCCCGGGCGGGGGCGGCGCGCCGTCGCGGGCGGGCGGCGCGTCGCTGCGGGAGCGCGCCAAGAGCTCGATTTTTTCCAGTTCCCGTCCGGCCATGGCCATGTCCTCGGGCAAGACGGCGGCCAGGGCGTCGAGCACGCCCGGGGCGAAGGACAGGTCTTTCGAGGCCGCCCAGTCCTTCAGCATGGGGGCCATATCGCGGCGGGTGAGGCCCGGGGAGCTCCAGATCCAGCGGCGCTTCTCGGCCACCTGGTAGTAGGGCTGGGAGGCGAGGGCCTTGGGGATGGCCGGGCCTTTTTTGCCGAAGGGCTTTTCCAGGCAGATCATGGGCCAGACATGGGCGGAAAATCCCGACAGGGGGGCTTTGAGCTTGGGCCAGAAGTCCTCGGGCAGGCTGTCGGCCCGGCGCAGGATGACGGCCTTGGGTTCGGCGAAAAGGGAGGGGGCGGTGAGCGTGCGCCAGAAGGCGGCGGGAATCTCCTCGTCGCCCTGGAACACCTCGCGGGTGAAGAGTTCGCCGGATTCGCCAATCAGGCGCTCCGTGCGGTGTTTGATCATCTCCGGGTCCGGGCAGACGAGGAAGGTGAAGCCGGGGCGTTGCATGGGGGGGAGGATACCCGACGCGGCGTTGGGGAGCAACGGGGGGCCGACGCGACCCCAGGCATTTTGAGGGGTGGCAAATACGACAATAGAATTGTCATATTGACAATATTATTGTCATATGTAAGGCCCGTTCAACCTAAGCGCCCAAGGAGATCCTCATGAATGCCGCCATGCCATCAGCCAGCCCTTTCCCCGATTCCCCGGGGGTGCGCATCATGCCGCCCCTCGTCTTTTTGCTGAACCTCCTGGCCGGGGTGATCCTCCACTGGGCCGCGCCGTGGCCTGTTCCCGGCCTGCCGCAGACCGTCGGACTGGCGGCGGGCCTGCTTCTGGCCGGTGCGGGGATCGCCTTCATGATGTGGGGGCATACCCTTTTCACCAGGCTCGGGGTCAACGTGAAGACCATCCGCCCCGCGAGCATGCTTGTCGCCACCGGGGCCTACGCATGGAGCCGCAACCCGATGTATGTGGGCTTTCTGGCCATCCTGGCCGGACTGGGGCTGGCGGCGGGCAGCGCCTGGATGGTCTTGACCGTCCTGCCCATGGCCTTCTATCTGGGGCTGTACGTGATCCCGCGCGAGGAGGCGTATCTGGCGCGCCGGTTCGGGGTGGAGTACGAAACCTATCGGCGGGCCGTGCGCCGATGGCTGTGAGCAAAGGACATCGCCCATGACGACTGCCTGCCCGGGGGAGCATCTGCACGACCTGTTTCGCGAGGTTTTCGCCCTGCGCGACACCCTGGCCCTGGGCATGGACGCGGTGCATGAACGCTCCGGACTGCGCACCCCCCAGGTCCGGGTGGCGGACCTGCTCGGCCGCCTGGATTCGGCCACGGTTCCGGACCTTGCCGCCGATCTGGGCCTTTCGCGCCAGTGCGTCCAAGTCGTGTGCAACGAGTTGCGGGACATGGGGCTGGCGGCCTGTGTGGACAATCCCCGCCACAAACGATCAAAACGCATGGTATTGACCGACGTCGGCCGCGAACGACTGGCCGCCGTCAGGAAAAACGAGGCGGCCATCATCACCGGGTTGCTGCCGGATTGCGACGGGGTCGCCGTGGGTGACGCCCTGTCGCTGCTTCGCAGCATCCGCATCGCCCTTCTTGATCGTTGGGCAAACGACGGCGGGGAAGGCTGCCCCTTTCCGTCGTCCCCTCCCCGCCACCGTCCCGCCGGGAAAACGCCACACGGACACCCTTCCCATGCGGCCGCTAATAGTTCATAGAGGAAACGGCCGGTCTTTCGTTTCCCCGATGATTCGCGCGTTGCGAGGTCGGCCGCTTCCTGTTCCGGGGAACCGCCGTCCGCACGCCCTGTGATGCCATGGCGGCAACGTCGTCGCGGCGTGCGGCGAAACGTCGGACAACTTCCGATTCGTCGGCAAGGAGGATGACCTATGGACAGATACGAGCGATTCTACAGGGGACTGCACGAGGCCGTCGCGGCCATCAACTCCAGCCTCGATCCGGCCACCGTTCTGGAAAAGATCGTGGAGCAGACGGCCAAGGCCATGGACGCCAAGGGCTGCACCCTGCGGCTTCTGGACAAATCCGGGAAAAAGCTGCGGGCCGGGGCGACCTATGGCCTAAGCCGCAACTACCTGCGCAAGGGCCCGGTCGAGGTGGCCAAAAGCGAGGTGGATCGCGAGGCCCTGTCCGGCGGCGGCGTGGTGTGCATCGCCGACGCCTGCGACGATCCGCGCTTCCAGTATCCCGAGGCCGCCAGGGAGGAGGGCATCCACGCCGTGGCCGTGGCCCCGCTCACCGTGGACGGCAAGGCCATAGGCGTGCTGCGCATCTACGCCGGAGACGTGCGCCAATTTGACGCCGCCGAGCAGGAGTTTTTGCAGTCCATCGCGAATTTGAGCGCCATCGCCATCGAGAACGCGCGGCTGCATCAGGCGCTCAAGACCGACTACGAGATGCTCACGGCCTACGAATACCGTATATTCGAGGATTAAGGAGGCAACATATGAAGAAACTCAAGGTAGGCATCAACGGCTTCGGCCGCATCGGTCGCCAGGTGCTCAAGGCCATGCGCGAGCAGCACCCCGAATCCATGGAGGTGGTGGCGGTCAACGACCTGTTCGACGTCACGACCAATGCGCATCTGTTGCGCTACGACACCAACTACGGCCGCTCCACCTTCGACGTCGCGGTGAAGGACGACGTCATCGTCTTCGGCGGCTGGGAGGTGAAGAACTTCGCCCTGCGCGACCCCCGGGAAATCCCCTGGGGGGCCATGGACGTGGACGTGGTCATCGAGTCCACGGGCATCTTCCGCACCGGGCCCAAGGCCAGGGCCCACCTGGACGCCGGGGCCAAGAAGGTCATCATCTCCTCCCCGGCCAAGGATGAGGACATCACCATCGTGCTCGGGGTCAACGACCACCTCTACGATCCCGAAAAGCACCACATCCTCTCCAACGCCTCCTGCACCACCAACTGCCTGGCCCCGGCCGTGAAGGTGGTGCACGAGAAGTTCGGCATCATCACCGGGCTGATGTGCACCATTCACTCCTACACCAATGATCAGCGCATCCTGGACCTGCCGCACAAGGATCTGCGCCGGGCCCGGGCCGCCGGCCAGAACATCATCCCCACCTCCACGGGCGCGGCCAAGGCCGTGGCCCTGGTCATCCCGGAACTGAAGGGAAAATTCGACGGCTATTCCCTGCGTGTGCCCACGCCCACGGTGTCCGTCGTGGACTTTGCCTGCACCCTGGAGAAATCCACCACCACCGAGGAACTGCGCGCGGCGCTTCGGGCCGCCTCCGAGGGCGAACTCAAGGGCATCCTGGGCTACGCCACCGAGCCCCTGGTCTCCATGGACTACAAGGGCGACCCCCGCTCGGGCATCGTCGAGGAAGAATACACCGTGGTCCAAAACGGCAACATGGCCAAGGTCGTGGCCTGGTACGACAACGAATGGGGCTATTCCTGCCGCGTGGGCGATTTGATCAAGCTCATGGCCGCCAAGGGCATCTAGTGCGGCGGCCGCGTCATCCGAGCATGCGGATGGCGGGGACACTTCTCTGAGAGGAGCGCTTTCTGGAAATGCTGCGGACGTCTTTTTGAAGACGCGTCGCACGGAAGCATCCCGACCACGAGCCGCACCGCGCGATTGTCTGACGACAACACGGCCCCCCCCTCCATCCGCTGGAGAGGGGGCCGTTGCTTTTCGAAGGGCCGGGACGCCGCCTGTGTCCCGGGTCGCGCCGATGCTGCCGGGCCGGGCCGGACGGCGCGGCGGCTTATTTCTTCAGGTCGGCGTACCAGCCGCTGGCGTCGGTCAGGATGGAGGTGACCCGGTCCACCATCTGGTGCGGGTCGGCCAGGTAGCCGTCCAGGAGCAGGGCCGCGTCCAGGAGCTGGTTGGCGGCCGTGGCCAGAAACGGGTCGTCGGGGCGCACCTGGTGGATGCGCAGCAGGTTGCGCAAAAGCGGATGGTCGGGATTGAGCTCCAGGATCTTTTTGGGCGGGGTTTCGTCCTTGGCCAGCATGCGCATGATCTTTTGCATCCCGGCCGAGGGGTCGCCGTCGGGGCCGACCAGGCAGGAGGGGCTTTTGCGCAGGCGCTCGGACAGGCGCACATCCGCCACCCGGTCGCCCAGGACGGTCTTGACGGCGGCCGTGAGGCCAGGCAGGGCGGCCTGCTGGTCCGCAGACAGGGGGGGCGGGGCGTCGGCTGCGGCCACGCTCTCGAAGGCGGCCAGATCGCCGGGCGCGGCCCGGTCGGCCGAGGTCAGGGTCAATTCCTTGTAGGTGCGCACGGATTCCATGACGAATTCGTCGATGGGCTCCAGCAGATAGAGCGCCTCCAGGCCCTTGTCCCGGAAGATTTCCAGGGTGGGGCTTAGGTCCAGGGCGGCCCGGGAGGGGCCCGAGAGGAAGTAGATGTGTTTCTGGCCGGTCTTGGCCCGGGTGACGTAGTCGGCCAGCGGGGTGAGGGGCGCGGGCTTGCCGGGTTCCGGGGGAAGCGCCGAGGACTCGAAGCGCAGAAGTTCCGCAAAGGCCTCGCGGTGCAGGTAGTCGCCGTAGCCGAGCTTCATGACCCGGCCGTGCTCGCGCCAGAAGTCGGCGTATTTTTCGGCATCGTCCTTGGCCATCTGTCCCAGCCGGTCGAGAACCTGCTTGGTGATGGTGGAGGCGATCTTGCGCAGCACCCGGTTCTCCTGGAGGGTCTCCCGGGAGATGTTCAGGGGCAGATCCTCGGTGTCCACCACGCCGCGCACAAATCCCAGAAATTCGGGCAGAAGATCCTTGGTCTCGTGCTGGATGAGCACCCGGCGCACGTAGAGATCCAGCCCCCGGGCCTCGGGGCGCATGCCGAAGAGGTCCATGGGGGTTTTGGGGATGAAAAGCAGGGCGCTGAACTGCACCGGGGCGTCCACGGAGACGTGGATGGTCAGAAGAGGATCCTCGGTGTCGAAGGTCAAAAACTCGTAAAACTCCTTGTACTGCTCGGGCGTGACCGAGAACTTGGACTCGCGCCACAGGGCCGGGACGGTGTTGACCTTCTCCTCGCCCACGACAATGGGGAAGGAAATGAAGTTGGAATGCTTGCGCAGGACGGTCTTGATGCGTTCGGGGTCGGCGAATTCCTTGGCATCGTCCTTCAAATGGATCTCGATGCGCGTGCCCCGCACGGCCTCGCCAGGGGCGTCCGCGAGGGCATAGGAGCCGGAGCCGTCGGACTCCCAACGCACGGCGGGCGCGTCGGGAAGCAGGGATTTCGTGGTCAGGACCACGTTTTTGGCCACCATGAACACGGAATAAAATCCCACGCCGAAGCGGCCGATGATGCCCGAGGCGGCATCCTTGTTGTCGGCCAGCTTTTTGAGGAACTCGGCGGACCCGGAGCGGGCGATGGTGCCGATATTCTCGATGAGTTCGTCCCGGGTCATGCCCAGGCCCGTGTCGGCGATGGTCAGGACGCCCGCCTCCTTGTCGGCGGTGATGCGGATTTCCAGCGGCAGTTCGGGATCGGCCACGGCCGTGCCGCGCCCGGTCTCGAAGCGCAGCTTGTCCAGGGCGTCGGAGGCGTTGGAGACGAGTTCGCGCAAAAAGATTTCGCGATTGGTGTAGATGGAATGGGTGATGATCTCCAGCAGTTGGCGTATCTCGGCCTTGAACTCATGGGTGGAACCCGGATTTTTGTCCGGCATGATGCGCTCCTTTGTAGGAAAAAGGTGGTGTGCCCGCCTGGGAGGCGGGTGGATCTGAAGCGCGCCGCCAGGGCGCGCGGGCTTATCCGGCTCAGGAGAATCCGCCGCCGCCGCATCCCGAGGAATGGGTTTCGAAGCGGGGCAGTGTGGCCTGTCCCGGGCGCACGGCCGAGGTGGCGGACAGGACGCGGGTGCAGGCCTCGTGGCCGCAGCGGGGACACTTCGGGGAAGCGTCGCTATGCACGGAAACCAGTTCCTCGAAATGGGCGTCGCAGGCGGGGCAGGCGTATTCGTACAGGGGCACGGTGATCCTCCGGGGAGTTTTTTTGCGGATATCAGGTAAGTCGCCGGACCATGATGTCAAGGGCCGCTGCACCCCGGCAGCCGGGCATTTCCCGGGAAAGCGGCCCTGGCGGCGTTGACAACGGCTCAGGCCGGATTATCCTTTTTTTCGGAAAAAACACTGGGAGGTGCATGCCATGGTTATCGATTTGAGTCCCTTTTACGGCACGTCGAATCCCTTCGACAGGCTGCTCGAATCGCTTTGGACGCCGCTTTCCATCAGCCAGCGGAGCTTGGCCTATCCCCCGCTCAACATCAGCGAGGATGACGAGAGCATCTACGTCCAGTGCGAGATTCCGGGCATGGACATCGGCGACCTGGATCTGACCCTGACCGATTCCAGCCTGGTCATCAAGGGCGAACGCAAGGGCGCCAAGGGGAAATTCTACCGCCAGGAGCGGCCCACGGGCTTTTTCCAGCGGGTGGTGAACATCCAGGCGGCCATCAGCCGGGACAAGGTCACGGCCAGGATGAAGGACGGCATCCTGGAGGTGGTTATTCCCAAGTCCGAGGAATGCAAGCCGAAAAAGATCAGCATCGACGCCACGTAGCGCAGGTTTTTGGCTGGAGGGACGACTGTGGGCGACGGGCGGCGGCTGGAGGGACCGGCGTGCCGGGCATGATGCGGCGCGAGGGTTTGTCGAACCCGCCGGAGCATGATTTGTCCAGGACGCCCGACGCCAGGGAAAAAACATGCAGCGCGCAAGGGGCGGGACGCATCACCCCTTGAACGAGGCGCCTACGTCGCGCCAGGGAGGAACCGGACATGAACGAAAACGTCGTCAAGGCTGAAAAGGGACTGCCCCGGGTGAAACCGGCCACGGACATCATCGAGAATGAGGAGGGCTTCCTGCTGCTTCTGGACATGCCCGGAGTGGACAAGGAACATCTGATCATCGATTTGAACGAGGACGAGATCAAGATTTCGGGCAAGGCGGAATACGACGCCCCTGAGAAACGCAAGATCGGACATGTGGAGTTCGGATCGGGTGAATACTTCCGCAGCTTCACCCTGTCGCATATTGTGGACAAGGAACGGATCAAGGCCACCCTGAAAAACGGGGTGGTGGAGATCGTTTTGCCCAAGGCCGCCAAGGCGCAGCCGAGAAAGATTGAAATCCAGGCCGGATAGAGACCTGGAAACAGGTCATGAAGAGCCGGGCCTTTCCTTCGGGAGGGGCCCGTTTTGTTTTTGCGTATTTTATGCGGATATGTAAAGATGCACAGCGTGGCCGATGAAGCACACGGCTTCGAGTGCGCCGCAACAGGCATCAAGACGTCTTGGGCTCCGGCTTCGGCGTGTATTTCGGGTCGCAACAATTGACAATCGCTCCATTTGACAGCATGTTTGCCGCGCCGGAACGAGTTTAGGAATCATCGACTTTGGAGGAATCAATGGAAGAGTATCTGAAAAGCGCCCTGGAGATTGTGAAAGCGCAGGCTTCCGTAAGGAACATGACCGATGAGGAAATCACCTCCATGGTCAAACGGCTTGCAGGCGGGATCCGGGAGATCAGCGAAGGCTGCGGTGCAGGAGAAAGCGCCCCGGCTCTCGGGCTTGATCCCAAAAAGGCGGTGAAGGAAAAGACCGTCACCTGTCTGGAGTGCGGCAAGACCTTCAAGGTCATCACCAAAAAGCACCTTGGCTCCCACGGGTTGACCCCGGAGGAATACAAGGCGAAGCATGGCCTGAAGAAAGGCGCGCCCCTGGTCTGCAAGGCCTTGCAACGCGACCGCCGAAAGAAAATGAAGGAAATGCGCCTGTGGGAGAAGAAAGCCCAGAAGGCCGCGAAATAACATCAACCGAAAGCAAGCAGGAGAAGGGTACATGGCCAAAGCTGATTTGATCGAAAAGGTACAGGTCAAAGCGGGTTTAAAAACCAAGGACGCCGCCGGAAAGGCCCTCGACGCCGTGGTCGAGGCCGTCCGGGACGCCCTGGCCGCCGGTGAGACCGTGACCCTGACCGGGTTCGGATCCTTCAAGGTGTCCGAGCGCGCCGCCCGTACCGGCCGCAACCCCCAGACCGGCAAGGAGATCAAGATTCCCGCTTCCAAGGCGGTGAAGTTTACCGTGGGCAAGGCCCTCAAGGAAGCGGTGAAGTAAGCCCCCTTCCCCTGAACGCCAAAACAATCGGCCCGGGACCATGCGGTTCCGGGCCGTTTTTTGCGAGGGTCGGGAAACCGGGGCGGCGCTCAGCCCACCTTGGCGGCCACGGCCCGGCCGATGGTCCGTCCCATCTCCACATACTTGGCCAGCTCCTCATGCCTGGGCACATACAGGGAGCGCAGGGGCTCGGCAGGCATCTCCATGCCCATGGCCGAAAGCGCCTCGGCCACGGCCTTGACCGCCTCGCCGCTCCAGCCGTAGGAGCCGAAGGCCCCGCCGATCTTGTTCTGGGGTTTTAAGCCCTTCATATACGTCAGCATGTCCGCCACCCGGGGCATCATGCCGTTGTTGTGGGTGGGCGATCCCACCACCACGGCCCCGGCCTCCAGCACCTCCTCCATGACGTCGCTGTGGTCGAAGACGTGCAGGTTCATGATTGCGACTGACAGGCCCTCGGACATGAGGCCGTCGGCGATGGCGTTGGCCATTTTTTCCGTGGAATGCCACATGGTGTCGTAGACCACCACGGCCTTTTTCGTGGGTGTCTGGGCCGCGAAGGCCTTGTAGGATTCGATGGCGAAGGCCACGTCGGCCCCCCGGAACATGACCCCGTGGTCCGGCAGCAGGTAATCGATGGCCAGGCCAAGGGATTCGATTTGCGCGATGATCTTTTGCGTGATGGGCGAAAACGGCAGCACGATGTTGGCGTAGTAGCGGACCATCTGGCGATACAACTCGGAGCGGTCCAGTTCGTCGGCGAAGCGTTCGCTGCTGGCGATGTTCTGGCCGAAGGCGTCGTTGGCGATGAGGATCTTGTCCTCGGGGATGTAGGTGGCCATGCTGTCGGGCCAGTGCAACATGCGGGTTTCCAGAAACGACAGGGTGCGTTTGCCTATCGTTACGGTGTCGCCCGTCTTCACCACCTGGATGGGCCAGCCGGTCACGTCGAAGTGCAGCTTGAGGGCCCGTTCGCCCATGGGGGAGCAGAAGATCTTTTCCGGCCGGACCTTGGCCACGATCTCGGGCAGGGCGCCGGAATGGTCCATCTCCACGTGGTTGACCACGATGTAGTCGATGTCCCCGGGTTTGACCAGGTGGGCGATGTTGCACAAAAGCTTGCCCGCAAACTCGGACTTGACCGTGTCAAACAGGGTGACCTTCTCGTCCATGACGAGATAGGCATTGTAGGTGGTGCCGCGCGGGGAGATGGAATAGCCGTGGAAATTGCGGCAGTCCCAGTCCACGGTCCCGACCCAGTGGACATCCTTGACGATTTGAACGGGTTGCATGTCGGTATCCTCAAAAAGACCGCCGACCAGGGGTCGGCGGTGTGGAGGGAGATATGGATGCGAAGGGGTTATTCCTTGGTGAATTCATCCTTGGCCGCCCCGCACACCGGACAGACCCAGTCCTCGGGAACATCTTCGAACTTAGTCCCGGGCTTGACGCCGTTGTCCGGATCGCCGTCCTTGGGATCGTACACGTAGCCGCAGATGTTGCACACGTACCTGTCCATGTGGTCTCCTTCAGGGGAATGGTTCCCGGCCGCGATCATGAAAAAAAGACCTCATTTTGGCCCTCAGCGCCGGGCGCGTCCCAGGGGGGGCGACCCTTGCCTGAGCGGCAAACAGGGTGTTTTTTCGTATCGCCGTGGCGGACTCTTTCAGACGGAGTCCCGGCGAAAGATCGCCGGTTTGGGACCGGTTTCATCAACGTCCTCATGGCGCGACCGGAATCACGGCCGCGCCATGTGAAGTCTATCCTTTAGTTCGGCTCTTCTTGTCAAGACCCGCCCGGCCCGGCATCCCGGGTGCGGCGCGGCCCCGGGGCACGGCCCCGGACCGGATCATTGCTCCCGAAACCGCGCCACCAGCGAGGCCAGACGCTGGGACATGTCCCGGACCCCGGCGATGCGGTGGTTGGCTTCCTGAATTTGTCGCGAAATAGCCTGCGAAAGTTCATTGATGTGGCTGACGCTGTGATTGACCTCGTCGCTGGTGGAGGACTGCTGCTCCGAGGCCGCCGCGATGTTGCGCACCATGTCCGCGATGCGGTCGGACTGGGCCACGATCTGCTCCAGCACCTCGCCGGACTTTTCCGCCATCTGCGCCGTCAGTTCCACCTTGGCCTTGGTTTCGTCCATGCCCGAGACCACGGTGCGGGTGCTGCCCTGGATGTCCCGGATGGCCTCGGCCACCTCGGTGGTGGCCTGCATGGTCTTTTCGGCCAGCTTGCGGACCTCGTCGGCGACCACCGCGAATCCCCGCCCGGCCTCTCCGGCCCTGGCGGCCTCAATGGCGGCATTGAGCGCCAGGAGGTTGGTCTGGTCGGCAATGTCGCCGATGACAGCCATGACCCGGCCGATGTTTTCCGCCCGGGTGGAGAGTTCGCCCAGGGATTGGGCCAGGCTGTCGGTGCGGTTGGAGACCTGCCGGGTCTCGGTCACGGTGTTTTGCACCTCGCGCCCGCCCTCCCGGGCTGCCTGGCTGGCCACATCCGAGGCCTCGGCGGTCTGGCCGGCGTTTTTGGCCACCTCGAGCACCGTGGCGTTCATCTCCTCCATGGCCGTGGCCACCCGCTCGGTCTCGCCGGCGGTGGTGTCCACGCCCTGGGTCAGTTCCGTCATCTGCTGCGACAGTTCGTCCGAGGCCTCGGACAGGTTCATGGCCACTTCCGTGACCTCTTCGGCCACCTTGAGCAGGTTTTCGCGCTGGGCCCGGATGCGGTCCTTGTCGCGCTCCTCCTGGGTCAGGTCGATGAGCACCCCGATGGCCCCCACGGTCTGTCCCGAGGCGTTTTGCAGGGGGGATATCTCGTAGTGCAGGGGATAGACCATGCCGTCGGCCCGGGTGAACCGGGTGAAGCCGCTTTTGCTGGTTCCGGTGGCGATGACCTCGGCGCAGACCCGGCCGCCCTGCTCGCCGGACAGGCTGTCGGCCACGGAACGGCCCACGAGTTCCTTGTGCCCCTTGCCCAGGATGTTTTGCAGGGGGATGTTCACGAAGTCGAAGTTCTCGTCCTTGTCGGCCACGAAAAGCGGTATGATGATGCCGCTTAAGATGCTTTTATTGTACTCGAGCTGGTCTTTGATCTTGCCCACCATCTCGGCCAGGTTGCCCGCCAGATTACTGAGTTCGTCGTGGCCGTGGACCTTGAAGGACACGTCCAGGGCCCCCTGGCTGATCTCGTGGGAGGCGGCGGCGATGGTCCGGATGCGGTTTATGACCGACCGGCGGATGAAAAAGAGCAGGCAGGCCAGAAGGCCCACGAGGCTGAACAGGGAGATGCCCGCGCTTTTATACTGGGTGTCGGTGAGGCGGCCCATCTCCTGTTCGATGTCTTTGATGACCACCATGGATCCCAGGATGGGCTTGCTGGAGCCGTGGCAGTGGTGGCAGGCCGGGGCGTTGGCCACGGAGGCGACCTCCACGAAGGCGCTCTTGCCGCCCACGGTCATGATGGCGCCGGAGTGCGCCGCAGAGGCCAGGCTTTTTTGCACGGCTTCATTGAACGGGGCGTCGGGAACGACCTGGGCCAGATCCTTGCGCAGGTCGGCCTGATTCGTGGCGTAGGTGATGTTGCCTTTGAAATTGGTCATGAACACGCGGATGTCGCTGTAGCGCTTGGCCACCTTGTCGAACTGGGCCGTGGTCTCCTGGTTTTTCCCCAGGGCCATGGGTTCCTCGATGGCCATGCGCAAAAGGTCCGAGGTGCGCTCGGACGCGGCCCGGATCTGGTCCACGGTGCTGTTGTGCTGCCAGTAGGAATTGGCCAGGAAAAGCCCGGTGAAGGCGATAATGGTCAGGGCCGAAACGAGGACGAGCACCTTGACCCCGATGGATCGGGCCATGATGTCCATGGGCATCTCCTAGTGCGCGCCAGCGTAGAGCATGGGCTTGAAATTGAACGCCGCAACCCGCTCGGCGCTGTGGCAGGACTCGCAGTCGGCCATGGTCAGCTTGCCCTTGATCAGCGAGGCGTCTCCCCCGGACTCGGCATGGGCCGAACCCGGGCCGTGACAGACCTCGCACCCGGCGTTGGCCAGGCCGGGCGTGGCCGAGAAGCTTTGGAACCCGCCGGGTTTGCCGTAGCCCGTGGTGTGGCATCCGTAGCAGCCGCGCAGTTCCTCCTCGGTCAGGTCCGAGGCCATGATCTGTACGCTTTTTGAGGAATGGGCCTTTTTCGAATACTTGGAATAGGTCGCAAACTGGGCGTCATGGCAGGAGGCGCAGGCGTCCGAGCCGACGTAGACGGCCTCGGGGGCCGCCGCGCTGTCAGGTTGCTGGGTGAATCCCGCTGGAACCCAGGCGAAAGACGCGACTAATGCCAGCCCGGCGAGAATGGCTGGGAAACGGGCGACAGGCATGGGTGTGCCTCCTTCATGATAATTCCTTCACATGTACGCGAGGCTGGCGGTTGTGACAACAACCAACACGCGATGTTGGCGTTTTTTTCTCCGTGTCCCCCGGGAAAGGTATCGTATGATGGGCTTTTTTGAAAATACTTTGCGAAATATTTTTGGGGGGACGTACAGGGACGTCGGCAATGACGGGGCCCGCCCCTGCCTGGGTCGTATTTCAGACGGCAGGGACGGGCCGGGAAGGACTCGCGGTGCGGCGGGGCAGGATGCCCGCCTCCGGGCGGAAAGGAAAAGTCCCTACCAGGACAGGGTTTTTGTGAAGGCCAGGACCAGGTCCGCCACGGCCTCGCGGATCAGGGGCCGCTCTCCCCGGGCCACGAGGACCGCGTCCGTGTCCGTCACCCGGCCCAGGCAGGCGGCGGCCTGCCCGGCGAACCGCGCCTCGAAGGCTGCGCGGTTCCCGGGACGCACGGTGACAAAAAGCCGCCCGGCGGACTCGGCATACAGCATCTCCACGTCGGTCATGGCCGCAGGGCCGCAATACAGTCCCGCCGTGGGGGCCAGGGCCACGTCCACCTCGCAGCCCAGTCGGCCGCCGATGGCCATTTCGGCCAGGGCCACGCCGAGCCCTCCGTCCGAGAGGTCGTGGCAGGCCGTGACCAGCCCGGCCCGGATGGCCGCGTGCAGGGCCCGGTAGCGCGCGGCGGCGGCCAGGGCGTCCACATGGGGCACGGCGGACGAGGTGAATCCCATCTCCGCGGCAATCTCCGATCCGCCGCATTCCGGGGCCGTGCTCCCGAGCAGGTAGATCAGATCCCCGGGGGTCTTGAAGTCCGAGGTCACGGCCGTGTGGGCCTTGGGCATGTACCCCATGACCGTGAACAGCACCGTGGGCGGGATGGAGATCTTGTGGCCGCCGCCGGTGTAGTCGTTTTTCATGGAGTCCTTGCCGGACACGCAGGGCAGGCGGTAGGCCCGGCAGAAATGGGCCAGGGCCAGGTTGGCCCGCACCAGTTGGGCCAGCTTGTAGCGGCCGTCCGGGGTCTTTTCGGACTCAACCGGGTCGCACCAGCAGAAATTGTCCACCCCGGCCATCCGGTCCGGGTCCGCGCCCACGGCCACGGCGTTGCGCACGGCCTCGTCAATGGCGTTGGCCATCATCCAGTAGGCGTCGAGATCGGAATATTTGGGGCAGATGCCGTGGGACAGAACCAGTCCCTCGGGCCGCGACAACACGGGCCGCAGCACCCCGGCGTCGGACGGGCCGTCGCGCCTGGCCCCGACCATGGGCTTGACCACGCTGGCCCCTTTGACCTCATGGTCGTACTGGCGCACCACATAGTCCTTGCTGCAGATGTTGAGACGCCCGAGCATGCGGCGAAGAAGCGCCCCCTGTTCTCCGGCCGGGACATGGGGGACGGCGGTGGCGGCCGTCTCCGGACGCTCCCACACGGCGGAAAGATGCATGGTCGGCGCGCCGTGGTGCATGAAGTCCATGGGCAGCCGGGCCACGGGCTTCTCCCCATGGCGCACGAAAAAGACCCCGGAGTCGGTGAACGCGCCAAGCTCGGTGGCCAGGACGTCCATCTCTTTCGCCAGATCCAGGAAGGTCTTCAGGTGCTTTTTTGGCACGGCCAGGGTCATGCGCTCCTGGGCCTCGGACAACAGCACCTCCCAGGGCCGAAGCCCGTCGTACTTGAGCGGGGCCCGGGACAGATCCAGGTCGCAGCCGCCGCTGTCCTGGGCCATCTCGCCCACGGACGAGGACAGGCCGCCCGCGCCGTTGTCGGTGATGGCGCTATACAGGCCCATGTCCCGGGCGCGCATGAGGAAGTCGTACATCTTGCGCTGGGTGATGGGGTCGCCGATCTGCACGGCCGTGGCCGGGGAGCCCTCATGCAGCTCCTCGGAGGAAAAGGTCGCGCCGTGGATGCCGTCCTTGCCGATGCGGCCGCCGGTCATGACGATGGCGTCACCGGGCCGGGCTTTTTTCAGATGGCTGGGGCGTCCGGTCACGGTGACCGGCAAAAGGCCCACGGTGCCGCAAAAGACCAGGGGCTTGCCCAGGTAGCGCTCGTCGAAGACGATGGAGCCGTTGACCGTGGGGATGCCGGACTTGTTGCCGCCGTGCTCCACGCCCTCGCGCACGCCCTCAAAAACCCGGCGCGGATGCAGGAGCCTGGGGGGCAGTTCCCCCTGGTGAAAGGGCGAGGCGAAGCAGAACACGTCGGTGTTGCACAAAAGGTTGGCCCCAAGCCCGGTGCCCATGGGGTCGCGGTTGACCCCCACGATGCCGGTCAGCGCGCCGCCGTAAGGGTCCAGGGCCGAGGGGCTGTTGTGGGTCTCCACCTTGATGCACACGTGATGGGTGTCGGTGAAGCGCACCACCCCGGCGTTGTCCGTGAAGACCGACAGGCAGAAATCCTTTTCCCCCAGTTCGCGCCGGATGTCGGCCGTGCTGCCCTGGATGCAGGTCTTGTAGAGGCTGGTCAGGGACGTGCGCAGGCCCTTTTCCCGGTCCTGGTAGTCGATGGTCGCGCCAAAGATCTTGTGCTTGCAGTGCTCGGACCAGGTCTGGGCCAGCACCTCGATCTCGGCGTCCGTGGGCAGGGTCGGCAGCCCGGCGCTTTTCCGGGCCTGGGCCACGGCCGGGTCGGCGTAGTGGTCGCGGATGGCCCGCATCTCCACGAGGCTTAAGGCCAGGACGTTGTCCCGGCTAAAGGCCGCAAGGGCGTCGTCGTCCATGGCGAAGAGATTGATGGCGGCCACGTCGTCCGAGGCCTGTCCCGTAACCCGGGCGGCCCGGGGGGCGAATCCCGGTTCGGCCCGCCACTGGGCCGCGCTCTTGATCTCGAAGCGCTGGATGAGCTCGTTGGCCAAAAGGTCGCGGCCGATGCGCCGGGCCGTGTCCAGGTCGGCGACGCCGCGCAGGCGGTACTGGGCGGCGGTGTACACGGCGGCCTTTTCGGCCCGTCCGGGGGAGAGCCCCAGGACCAGGGCGGCGGTCTCCCTGGCCGTGCGGCCCTCGTTGTCCGTGACCCCGGGCCGAAACGCCACCTCCAGGATGAAATCCGGGGCGGGGTCGGACAGGGGCAGGGGATCGAGGCAGGCCACATGCAGCACGGGATCATGCAGGGCGTGGGCGGCCAGCAGGGCTTCGGCCTCATCCCGGTCAAGGCCCTCCAGGGTGAACACCCGCACCAGATCCACGCCGCCGATGGCCAGACCGAGTTCGTTTTTGATTTTGCGGGCGGTCTTTTCGCCCATGACATCGCGAACGTCTGGCCGTTGTCCCACTTCGACGCGAAAAAGCATGGCAGTCATCCTTGCAAGGGGGTGAAGGCGGGAGGGTTTCGGGCTGCGGGCACAACCGGCGACATGCGCGGCCAGGGTCCGGCGCGTGGGCCGCCGCACGCCGGGCCGCCCGGATACCGTCTCGCGCGGATGCCCGGCCTATTTTTTCCGGTCGAGCATGGGGCCCAGGGCCAGGGCCAGCATGTCCCGCTCCGGCGAGGCCGGAAAGGGGGCAAGCGCCGTTTCGGCCCGGGCCAGGTACGAGGCGGCCGCCTCGCGGGTCTTGTCCGCATATCCGCCGGAAACGATGGTTTCCCGCAGGTTCTCCAGGTCTTCCGGCGACAGCCGGTCCTGTTTGAAATCTTCGGCCAGACGGCGACGTTCCCCGGGATCCAGGTCGGCCAGGAACAGCAAAAGCGGCAGGGTGACCTTGCCCTCCTTGAGGTCCGAGGCCGCAGGCTTGCCCGAGACCGAGGACGGGGAGGTGTAGTCCAGGGCGTCGTCCACGAGCTGGAAGGCGATGCCCAGACACAGGCCGAAGTCCGCAGCGGCCTCCTCCAGATCGTCGCCGGCCCCGGCGAAGACGGCCCCGCAGCGGCAGGCGGCCTGGATGAGAAAGGCGGTCTTGCCGGTGATGATCTCGTAATAGGTGGCGATGGCCAGATCCGTGTCGCGCAGGTGGGCGATCTCCTGGATCTCGCCGGTGGCCGTGCGCAAAAGCGCCTCGGACAGGTGCCGGGTCAGGGCCGGAACGCCGTATTCGGCCACCAGCCGGTTGGCCAGGGCCAAAAGCGCGTCGCCTACCAGGATGGTGTGGGTGGCGCCGAAAAGGGTATGGGCGGTCTGCCGACCGCGCCGGATGGTGGCCCCGTCGAGGATGTCGTCGTGCAGGAGCGTGGCGGAATGCAAAAGCTCCAGGGAACAGGCCAGGGGCAGGATGTCCCTGTCCCGGCAGCCCAGGACCCGGGCCATGAGGATGGTCAGTATGGGCCGCAGGCGCTTGCCGCCGGCCTCAAACACATGGCGCACCGTGGGGCGGACGGAGACGTGCATCCGCTCGGCCTGGTCCTCCAGGAAGCGGTTTATGCGGGGGAGTTCCTGCGCGTGGAAACGCTCAAGCGGATTCATCGACGGGGCTCTACCAGGATTTCCCGAGGACTGGCAAGGGGGATGCCGGGCATTTCCCCATGGCGGCCAGGGCGGCCAGGGCCTTTTCCCCGGATGCGCCCATGTCCCGGGACAGGTCGTTGACGTAGGCCTTGATATGGGCCGTGACGACGCCCCCGTCCTTTTCAACGGCCAGGGCCGAAATGAGGGGCAGGACCGCAGCGGGATCGGCCAGGGCCGTCTCCAGGCTGCGCCGTATGCTTCGGGCGGCGGCGCGCAGGGTTTTTTCGCCAAGGCGGGTGCGGCCCACGATGACCCCCAGGGGCACGGGCAGGCCGCCGGTTTTTTCGTCCCACCAGCGGCCCAGGTCCAGGATTGTGCGCAGGCCGTGGCGCTGCGGGGCCAGGGCCGTCTCGTGGATGAGCAGGGCGGCGGCGTGGCCCCGGGCGGCGGTTTCGGCCACCCGGTCGTAGCGCACGGGGAGAAAGGCCGCGTCAGGCCCGGGGATGCCGGGCAGGGCGGCCACGGCCGGGTCGGCCAGGGCGGCGCGCAGAAGCCTGGCCGCCGTGGTCAGAAGGCCGGGCACGATCACGGTGTCCGGGCGGCGATCCCCGGCCAGCCCCTGGGGTACGGCCAGTTTGGGCCCGACGCAAAGGCCGAAGGCCGCGCCCGCAGGCAGGATGCGGCAGGTCTCGCCCACTTCCAGGCCCACGGCGGCCGAAACCTTGATGATGTCAAAGCGGCCGGACAGGGCGGCCTCGTTTAAGTTCTCCACGTCGAGAAAGACGAAGTCCGCCGGGGGGGCGTCCGGCACGCGTCCCAGCATCCAGGCCCCGAAGATGGCCGTGTCGTTGGGACAGGGGGAGACGGCCACGGTCAGACGTCGCATACGACGTCCCCAAAAAGCCGGTCCAGGGCCGGTTTGAGGCTGGCCAGGGCCTTTTTCAGATCCCAGTGTCCGGGCTGGCGGCTGCCCACCAGGTTGGAGACCGTGCGGATCTGCAAAAAGGGCGTCCCGGACAGGCGGCAGGCCAGGGCCGCGGCGAACCCCTCCATGTTCTCCAGCAGGGCGCCGTGGATTCGATACAGCCGGGCCGCCCGCTCCATGGTCCCGGTCACCCCGGCCACGGTCAGGGACGCGGCCCGGCCGAAGGAGGCGGGAAGGGCCAGGCCCATGGCCCTGGCCGCCGCGTCAGGGTCGAGGTCCAGGGTCTCGTGCACCGGGCCGTCGCCGGTTGCGGCCATGGGCAGGCCGATGCCCCGGGGGGCCACGCCGTCCGCGCCCGCCAAGCCGTATTCGGGCCAGGTCTCCCGGGTCACGGCCCATGCCCCGCCCATGGGCGCTGCGCCCAGGTCGAAGCTCCCGGCCACGCCGATCTGGATCACCCCCGTCAGGCCCGGCCGCCCGGCCAGGGCCCGGCCCAGGACGGCTGCCGCGGCCACGGGGCCCACGCCGGTGCACAGGGCCAGGACGGACCGGCCCTGCACCGTGACCGGCCGGTCCGGAAAGACCTCGTGCACCGCCCCGCCCTGTCCGGGCGGCCGGGCGTCGCCTGAAAAAAGGACCGGCAGCGCGGCGCGAAGTTCGGTCCTGGTGGCGCAGGCCACAAGCAGGGTCATGGGGCCGTCCTTGGCATGGATGTCCATGGGGTATCAAAAAAACGGACCGGTCCCGGCGAACCGGGGCCATTCCCCGCGCCGGACAGGTGCTGCGGTCGGTACTTTCCGCTATGGATCAGCAAACAGCAATGTCGTGAATCAATGATTCGTCTTCACAAAAAAACATACCTGTTTTTTGTGAACGCCGCACTAGAGCCTCCAGTGCCACAGCCCTGCCTCGTGCATGGCCTGCCGGGAGAGGGCCCCGCGCACGTCGGCCACGATGCCCTGGCCCTCGTCCCGGAACCAGGTGCGCATCATAAGCGGGCTTAAGGTGTCCAGGTAGCTTTGGTGGGGCACGGCCAGGATCAGGGCGTCCAGGTCGCGCAATGCGTCCAGGGGCTCCAGGGTCAGGCCGTATTCGCGCCGGGCCTCCTCGGGGGAGGCCAGGGGGTCGTGGACCAGCACCCGCACCTGATAATCGGCAAGCTCGCGGATGATGTCCACCACCTTGGTGTTGCGCAGGTCCGGCACGTTCTCCTTGAAGGTCAGGCCCAGGATGCCCGCCCGGGCCCCGCGCACCCGGTGTCCGGCCCGGATCAGGCGCTTGACCACCGTGTCGGCCACATGCTTGCCCATGTTGTCGTTGATGCGCCGTCCGGCCAGGATGACCTGGGGATTGTAGCCCATGCCCTGGGCCTTGAAGGTCAGGTAATAGGGGTCGACGCCGATGCAGTGGCCGCCCACCAGCCCGGGCCTGAAGGGCAGGAAGTTCCACTTGGTCCCGGCCGCCTCGAGCACCTCCAGGGTGTCGATGCCCATGCGTTCGAAGATCAGCGACAGTTCGTTCATCAGCGCGATGTTCAAATCGCGCTGGGTGTTCTCGATGACCTTGGCGGCCTCGGCCACTTTGATGCTTGAGGCCTCGTGGATTCCGGCGGCGATGATGGTCCCGTAGAGCCGGGCCAGGAGTCTCCGGGTGGGCTCGTCCTGTCCGGCCACCACCTTGACGATGTTCTCCAGGGTGTGGACCTTGTCCCCGGGGTTGATGCGTTCGGGGGAATAGCCCACGGTGAAGTCCCGGCCGCAGACCAGGCCGGAGTGCTCTTCCAGAAGCGGCACGCAGATCTCTTCGGTCAGGCCCGGGTAGACCGTGGACTCGAAGACCACCACGGACCCGGCGGCCAGGTGTTTGCCTACGGTGGCCGAGGCCCCGGTGACCGGGCGCAGGTCGGGGTTGCGGTTGGCGTCGATGGGGGTGGGCACGGCCACGATGATCACCCCGCAGTCCGAAAGCGCGGCGGGGTCGGCGGTGAAGTCGATGGCGGCGGCGGCCAGCCGGGCGGGCTCGACCTCGCCGGTGGAATCGGCCCCGGAACGCAGTTCGTTTATCCGGGCGGGGCTTATGTCGAAGCCGGTCACCCGGAAATGCCGGGACAGGGCCACGGCCAGGGGCAGGCCCACATAGCCCAGACCCACCACGGCCACGGCGCGGTTTTTTGATGCCAGGTCGTCGAAATCGATCACAGCGAATCCTTTTTCTGGTGTATTTCTTGATGTCCGGCGGACGGTCCACGAAAAAGGGGGCCTCCCCCGGAAAGGCGAAATACTACCGGACTTCCGGCTGGCCTTCAAGGCGGCGTGTCGCCTTGGGCCAGGGGCGCCCGTTTACATCCGGCCGCCGCCATCGCATACTGGGGACATGGATTTCGACTGGAAAACCTTCCTCACCGCCCTGGGCCTGGCCTTCATCCTGGAGGGCCTTCCCTACTTTCTGCTGGCCGAAAAAATGCCCAAGGTGCTGCGCTTTCTGTCCGAGCGCCCCGCGCCGGAATTGCGCCGCCTGGGCCTGACCGCCATCCTGACCGGCCTTTTGGTGGTGACGCTCATGCGCTGGTGATGCCCTCCTCTCCGGGCGCGGCTACTGTCCGCCGCCCGTAAGGCTCAGGCCCGGTCTGGGGTCGAAGGGGGCGGGGGAGAGGGGAATCTCGGCGAAGATCTTCTTTTCGTCTGCGGTCAGGGGCCGGGTGACGGCGGGTTTTTTCGGGGCCAGGGCGGCGGCGGAGTCCTCCTTTTTCAGGCGGACGGGCTTGTTTTGGTGCGTGACCACCACCTCGGTTTTGGACTTGGACTGGCGCAGGGCGTGCAGTTCGTTTTCCACGACGCGTTCGGGCCTGCCGTCTCTGATCTCTTCCCGGACCTGGATCAGATGGTCGGTGGTGGTGCCGCGAATGCCGATGCTGGCCAGGGGGGATTCGATCTTCAGGCGGTCCGGGTCGTAGGCCACGATCTTGCCCGTGGCGTAACGGAAAAGCCCCTTGGCCATGTGGATGCCCTGGCGGAAGTTGTCGCGGTCTGCGGTGTCGTAGGCGAATTCCGCGATGCGGACCTCGCTGTCCGGGCCGATCTCCAGCACCGAATCGTCGGCGAAGACCACCTTGCCCTTGTCCTGCGGACCGGTGGAGAGGACGTCGGACACGAACACGGGGCCGTCCTTGGCCATGGCGCGGGGTTGTCCGCCGTCCTGGCGGGCGGTGACCATGCCGCGCAGGTCCGCCATGACGCCCGCGGCCAGGGCCGGTTCGTCCGCCCCGCGCGCGGGCAGGACGCCAAGCCACAGAAGCAGGGCCATTGCCGTCATCGAAATGCGAATCCGCCGGGTCATGCCGCTATCCTTTCGCTGATGTCGCTTCCAAAAAAACGCCAGTATTTTTGAAAAAAAAGAACTCTTTCAAATTTGTTATCTTGTAAATTCGCCTCTTCGATTTTCACGGACACGACACGAGGGGCCGTCAGGTATGGTCCGAGGTGGCGTCCGGGCGGGCCAGAAGGGCGCGGATGGCCGAGAGTTCGGCGTGCAGCGCACGCAACAGCTCGGCGGCGTCACCTTTCTCGGCGAGTTTTTTGCGCGCGCCTTCAATGGTCAGCCCTTGCTCATGGAGCAGGGCCTTGATGCGGGCGATGAGCCGGACATGCTCGTCGGTGTAGAGCCGCTGTCCTTTCGGGGTGCGGATGGGGGAAAGGCCGGGGAACTCGCTTTCCCAAAAGCGCAGGACAAAGGGCTTGACGCCGCACAGCCGGGCTGCCTCGCCGATCTTATACGTTTTCGGCTCCATGACCGGACAGATGTGCGACAAGTTGCGTCCCCCGGTCAACCCCCCCCGGGGCAGGGGGGCCGGTCGCGGCCGGACGGCCTCAGGAGAAGCGCACGGGCAACACCGTGGCCAGATGCCGGGTCAGGGCCTCGCGTTCCTTGTCCACGTCCTTGTCCTTGAGGGTGCGTTCGTCGTGGCGGTAGGTCAGGCGGAAGGTCAGGTTGCGCTCGACGCCGCCCTCGGGGACGAACAGGTCGGCCAAGAACACGTCGCGCAATAGCGGCGTTTTTTTCGCGGCGATGGCCTCAAGGACGGCCCTGGCGGACAGGGAGGCCGGGGCGATGACCGTGATGTCGCGACGCACGGGCGGGTAGACGGGCAGGGGCGTGAAGGTGATTTGTGCCGCGGCGGACAGCTCGGCCAGAAGGTCCAGGGAGACCTCGGCCAGCCACAGTTCGCGCCGGGCGTGGAAGGCGTCGGCGACCTCGGGGGTCACCCGGCCGATGTAGCCGAAGTCGCGTCCGGCCAGGGTCAGTTGCACGCGCGGCGACAGCCAGGGGCTTTCCCCGGCGGCCAGGGCATAGTCGGCCCCGGGAAGCTTGCAGGCGGCCAGAAGATTCTCCACCAGCCCCTTGATGTCTTCGTAGCCGGAGGTCTCGGCCGGGAAGGGCCAGCCCTCGGGGTGGCGGCTACCGTGCAGGGCCAGTCCCAGGCGGCCGTGCTCAATGCAGCCGGTTTCGGAGGACGTGGCGGCGTGGAAGACCTTGGCCACCTCGAAAAGGCGCAGATCGGCGTTGCCCCGGGAGATGTTGAGGCGCACGCTCTGCAAAAGCCCCGGCGCAAGCTCCGGGCGCATGACGTTTTGCTCCTCGGACAGGGGGTTGGCCACGGACACCCGGCAGGCTGCGTCCAGACACAACTGGTCCAGGTCGGCATGCCCCACGAAGCTGTAGTTGACGGCCTCGTTGAGGCCCGCGCCCACGCCCCAGGCCCGCACCCGGTTCCAGAAGGAATGCGCGGACTCGGCCGCCGCCGCCGTATCCAGGCTGTGGGCGATGGCGGGCAGCACCGGCTCGATGCGGTCCATGCCGTAGACCCGGCCCACCTCCTCGATGAGGTCCACCTCGCGCTCCAGGTCCAGGCGGTGGGACGGCGGCAGCACCTCCACGCCGTCCCCGGACTCCGCGCCCAGGACGCAGCCCAGGGCGGCCAGGGTGTCGCGGCAGAAGGCGTCCGTCAGGGGCACGCCCAGAAGTTTTTCGGCCCGGGCCTTGCGGAAGGTCAGGCGGGGGGCGGCGAAGGGCCGGGGTTCGGCCAGGGCCGTACCCGCGAGCGCCTGTCCCCCGGCGGTCTTGAGGATGAGCGACACGGCCCGGTCAAGGGCAAAGGCCGAGCCCACCTGGTCCACGCCGCGCTCGAAGCGGTAGGAGGCCTCGCTTGGGATGCCCAGGCGGCGGGCGGTCTTGCGGATGGTGGCCGGGTTGAACATGGCGCATTCCAAAAAGACCTCGGTGCTTTGCGCGGTCATCTCGGAGTTTTCGCCGCCCATGACCCCGGCCAGCCCCACGGGCTTCTCGGCGTCCCAGATGAGCAGGTCGCGGGAGGTAAGGGTGCGTTTCTGGCCGTCCAGGGTGGTAAATGTCATGCCGTCCGCAGCCGGGGCCACCCGGATGACGTTTCCGGCCAGGATGTCCCGGTCAAAGGCGTGCATGGGCTGGCCAAGCTCGAAGAGCACGTAGTTGGTCACGTCCACCACGTTGCTGATGGGCCGCTGGCCCACGGCCAAGAGCCGGTAGCGCAGCCAGTCCGGGCTTTGGCCCACGCTGAGATTTTTGATGCGCCTGCCCCGGTAGACCGGGCACAGGGCCGGGTCCGCGATCTCGATGCGCACCTCCCGGGCCGCGTCCTCGGCGGTGGGCGCGGTCTCGGTGAAGGAAACGGCGGGCAGGGTCAGGGGCAGCCCGAAGGCCATGGCCGTCTCCCGGGCCAGGCCCAGGACGCTTAGGCAGTCGGCCCTATTGGGGGTGATGGACACGTCAAGCACGCAGGTGTCCAGGCCAAGGGCCTCGGCCAGGGGCGTGCCCGGAGCGGGGTCGCCGGAAAGGACCATGATGCCGGAGCTTGTCTCGGCCAGGCCCAGTTCGGATTCGGAGCAGATCATGCCGTGGGAGGCCTGGCCGCGAATCTTGCTTTTTTTGATCTCCATGCCGCCCGGCAGCACCGCGCCCACGGTGGCCACGGGCACGCACTGTCCGGCGGCCACGTTGGGCGCGCCGCACACGATGGAAAGCGCCTCGGGGCCGCCCACGTCCACGCTGCACAGCGACAGCTTGTCCGCGTCCGGGTGCGGGGCCCGGGTCAGCACCCTGCCCGTCACCACGCCGGACAGCCCGGCAAAGGGATTGTGGATGTCCTCGACCTCAAGGCCGAGCATGGTCAGGCGGTCGGCCAGGGTCTGGGGGTCGCCGTCGTAGGGGGTGAACTCGCGCAGCCAGGCAAGACTCAAAAGCATGTCGTTTCTCCACCAAGGGTCGAAGGATGCCGGGGACAGGCCGAAGGGCCGGACGTCTTAGGGCCTGTCCCTGTCGGACGGATATTTTGTGCAGTATGTGCGGGCTCTGTCCGTGAGGGCCAACAGTTCCGGCGTCAGGGACACAACGTCGGCAAAGAGGTCTTCCAGGGAGTTTAGGCTGTATTCGTGGGCGATCTCGTTGCGGATGTCCTTCATGTCGCGCAGGCGCTCCACGGAATCGAGCAGCCCCCGTTTGTGCGCCCGGTTGACCACATCCAGCATCGTCCCGCCGTCTTCCATCTCCATGGCGTCCACGGCCCGGTAGACCTTGTGGATCAGGATATCCACGGTCCTGGCGAACCGGCTGGTCAGGGTCTCGAAGGCGTCGAACTGTTCAGCGGAATACGGTCTTGCCCCGCCGATGTCCCGGCATTGCCTGAAAGAGCGGGCAAGCCACCCGGACGCCGCTGCAAGGGCCTCCAGGCATCGGTGCAGATTGTCCAGCCGGTCCCGCGCCGTCATGTCAGCCTCACGGCGTTTTGCCGGGCCAGCCGGACAAAGGGCTCGATCGCGTTGCCCGGGGCCTTGGCGGTGACGATGTCCAGCTTCTGGTCCCCTATGCGGTCTAAAATGGCCCGGCGGATGGCCCGGAGCACCGTGCGGTCCATGCGCCCGGAATAAATGAGCAGGTCGATGTCCCCACCCCTTTTGGCGTCGTCCACCCGCGACCCGAATAGATAGACCTCCGCCGCCGGATCAAAGGAGGCCACCACGCTGACAATGGCTTGTTTTTCCTCGTCGGAAAGGCGCATGGGCCACCGCCGTATTCCCCGGGTCGCCGCCGGGATTCGACGTTACGCGAACTGGCGCAAAAACCGGATGTCGTTTTCAAAAAACATGCGCAGGTCGCCGATGCCGTACTTGAGCATGGCCACCCGCTCCACGCCCATGCCGAAGGCGAAGCCGGTATAGACCTCGGGATCGTAGCCCACGCTTTTGAAGACGTTGGGATCGACCATGCCGCAGCCCAGGATCTCCACCCAGCCCGTGCCCTTGCACACCCGGCAGGCGCCCTCTCCGGCCGCGCCCGTGCCGCCGCACAGCACGCAGGAGATGTCCACCTCGGCGCTGGGCTCGGTGAAGGGGAAAAAGCTCGGCCGGAAACGCACCCTGGTGTCCGGGCCGAAGACGGCGCGCACGAAATGGGTCAGGGTGCCGCGCAGGTCGGCCATGGACACGTCGTGATCCACGTAGAGCCCCTCGATCTGATGGAACATGGGGGTGTGCGTGAGATCCGAGTCCCGGCGGTAGACCTTGCCCGGGGCCACCACGGCCACGGGGGGCTTTTTGGACAGCATGGTGCGCACCTGCAGCGGCGAGGTATGGGTGCGCAGGACGATGGAGTCGGAGATGTACAGGGTGTCCTGCATGTCCCGGGCGGGATGCTCCGGGGGCATGTTCAGGGCCTCGAAGTTGTAATAGTCGGTCTCGATCTCGGGACCGGACACGATGTCGTAGCCAAGGCCCTCGAAGACCCGGCAGATGTCGGCGGTGACCAGGTTCACGGGGTGGCGGCTCCCGGCGAAGGGCGTCCGGCCGGGCAGGGTGGGGTCGAAGGCCGCCAGCCTGGCCGCGCTCTCGGCTCGGGACAGCTCGGCCAGCCGGGCGTCGTGGCGCTCGGTCAAGGTCTGCTTGGCCCGGTTGGCGGCCTGCCCGGCCTCGCGGCGCTCGTCGGCGGAAAGCGAGGGCAGAAGGGCCATGGCCTGGGCCAGACGTCCCTTGCGTCCGAGAAAGGCCACCCGGGCATCTTCCAAAGCCTCGAACGTCGAAGCCTGGTCGAGGAGCGACACGCACTCCCCGACCAGGCTTTCCAGTTCGGAAAGGAGGGTCGGCGCCGACACGCCTAGACCGCCTGGGCTTTGGCCAGCTCCACCAGTTTGCCGAAGCTGTCCTTTTCGCGAACGGCCAGATCGGCCAGAACCTTGCGGTCCAGTTCCACCCCGGCCAGGGCCAGGCCGCGCATGAACACGCTGTAGGACATGCCGTGCTCCCTGGCGGCGGCGTTGATGCGCATGATCCACAGCTTGCGGAACTCGCGCTTTTTGGTCTTGCGGTCGCGGTAGGCGTAGGCCAGGGAACGTTCGACGGTCTCCCGTGCGGTTTCGTACAGCTTGCTGCGGGCGCCGACGTATCCTTTGGCCAACTTCAAATATTTCTTGTGGCGCTTATGGGCGGCCTGGCCTCTTTTTACTCTCATGATGGCATCTCCTTGGGACGGACGGCGCTCAGGCCATCCGTACGTGGTGTCGAAGCGCGGGGCGGCTGACCGCACCGGGACGGCAAACGCGCTTGTTTTTCGTGGCGAGGGTCTTTGGGGGAGCGCCCGGGACCGCTCGATGGGCTTTTGACCTCGGCGCGCCAGGCGCGCCTTCCGGCATTGTCTTTCCAGCCTTGCCTCCCCGCGTTTCGGCGGGGTGTTGACCTGGCCCGCGTCCAATCTCCCAAGGCGCTCACCCGGGGAAGACGCGGCCGCAGCCGACGCTAGGCGTAGGGCAGAAGCTTTTTGACGGCCTTGATGTTGGCCGAATCGACCAGGGTTCCCTGGCCCAGGCGGCGGGTGCGCTTGGCGTTTTTCTTGGTCAGAATGTGACGCAGGTTCTGACGACGACGCTTGAACTTGCCGCTTCCGGTCACGCTGAAACGCTTGGCGGCGCTTCTGTTGGTCTTCATCTTGGGCATATGCGGACTCCTTTATGGATTCCCGGGCCATGCAGGCGTCCGGGGGATCACTTCTTGGGTTGCGGGGCCAGAAGCATGGTCATGGTACGGCCCTCGGACTTGGGCTCCTGCTCCGTCTTGGCCAGTTCGCCCAGATCGACCACGATCCGGTTCAAAATGGTCAGCCCCCGGTCCTTGTGCACAATCTCGCGGCCTCGGAAAAACACGGTGACCTTGCAGCGGTCTCCGGCCTCGAGAAACCGCCGGATATGCTTGAGCTTGGTCAGATAGTCATGTTCATCCGTCTTCGGGCGGACCTTGATTTCCTTGAGCTGGATGACGGTCTGTTTCTTTCGGGCTTCCTGCTGCTTTTTTTGCTGCTGATACTTGAATTTCCCGAAATCCATAATGCGACAGACCGGAGGTTCGGCGCTAGACGCCACCTCGACCAGATCAAGCCCCTTTTCCTGGGCTATGCGGAGGGCCTCGGAAGTGGGAATGATGCCCAATTGTTGTCCGTCATCCGCAATGACCCGCACCTCGCGGGCGCGAATCCTATGGTTGCACCGGGGTTCACTGGGAGCAGAATTTATAGCTCATACCTCCACGCTTAAACGGTTCCTGGCAGTCGGCCAGAATCAAAAGAACCACCTCGTCGAGTGGTTTGAGCCCCAGGTTTTCCCCGGAGCGCAGCCGGACGTTGACCCCGCCGAGTTCCTTTTCCTTGTCCCCAATCACCAGCATGTAGGGAATCTTTTCCATCTGGGCCTCGCGTACCTTGAAGCCCAGCTTTTCGTTGCGATCATCCAGTTCGACCCGGATGCCCGCCTGGCGCAGCCGGTCCACGACCTGGCGCGCAAATTCGTCCTGGGCCTCGGTGACCGTCAGCACCCGGGCCTGCACCGGCGTCAGCCACGTGGGCAACGCCCCGGCCGTGTGCTCGATCAAGACCCCCAGGAACCGCTCCACCGCGCCCAAAATCACCCGATGCAGCATCACCGGCCGCTTCCGGGTTCCATCCGAGTCCGTGTAAACCAGATCAAAGCGTTCCGGCAAGGTGAAATCGCACTGGATGGTGGCGCACTGCCACCGGCGCTCTAAGGCATCCTTGAGCTTTATGTCAATCTTGGGGCCGTAAAACGCCCCGTCGCCGGCGTTGATCTCGTACGGCAGCCCCAGGGCGTCCAGGGCCTCGGTCAGGGCCGTGGTGGCCCGCTCCCAGTCCTCGTCGCTGCCGATGGATTTCTCCGGCCTCGTGGACAGCTCCACCTCGAAATCGAAGCCGAAAAGGCCCACCACATCCTGCACGAAGCGCACGACGCCGGTGATCTCCTCCAAAAGCTGGTCCGGACGGCACAGGATGTGGGCGTCGTCCTGGGTGAACTGGCGCACCCGCAACAGCCCGTGCAGCACGCCGGATTTCTCGTGGCGGTGCACAACGCCCAGCTCGAAGTAGCGCAGCGGCAGATCGCGGTAGCTGCGCACCTTGGCTTTGTAGATGAGCATGTGGGCCAGGCAGTTCATGGGCTTTACGCCGTAGACCTGCTCGTCGATGGCCGTGAAATACATGTTCTCGCGGTAATTTTCGTAGTGCCCGGAGCGCTCCCACAACTCGCGCTTCAAAATCTGCGGGCCGCGCACGATGTGGTAGCCGCGCCGCAGGTGCTCCCGGCGCTCGAAGTCCTCCAGGATGGTGCGGATCAGCTCGCCCTTGGGGTGCCAGATGGCCATGCCCGGCCCGGCCTCGTCGGAGAAGCTGAACAGGTCAAGCTGGGTGCCGATGCGCCGATGGTCGCGCTTTTTGGCCTCCTCCAGATGGTGGAGGTAGGTCTTTAAGTCCTTTTCCGAGGCGAACGCCGTGCCGTAGATGCGTTGCAGCATGGGCCGCTTTTCGTCGCCGCGCCAGTAGGCCCCGGCCACGGACAACAGCTTGAAGGCCTTGAGGTGTCCCGAGGACGGGATGTGCGGGCCGCGGCACAGGTCGGTGAACGCGCCGTTGCTATATAAGGACACGGTGTCGTCCTTGGCGATCTCGTCGAGGATCTCGATCTTGTAGTCCTCGCCCGCATCCGCAAAAAAGGTCCGGGCCTCGTCGCGCGGCAGCTCGCGGCGCGAAAACGGGATGTCGGAGGCCACGGCGCGGCGCATCTCGGCCTCGATGGCCTCCAGGTCTTCGGGGGTGAACGGGCGCTCGAAGGCGAAATCGTAGTAGAAGCCGTTCTCGATGGCCGGGCCGATGGTGACCTTGACCGAGGGGAAGAGCGTTTTCACGGCCTCGGCCATGATGTGGGCGGCGGAGTGGCGGATGACCTCCAGGCCCTCGGGGGCGTCGGCGGACACGGGCTCGAGCTCGCGACAGTCGGCAGGGATGGGGGTGGTCAGATCGATAAGGGTCTGGCCGCACCGGCACAGGAGGGTGTTTTTGACACGCTTTCCGGAAAGGGCCTTGGCCAAGACCTGGCCGCAGGATTCGCCCTGTGCGGCTTCCACTGTTTTGTCCTCGACACGGACCTGCACGGCGCCATCTCCCCAGGGCGGTCGGAACCCGCCCGCGCGTCATCTGCGACGCTTCAATACAAAGAAGGGGAGGCCAGGGCCTCCCCGGGATTACATGGTAGGACCGAGGAGATTTGAACTCCTGACTTCTTGCGTGTCAAGCAAGCGCTCTCCCCCTGAGCTACGGTCCTAAGGGCCAAACGGGAATGGGTTACTTGCCCCAAACCAGTGGGGAAGTCAAGATTGGCCCGGGGGGAAAGAGGAAATTTTTTGAGTTGGCGCGTGTTGGCGAAGTTGGCGAAGTTGGCGCGGGGGAAGTACTTATTGGATGGGAGGTCAAGGGGTTTTACTCGGGGGAGAAGAAAACGGACGTTGGGGAGTGAATGAAAATGAATAGTAAATTATTTCAACATATTAAGTAAAAACCAGAGGGGTTACGGTGGTACGTTAGAGAATTGACAACCTATTCAGTATATAGGAAAATACTAAAATATTTGAAAGCAGGATGGAATAAAATGGAAATTTGCAAAAAAGTTGTCCAGTGCATCGATGAACTTGGAATCCTAGATTATAATGGACCAGTATATTTAAAGAATATTTCACAAAAAATAGATGGTGTTGCTTGCGCTATGGAAGTGCACAGCAACAACATTACCTTTACATATAATAAGTATTTGAAATTTGCACGAGACACTAAACCGATTTCGAAAGTTGCCATATCGGTAGACGGCAAAACTTTATATTCCGACGAGTTACTTCTCAAGCAATCTCCATTGCCATTAATATATACGACAAGTAATGTTTATACCAATACAATTGACAAGTCCGATAAGTATTTCATTCGAATAATGTTTAAAATAGAAAAACAATTTAGGTTAGACTTGTACGTGTCAGACTGCCAGCCATGCAGCATAGAAAAAACAGACTACATTTGCAATCTCATGCAAATAAATACTGACAAGCAATTTGATTTGTACGTATTTCAATATGATAATGACAATTTTTTAGCGTTAGAATGTCAAGAAAAGCTGACAATCATTGAGTTCAGAAAGCATGTTCATGCAATGATGATTTCTTTAGGGTTTATTTCGGGTATGTTCATAAACTCAAATAGATATATTTTTTATTCTGGAGATCAAGATTTTTCTAAAATAGAAAATGTTGATTTTATACTGGAAAATTCTTCAGTTAAAAGCCAGTTTCCCCCGATTGCAAGGAATGTGTACGGCTATAAAGATTTTCTTGAGAAAGATATGCGTGAATCTCTCTTAAACTTTTCAAGAAAAAATAAATTTTTAATGACTAATTCTGAATTTGCAAAATTATGCAACTTATCATCCCACAATGTTGAGATATTG
>JAVHLG010000023.1 GCA_031082225.1 Desulfovibrionaceae bacterium | reverse complement strand
CCCTTATTCCCCCCTTATTCCCCGATGACGAAGGCGTCCCGGTATTCCCCGGAGAGCCGCGACCTGGCCCGTTCGGCCTCGCCCAGGGTGGCGAAGGTTCCGGCGTGGACCCGGAAAAACCGCTCGCCGTCCACGTCTTTGGAGTGGATGCGCGACTGGGCGTACCCGGCGCGCCTGATGACCGTCAAAAGCCGCTCGGCGTTGCGCTCGTTCACGAAGGCCCCGATCTGGACGTAGAAGGGGCCGGGCAGATCCTTTGCCGAGGTCGCGCCGGGGATGCCGCCCACGCTCTCCAGGCGCACCCGGGTGGTGCCCTTGACGTGCATGTCCAGGGCCTGGGCCCCGGCATAGGACATGTCGATCACCCGGCCGGACACGAAGGGCCCCCGGTCGTTGACCCGCACGGTGACCGAGCGGCCGTTCTCCAGGTTGGTCACCTTGAGGGTGGTGTGCATGGGCAGGATCTTGTGGGCGGCGGTGAGCTTGTGCATGTCGTAGATCTCGCCGCACGAGGTGGGCTTGCCGTGGAAGTCCTTGCCGTACCAGGAGGCCACGCCCTCCTCCGTATAGCCGTCGGCCGAGGGGATGGGGTGGTAGGTCGTGCCCTTGATGGTATAGGGCCGCTGGGTGGCCGGGGCCTTGCCCCAGCCGCCGGGCGGGGGGGGCGGCGTTTTCGCGCCGCAGCCCGCCAGCGCGGCGGCGAGGAGCCCGAAGGCGATCCACGAAAACAGGCGGGCCCAGGTGTCCGGATGGCCGGGCCGGTCAGGCCGGGGATGAAAATACGCGTGTGGCGCCATAGGTTCCCGCAGGCTTGGGGCACGGTCGGTCCTCGACCACGCCGGTGCTCCCAAGCCTACGGCATCCCTGGCGGAAAGAAAAGGCCGCAGGACACGAACCGGCCCGCTTTTCGGGCCGATTCCGACAGGCAAGGCCGGACGGCGCGCGTGCGGCGCGTCAGGCCCGGGGCAGGATCCTGCGGACCTCGCCCAGGATGTCCTCACGGGAGAACGGTTTGGTCAGGGCCCCGCTCACCCCGTAGCTTCTGGCCCAGTTGAGGGTCTCGTAGGCCGTGAAGGTGCTGCCGGTGGTGAAGGCGATGACCGGCAGGCCGGGATGGGATTCCCTCAGGATGCGGATGACCTCCAGGCCCTCGATGCCGGGCATGAAGATGTCGGTCAAAAGCAGGTCCACGCGGTGTTCGTTCACGGCGCGCAGGGCCTCGGCCCCGTCGGAGGCCTCCACGACCTCGTGACCCTCTCCGGACACGATGGCCCGAAGGGTGTGGCGGGACGTGACGTCGTCGTCGGCGATGCAGATGGTGGCCATGATGCTCCCCTTGATGCTGTGGCGCGCATACCCATGTTTTCCGTTTCGCCATGTCGGCCCGGGCGAGGGTTCGCCTCCGGAGCCAAAGCCGACATACACGCCCATGATGGCGAAACGGCGACGCCAACGCGTCGGCAGCGGACTGTCGTCTCAGGCCGACGGGGAGCGGAGGAAGGCCGAGGCCTTGGCGTGGGGCAGGGGGCGCGAGAACAGGAATCCCTGGCCGAAGTCGCAGCCGAATTCCTTGAGCAGGGCCTCCTGGCGAGGCGTTTCAATACCCTCGGCCACCACTTCCAGTCCCAGGCTGTGGGCCAGGTTGACCACGGTCTTGACGATGACCCGGTTGCCGTGGTCGTCCATGTCGCTCACGAACCCCCGATCGACCTTGAGACAGTCGATGGGGAAGCGCTGCAGGTAGGACAGGGAGGAATATCCGGTGCCGAAGTCGTCGATGCCGATTTTGACGCCCATTTCCCGCAGGCCGCGCAGTTTGGCCAGGGCGGACTCCGGGTTGTCCATGAGCACGCTTTCGGTGATCTCCAGGCGCAGGCGGGTGGGATCGGCCCCGGTCTCGCGCAGGGACTTGACCGTCTGTTTGACCAGGTCGGGCTGCGAGAACTGCTTGCCTGACAAATTGACGGAGATGGAGAACTTCGTGCTGGCGGGCATGTCCTTGCTCCATTGGCCGAGGGCCGCGCAGGCCTCGGCCATGACCATGTTGCCAAGCGGGATGATGAGCCCCGTCTCTTCGGCGATATGGATGAATTCGCCGGGAAGGTCGATCCCCCCGTCCGGCCTGCGGCGGCGCACCAGGGCCTCGAAGCCGACCAGGGTTCTGTCGTCCAGGGAATAGATGGGCTGATAGTAGAGGAGGAACTGCTTGTCTTCCAGGCTGCGCCGCAGTCCCGTCTCCACGCCCATGTCGTGCTCAGCCACCTCGCGCATGACCCAGTCGAAGACCTTGATGCGGCCCGCGCCGCTGCGCCGGGCGTGGTTCATGGCGATGGTGGCGTTTTGCAAAAGCTCCTCGGGGCGTTCGTAGTCCGCCGGCCCCAGGACGATGCCCATGCCTGCGGAGAGGTAGATTTTCTGCCCTTCGACGGTCATGGCCTCCTTGAGGCTGTCGCGGATCTTGCGGGCCACCCGCAGGGCGTCGCCCGGCGAGGCGATCTCTTCGAGCAGCACGGCGAATTCGTCGCCGCCCACCCGGGCCACCGTGTCCAGGCGGCGCACATGCTTTTTGAGGATGGCCGCCACCCGGCACAGCACCTTGTCCCCGGCCACGTGCCCCATGCTGTCGTTGATGAGCTTGAAGCGGTCCAGGTCCAGGAAGATCAGGGCATAGACGTAGTTGAGCCGCCGCTTGGCCCGTTCGATGGCCCGGTGCAGGCGGTCCAGGCACAGGGCCCGGTTGGGCAGGTCGGTCAGGGGATCGTGAAAGGTGCGGTGTCGCAGGAGCTGTTCGCCCCGGCGCAGGTCCGTCACGTCCTCCATGATGGCCGCCACCTGGCCGGAGCTCGGGCTGTAGGCCTCGACTAAAAAATATTGATTGAGGTCGGCCAGATAGTTCTCGAACCGGGTGGAGATGCGGGTGACCGCCACCTGCCCCAGGGTCTCGATCCAAAACGGCTCCACCCCGGGGATGACCTCGCGCAGACGCCGTCCTTCCACATCCCCCCGGGGAAACCCCGTGAGCCGCTCGAAGGCCGGGTTGACCTCCAGGATGCGCAGGTCCGCCACCTCGTCCCGGCCGTCGCGCACGACCTCGAACAGCACGAAGGCGTTGAGCATGCGCTCGAACAGCCTGCGGAACCGCTCCTCGCTGCGTCTGAGGTCGATTTCCGTGGCGTGCTTATACAGGGCCACCTCAATGGCGCTTTGCAGCCAGCGCTCGTCCACGGGCTTGATGACGTAGCCGTAGGGCGCGGTCTTGGCCGCCCGGCGCAGGGTCAACTGGTCGTCGTGGGAGGTGATGTACACCACCGGGATGTCGTGGTCCTCGCGGATACGCCGGGCGGCCTCAATGCCGTCCATGCCGCCCTCGAGGAAGATGTCCATAAGCACCAGGGACGGCGTATTGTCCCGGCAGGCCTCCAGGGCCGCCTCGCCCGAGGTGGCCACGCCGGTCACGGCATAGCCGAGCCTTTTGATGCGGGCCACGATGTCCAGGGCCACGATGCGCTCATCCTCGACCACCAGGACGCCCGCAGGCGTGCCCGATGCGCTGGCGTCCTGCGGCGACGCAAAAGGAGAGGGGGATTGGGCCATGTCGGCTTTGCCGAGGGCCTGGCTGTTCACGGATGCGTGCTCCCATGTCTCTGTCGCCGTCCGCCGCGCCTGTTGTGTGGACGCCGCAGGCGGGATGTGGCGACGGATCCGTCGTGCCGACCCTGTCCGTAGCGGGCGTCAGACCGGATCGTATCGCAGACCCGGTATCTATCGCCCCCCACGAGGCATGCGGTCAAGGCGAATTTCACAACACCCCCGACGGCCCTATTCCCGCAGTCTGGCCCGCCAGGAGGCCACCGCCTGTCGTTCGTCCCGCGCCGCCCGGCTGGCCGGATTGATCCGGCAGGCGGCCTCGGCGGCCTCGGCGGCCTGGGGGGCCCAGCCGCCCTCGCGCAGGCTGCGCGCGGCCATGACCTCGAGCATCTCCGGCGCGTCCTTGTAGACGGCGGCGATGAGTCCGCGGTAATTTTCCTCGAAAATCTGACGCACCAGATCGTTGCGTTTGAACAGGAACCGGGCCAGCCAATGGTTTTGCCCCTGGTCGGCCAGGTACTGGGGGAAAAGCTTGCGGCACTGGCGGATGATGAACCGGATGCGGCGAATCTCGCGCTGCATGCTCTCGTTGGTCTGCATGAGCAGTTGGAACAGTTCCCGGCTGATGATGAGGTCGGTTTCAGGCAGTTCGCTCCCCTGCATGGCCTTGAACCAGGGGGCGTAGTTCTGCTGCTGGTAGGCGTCTTCCTTGAGCTTCATGGTCTCGTGGAAGATGTAGCCGATGCACCAGTCCAGAAACTGGCCCACGGGATTTTTGTCGTCGCGGTCGCGGAAGAGGTGGTGCGCCGTGTCCTTCAAGCGCCACAGAAGGCCCTTGTTCATCTGCTCGCCCAGAAGGTCGCGCAAGCCCTCGAAGACCATGCCCGCGCCCCGGTCGAAATCCCGGAAGTGTTCCTCCAGGATGCGCGCGGAAAGGCAGAAATCCCGCACCAGGTCGCGCACGAACTCGTCGTGCTTCTCCCTCAGCCAGTTCTTGGTCATGGTGATCCACTCCTCACGCGGCCCGTCCGCCGGGGGTCATCCCCCCGTCTCCCGGAATCCGGCCGGTCCCGGCCATTCGTCCGCCGCCCTAAAGGGCCGCCGGGCCAGCCGGGCCAGGCGCGTCAGGCGCTCGTCCACCAGGCCGTACAGGCTGCCGGACGGAAACGAGCCGTCCGCGCCGCGCCTCCCGGCCGGGATGCCGGTCAAAATCTCCATGGCCTCCTCGATGCGGCGCACGGGAAAGATGTGGAACCGGCCCTGGGCCACGGCCTCAACCACCTCCTCGGCCAGCATGAGGTTGTCCACGTTGTCCGCAGGCAAGAGCACCCCCTGCTCCCCGGTCAGGCCCCGCCTGCGGCACACGGCGAAAAACCCCTCGATCTTCTCGTTGACCCCGCCCACGGCCAGAATCGCCCCGGACTGGGACACGGCCCCGGTAAAGGCGTGGCACAGCCGGATGGGCCGCTCGGCCAAAGCCGACAAAAGCGCCGCCAGTTCCGCCCCGGAGGCCGAATCCCCCTCCACCTCGGCGTAGCTCTGCTCAAAGCACAACGATCCCGTGAGCACCAGGGGCTTGTCCTGGGCGAACCGGGCCAGCAGATAGCTTTTAAGGATCATCATGCCCTTGGTGTGGATGGGGCCGCCAAGCTCGGCCTCGCGCTCCAGGTCCATGATACCGCCGTGGCCCACGCCCACGGTGCAGGCGATCTGATGCGGCAGGCCGAAGGCATGGTCCCCGATCATGCGCACGGACAGGCCGTTGGCCCGGCCCACGGCCATGCCCGAGGTGGCCACCTTGAGCATCTCCCGGTCGTATTCGGCCAGGTATTCCTCCTCGAAGAGATCCGCACGGAAGTCCCGGGCCGCAATCGCCCGGACCAGGTTCTCCCGCTCCACGCAGGTCGCCCCGGCCATGCGGGCCAGGGCCTCGGCCTCGATCATCAGCTCCCGCAGAAGCGGGATCTTCAGCGTCAGCCGGGCCTGGTCCTCGGCCAGAAGCGAGGCGTGGTCCACCAGGGCGGCCAGGGCCTTGCGCCCGAACGGCAAAAGCCCGGCGTCGCGGATGACCCGGCAGACGAGCGAGACCAGGATGGCCGTGTTCTCCGGGGTGCGGCGCATGGTGTCCTGGAGGTGGGCCTTGAGCTTGAACAGCTTCTGGAACCGCTCGTCGCTGTAGAGCAAAAGCTCGTAGGTCTCGTCCAGGCCCACCAGGACGACCTTCACGTCCAGTTGCACGGGCTCGGGCTCGATGGTCCTGGTGCGGGCGTGTTCCGCGCCCTCGGAGGGATCCTCCACCCGGGCCTGGCCCGAGCGCAGGGCGCGCAAAAGCCCCTCCCAGGCCGCAGGGTTTTGCACCAGGTCGTCCACCTTGAGGATGAGAAAGCCGCCACAGGCCCTGTGCAGGGAACCGGCCTTGATGAGGGTGAAGTCCGTATACAGCGCCCCAAGCTCGGATTCGCGCTCGATGCACCCCATGAGGTTGAAATAGGTGGGGTGGTCCTCCACGATGACCGGCGCGCCCCGGGTCTGGGAGTTGTCCACGAAGAGGTTGATCTCGTAGCGGTAGAAGATGTCGTCGGCCAAAGCCCCCTCGGGGCCGGGCAGGGCGCCGTGAGCGCCGTGTGCGCCGTGCCCGCCGTGCCCCGAGGAAGTCGGGGGCAGGCCGTCGCGGCCTGCCTGGGCCGCCAGACTGTCCAGATTGTCCAGGATGTCGTCGCGCATGGCCGTGAAATAGGCGGCCAGGGCCTCGTTGGCCCCGAATTCCTCCGTCAGGGGGGCCAGGCGGGCGTCGAGAACCTCGGAGGCGGTCTCCCGGTCGAGGCGCTTCTCCTGGTCGCGCAGGCCCTTTTCCTCGCGGCTGAGGCGGCGCAGGTATTCCCCCATCTCCTCCAGAAGCCGGTCGCCCCGGCCCTTGAGCTCCTTTTTGAGGTCCGGCTCCAGGTGCTCGAATTCCTCGTCGCTGACCACCTTGCCCTCAAGCAGGGGATACAGGGTCAGGGCGCCCTGGTCGTCCAGGGCCAGGGAAAAACCCTCGTCCTTGGCCCGGGCCTCCATGTCCGCATACATCTCGTCGCGGCCGGTGTTGAAGCCGCGCATGAGGGTCTGGCGCTTGGCCTGGTAGGCCTCGCGCTCGAAGTGGGCCGGGATGTCGTCTTTGATCTCGGCCACGGCCCTGGCCAGGGCGGACTTGAGCCTTTTGCCCTGTCCGGCCGGAAGGCTGATGATCCGGGGCCGGTCGGGATCCTCGAAATTGTGGACGTAGACCAGGTCGGGGGGCGTCCCCGCCCGGGCGGCGGCCGGATCGAGAAAGGACCGGGTGAAATAGGTGCGGCCCAGGTGCGGATCGCCCGCCAGGTAGACGTTGTATTCGCGGCTCTTGATGGCCAGGGCCATGCCCAGCGCGGCATGGGCCCGGGGCTGGATCTTGGCCAGGGCGTCGGGATCCTCGGGGATGTCCCGGCTGTCGTCGGCCGCAATGGCGGCGGGATCGCAGGCCGTGCGCAGACGCTCGGGGGAAAGGGGCAGGGTCATGGATGCTCGTTGTCGTTGAGTGTGGATCGATACGGCCCGGCCAGGGGCCGCTCCGGGCAGGCCGGGAGGGCAGAAAAACGCCCCGCCACGGCGTTGTCACACATACGGTCTTCCGCCCGGGTTGTCACCCTCGGGACCGTCCCCGCCCGCCCTGATCTCGGCCGGACCTCGGCCGGACCTCGGCCGGACGCCGGGCGGTTCTTGGGCGGACCTCAGGCGGTCATCGGGCGCTCCTTGGGCGGACGCGGGGCCATGGGAAGTCGGCCGCCAAGATCGATGCCCCGGGGGCCGCACACGGCCCGGCAAACCCACATGGCCACCCCGGCCTCCACGGCCTGCCAGAAAAGCGCTGCATACTCCGGATCAACGACGTCGGCCGGACCGAAGCAGGCCCCGTCGGGGCGCTGCACCAGAAACAGGCAGGCCGCCCGCACCCCCGTCTCCCGGCCCTCCCGGGCCACCCGGGCAAGCTCCGTCAAATGCTTGCAGCCGCGCGTTGTAGCCGCATCCGGAAACATGGCCACCTCGTCCTCGACCATGGTCACGTTCTTGGTCTCCACCAGAAGCGTCCCGCCCGGGCCGCTTATGCGGGCGTCCAGGCGGCCCCCGGCAAAGGCCGGTTCCGGCTCCAGGCGGTCGAAGGCGGCCGCGTGGCAGGGCTCCCCGCTGATCTCGGACAGCCGCCCGGCCCGGAAGGCCGCCGCCAGAAGCCGGTTGGGGGTCATGGTGTTGACCCCGGTCCAAAAACCGCCGGAGAAGGTCGGCATCCAGACCATTTCCAGGGTGTGGGGCAGTTTGCGGGCCGGGTTGGCGCTGACGGACAGCAGCACGGGCGTCCCGGGCCGCAGCAGGCCCAGCATGCTGCCGGTGTTGTTGGTGTGGGCCGTAAAAATTCCGTCCTCCCCCTCCACATCCACCAGGAAGCGCATGCGCCGCCGCACCAGCCGGGCCCGGACCAGTCCGCCCGGAAAAACCATGAGCGGCGTGGCCGCCTGGGCCTGGGATGAATTTACCTTTTCCGAGTATTCCACTACAAAGACGCCCGTACGGCCGTTTTGCCGGGCCGCTGCCCTTTTTCCCGCAAACCTCGACCCCTGGGGATGCCCGTCATGCTCACCGCCCTGCGTCTTTCCTGCATCAAACCCTCCGCCACCCTGGCCATGAGCGCCAAGGCCAAGGACATGAAGGCCGCCGGCCGCCGGGTGCTGGACCTGTCCGCCGGGGAGCCGGATTTCCCCACCCCGGCCCACATCAAGGACGCGGCCAAGGCCGCCCTGGACGCGGACTTCACCCGCTACACCGCCGTGCCCGGCATCCCCGAGGCGCGGGCCGCCGTGGCCGGATATTTCAAGCGGTTCTACGGGGTGACCGCGCCCGCCGAGGCCGCCATCATCACCAACGGCGGCAAGCAGGCCCTTTACAATCTGATCCAGGCCTACGTGAACCCCGGCGACGAGGTCCTCATCCCCGCCCCCTACTGGGTCAGCTATCCGGACATGGTGCGCCTGGCCGGGGCCGAACCGGCCTTTGTGCCGACCACGGCCGAAAGCGGCTTCAAGATCACCGTGGAGGCCCTGGAAAAGGCCCGTACCCCGAAGACCACCATGCTCATCATCAATTCCCCGTCCAACCCCACGGGCTGCCATCACACCCAGGAGGAGATGGACGCCATCGCAACCTGGGCCTTTTCGCGCGGCGTCTTCGTCCTGTCCGACGAGATCTACGACCAACTGGTCTACCCGCCCGCACAGCCCGCCAGCATGGCCGGGTGGTGGGAGAAGAGACCAGAGATGACGGCCATCGTCAACGGCCTGGCCAAAAGCTTCTCCATGACCGGCTGGCGTCTGGGCTACGCCCTGGCCCATCCGGACCTCGTCAAGGCCATGAGCAAGCTGCAGGGGCAGTCCACCTCCAACGTCTGCTCGTTTGTGCAAAAGGCCGCCGTGGCCGCCCTGACCGGGCCCTTCGACGCCGTGGAAACCATGCGCCAGGCCTTCGCCCGCCGCCGCGACCTGGCCCTGTCCATCATTGCGACCTGGGAGGGGGCCGTGTGCACCACCCCCCAGGGCGCGTTCTACCTCTTTCCCGACCTGTCGGCCTATTTCACCGCCGACGCCCCGGACAGCACGCGGCTTTGCGCCAAGATCATGGAGGCCACGGGCGTGGTCACCGTGCCCGGCGCGGCCTTTGGCGACGACGCCTGCCTGCGCCTGTCCTACGCCACGGACGAGGACAGCCTCGCCGAGGCCCTGACGCTCATGGGCGGGGTGCTCAAGGGATAGGCCCGAAACGGGAGGCGCCCCAAGCGGACGGCGTTTCGGGCGTCGCCCGGCGGCGAACGGGCGCGGACCGCCGGTCCGTCCGCGCCGCCTCCCCCCCGACCGTCACATCCGGCCGCCGCCTGCGGCCGAAGGAGCCCCCTTGGAAAAAAAACCCGCCAAGGACGTGGAACAGTCCCTGGGACTGGTCAAGTTCATCTCCTGGAGTTCTTTGGCGTTTATCCTGCTCATCAACCTGTTTTTGTCCATCTTCCTGTCCAACTACGGCCGCCAGGAGGTGCTCTCCAAGCAGAAGGAGTTCGCCCGGCTTCTGGCCGAGAACCTGAACCACCAGATCTATCAGCGGTTCACCCTGCCCACGGTTCTGGGCTTTGGCCGGGTGGAGCTGCAGCAGCCCGCCCAGTACGAGCAACTGGACAAGGTCATCACCTCCACCATCCACAGCTTCCACGTCATGGACCTGCGCATCTACGACTTCGACAAGCGCATCTCCTACGCCACGGAAAAAGACCTCATCGGCCAGACCGGCTACACCGGCGAGGCCGTGGTGGAGGCCCTGGACAACGGCAAGAGCGACTTCCAGGTCTTAAGCCGCACCGGCGCCCTGGGCGGCATCCTGGACTTCACCCCCCAGCCCGGGTCGGTCATCCTGCGCACCATCTATCCCCTGCGCACCGAACGGCCCATGTCCGCCGGGGCCCCGGCCGGGGTCATCATGGGCGTTTTGGAGATTACCCAGGACATCACCGAGGACTATCAGAAGATCGTCAACTTCCAGCGCATCATCATCCTCTCGGCCATCGCCTCCTCCCTGGCCCTGTATGTGGCCATCACCATGCTCATGCGCCGGGCGGGACGCATCAACGCCCAGCGCATCCAGGAGCGCGAGGTTCTGGAACGCGAACTCCAGCAGCAGGAAAAACTGGCCGGCATGGGCCGGGTGGTGGCGGGCATCGCCCACGAGATCCGCAACCCCCTGGGCATCATCCGCAGCAGCGCCGAACTTCTGCTCAAAAAGGCCGAAAAGACCGGCGACCCCACAAGCCGCATCCTGGCCGCCATCTTCGACGAGTCCAAGCGCTTAAGCAAGACCGTGGGCGATTTCCTGGACTACGCCCGGCCCAAGACCCCGCGCCAGGAGGACGTGGATCTGGCCCAGGTGCTGGACCAGGTGCTGGCCTTTCTGGAGTCCAAGTGCGAGGAGCACGGCGTGGCCGTCATCCGCGACTATGCCCGGGGGGTGGTCATCCGGGGGGACAAGGATCTCCTGTACCGGGCGGTCTACAACATCGTGGGCAACGCCCTGGACGCCATGGTGCTGGTACCATCGCCGGGCGGCCCGCCCCCGGACGGGCACCGCCTGGAGATCCATCTGGCCGCCGAAGGCCAGGAGGCGCTTTTGACCATCGCCGACACCGGGCCGGGGTTCGACCCGGGCCACAAGGACAAGGCCCCGGACCCGTTTTTCACCACCAAGGACACGGGCACCGGGCTCGGGCTGGCCATCGTCAAAAACATCCTGGAAAGCCACAACGCGACGCTCACCCTCAATAACGCCGAGGGCGGCGGGGCCCGGGTGGAGATGCGGTTTCCCAAGGCCTGACGCACCTGCCGCCTCCCAGGCCCAAGGCCTGCCGCCGGGAGGTTGGCGCGGGGTCGGGCGCTTCCCGGACGAAGGCCGGAAGGATGTCCGGGCTTGTGCGTGGGGGGCGTTGGACGGGTGTTGCCCAAACGGCCGGGTTTTGGAAAAATCGCCCTGCCGCATCGCCACGCACGGACAAGGAGACGGGATTTATGCCGAGCCAGATACTGATCCTCGACGACGAGAAAAACTACCTGCTGATCCTGGAGGCCATGCTCACGGACGCGGGCTACGCCGTGACCCCCCTGGACGATCCGGAGACCGGGCTGGCCTACCTGGAGGAATCCGAGGTGGACGTGGTGATCACGGACATGAAGATGCCCAAGGTCACCGGGCAGCAGGTGCTGGAATTCGTCAAGAAAAACTACGCCCACGTGCCGGTCATCATCATGACCGCCTTCGGCAGCATCGAAGGGGCGGTTGAGGCCATGCGCTACGGGGCCTTCGACTACATCGCCAAACCCTTCGCCAACGACGAGCTGCTTTTGACCGTGGACAAGGCGGCCCGCTTCGCCGCGGCCCAGCGCGAGAACATCATGCTGCGTCAGAGCCTGGAGGACCGCTATTCCCAGCACCAGATCATCGGCCGGGGCAAGGCCATGCTGCGGGTGCTGGAGCTGGTGACCAAGGCCGCGCCGTCCAAGAGCACGGTGCTCATCACCGGCGAGTCGGGCACGGGCAAGGAGCTCATCGCCAAGGCCATCCACTACGCCTCGCCGCGCACGAAAGGGGCGTTTATCTCGGTCAACTGCATGGCCTTAAGCTCCGGGGTGCTGGAGAGCGAGCTCTTCGGCCACGAGAAGGGCTCGTTTACCGGGGCCGTGGCCCGCAAGCGGGGCCGCTTCGAGATGGCCCACGGAGGCACGATCTTTTTGGACGAGATCGGGGAGCTTTCCGCGGACCTCCAGGTCAAGCTTTTACGCGTGCTCCAGGAGCGCAAGATCGAGCGGGTGGGCGGGGGCGAGTCCATCGAGGTGGACATCCGGGTGGTGGCCGCCACCAACAAGAACCTGGAAGAGGCCGTGGCCGCCGGGGAGTTCCGCGAGGATCTGTTCTACCGCTTAAACGTGGTGCGCCTGGACATGCCCCCCCTGCGCGAGCGCCGGGAGGACATCCCCATCCTGGCCGCCCACTTCCTGGAGCGCTATGCTGCGGAGAACGCCAAGCCCTTCAGGGGATTCTCCCCCGAGGCCATCGACTACCTCACGGCCTACGAATGGCCGGGAAACGTGCGCCAACTGCAAAACGTGGTGGAGCGCTGCGTGGTGTTGTCCTCGGGCGAACTCATCGGGGTGGAGGATCTGCCCCTGGAGATCAAGGACGAGGAGTCGCAGTACAAAAGCGCCGTGGATCTTTTGCCGGTGCGCATCAACCTCAACGAAACCCTGGAGAAGATCGAGCTGGCGTTGGTGCGCCGGGCCCTGGCCCGTTCCAACTTCGTACAGGTCAAGGCCGCCGAGATGCTGGGACTGTCCAAGAGCCTGTTGCAGTACAAGCTCAAAAAGTACAAATTGACGGGGCACTAACGCGGCGTCCCTGAAACAAGACGCCCGTATTTTTATGAAAAAATGCGTATTGCACATCGTTGACTTCAAAGTCCGGATTCGCCGATTTCAAGGGCAAGACGCATTCCCGCCGGATGGCGGGGTGCAACCGGGCAGGCGGTCTCTTTCACAAGGGGAAGGGAATGAAAAATCTTCTGATCGCCGCGTTTCTCGCCATGCTTTTTACCTCCGGCTGCGGCGGCAAGACGTATTATGAAAGCGCCGACAAGTCGAAAAACGAGACCGAGCGGGACCACATGGAGTGCGAATACGAGGCCGAGAAGGCCACGGCCTCGGTGGTGGACAGCTCCGAGCGCCGGGAGCGCATCGACTCCCTGGTGGACAAGTGCATGAAGCTCAAGGGCTACCAGCCCCAGTAGCGTCGCCAGGGAGGGCGGGCGGCGCGTTTTTTCCCTGGCGTCCGGCCGCGCCCGGCCCGATACAAGCCGACGCCCCGGTCGCCGCCGCGTCCGGGCGGGGCTGCTCCGGGGCGGTTCCCCGGGGGATTGTGGACCCCACGCAAAAAGCATAGAGCACATGGTAAGGACATGCAGATCATGAACGATTCTTTCATCCTGTCGCCGTCGCTTTTGTCCGCCGACTTCGGGCGGTTCGCAGACGAGCTGGCCGCCCTGGAGGACGCCGGGGTGGCCTGGGCCCATCTCGACGTCATGGACGGCCACTTCGTGCCCAACATCACCTTCGGCCCGCCCATCATCAAGCGTCTGCGCCAGACAAGCCGCCTGTTTTTCGACACCCACCTGATGATCGACCGTCCCGAACGCTACCTGGCCGAATTTCGCGACGCCGGGGCCGACCTCATCTGCGTCCACGCCGAGGCCACGGCCCACCTGGAGCGGGCCTGCGCCGAGATCGCCCGGCTTGGGGCCAAGCCCGCCGTGGCCCTCAATCCGGCCACGCCCCTGTCGGCCGTGGAATACCTTTTGCCCCAGCTTTTCATGGTGCTCATCATGAGCGTCAACCCCGGTTTCGGCGGCCAGTCCTTCATCCCCTTCTGTCTGGACAAGGTCCGCGACCTGCGGGCCATGATCGACGCCCGGGGGCTGTCCACCCACATCCAGGTGGACGGCGGGGTCACGCCGGACAATACGCCCGCGCTTGTGGCCGCCGGAGCCGACATCCTGGTTTCCGGATCGGCCTTCTTCGGCCATCCTCCCTACGGGGAGCGACTAAGGACGTTTCATGAAGCGGCGCGACAAGGATCGACCTGAGACCCGAGGCAGGGATCAGCCCTCTTGCGCTTCCCCGGAAGACGCCCGGCAGCAGGCTGTTTCGGCCGATGCCTCGGGCCATCCCCCCTTCGCGGCCGCCCTTGCCCGCCCCGTAAACGCCAGGGCCCCCGCCGCCCCCCCCGGCCAGGATGCCCGGGAGTCCCGGAGCGCGGCCGCGCGCCTGGCCCGGCTGACCTCCATGATGGAGGCCCTGGACGAGCGCATCGCCTATGTGGACGCCCAGGGGATCGTGCGGGAAATCAACCGCCGGTTTCTCGACTTTCTCGGGTTGCCCCTGGACGCGGTCCTTGGCAGGGATTTTTCAATGCTCGGCCTGGACACGGCGGACTGCCAGACCAGCGCCTTTTTTGAGCTTTTTCAAAAAGGGGCCCTGACCGCCCCGGCCACGGTCAACCAGCGGCTGGGCGCGGCCGACACGGCCATCCGCATCCAGCCCGTGTTCGGCCCGAAGCCCGGAAAGGACGGCTTCGAGGGAATCATCGTCTCGGTCATCGACGTGACCCCCCTGGTGGAGGCCCGGCGCTCCGTGGAGCGGGAAAAGGCCTTTCTGGAACAGGTCTTGACCATCGCCGGGGCGGCCATCTGCATCGTCAACCAGGACGGCCTGGTGACCACGGTCAACGACGAATTCACGGCCATCACCGGCTATACCCGGGAACAGGCCCTGGGGCGGCCCCGGGACGAACTGTTGTGCCGGGAGGCCTCCCGTGACGCCGGTCCATCCCGGCCGTCCGCCGCCAGGCACCAGTGCCGCATGCGCACCGCCTCCGGCCGCAAGATCACCATCCAGCGCAAAGCCGCCCCCCTGCGGGACTCCCGGGGCGAGCCCGTGGGGAGCATCGAGTCCTTCGTGGACATCTCCGAGATCGTCCAGGCCAGGGTCAAGGCCGAACAGGCCAGCCGCATGAAGGGCCTGTTTCTGGCCAACATGAGCCACGAGATCAGGACGCCCTTAAACGCCCTCATCGGCATCCCCCAGCTTCTGGCCAAGACGCCGCTGACTCCCGAGCAGCACGAATACGTGGAGACCATGCAGGCCACGGGAGACGCCCTCCTGGCCATCGTCAGCGACATCCTGGACATCTCGAAAATCGAGGCCGGACGTCTGGAGATCATGCCCGGCCCCGTGGACCTGACCCGCCTGCTGACCGAGGTGGCCCAGATCATGTCCCCCCAGGCCCTGGCCAAGGGGCTGTCCCTGACGCTGCGCATGGATCCCGACCTGCCCCTGATCCTGGAGACCGACCCCGGCCGACTGCGCCAGATCCTGCTCAATCTGCTGTCCAACGCCGTCAAGTTCACCGATTCCGGCCATGTCTCCCTGACCTGCGGGCACGCCCCCGACAGGGGATACGTCCGGTTCCAGGTCACGGACACCGGGTCCGGCATCCCGGACGAGGCGGCCCTCCACGTCTTCGAGCCCTTCTACCAGGCCGACGGCTCCGTGACCCGGCGGCACGGCGGCACGGGCCTGGGCCTGTCCATCTCCAGGCGTCTGGCCACGTTGCTCGGGGCGCGGGATCTCTTTCTGGAGACCCGCCCCGGACTGGGGAGCGTGTTCTTTTTCGACCTGCCCCTGCGCGCCCCGGCCGCCGCGGCCCACGACACCCTGCCCCCGGCCGCCCCGGGAACCGGCCAAGCGCAGACGCCCATGCCGCACCCCGCCTTCTCCGGGTTGCGGGTTCTCGTCGCCGAGGACAACGACTACAACCGGTTCCTTCTGGAAAAAATCCTGAACATGCTCGGCGTGACCGACATCGTGTTTGCCGCAGACGGCGCCACGGCCGTGGACACGGTCCTGGAGCAGGCCTCGGCGGGACAGCCCTTTGACGTGCTCTTTTTGGATCTGCGCATGCCGGGGCTGGACGGGGCCACGGCGACACGCAGACTGCGCCGGGCGGGCATCGCCACGCCCATAGCGGCCCTGACGGCCCAGGCCATGGAAGAGGACGCCAGACTGTGCCGCGCGGCGGGCATGGACTATTTTTTCTCCAAACCCTACCGCGTCCCCGATCTGGAAACGGTGCTCACGGCCGTGGCCGCAGGCAAAAAGGACGTGGCGTCATGAATGCGTGCGCGGCGAAGGCCCGGGCCTATCTGCACCGGACCCTGGGATTTCCGGAAACGGAGATCGGCGAGATCCTGCGCGTCGGCAGGGCGGCCCTGTCCCGGGCCATGGACGACCTGGAGCGGGCCCTGGACGGGGACGCCCCGGTTTCCCTGTCCGATGCGGCCCATGCCGTAAAGGGCGTGCTGCGCAACCTGGGACTGGAGGAGGAGGCCGGGCTGGCCAGGCAGGTGGAGGAGCGGGCCGACGCCGGTTCGCCGACCGGGGCGCGCGAGGCCGTTTGCGCCCTTCGCCGCAGGCTCGCCCCGTTTTTGGAACGCGGGACGCCGCCCGGGGAGAACCCAGGCCATGGCCCCGGTCTTGGCCCCGGTCTTGGCATGGACAGCGCAGCCATCAAGGCGTAATATACACACGCCATGAATATGACCTCAGACGTCACTTCCCGACGGCGGGGCCCCGATTCCCCGATCGGACGGATCGCCATCGGCCTGTTCGCCGCCTTCCTGCTTGTGTCCGTGGCGGTCGCCCCGGCCAGCCAGGCCGGCCCCGAGACCGTATGGGAGCCCCTTCTGGCCAGGCTCGCTGCGGACGGGGTGGACCGGGCCGAGGTCGCCGCCCTGTTCGCCGCTCCCGGGGTGGCCTTTGACCCCGCCATCATGACCAAAAAAGTCGACTCCATGGTCAAGAACCGTTTCGAACCGGTGACCGTGACCCGCCGCACTCTGGAAAAAAGCGGCTACCGCCGGTTCCTCGATCCCTGGACCATCAGCAAGGCCGGACGCTACATGGCCGAAAACAGGGCCATTTTCGCCTCCGCGGAAAAGGCCTACGGCGTTCCGGCCGAAGTGGTGGCGGCCATCCTGCTGGTGGAGACCAAGCTCGGCAGCTATCTGGGGGACCGGGAGGCCTTCGGGGTGCTGGCCAGCATGGCCCTTTGCAGCGATTTTGAACTGGTGCGCGGCCGCCTCAGGAATCTGAAGAACTCCCCCGAGCGCACGGCCTTCGCCGCGCAGGCCGCCTTGAACAAGGGAAACTGGGCCTATGCCGAATTCAAGGCCCTGCTGGCCTACGCCGCCGCCAAGAAGGTCTCTCCCCTGTCCATCCCGGGCTCCATCTACGGGGCCATCGGCATCTGTCAGTTCATGCCCACCAACGCCCTGAAATTCGGGGTGGACGCCGACAACGACGGCGTCATTGATCTCTTCTCCGAGGCGGACGCCATCCACAGCGTGGCCAACTACCTGCGCGGCCACGGCTGGCGCCAGGGCCAGAGCGAGGACGAACGCCGGGCGGCCATCTACAGCTACAACCACAGCAATCTCTATGTCATGGCCGTTTTGGCCGTGGCCGACAAGCTCGCCGCGAAGCGCCCCGCCTCCTGACACCCCCCGCGCGCCAGCCCTCCCCCCCGCACCGGCAGGGGCCGGAATCCGGAACGCGGCCCGGTACCCGAAAAGTCTCGTTTTTCTCATGAACCCGGTGATGTCGGATTTTCGCCGCGGCCCCGCGCCCGGGGAGTTCCGGCCGCCTGGCAGGGACCAGGGGCGGCTTACTGCACCTTCGGGATGGGGAAGAAAAGGGGATTGGGGCGGGCCGAGGCCGAGAGAAACGCGCCTGTGGCGTAGCCCTCGTCAAATCCGTCGCGATATCCCCGGGCGTAGGCCCCGCGCACGCCGCCCGCCGCATGGGACTTCCTGGCCGGGGTGGAGGCCAGCCCCTTGAGCCGGGCCGCGACCATGAGGTTTCGCCGCGCCGCCTCCAGGGACTGGACGCGCGCCGCCATGGCCTCATACCTGGTCACGCCGGGAGGCTGGGCCGCCGGGGCGTCCATGCGCGAGGCCGCCACCAGATAGACGAACACGCCCACAATGAGGATTCCGGCCACCAGGATTGAACGCACGCCCGCCTCCTCCGTCATGCCGGAAAAAGATTTCACCGGTCATGGTATTCCTATCGGCGGCGGCGGGGTCGTTCTTTACTGCGGACGGATCATACCCTGTCCGGCGACAGGCCGTGCTTCTTGAGCAGGGCGTACAGGCGGGAGCGCGACAGCCCGGATACGGCCAGGATGCGGCGCATGTCGCCCGCATGCCGGGCCAACAGCAGGCGCAGGTATTCGGCCTCGCGCTGGTCGCGGAAATCCTTGAAAAGCGCCAGGGGCTTCGCCGCGTCGGCACTCGCGAACGCCTGCCCCCCCGCCTCTCCGGGAATGGCCGACGGCCCGGTCCGGAAAACGGCCCCCTTTCCCTGCGCCGGGTCGCCGTTTCCTCCCTGGCGGGCGGCCTCGGACTCCTCCACCTTGGAACGCACGGCATGGACCCGGATGTGCAGGGGCAGATGCACGGGATGCAACGCCTGGTCGTCCCGGGCCAGGGCAAAGACCCCCTCCATGGTGTTGCACACCTCGCGGATGTTCCCGGGCCAGGGATAGGCGTCCAGGACGGCCAGGAATTCCTCGGACAGGATCTTTTCCGGCAGTCCCCGGCGGCGTCGGGCCTGTTCCAGGAAATGGCGGGCGAAAAGCCGCACGTCGTCCACGTTGTCGCGCACGGGCGGCAGGTCGATGCCGATGCCCTGGATGCGGAAGAGCAGATCCTGGCGGAACAGCCCCTGCCGGGACATGGCCTCCAGATCCTGGTTGGTGGCGGCCACCAGCCGGAAGTTGCAGGATTTTTCCTCACGCCCCCCCACCGGACGGAAACGCCGCTCCTGGAGCACGCGTAAAAAGGCCTTCTGGGCCGACAGGGGCAACTCCCCCACCTCGTCCAGGAACAGGGTGCCGCCGTGGGCCTGGAGGATCAGGCCGTCACGTCGGCTGTCCGCGCCGGTGTAGGCCCCCTTCTCGTTGCCGAACAGCACGCTCTCCACGATGGTCGGGGGCAGGGCGGCGCAGTCCACCACCACGAAGGGCTGGCCGGAGCGGGGGGAGTTGGCGTGGATGGCCCGGGCGAAGAGTTCCTTGCCCGTGCCGGTCTGGCCGGTCAACAGCACGTTGACCTCGCCCACGGCGGCCTTGGCCGCCAGTTCCAGGCAGGCGGCGCGGCGCACGCTGTTCCCGGTGATGCCGTCGAAACGAAAGGCCGCAGACGGGATGGCCCCCCCGCCCTGGCGGTATTCCATGGCCCGCAGAAGCGGCGCGGTCATGGTGCGCACCGAGGGGGGCTTTTCGATGTAGTCCCAGGCCCCCTGGCGCATGGCCCGTTCGGCGCCGTCGGCCTCGCCCCAGCCGGTGATGACGATGACCTCCGGGGCCGAGGCGGATGTGCGCAGGTCCGCGATGGCGTCCAGGCCGTTGCCGTCGGGCATGCGCACGTCCAAAAAGACCACGTCCACATCCCCGGCCCCGGCCATGCGGCGGCCCTCGTCCAGGGTGGCGGCCGTCCTGGCCGCATGGCCCAGACGCGTCACCACCCGGGTCAGGGCGTCGCGGATGTCGTGATCGTCGTCGATGATGAGAACGTTGCCCAAGATGCCTCCCGGCGGCCCGTCGCCACGCCCGGCGAGGCGCGGCAGACGGCTCTGCATGGAAATTCAGGACGGCCCCGGCGCACGCCAGCGGGAAAAGGAAAGGGAAAACGGCCGGAAAGCCTTGCGGGATACGAACACCCGACAGGATGGAAAAACTCCCGGCCGCTGTCAAGCGATCCTTGCGGGCCTTCCACGGGGAAGGACTGACGCGCGATGACCGGCCGTCCCTGGCCCGGTCCTGCCGCAGAGGCCCTCACCGTCGCCGTCCGAAGGTCCGAACAGGACCGGGACTCGCGTTATACTGCCCGCAAGGTTCTTGACAGGCCGCCCAGGCCATCCCATACCACTCCTCAGGGAGGCGAAGACGGCCGACCGGGACGGTCCCGGCCGGACAACGGGAGGCTTCGCGTCCGGTTTCCATGTCCAGATCCATATCCGTTGCGCAACTCACGCCAGGCATGGTGCTGGCCGAGGACGTCCGGCGTCCGGACGGGGCCCTGGTGGCCCCCCGGGGAACGGTGGTTTCGGCCCGGCACCTTTCGCTTTTCGACACGCACCACGTGACCTCGGTGGTGGTCCGCCTGCCGCCGGGGGAGGCCCCGGAAGACGCCGCGCCGCCCCTGGACCCCCTGGTCCTGGAGGCGGCCCGGGATCACGTGCGCTCCCGGTTCGCCCATGCCGGGCCGCGCCATCCGGCCCTGGGCGAACTCATGGCCCTGTGCGTGCCCCGGGCGGCCCGGGACATGGTGCGCAAAAAAACCGCCTTCCCCGACCCGCCGCCGCCCCCCCCGCCCGGCCTGGACGACCCGGCCCTCCCGGACCCGCCCGCCATTGCGGACGTCATCGCCTCGGACCCGGCCCTGGTGTCGTTGCCCGACGTCTTCGCCCGCATCTGCGAGGTCTTGAACAACCCCGCCAGCACCGCCCAGGAGGCCGCCAAGGTCATCGGCATGGACCAGAGCCTGGCGGCCCGGCTCCTGCGTCTGGTCAACAGCGCCTTCTACGGCTTTCCCACCAAGGTGGACACCCTGTCCCGGGCCGTGACCATCGTGGGCAGCCGCCAGCTCACCACCCTGGCCCTGGGCATCTCGGTGATCTCCATGTTCCGCGACCTGCCCCCGGGGCTTACGGACGTCAAATCCGTGTGGAAGCACAGCGTGGCCTGCGGCCTGGCGGCCTCGGCCCTGGCCGGTCGCGCGGCCGGACTGCAAAACGGCGCGGAACGCGTTTTCGTGGCCGGCCTGCTGCACGACGTGGGCCGACTGATCATGTACCGCAACCTGCCCGGCCTGTCCGGCCGCGCCCTGCGCCGGGCCAGACAGGACAAGTCCCTGGTGCGGCCGGTCGAGGTCCGGGTCTTCGGGTTCGATCACGCGGCCCTGGGCCAGGCCCTGTTGACCGAATGGCGTTTCCCCGAGAGTCTGGCCCTGGCCGTGGGATGCCACCACAAGCCGGGACGCCGGGGATGGACCCCGGACACGGCCATCATCCACGTGGCCGACGTGGTGGTGAACGCCATGCGCATGGGATCGAGCGGGGAATATTACGTGCCGCCCCTGTCCCCCGATGCGGTCGCCGCCCTGGGCGCGCCCCCCGGGGCCCTGGCCGAGGCCGTCGACAAGGTGGACCTCCAGGTGGAGGCCGTCTTGTCCGTGTTTCTGCCTGACGAGGCTGCGTCGTCCTGACCCCCCGCCCCGCCCGGGGCAAAACTCCCCCTGCGGCCGCGCAAAAAGAAAACCCGCACCACCCCGCCGGGTGGGGCGACTGCGGCGCACGGCCTTCGGGCCGGGGGCACGTCCCCCCAAGAACACTAGATGATGGTATTTTTGCGGTCGCGGTACTTGCCGAACACGAACCCGCACAGGATGCCGATGACGCAACTGGTGATGCAGGTGACGCCGAAAAAGGCCACCAGTTCGTTGACGTCGCCGATGATCTTGCGGCCGAAGAGGATGTGGAAAAAGGCGTAGAGGATCCAGATCACGATGCCGGCATGGAAACCGTAAAACAGGCCGTCCATCATCCGGTCGTGGACCTCCACGGATTCGATGTACTTGTAGCACACCAGTTGGGCGATGACGCCGAACAGGGTGATGGATCCGAACGAGGCCAGAAACTGGATGAACATGACCAGCAGGGAGGCGTACAGGGGGTCGCCCTTGCGGATGGAGACGATAAGACCGGGCAAAAGGCTCACCACCCAGATGGCCAAAACAGACAACTCCTGCCTTTTGGTGCGCAAAAGTTCTATGATTTTGGCTTTATAATCCATAGGATGGGTCAACCTTTCGGGGGAAGCGGATGCGTCGGCCGCCATGTGTCGCTCCCGGCGCTTTTTTGCCCGACGCGATGCTCTCGGGGAGCGTGACCATACTGTGATTTTCCGTGGCCCGCAATGACTGGAGCGGGGGGTTCCGGTTTTTTTGACTGGAGAATGCCTGGCTGCAATGCTAGTGTCGCCATGACGGCACACCACGACTCCAAACCTGAATCAAACCGTCGCCGGTCGGGCCGCCCGGCCGCCGCACATCCGCGCTGCCGCATGAACGAAACGCCTTCCATCCTTATCGTGGACGACGAGGTGGTCAACCTCATGACCCTGGAATGGATGCTGCGTGACGCCGGGTTCGAGACCTGGCGCGCCGCATCCGGCCCCGAGGCCCGACACCTGGCCCACAAGGTCCGCCCGGACCTGATCATCCTGGACATTGTCATGCCCGGGGAGGACGGCTTCACCACCTGCGAAAAGCTCCTGGCCGATCCGGCGGTGGGGGAAACGCCCATCATCTTCATCTCCGGCCTGGGCGACGTGGACAACAAGGTACGGGGGCTCAAGATGGGCGCGGTGGATTACATCGCCAAGCCCTTCGCCAAGGAGGAGGTGCTGGCCCGGGTCAAGCTGCATATCCGGCTGCGGCAGGCCCACACGGCCATGCTCAAGGAGCAGACGGACAAATTGTCCCAACTGCGCGACGCCCAGCAGGCCATCCTGGCCGATCCAGGAGACCTTCCCGAGGCCCGCTTCGCCGTCCGTTACGTGCCTGTCCTGGAGGCGGGAGGCGACTTCTACGACGTCCTCCCCCTGACGGAACGGGTCATGGGCTATTTCGTGGCCGACATCTCCGGCCACGACCTGGGGGCCTCCTTCGTCACCTCCTCCCTCAAGGCCCTGTTGCGGCAGAACTCCGGCCCCCTGTTCACCCCCCAGGAGACCCTGAAAAACATCAACACCGTGCTCACCGGGATTCTCAAGGACGGCAAACACCTGACGGCCGCCCTGGCCGCCCTGAACCGCACCCGGGGCAAGCTGACCCTGGTCAGCGCCGGGCATCCGCCGCCCATCCTGGTCACGGCCGCCGGGACGACCAGCCTGCTCGATGTGGAAGGCGACATTTTGGGGGTGTTCGACCACGTCCAGTTCGGCGTCCTGGAGCGCAAGGTCGAGGCCGGAGATCGGATTTTCCTATACACCGACGGTCTGGTGGAACGGTTCGGGGGGGAGCGCCGCCCCAGGGACCAGGGCATCGAGTCCCTGGCCCGGGCCTGCCTGGAAACCCGACGTCTGCCCATCTCCGAGGCCGTGGCGGCGGCGGCCGGGCGGCTTCATGGCGCAGGCCGCGTGCCTGATGACGACATGGTGCTGCTTGGTTTTGAAGTCTAGCGGGGCACGGGAAAAACAGGGCCGGATCGGTTCGGCCCGGGCATGGAGCACGGCGAAACACGGCGACAAGGAGGCGGGGACGTGTACGAATCGCGAAGCGGTCCGAACGACCTGCACATGGTTTTTACGGCCAACACGCGCCATATCGACCGGGCCATGTCCGAGGTTGCGGATTTCCTGACCCGGCATGGCCCCTGGCCGCTTTTCGACATCAAGCTCATCGTGCGCGAGGCCCTGCTCAACGCCGTCCTGCATGGCGGCAGCGGCGACGGCAGACACCAGGTGACCTGCGACCTGCGCCTTCTGGACGACGCCATGGAATGCATCGTGTCCGATCCCGGGCCGGGATTCGACTGGAAGGCGCGGCGCGGCCGCGTCCCGCCCCTGGACGCCGAGAACGGCCGGGGGGTCTGCATCATGGAGGCCTATGCGGACGTGATGGAATACAACACCGCCGGGAACGTGCTCAGGCTGGTCAAAAAAAGAGACGGGAAGCCGGGCGAAGCGCCCCACTGTCCCGACGAACCGGGAGAGGCGACATGAACGACATGGAAAACGGGTCCGCCGCCGTGGTGCTGCGGCCGGGCCGGGATATCGTGGCCTCCACGGTGGAGGGGCTGCGCCAGGAGTGGAAAAAGGCCCTGACGCCCGGGGTCGCCGCCCTGACCGTGGATCTGTCCGACGTGGAGATGATCGATTCCGTGGGGCTTGGCCTGCTCATCGCCACCCACAACACCCTGGGCAAGGTCGGGGGAAAGCTGCGCATCGCCCACGCCTGTCCCGACATCCTGGGGCTTTTGCGGACCATGCGCCTGGACAAACATTTCATCCTCGAAAGCTGACGGACCGGTGGAGGCCTTCATGGATCACATGGACGACGACATCATGACCATGTTCATTGAGGACACCCGCGAACACCTGGGGGACATCGAGGCCTGCCTCATGGACATGGAGCGCGACGGGGAGGAGATCGACGAGGAGGTGGTGAACAAGGTCTTCCGGGCCGCCCACTCCATCAAGGGCGGGGCCGGATTCCTCAACCTGCAAAACACCCGGGATCTCGGGCACAAACTGGAAAACGTGCTGCACATGATCCGCAGCCGCGAGATCGCTCCGGACACCCGGGTCATCAACATCCTGCTCGGGGGCTTCGACCGCCTGCGCACCCTGGTGGAACTCGGCCCCCCGGGCGACGCCGAGGACATCTCCGGGCTTCTGGCCGAACTGTCCGGCCTGGCCGTGGAGCATCTGCCCGAGGAGAAAAAGGCCGACCTGGCCCGGACCGTGGACATCGCCCTGCCAAACGGCCGGACGATCTTCACCGAGGACCGCCTGAGCCTGGAACAGGCCGTTGCGGGCGGCAAACTGCTCTATCTCGTGGAATACGACCTCATCCACGACGTGCACGCCCGGAAAAAAACCCCCCTGGACATCTTTTCGGCCATGGAGGCCAGCGGCTTGATCCTGGACTGCCGCATGGACCTGGCCGCCGTGGGCGACCTGGACGCCCCGCCCACCAACAGCATCCCCTTGTACGTCCTATTTTCCACCATCGTCGAACCTGATGTGGCCAGCTATCTGTTCGCCCTGGACGAACGCCGCATCACCCCGATTCACGTGGAGACCCTTCTGGCCGACGCCCCGCCCCCCGCTCCCGACGCCACGCCCCAGGCCGGGGCCGACCATGCGGCGGCCCCTGCGGCAGGTCCGGCGACGGCCCCGGCGGCAGGTCCGGCGGCAGGTCCGGCTGAGGAGGCGGGCGGACGTTTTGGGCCGCTGGCGCTGGTCATGGAGGACGGCGTGGCCCGGCTCACGACCGGGCCGGACCAGGAGGCGGACCTGTCCGGCGCGGATCTGGCGGCGGCCCTGTCGGCCTGCCTGACGCGCGGAATCGGGGTCCGGCTCGACCTGTCGCCCGGGACCGAACCCGGACTGGACGGCCTTGTGGCCCTGGTGAGCGCGGCCCGGAGCTTTGCCGCCCGGGGCCTGTCCCTGGCCCACGCCGGAGAGGTTCCCGCCGGGCTGTCCGCCCAGGCCGCGCGGGCCGGATTCACGGCCCGGGCCCTGGCCGAGGCCGGGGTGGACGGCCGCCTGTTCGGCATGTCCTGAGACGTTTGCGCACCACACGCGCCAAACAGGGGGAATCCCCGGAGGAACGCGGATGACGCTGGAAAACGGGATGCGGGATCTATTCATGGAAGAGGTGGGGGAGACCCTGGCCGAACTCGACGCCGCGCTGCTCGAGGTGGAAAAGGCCCCCCATGACGCGGAACTGGTCAACCGCATCTTCCGGGCCGTGCATACCCTCAAGGGGGCCTGCGACATGTTCGGCGTGGACGACGCCGTGGCCCTGGCCCATGCCGTGGAATCGGTGTTCGATCATGTGCGGGGCGGCTGGAGGGAGGTGGACAAGGCCCTGCTGGATCTGACGTTTGCGGCCCGTGACCGTTTTGCGGCCATGCTGGCCGAGGGAGCGGACCCGGCCGCAGAAAGGGACGAGGCCCTCTTGCAGACGTTTCGCGACCTGTTGCGCACCACCAATCTCACAGGGACGCAGGCGGCCGCCCCGGCCGCCGCCGAAGCATCGACCGCCCCGGCCGCCGTATCGGACGGGGGGCAGGCCGCCCCGGCCACGTTTCGCATCCGCTTCGCCCCCAGAAAGACGGAGGGCGTCCTGGCCATCCTTCACGAACTGCGCGGCCTCGGGGAATGCCGGGTGGAGGCGGATTTGGCCGAGGTGCCCCTGCTGCCCGATCTCGACCCCGCCGCCTGTCCCGTGGGCTTCACTGTCCTGGTGACCACGGACAAGGGCGAGGATGCCGTTCGGGATGTGTTTCTTTTTCTCGACGACAGCGCCGAGGCCGTGATTTCCGCCGTGGAGGACTGGGAGTTGTCCGAGGCCTGGCAGGCCCTCGCGTCCCCCGCCGCCGGTGAGGCGGCCGGGGTCGGCCCCGGGCCGGACACGGCCGCCCCTGACACGACGGGCACGACGGGCACGCCAGGCACGACGGGCGCGCAGGTCGCGACAGCGGCCGTCCCGGCCTCGCCGCCGGTCCCCGCCGACGGCCCGGAACCGGCCGGGCCAGCCGCCGAGACCGCGCGGACGGCGCGCAAAGCGCCCCCCAAAGAGGCGATGCACAGCCTGCGGGTGGACGCGGTCAAGCTCGACGAACTGGTCAATCTGGTGGGGGAACTGGTCATCGCCCAGGCCCGTCTGAGCCAACTGGCCGGCAACATCCGCCATCCGGCCCTCACCGGCGTGGCCGAGGAGATCGAGCGGCTGTCCAACGAACTGCGGGACAACACCCTGGGCATCCGCATGCTGCCCATCGGCACCACCTTCAGCCGCTTCCGGCGTCTGGTGCGCGATTTGTCCTCGGACATGCAGAAACAGATCGAGCTGGTCACCGAGGGCGGCGAGACAGAGCTCGACAAGACGGTCATCGAGCAGCTCGGCGACCCCCTGGTGCATCTGCTGCGCAACAGCATCGACCACGGCATCGAGCCGCCCCGGGAACGCATGGAGCGCGGCAAGCCGCCCACGGGAAAGATCATCCTGTCCGCCGAGCATGCGGGCGGCGAGGTGCTCATCCACATCGCCGACGACGGCCGGGGCATGAATCCGGAGAAGATCCGGGCCAAGGCCGTGGAAAAGGGGCTGATCGCCGCCGACGCCCGGCTCTCCGACGCCGAGATCTTCAACCTGATCTTTCTGCCCGGCTTTTCCACGGCCGAGAAGGTGACCAACGTCTCCGGCCGGGGCGTGGGCATGGACGTGGTCAAGCGGGGCATCGATTCCCTGCGCGGCAAGATCGACATCCACAGCGAACCGGGCGCGGGCAGCAAGATCATCATCAAGCTGCCCCTGACCCTGGCCATCATCGACGGCCTGCAGGTCAAGTCCGGCGACGAGCACTACATCATCCCCCTGTCCCTGGTGGAGGAATGCGTAGAGCTGTCGCGGCAGTCGGCGCACCTCTCGGGACGCAACCGGACCATCCATCTGCGGGGGGAGATCGTGCCCTACATCCGGCTGCGCGAGGTGTTCGGTCTTGCGGGCGAGGCCCCGGCCATCGAGCAGGTGGTGGTCACCCGCCACGAGGGGGAGCGGGCCGGGCTGGCCGTGGACGAGGTGGTGGGGCAGCAGCAGACGGTGATAAAAAGCCTTGGCAACTACATCGGCAGCGTGGAGGGCATCTCCGGGGCCACCATCAACGGCGACGGGTCCATGTCGCTGATCCTGGACGTGCCCACGCTGGTGGCCTCGGTCAAGCGCCAGGCGGCGTAAGGTTGCCCTCCCGCCGCGCCGCCATGGCCTCCAGAGCGGCGCGCACCAAAAATCCCGACCGGGACAGGCCCAGACGCCGCGCCCTGGAGTCGATGTCGCGCAAGATGCGTTCGGGGATAAAGCCCACTCAGATGGCCGCGCCAAGCACCATGTTGTCGCGGTGCACGGCCTCGGGATAGGACACCTGCCCCAGCACCTGGGCGATGCGGTTGCTGCGCAGTCCCATGATCCGCCGCAGGTCCGCCGCGCCGTAGTTGCAAAGCCCCACCCCCACCACCTCGCCGTGGGCCAGGATGATGCGCACCGGCGCGCCCACCCCGAAATCCCCGGCCACATCCACGATGCCTGCGGGCAAAAGGCTCTTGCCGCCCTCGCGCAGGGCCCGGGCCGCGCCCGCGTCGATGACGATGTCGCCCTTGGGGTCAAGGTTGTAGGCCAGCCAGTACTTGCGCCGGGAGATGGCCTTTTTCTCCGGGGCCACCCAGGTGCCTGTCTCCTCCCCGGCAAAGGCCCGGACCATGGCCCCGGGGTCGCGGCCGCACAGGATCAGGGTCGGCGTGCACAACTGGGCCACGCGCTTGGCCGACAGCAGCTTGGAATGCATCCCCCCCGTCCCGAGCAGGGTCTTTTGGCCGCACATGGCCGCAATGTCCAGGGCGCCGATATCCGCGATGCAGGCCAGGGGCGGGGCGTCCGGGGCCTCGTCGGGACTCTGGGCGAAGACCCCCCGGGCCGAAGTCAGGTTCACGAACAGGTCCGCCCCGATCACCCCCACCAAAAGCCCGGCCAGACAGTCGTTGTCTCCGTAGACCAGTTCCTGCACGGCCACGGAGTCGTTTTCGTTGAGGATGGGGATGACCCCGAAATCGAACAACGTGCGCAGGGTGTTGCGCAGGTTGAGATAGCGTTCCCGCGACTCCAGGTCATCCCGGGTCAGCAGCACCTGGGCGGCGGTGCGGCCGTGCCGGGCGAACTCCTGGTCGTAGGCGTGGATCAGGCGGCTTTGTCCGATGGCCGAGGCTGCCTGACGGTGGGGCACCAGGGCGGGATTGTAGTGGCTGCTGATGACCCCGCGTCCGGCGGCCACGGCCCCGCTTGAGACCATGAGCACATCGCGGCCCTCGGCCGAAAGCATGGCCACCTGCCGGGCCAGATCGGCCACCACGGCCTGATCCACCCCGTCCGGTCCGGCCAGGACCGCGCTGCCCACCTTGACCACCACCCGCCGGGCCTCGGCCATCACCCGGCGGCGCTGCTCCCGCCAGTCCGTGTCGTCCATGACGTCTTCGTCCTTCGCGTCGTGCTGGGATGTCGTTTGGAAAAAATCACAGGCCCCGCGTCCCGGGGTCAGGCCCGGGCGTCCACCACCCGGCCCGTGGCCACCTCGCCGGGGGCCCGCTGCCAGGCGGGCGTCAGGGCGTCGCGCGGCAGGGACCGGCTCTCGGCCAGGACTCCGGGCCGGGCCGCCTCGGCCAGGGCCACGTCCCGCTCCACAATGGCCTCGACCTTTTTGAGAAGCGGCACGAAGCCGTCGGTCTCGGGGAAAAAGGGCTTGGATTCGCTCACGGCCGCCGCGCCTCCGGCAAGGTCAGGGACGCGCCGTACAGTGACGCGTCAAGCGGATGGTAGCGCCTTGCCGGACGGCGGGCAAGCCCGCGCCCTCAGGGGCGCGAACCGCGCCTCAGGACAGGCTCTCCAGAAGCTTTTTGGCGGGCTCGTAGCCCGGGTCCAACTCCAGGGCCATGCCCAGGTATTTTCTGGCCTCCACCGGGCGTCTGATCCGGTGCAGGGCCATGGCGATGTTGTAGCCCACCGAAGGGGCCTGGAGCACGATGGCCTCATCGGCCTGCAGGGCCTTCTGGAAGGACTCCCAGGCCTTGTCATAGGCCCGGCCGTCCGCATAGGCCACCCCGATGTTGTAGTAGAGCCCGGCGTCGCCCGGGGCCAGGGCCAGGGCCTTGTCGTAGTTGTCCACGGCCTCGCGCCATTTCCCCTGCCGCCGCAGGACGATGCCCCGGTTGTTGAACATCCACAGGTCGTCGCGGGTCAGATCCCCGCCCTTGGCCTCGATGGCCTCGGTCATGTAGGCCAGGGCCAGCTCCTCGTCCTTTTCGCCGATCTTGCGGGCGATCTCCATGAGCGATTCGCTGACCATGTCCGCCGCCACCTTGCTCACCACCTTCTTGGCCTGCTCGAAGTATTCCCGGGCCTTGTCGGATTCGTCCCGGGACAGGTAGGTCTCGCCGATCTCCACCTTGCGTTCGAAATTAAGCGGCGACAGGGCGTCGAGCTTGTTTAAAAAAAACAGCTTCTTGTCCGTGTTTCCGGTCTGGACGCTCAAGTCCACGAGCTTTTTTAGGGGCTCGATGTACAGCTTCTCGCTCTTGTAGGCCTTGAGATAGTGGGTCTCGGCCTCCTTGTGGTTGCCCCGGCGCACCTCCAGGTCGCCCATGAGCAGGTGCCCCTTGAGGCTGTCCGGCTTGATCTCGAAGATGCGCCGGGCCAGCGTCTCGGCGTCGGCCAGCTCCCCGCTCTCCAGCAGTGTCGCGCACCGGTCCATGAGGATCCCGAGCTGGGTGTTGGGACGGATGGCGAAGGCCGCCTTTTCGATGATGGCGTTGGCCGAGATGGGCTTGGTGACGAAGCTGTCCGCGCCCACCTCGTGGGCCAGGACGATCTCCGCCCGGGAGGTCTCGCTGCTGACCACGATGATCCTGGTCTTGTCGGCGTAAAAACCCTTGAGCACCTTCACGGCCTTGATGCAGGAGGCCTTGCGCATGCGGCGTTCCAGGAACACGATCAGCGGCACGGCGGACTTCCCGGCCAGCTTTCCGGCCAGGGTGACCAGATCGTCGTATTCCACGACTTCCCGGCAGAAATTGCGGATGTCCAGCTTGAGCTGGGAGATGGTGAAGCGCAGGGCCTTGACGAAGGCCTCGTCGTCGCTGCACACGAGGAGTAGTCCGCCCTCGTTGAAATAGTCCAGGACGATTTTTTCGTATCGTTTTGCGGTCTGATCGGTCTTAAGCCGCATCATTGTGGCCATGGCCCCCCCGGCTGGAGCATTCTCGACGCGGTGCGCCCACGAAAACCACCTCAATTATCCCCGTCACGGCGTTCCCGCCGCAACATCTCTATCAGATCCGGTTCCAGCCGGAAAAGCGTGCTCTCGGTCTCAGGCGAGACATACATCGGCACGGCCTCGGGAAAGCCTTCCCCGGCCCGGGCGATCCTGGCGGCCAGGTCGTGGTCCACGGCGGTCCCGGCCGCCGCAACCGTCTCGCCCCCGACGATCAGATCGTCGACCAGGACCATGCCCGGCACCACATCCTCGGGCGGCACCCGGGTGCGGGTGAAGCCCTCCCGGCCCTGGGCCAGGGTGGCGAAGGCCTCGAACACGCGCGGGTCGTACCAGCCCGCCCGCTCGCCCATGACCGCCAAGGCCTGGGCCTTGGTCCGGCCCGAGGCGATGAGCGTATCATAATCCAGGGCCACCTTCAAAAGCCGCGACCCGAACGGGATGTCCTGTCCCTTCGGCCCGCCCGCAGGGGGCCCCGAGCCGTCGTAACGCCTCTCCTGATAGCGGATGATCTCGGCCACCTCGTCCAGGCGGGGGATGTTCACCAACAGGTCTCCGGCGATGCGCGGATGCTGGTCGAAAAGACGCTGCCGACGCGAGTCGAGTCCGCCGGTCGCAAGCATGTCCGCAAGCATGCGCTCGGGCAGGACGGCGCAGCCGATCTGGGACAGCATCACCGCCAGCTCCAGCCGCCAGGGCTCCGGAACCCCCAGATATCCGGCCACGTCCAGGACGATGCGCTTGACCCGCACGGAGCGTCCCTGGGCCTTGGCGTTGAGCAGGGCCAGAAGATCCGTGAGGACTTTGATGGTGCCGCGAAGCGTCCCCTTAAGAAACGTCCGCTCCGCCGTGACCAGGCCGTATTGCTCCAAGGCCGCCGTCAAGGCGGCGTCGAGCTCCTCCTCGGCGCAGGGTTTGGCCAGAAAGCGGAACACGTGGCCGGTGTTGACGGCATCCATGGCCGAACGGATGTCGGCATAGCCGGTGAGCATGATCCGGACCGTGTCCGGGCAGGATTTGCGCAGCCTGGAAAAAAACTCCACCCCGTCCATGCCCGGCATGCGCAGATCCGACACCACCACGGCATAGGGCCCGTTCTCGGCCACGGCCTCCAGACCCCGCACGGGCCCCAGGGCCGTTTCCAGGTCGTATTTCCGCCGCAGGGCCCGGCCGTAGGAGGCCAGGGTCTCGGGATCGTCGTCCACAAACAGGATTTTCCGTCCGCCTGGGGGCACAAGCCACTCCTTTGTCCCGCCTGGATCCCGGCCCGCCGCAAGGGCGGCGCCGTCAACGATCCTTATCCGGCAGTGCTTCCGCTGTGTCCCTCGGGACCGTCGATGGGCAGCCGGACCGTGAAAACGGTTCCCTCCCCCGGGACGGTTTCGAAGGTGATGTCGCCGCCATGCCGTTCCACCACGGCATAGGCCAAGGACAGTCCCTGGCCGGTTCCCTTGCCCACCTCCTTGGTGGTGAAGAAGGGTTCGAAGATCCTGCCGCGAACGTCCTCGGGGATGCCCGGGCCCGTGTCGGCCACGGAGACGGCCACGAAGCCGCCCTGGCGCTCGGTGCGGGCGGTGATGGCGCCGACGACCCCGGACCTGTCCCCGCGCGCCTCCTCCATGGCCTGGGCCGCGTTCAGGATCAGGTTCAGGAACACCTGGCCAAGCTCCTGGGGCAGGCCGCACACCGGAGGCAGATCCGCATCGAGCTGCGTTTCGAGCCGGGCCGTGTCCTTCCATTCGTTGCGGCTGACCAGCAGGGCGTCCTTGAGGGCGGCGTTGATGTCGAAAAAGGTCTTCTCCCCGCCGCCGGGGTGGGAGAACTGGCGCATGGCCCGCACGATGTCCGCCACCTGCCTGAGGCCCTTGCGGCTGTTGGCCAGGGCGGCCGGAATCTCCTTGACCAGATAGTCCAGGTCGGCCTCGCGCTCGGCCCGCTCCAGGGCCGGGGCCAACCCGGCGGCATGCCCGTCCCCCTCCCCTGCCCGGCGCAACGCGCTAAGCGTCTGCCGGTAGGTCTCCACCAGCCGCAAAAGGTCGGTGAAGGCCCCTTCCAGAAACCCGGCATTGTAGCTCACGTACTGGACCGGGGTGTTGATCTCGTGGGCGATGCCTGCGGCCAGGCGGCCGATGGACTGCATCTTGACCTCATGGCTGGCCAGGGCCTCTCGGACCTTGAACCCGGTGATGTCCCGGCCCAGGATGAGCACGCCAGGCGCGCGGCCGTCGGGCGACGGCACGGGGTTGGCCGTCAGCCCCAGAAAGCGCTCCCTGCCTGCCGTGCGCAGCCGGATCTCGTCCAGGCGCACGGATGCGGCCGTGCGGCGGCAGGCCTCCACGGCCTGCCGCACGGGCGTCCAGTCCCAGCCGATGTCCAGATCGAAAAAGTCGGCCCCCAGGGCCTGGCCTCCGGCCAGCCCCAAAAGCTCCACGGCGGCCCGGTTCCAGCGGGTGACGCTCCCCTGGCCGTCCAAGCTGATGAGGATGGACCCGATGGATGACAGCAAAAGCTCGATGTCCTGGTTGGCCTTCAGCAGTTCGCGCTCGGCGGCCTTGCGCACGCTGACGTCGCGGGCGAACAGCAGCACGCCGTCGCGCCCGTCGTCCACCCCGGGCAGGCGCGAGGCCGTAAGCTCCAGATGGCGCTCCCCGCCGCCTGGCAACGGAATCGCGAGCTCCTTCATGCGGCCCGCATGCCCATCCAGAATCAACGCCGCCGGACAGTCCTCGCACAAACAGCCCTTCACGGCCAGGACGTCCCGGCAGGGACGGCCCACGAAATCGCCCTCCCCGTGAAACCATCCGGACATGGCCCGGTTCATGCGCAAAATCGTGCGGTCAGCGGACAGGATGCACAGCCCGTCCGGCACGACATCGAAGACCATGCCCAGACATGCGTCGCATCCGGCGTCCGTTTCTCGTTGTTGCTGGGTCATGCGCCCTTCGCCCGGGAAAGAGGTTTCATGGCGCAAGGTCGTCCAGTTCGGGATCCTCGGTATCCTCGGGATCCGGGGCAAGGCCCCCGGAGTCCGCCGCCCTGTCCGGCACGCCGCCGCGTTCGAGAACGTCTATGAAATCCCGCGCCTCCGCGAAATCGGGATTCGCCGCCAGGGCCTTATCCAAAAGCCTTTTGGCCTGTTTCACCTGGCCTTTTTCGAAATACGTCCGGGCGATGTTGTAGAGCAGGTGCTCGTCCTCGCGCGTGGCCAGCTTGGCCGCCCGGTTGTAGAATTTGAGGGCCTGGGCGTACATGGCGTTTTTGCGCAGCCGGATGCCGAATTCGTTGAACAGGTGCTTGTGCTCTTCGGCGAAGGCCCCGTCCAGGCCCACCACCCGGCGAAACACGATGTCGGCGTTGTCCGTCTCGCCCCGGGCCAGGTAGGTGAGCCCCAGGCCGAAGGTGCCCCGGATGTGCTCCTCGTCCAGGCGCAGGGCGTTTTTGTATTCGAATTCGGCGGAGATGAGCTCCCCGTTGGCCCGGTGGTCGTCGGCCTTCTCCACGCTCTCCTCGACCTGGCGCATGGCCGGAATGACCTTGTTCAGGTACACGTCGGGCTCGGGGAGAAAGTCCTTGAGCAGCACGTCCTTGGAAATCCACCGGGCCTGGCCCACGGGCACGTAGTGCTTGTTGAGCTCGCGCACGCACAACGAGCCGTCGGGCTCCTCCTCCACAAAGACGTAAATGTGCTGCTTGACCTTGCGTTTGGTGGAGCCGAAACCGACGACCCCCTTGGTCTGGGTGGAGAACACCCCCTTGATGGCGTCCTTGGTCTGGCTGTCGGACATGGCGGCGTCTTTTCTCCCGGCAGAGAACGATTCGGCGTCAAGCATCTAAAAGCTCCGCAAATTCCAGTTTCGCCCGGGGCGGCACGAGAACCCGCACGCTCCCCCCCCGTCGTCCGGCAAAGGCCCCCCGCAGCTTCTTGATGGCCATGGTCCCGAGTTCCTGGCCCTTGCTCATGAGCACGCCCCCGCCCGGGTCCATGACCTCCTGGTCCAGCAGCATGCCGGGCTTGAGTTCGCTGACGGGCAGGTGCGCCCGCTCGAAGCCGTCCGGGAAATTGATCATGGATTCCAGGGCGTCGAGCACCTCCGGGTCATACCACCCCCGGCGGGCGCGCAAGCGCTCCAGGGCCTTCTGGGCCGGTTCCTCGAATCGGCCCGTGGCCGTGGCCATCCGCTCCAGGGTGTCGAAATCCAGGGCGACCTTGAGCAGCCTGGCCCCCTGGGGGATGTCTCCACCCTTGACGTCGCCGGGCGGCAGTCCTCCGCCGTCGTAGCGTTTTTCCTGATAGGAGACGATCTCGGCCACCTCGCGCAGACGCGGGATGTTGGCGATGAGATCGGCGGCGATCTTGGGATGCATGGCGAATTCAAAGGCGTAGTTTCCGGACAGGGGCTGGCCCAGGTAGGCCCGGCGCAGCACCTCGCGCGGCAGGGCCGCGCAGCCGATCTGGGACAGCATGGCCGCCAGCTCCAGCCGCCACGGATCGGGAATCCCCATGTAGCTGGCCAGGTCCATGACCAGCCGTTTGACCCGCGAGGACTTGCCGAAGGCCTCGGGATTGACCATGGCCATAAGGTCGGTGAGCAGCCGGATGGTGCCGCGCACGGTGCCGCGCAGAAGCTCCTTTTCCGCCACCACCAGCTGATACTGGCGAAAACCGGCCGCAACCGCCGCCTCCAGGGCGTCCTCGGGGCAGGGCTTGGTCAGGAAGCTGAACACCTTGCTGGCGTTGACCGCCGCCACGGCCGCCGTCACGTCGGCATAGCCCGTGAGCATGATGCGCACGGTGTCCGGGCTTTTTTGCCGCACGCTCTCCAGAAAGGCCACCCCGTCCATCCCGGGCATGCGCAGATCCGAAACGATGACCGCGAAACGCCCGTCGCCGTCAAGGGCGGCCAGGCCCTCGGCAGGCCCCTCCGCCGTCTGGACGTCGAATTTTTTCCGGAAGATACGCCGGTAGGAGGCCAGCATTTCCGTGTCGTCATCGACAAATAGGACGCGAGACTTGTCCATGTGCTCTCCGAAAACGCCCTCCGACGGCATGGCCGGTCGGGATCAGCCTTATTTTACAATAGTCGATTTTTCCTCCCGGCACAAGCGCCGCCAGGACGAACCCATGTCGGCCGTTGTGTCCGCCAGAGGCCTCAACCTGGCCTTTCTTTTTGGCAGTAAACCGTGGGAGACGGCATCCCAGGACGCCGAAACGCTGCGGGCGAGACGGCTTCACCGTGCATCCCGGGAAGGCTCTCCATCGCAAAAAGGCGGGCGGCGCGTCCTCATCAAGGCAGAGGATGTAGAGTCGCCCGGCTCATCCCTTGCGAATGACCCGGCGCACCCGCCCGGAAAAGGACACCTCGTAGGCGATGTCCCGCCAGACCATGGTGCGGGTGAACAGGGTGCGGGCCATGCACCAGCCGATCATGGGAAAGGTCAAGGCAAACCCGGCCAGAAAGGCCCCCCGGGGGATGGGTCGCGGGGACAGGCCCCGGAAAAAAAGCCCCACCCCGGCCAGCCCGGCCACAAAGGCGGCCGAGGCAAGGGTCAGCCCCACGGGGAAAAAGCCCACCAGGCCCCCGAGCAGGACCAGCCCGGCCGCAACCGGAACCAGGGCCAGGGCCAGGGCCGCAGGGATCGCCGCAAGCCACGTGCCGGGCATGCAGAATTTCAGATAGAGCAGTTGCCGGGTCAGCCAGTCGCTCCACCGGGACAGGCTCATGGCGGCAAGGGGCGTGGCAAGGACCGCCGCCCCGGCCACGGGACGGCAGACCACGCCCTTTGTGCGCAGCATGGCGGCCATGGAGCAGTCGTCCACGATGCTCTCGGCCCACAGCCCGGCCACGCCGAAGCGTTCGAAGGCCTCCCGGGTCAGGGCCATGGCCCCGCCCCAGGGCTGGGTCACGGCCCGGATGGATTGCAGCATGTGCAGCCCAAGGCAGGTGACGAACATGCCCACCACCCCGGGGGCGTCGGACAGGGGTTCGACGCGGTGGAAGCCGCTGGCCAGGACCGCCTCCCCCCGGACAAGCGGCGCGGCCAGGGTGGCGGCGAAATCCGGTCCGGCCAGATGGGTGCTGTCGCCAAAGAGGTAGATGTCGGGCCGCCGGGTCAGACCCCGCAGAAAGGCCACGCCCGCCAGGAGGTTGTGGTTTTTCTGGCCGCACCGGGTGGCCGGTCCGGCCGTGACCCGAAACACCCGGCCCCGGCCCTCCCGGATCAGTTCCTCCACCAGGGGCACGGCCGGGTCGTCGTCCGTGGCCGTGGCGAAGACCACCACAAGTCCCGGATAGTCCTGGCGCACCAGGGTGGCCAGGGCCTCGCGCACCCCAGGGGCGTTTCCGGTGACCGGCACCACCAGGCCCGCCCGGGGAAACCCGGCCGGACGCGGTCCCGGCCCGGGGACGCCGCGCACATGGTTGCGCCCCAAAGCGGCGAGGGTCGCCAGTGCGGCCAGGATCAGGGCCATGACGCCGACAAAAAACGCTGTCACGGCGGGGGTTATCCGTTGGACGGCGGGGGCGCGGCCCCCTCCGGGGTCAGGGGGGGGTCGGGCAGGGGATGGGCGTCCGCGTCCGGCGGGGGGGGGATGCGCTGGGCGCGCAGGGGGAGCTTCTTGCCGCCTGCGGTGGTCAAAATGCCCTGAATCGCGCGGCTGTCCGTCACCTCGCCCTCGAAGACGTGGCCTGCGCCGTGCAGCACGTACATCGTGTTCCCGAAGACCGCCCCGGCCACATGATACAGGTCTTTTTGGCCGCCGAGCCCGGTGACCGTGACCACGCCGGTAAGCATCTGTCCGTCCTGCTCCATGCGGGCCACCACGCTCGACCCGTACAGGCCGCCCTCCCACCACCCGGCCACCTCGGCGTCACGGCCCACCGTGGCGTCCTGGGCCGCCGCGGACACGGCGCAGACGGCCACGGTCAGCAGGCACGCGAGCAGCAGGGAAGGTTTCACATCACACCTCGTCCGCCCGCCGTCCCTGGCCGGAGGCGAGCATTCGGGCAAAGAGCCGTTCATGGGCCGCAACCATGGCCCCCAGGGAATAGTCGGCCACGGCGCGCGCCCGTCCCGTGCGGCCCAGGCTCTCCCGCAGGGCGTCGTCCTGCAAAAGCGTAAGCATGATCCGGGCCAGGGCCGCGGGATCGCCTGGCGGGGCCATAAGACCGCACCAGCCGTCATGGGCGCCACGCGCGTCAGACGACCCGGGCGCACCGGGCGCACCGGGTTTTGTCTGGCCGCAGACGGGTCCGGCCCGGCCCGAGAGCACCTCGCCCGAAAGCACCCCGCCCGAAAGCACCTCGGGGATGGCCCCCACGGCCGTGGCCGCCACGGCCACACCCATGGACATAGCCTCCAGGATCACGTTGGGCAAGCCCTCGCGCCGGGAGCTTAAGACCACCATCCTGGCCTGCTGGTAAAAGGGCCTGGGGTCGGCCCCGCCGGGATAGGACCGGATGCGGCCCTTGAAGGGATGGCGGGCGATGAGCCGGGCCACCCCGGCCGCAAGGGGACCGTCGCCCACCAGCCACAACTCGGCCCGCTCGTGCCCCCGGGCCACGATCTCAAAGGCCCGTAAAAGCGTCTCGTGGTCCTTGTCCTCCGACAGCCGGGCCACGCACAACATCACGTCGCGCACGGGTCGCAGATCCTCGGGGGGCGGGGCGAAATGGTCCGTGTCCACGCCATTGGGGATGACCGTGACCCGGTTGGCCGCCTGCCCCAGGCCGTCGACCAGGGCGTCGCGCAGGGGGCGGGAGTTGCAGATGTGGTGATGGGCCAGACGGCGCAGGAACCGTTCGTGCTGCCGGGCGATGGCCCCGCCGCCCCGGCAGGTGCCGACGACCGCCGGGACGCCCTTGAGCCTTGCAAATATCCGGCCCCAGATGTTGGGCACGGCGGTCAGGGGCACCAGGATGTCCGGGGGCGTCTGGCCAAGCCGCCGCCACAGGCCGCGCAGGGCGTCCAGGCCCACGGTGGGGTTGTGCGACAGCCACACCAGGGGGATGCCGTCGGCCTCGGCCTTTGGGGCGAAATCGCCTCCCGGGGCCAGCATCCACATCTCCACCGCGAACCGGGCCGGATCGAGCCCCCGGGCCAGCTCCAGGGCCTGGCGCTGGGTGCCGCCGAAAAGCAGATCCTGGAGCAAAAGCACCACCCGGGCCGGACCATGCGCGGCGGCCGACCCGGACGTGACCGCCGTGGCGGGGTGGGCCATCAGTATCCCATGAGCCCGCAGCAGCGGGTGCAGGCGGGCATGAGCCCCTCGGAGAAGAGGCTGCCCCGGAAGCGGCGATAGGACTCGCAGTTCCACAGATCGGTGATGGTGTGCTCCTTGACGTTGCCCACGATGTAGTCGTGGTAGTCCCGGCAGGGGGACATGTCGCCGTTGGAGTCCAGCTCCACGGCCTGGAAGATGGAGATGCACTTGTCGTAGCCGAAGGTGGAGCTGTGGTCGCCGTAATACTCCTGGAGATTGGGCAGTCCGGTGATCTTGGGAATGATGTTCACCGGGGGCATGTTCAGGGGCCTGGAGCGGCGCTGCACCTCGGCGAGCTGCCTGTCCAGGGTGGCGTGATCCTTGATGGTCCAGTCCCCCACCCAGCCCCAGTGCAGCTTGGGGGTGAACCCGAAGCGCCGGGCGAAGTCCGCGTCATGGGCCTGGGCGCTTTTCTCGTCGATCCACCAGGACAGGTAGTAGACGAACAGATCCACGCGGTCCTTGTAGGCCTCGTAGATGTCCACCAGATGGTGCACGTTGGCGCTGGAGATGGTGGTCAGGGCGGCCACCAGGGGCAGCTTGGCCCCCCGGGACTTCTTGGCCTCGTTCACGGCGGCCAGGGCGTCCTGGATGACCTGGTAGTTGTCGCGGCCGCTGGCCGAGGGCCGGGCCGCGTTGTGGGTCTCGGCGCAGTGGCCGTCGATGGACACCTGCAGAAGGAACATGGGCGCGGCCACCAGCCTGTCCGCCGCCTTCTCGATGCCCGTGGCGTTGGTGGCGATGGAGGTGGGCATGCGAAGCTCCGTGGCCCGGTCGATGATGTCCAGCCAGCCGTTGTACATGGTGGGTTCGCCGCCCCACAGGTAGACCGAGGGGCGGTGGCCCTTGGCCGCCAGATCGTCCAAAAGCTCCAGGTAGCGTTCCTTGGAGACCTCGGATTTTTTCAGGTCTTTCAGGTTTTGGCCGTGCAAAAAGCCCTGGTCGCCCCACTGGCCGCAGGTGTGGCAGCGCAGGTTGCAGACGTCGGTGATGCGGATGGAGAGCTGGCGGATGCTGCGGGCCACGCCGGTCTCGGCCTGGGGGTTTAAGGGCCCGAACAGGAACTTTTCCTTCTCCAGGGCCGCCAGGCGACCGGCGATCCAGGGATGGCGCGCGATTTTGACGGACTGTTTGAGAATGGTGCCCAGGGCCACGCTGCTTCGTTTGGACATGAGGTGCCTCCGCGCTCCGCGCCCGAACGACGGGGTCTTGGCGAGCCGCCGGATGGGCGCGGTGGGGGTGTTGTATGGGATGCGCGGCTGCCTGAGCCGCGCAGGGGAATGCTGCCGCGCGGCCTGCATACCCCCGGGCGGTGCAGGCGTCAACTCGACGCCGGATGGTGGCGATCCTGTTCGGCTCGTGCCGCAGCCGCAAAATCCGGACGCGTCAGCGTTGTGGAAACCCTCGAAACTGCCGGGATGGTACGGGTCGCGCCCTAGACCGGGCGGACCGTGACCACGGGAATCCTGGCCATCTTGACCACCTTCTCGGCCACGGAGCCGAACAGGATGCGGTCCACGCCGACCCGGCCGTGGGTGCCCATGATGATCAGCCCGGCCTCCAAATCCTCGGCCACCTCCAGGATCTTCTCCGGGGCGTAGCCGTATTCCACCAGGCCGTCGGCCTTGATGCCGGAAAAATGCCGGTCCATGAATTCGCCCATGGCCCGCTTGGCCCCGTCGAGGATCTGCCCGGCCAACTGGTCGATGCTGTTGGACGGCACGTAGAGCTTGCCGTAGCGGTTCATGGTCGGCGCGACGTACAGCACCGTGATCCTGGCCTGGAACTTCTCGGCGAAAAGCCTGGCGTATTCGGCCAACTGGTCCGCAGACTCGGAAAAATCCATGGCCAGAAGGATGTGCCCGATCTCGCGCATACTGTCTCCTTGGGATGAAGGTGGGTCCGGGAAGGCCGCCTCGGCCCCGGACTGCCATGAACTCTTCATAAAAGGAATACGCCGCAACGTCCAGTGCCCTTTGCGCCATATTTCAGGTCGTTACACGGAAAACCAGACCTTTTCCCCAGGGATTTCATCATGCCCCGCCGACCATTCGTCCGGCGCGCCTCACGGACCGCCCGGCCCATGGCCGCGATATCCCCGAGGAACCCGGAAAAAATCGTTACCCGCTTGACTTTTCTCGATTTCTGGGTGAAATGGCTCAACTCCAATTATCAGGCCTCACGTCCACTTCAGCCCAAAAGGAAGGTTGTCATGAGCAAACTGCGTCTTTTCCAGGCCTTGGCCGTCGTCTGTATCCTGAGCCTGGCCGCCCTGGCCCATGCCGCGCCCATCGTCATCAAGTTCTCCCATGTGGTGGCCGAGGACACCCCCAAGGGCCAGATGGCCGTCAAGCTGAAACAGTGCGTGGACGCCAAGCTGGCCGGCAAGGTGCAGCTCGAGGTCTTCCCCAGCTCCCAGCTCTTCGACGACGACAAGGTGCTCTCGGCCATGCTTCTGGGCGACGTGCAGCTGGCCGCCCCGGCCCTGTCCAAGTTCGAAAAGTACACCACCGTGCTGCAGATCTACGACCTGCCGTTTCTTTTCAAGGACATGAAGGCCGTGGACACCTTCCAGCAAGGCCCCGAAGGGCAGGCCATGCTCAAATCCATGGAAGACAAGGGGCTCATCGGCCTGGGCTACATCCATAACGGCCTCAAGCAGATGGGCGCCAACAAGCCCCTGCGCGTGCCCGCCGACGCCAAGGGCCAGAAGTTCCGCATCATGACCTCCGACGTGCTGGCCGCCCAATTCGATGCCGTGAACGCCATCCCGCTCAAAAAGCCCTTCTCCGAGGTCTTCACCCTGCTGCAGACCAAGGCCATCGACGGCCAGGAAAACACCTGGTCCAACATGTACACCCAGAAGATGCACGAGGTGCAGGACTACATCACCGAGACCAACCACGGCCTGCTCGACTACATGCTCGTGACCTCGGCCGAGTTCTGGAACGGCCTGCCCGCCGACGTGCGCACCGAACTCGAGGCCTGCATCAAGGAAGCCATCGCCTACGGCAACAAGGTCTCCGACGAAAAGGACATCGACGACAAGAAGAAGATCGCCGACTCCGGCCGCACCCAGATCATCACCATCACCCCCGAAGAGCGGCAGCAGTGGGTCGAGGCCATGAAGCCCGTGTGGGCCAAGTTCGCCCCCAGCATCGGCCAGAAGAACATCGACGCCGCCGTGGCCGCCAACAAGTAACGCAGGACGCATGATGCCAGGTTCAACCTTCATGAACCGCCTTGAGGAAGGTTCCATAACCTTCCTCATGGCGGCGACAACGCTTCTGGTGTTCGTGGAGGTCATCCTCCGCTTCGTGTTCAACACCGGCATGATGTGGGCCCAGGAACTGACCCTGCACATGGCCGCCTGGATGGTCATCCTCGGCGCGCCCTACGGCCTCAAGGTCGGCTCCCACATCGGCATAGACGCCTTCGTGCGCACCCTGAACCCCAATGCCGCCCGGGTGGTCACCACCCTGGCCATCCTGGCCGGGCTGGCCTACTGCGGCCTGTTCGGCTACGGATCCTGGATCTACGCCAAAAAGATGTGGGTCACCGGCATCGAACTGGAGGACATGAACATTCCCCGCTGGCTGGCCCACGGGGCCATGCTGCTGTTGGGATTCACGCTTCTCGCCCTGCGCCTTCTGGCGCTGTTGCGCAAGGTCATCACCGGAGAGGCCACCGGCTTTTCCTTGACTGACGAGGCCAAGGAAAGCATGGAGCTGGCCGAGGAGGCCAAACGGATCAGCAAGGCGCAAGGAGCGGGCAAATGACCACGGTAGTTCTTTTCAGCTTACTGTTCCTGTGTCTTTTGACGGGCATGCCCATCGCCATGGCCCTGGGCTTTTCCAGCATCACCACCATCCTTTTTTTCTCCAACGACTCCCTGGCTTCCATCGCGCTCAAATACTTCAGCACCCTGTCCGACCACTACACGCTTCTGGCCATTCCGTTTTTCATCCTGTCCTCGCATTTTCTCTCCACGGGCGGGGTGGCCAACCGGCTCATCCGTTTTGCGGTCAGTTGCGTGGGACACATCAAGGGCGGCCTGGCCATGGCCTCGGTCCTGGCCTGCATGCTCTTCGCCGCCGTGTCCGGCTCCTCGCCGGCCACCGTGGCCGCCATCGGCAGCATCGTCATCGGCGGCATGGTCCGGGCCGGATACAGCGAATCCATGGCCGCCGGCGTCATCTGCAACGCCGGAACCCTGGGCATCCTCATCCCGCCGTCCATCGTCATGCTGGTCTATTCCGCGGCCACCCAGGTCTCGGCGGCGCGCATGTTCATGGCCGGCTTCCTGCCCGGCGTGCTGCTCGGACTCTCGCTCATGCTGGCCATCTACATCACGGCCCGGGTGAAAAACCTCCCGGCCATGCCCTGGGCCGGGTTCCGCGAGATCTTCGCCTCGGGATTTTCGGCCATGGGCGGGATCATGCTCATCGTCATCGTGCTGGGGTCGATCTACGGCGGGGTGTGCAGCCCCACCGAGGCCGCCGCCCTGTCCGCGATCTACGCCTACTTCGTGGCCGTGTTCATCTACCGCGACATGGGACCGCTGAAAAAGGAACCCTGGTCGAAACCCGGAGAGTCCGGCGGGGCCATGGTTTTCCGCAACCTGTGGGTCATCCTGGCGGCCATCCCCAAATCCACCACCGACCCCCAGGTGCGCAAGGTGCTTTTGGAGGCGACGAAGGTGAGCGTCATGCTCCTTTTCATCATCGCCAACGCCATGATCTTCGCTCATGTGCTGACCACCGAACGCATCCCGCACCACATCGCCGAACTCATCGTGGGCTGGGGCCTGCCGGCCTGGGGATTCCTTCTGGTGGTGAACATCCTTTTGCTCATCGCCGGAAACTTCATGGAACCCTCGGCCATCCTGCTGATCATGGCCCCCATCCTGTTTCCCATCTCCCAGCAGTTGGGCATCGACCCCATCCACCTGGGCATCGTCATGGTCATCAACATGGAAATCGGCATGATCACCCCGCCCGTGGGCTTAAACCTCTTCGTCACCGCAGGCATCACCGGCCGCAGCATCACCTGGGTCATGCGGGCCGCCCTGCCCTGGCTCATGGTGCTCATCGGCTTCCTGATCCTGGTCACCTACGTGCCGTCCATCTCCACCTGCGTGCCGGAGTACATCGACTACCTCAAAGGCTACAAATAAACGTCCGGCCCGGCCGGTCACCGCACAAAGCCCCCTCCCCGGAGGGGGCTTTGTCGTCGGCGTCGACCCGGCCGTCGGGCGCATCGGTACGAAAAGCCTCCGCTTCCGGCGCGGTCCAGCCGCGACCTGCCCGAACAAGCCTACTCCCTGCCCGGCGCGATTCCCCTGCCGTATCGTCCGGGCCTTGCCCCGAAGCCGCTTTTGGGCAAGACTCGCCCCGCACATGGACACCCGCGATATCGCCGAATACATCCGGTCCCTCCTGGCCTCCGAGTCCCTGGGCGGCTTCGTGGCCCACCACCGGCTCATCCCCGGCCGGGAGGCCATAACCGCCGCGACCCTGCGCCCCTGGCCCGCGATCCTGAGCGAGCTTCTGGCCGCCCGGGGCATCGACGCCCTGTATTCCCATCAGGCCACGGCCTGCGACTGCATCCGGGCCGGGCGGCATGTGGCCGTGGCCACGCCCACGGCCAGCGGCAAGTCGCTGATCTACCTGCTGCCCGTGCTCGAACAATTTCTGCGCGACCCCGAGTCCCGGGCCGTGTTTCTTTTCCCCCTAAAGGCCCTGGCCCAGGACCAGTTACGGGTCATCGAGGAACTGCTCGCCCCCCTGCCACCCTCGGCCAGGCCCCGGGCGGCCATCTTCGACGGCGACACCTCGTCCCATTTCCGGCGCAAGCTGCGTGACAACCCGCCCAACATCCTGCTCACCAACCCGGAGATGCTGCACCTGGCGTTACTTCCCCACCACGAGAACTGGTCCGCGTTCTTCGCCGGCCTGACGCATGTGGTGGTGGACGAGATGCACACCTACCGGGGGGTCATGGGCTCGCACATGGCCCACGTGTTCCGGCGGCTGACCCGGGTCTGCGGCCGTTACGGGGCGCACCCCGTCTTCGTGTTCTGCTCGGCCACCATCGGCAACCCCGGGGAGCTGGCCCACGACCTCACGGGCCTGGAGGTCACAGCCATCACCGACAGCGGCGCGCCCACCGGCCCCCGGCATTTCGTCTTCGTCAATCCCCCGGGCAGCGCCGCAACCGCCGCCGTCAATCTCCTTCGCGCAGCGCTCGCCCGGGAGCTGCGGACCATCGTCTACACCCAGTCGCGCAAGATGACCGAGCTCATCGCCATGTGGCTCTCCGAAAAGGCCGACAGGGACGGGGTGAACGCCTCCCGGGTCAGCGCCTACCGCTCGGGGTTTCTGCCCGAGGAGCGCCGGGAGATTGAGGCCCGCATGACCTCGGGGGAGCTTCTGGCCGTGGTCTCCACCAGCGCCCTGGAACTGGGCATCGACATCGGCGGGCTGGATCTGTGCGTGCTGGCCGGATACCCGGGCTCGGTCATGTCCACCTGGCAGCGCGGCGGCCGGGTGGGCCGCTCCTTACGCGAATCCGCTGTGGCGCTCATTGCCGGGGAGGACGCCCTGGATCAGTATTTCATGCGCAACCCGGCGGATTTTTTCGAGCGCCCCCCGGAATCGGCGGTCATCAATCCCGCCAACCCGGCTATCGCCGCCCGGCACCTGGAATGCGCCGCGGCCGAGATGCCGCTGCGGGCCGGGGAGCCCTATCTGGCTGATCCGGAATTTCTCGCCGGGCGCGACCGGCTGGTGAACACGGGCCTGCTTCTGGCCGACGAAGACGGGTCGCGCTGGTACGCGGCCCGCAAGCGCCCCCACCGCGACGTGAACCTGCGCGGCACGGGCGGGCGGTTTCGCATCGAGGCCGAGGGCCAGACCCTGGGGGAGATCGACGAGCACCGGGCCTTCCGCGAGACCCACCAGGGTGCCATCTACCTGCATCGGGGCCGGACCTTCGAGATCGCGGACATGGACCTGGCCACCCGCACGGTGGCGGCCGTACCCCGGCAGGCCGACTATTACACCAAGGCCCGGGGGCATAAATCCACGGAGATTTTGGCGGTCAGCGGCCAGGCCACGGCCTTCGGGGCCAGGGTGTATTGCGGGCGGCTTAAGGTCACGGAATGGATCACGGGCTATGAGCGCCGCCGGGTGCGCGGGGGGACGCTGCTTGGCATCGTGCCCCTTGACCTGCCGCCCCTGACCTTTGAGACCGACGGCTTCTGGTACGCCATCCCCCGGGCCGTGCAGGAGGAGATGGACACCCGGTTGTTCCATTTCATGGGCGGCATCCACGCCATGGAGCATGCCCTGATCGGCATCCTGCCCCTTTTGGTGCTCACGGACCGAAACGACCTGGGCGGCATCTCCACCCCCCTGCACGAGCAGGTGGGCCGGGCTGCGGTGTTTGTCTACGACGGCATCCCCGGCGGCATGGGCCTGACCAAGATGGCCTTCGCCCGGGCCACGGAGGCCCTGTCGCGCACCCTGGCGGTCATCGCCTCCTGCGAATGCGAGACGGGCTGCCCGTCCTGCGTGCATTCCCCCAAGTGCGGCTCGGGCAACCGGCCCATCGACAAGGCGGCGGCGAAATATCTCCTGGAACTTCTCACCTCCTGCGACCCCGAACCCGCCCCGCCCCCGGTGGCCGCGCCACAGCCGCCGACACCGGCCCCGGCCGCCGACCCGCACAAGGAGCCCGACATGACACGCGACACCCCGCCCTCAGACCCGGTCCGGGTCAGCCCCGGCGCGTCCGCCGCCCCGGCCCCGACCGACACGACGCCGACCGACACGACGCCAACCGGCCAGACGCCCAGTGGCCAGACGCCAGGCGTCCAGGCCACGTCGCCGGGCCACGCCGCTGCCGCCTCCGGCCAGGCGGCCACACCAACCCGGAGCGGAAGGCCCGGCATCGTGTCCGACGCGGTCCAGGCGGCGGCCGGGGCCACGCCCGGGGCGCGGGAACGGGACGCAGACCGGCCCGCCCCGCCCCGGCGCTACGGGGTGCTGGACGTGGAGACCCGGCGCTCGGCCGAGGAGGTGGGCGGCTGGGGCAACGCCCGGCGCATGGGGGTCAGCGTGGCCGTGCTGTATGATTCGGCCCTTGACGACTTCATCAGCTACCGCCAGGAGGAACTGCCGGAGCTGGCCAAGGCCCTGGTGGTCCTGGATCTGGTGGTGGGGTTCAACATCAAGCGCTTCGACTATCAGGTGCTTGGCGGGGCGTGCGAGTTTAATTTCCGGGCCCTGCCCACCCTGGATCTTTTGGAAAAGGTGCATGAGCGGCTGGGCTACCGCCTGTCCCTGGACGGGCTGGCCTCGGCCACGCTTTCGGCCAAGAAATCCGCCTCGGGCCTTGCGGCGCTGGCCTGGTGGAAGGAAGGCCGCCTGGATCTCATCGAGGAATACTGCCGCAAGGATGTGGCGCTGACCCGCGACCTGTACCTTTTCGGCCGGGAGCAGGGCTATCTGCTGTTCACCAACAAGGCCGCCAGGACCGTGCGCCTGCCTGTGGCGTGGTGATCGCGGGCCGGGGGACTTGCCCCTGCCGCCATGATGCTATACCTGTATAGCACACGGAGGACGCCATGCTGGCCATACGACTTCCCCCCGAGATCGAATCCCGCCTGACCGCCCTGGCCGCACGTACCGGGCGCACCAAGACCTTTTACGCCCGGCAGGCCATTTTGGCCCACTTGGAAGACCTGGAGGACGCCTATCTGGCCCAGGCCGAGTACGAGGCGTTCCGGGCCAGCGGCCAAAAGGCCATCCCGGGCGAGGACGTGGAGCGGGAACTTGGACTGGCGGATTGAATATACGCCCAGGGCCAAAAAAGATCTGGACGCCTTGGACCGGGACGTCGCCCGGCGCATCGCCGCCTATCTGCGGCAGCGGGTGGCTGCTGGCGACCCGAGGGAGCAGGGCTTCGCCCTTACGGGCGAGTTGCGCGAGTTGTGGCGGTACCGGGTGGGGGCGTATCGGGTGCTGTGCCACATCGAGGACCGTACGGTAACGGTCCTGGTGGTGCGCATCGGGCATCGCGGTAAAATTTATCGGGACTGGCGGAGATAACGCGCCCTTCCGGGTTTCACAGGCAGTCGGGATCGTCAGGCGAAGCCACATGTGGCGGAGGGGTTCGCGGCGGGGTGTTCCGCCCGTACCGCCCGCATCCAGAAGGCCTCGTCCGTGGGCAGGGCGTCGGGATCGGACGCGGCCCGCCGCGCGATCTCCGCTTCCGAAAACCGGGACACCTGTTCCATGTCAGACGTGAGCTTTTGTTTCATGGCGTGGACGCGGACGCAACCGCGCTATTGCTCTTCGGACTCGCCGCCGTCCAGGGACCGGATGTAGCGGCAGGATTTTTCCGGGCAGGCCAGGTGTTCGCCCCGGGCCTGGGTGCGCTTTTTGACCAGGATGCCCGAGCCGCACGTGGGGCAGGGCTCGGCCACGGGCCAGTCCCACACGGCGTAGTCGCACTGGGGGTAGCGGTCGCAGGAATAAAACACCTTGCCCCGCTTGGAGCTTTTTTCCACCAGCTCCCCGCCGCAGCCCTCGCGCGGGCACTTCACCCCGGTCCGGAAGGGCTCGGCGTGCTTGCAGGCCGGATATCCCGAGCAGGCCACAAACCGGCTGCCGGTACGCGATTTTTTCAGCACCAGATCCTTGCCGCAATCCGGGCATGTACCCATCACCACGGGCTCGTCGGCCTGCCGGGCCACCAGCTCGATGCCGCCGTCCGGGGTGCGGGTGAAATTCGAGGTGTTCTTGCAGTCGGGATAGCCCGAGCAGGCCAGAAACTCCCCCATGCGGCCGAACTTGATGACCATGGGCTGCCCGCACTTGTCGCACACAAGCCCTGTCTCCTTGCCCGCCTTGACCGCGGCCATGTCCTCGGAGGCCTTCTCCAGGGCCGGATAAAACCCGTCCGTGAAATCCCGTAAAAGCGCCACCCAGTCCCGCTGGCCCTCGGCCACCTCGTCCAAGGCGGCCTCCATCCCGGCCGTGAACCCCACGTCCATGATGGCCGCAAAATGGTCGATGAGCAGGTCGGCCACGGTGGTCCCCAACTCCGAGGGCACGAAGTGCTTCTCTTCCAGTTTGGCGTATTCGCGGTCGAGAAGCGTGGAGATGATGGCCGCATAGGTGGAGGGTCGGCCGATGCCCTTTTCCTCCAGCTCGCGCACCAGGGAGGCCTCGGTGTAGCGCGGCGGCGGCTGGGTGAACTTCTGGTCGGTCTTAAGCTCCGAAAGCGTCAGGGGCTGTCCCTGGCTCAGCGGAGGCAGGGTCTTGGCCTCGTCCCCGGCCTCCATGCCGTAGACCTTGAGATAGCCCGGAAAGATCAGCCGCTGGCCCTTGGCCCGAAAAAGGGCCACGCCCGCCGAAATCTCGGCCGTGGTGTCCCAGAACCGGGCCTCGGCCATCTGGGAGGCCAGGAAACGCTCCCAGATGAGCTTGTACAGGGCGTACTGCTCCCGGGGCAGAAACGACCGCACGTCGTCCGGGGTCACGGCCGGGTCCACGGGCCGGATGGCCTCGTGGGCGTCCTGGGCCGAGGCCTTGGTCTTGTAATGGCGGGCCTTGGCCGGATAGAACTCCGGCCCGAGCGTGTCCACGATGAAATCTTTGGCGGCCTGGCGCGCCTCGTCGGCGATGCGCACGGAGTCGGTACGCATGTAGGTGATAAGCGCCACGGTGCCGCGTTCGCCCAGCTCCACGCCCTCGTAGAGCCGCTGGGCCGCGCCCATGGTGCGCTTGGCCGTGAATCCCAGGCGCTGGTTGGCGGCCTGCTGCAGGGTGGAGGTGATGTAGGGCGGCGGCGGCGACTTGGCGCGTTCCTTCTCGGCCACGGCGGACACGGAAAAGGGGCTCTTCAAAATGGCGTCGCGAAGCGCTACGGCGGTCTCGCCGTCGCCGATGACCGGTTTTTTTCCCGCCACCTTCCACAACTCGGCCTCGAACACCGGGGGGTCGGCGGCCGCCAAAAGGGCCTTGAACACCCAGTATTCCTCGGGCACGAAGACCTGGCGCTCTTTTTCCCGCTCCACCACCAGCCGAAGCGCCACGGACTGCACCCGGCCGGCGGAGATGCCCCGTTTGACCTTTTTCCACAAAAGGGGCGAGACCTTGTAGCCCACCAGCCGATCCAGGATGCGCCGGGCCTGCTGGGACAAAAAGAGCTTTTCGTCGATTTCGCGCGGGTGGGTCAGGGCCTCGCGCACGGCCTTGGCCGTGATCTCGTTGAAAAAAATGCGATGGATGGGCCGGTCTTCATCCTTGAGCAGTTCGGCCACGTGCCAGGCGATGGCCTCGCCCTCGCGATCCGGGTCCGGGGCCAGATAGATGCGGCTGGCCTTGGCCGCAGCCTCGCGCAGCTTGGACACCACCTTCTGCTTGCCCTGGATGACCTGGTATTGCGGGGCGAAATCCTTTTTCTCGTCCACGCCCAGGGTCTTGGTGGGCAGGTCGCGGACGTGACCGACCGAGGCCTCCACAGCATAGGCGCTGCCGAGGAATTTCTTGATGGTCTTCACCTTGGCCGGGGATTCGACGATGATCAGCTCTTTTACCATGGCAGGCGTGCTATAGCCATCCCCATGGCCGCTGGCAAGGCCAAAGCGCCCCTGCCGCACACATGCGTCACGTCTCCGACGGTTTTTTTTCCGCCTCCAGGGCCCTTGCCGCCTCCTGATGCCGCAGCTTGGCCTCCCACACCAGATTCCCCACCCGTCGCCCCAGATCCGCCCGGCGGGCCTTGACCAGGGCGTCGGCCGCCTCGCGGTTGCCCTGGGTGGAGAGCAGGACGGCCGATTCCAGGTCACGCAGATGGCTGGCGCACTCCCTGATCAGGGCGGACAGGTCGAGTCCGGCCAGTTCCTGGGGCACGCGCACGGATCGTACTTTTTTGGCCATGTGGCATCTCCGTTTTGAAAACGTATGACGAACAAACCGCCGTTGCGTCAACAATCCCGCAACCGCCCCGCCGCCAGCCGCCGGAAAAACCGCCTGGCGGCCCTTGCCCTCCATCGGCTGGCGTATCGGCCATCCGTTTTTTCCTTGAGCGCGGCGGCAAGGTCGGGTACGGTGCTGGCGGCGATCAAATGCAGTGCGATGGCAGGAGTCTTGCAGACACAACCGGGGAGGAGCCATGCCGCTCACGAAAGGCGACAAGCTGATCATCATCGGCGCGGTGGTCCTGGCCCTGGCGGTGGTGGCGGGGCTCGCCGCGTGGCGCAAACCGCATCTTTTCACGGGCGGCAGGCCCGCGCCGGCAATGACGGATCGCGATTTCACCGCGCCGACGCCCGCCCCCCCGGCCCCGCCAGCAACAACGCCGCCAACGTCGTCCCTGTCCCCGGCGGCCCCGCCCAGCGCCGCCGGGCAATCGCCGCCCCTTCCCGCCACGAAGCCCCAGGAGGCATCGGCGTCTCCCGCCCGAAACCGCGTCTCGGAGACAGCATCCCTCCCTGTGCCGGTCCCTGGCGCGCCAGAACCTGCCGCCCCCCCGGCCGCCACTGCGCCGCCGACGCCCGTGCCGCCTGCCCCCAAGGCTGAGCCGGTTTCCCCGGAAATCGTGTCCCAGCACCCCCTGTTCGCCGGGGACCAGGCCCTGGACCAGATGTTTTCGGACATGGGCCAGGAGGCTGCGGCCTCCAAGGTCGACACCGGGAAAAAAGCCGCCCACACGCCGCCGCCGGTCCCGGACGCCGCGCCCAGCCCCCCGGCCCCGGCCCCGCAGGCCCCGCCCGAGGCGGCCGAAGCCCTGGACGTCCCGGCCCCAAGCCCTGGACCCGCCTCGAAAAAACCCGTCAAGGACAAGCCTGCCCCGGCGGGCAAACCCGTCCCGGCTCCCTCCAGGGGCGCGGTCGTGGCCGTCTCGGCCTCGGACAAGCCCGGAGAATACGTGCTCACGGTCACCACCACGTCCCCGGTGGGCGATGTGACCCGCACCTACATGGACGGCCCCCCCCGGCTGGTCATCGACCTGGCCGGACGCTGGACCTATACCGGCCCCCTGTCCCTGTCCGGCAAAAGCCCCTTGATCCGGCTGGTCCGGGTCGGCAAGCACCCCGACCGGCTGCGGCTGGTCCTGGATCTGGCCCCCGAGGCCGTCGTCCGGCTGCGCGAGGCCCCGGTGGTGGACAGAACCCCAAACGGCGTGGTCATCCGGCTGCCGAAATAGCGCCAAACCCGCCAAACCGACGAGACAGCGACACCTCCACCAACACGCATACCAGCCAGCAACGCGTCCCCATGGGACCAAACCGTGCGGGAGCCCATCCCCGCGACAGGGAGAGATCGTGCCGTGAAGCGCGCCGTGCGCCTCATTTTCAGACTGGTCTTGTGGCTTGCGATTGCCGCAGTGTGCGTGGAGGCCGCCTGTTTCGGGGCCATCACCCTGCTCAACGCCATCATCTACGACAACCTGCGGGAAGGCCCCCGGGCGGCCTACGACCCCTACGCCCTGTTTTTGCAACAGGACGGCATCTGGCCCACCATGGGCATCGCCCAGGCCGAAAACCCCGAGGACAACCGGGTGGTGTGGTTTTTCGGCGGCTCCACCATGCGCGCCGGGAACTCGCCCTTCGAGACCTCCATCCCCAGCTTCGTGGCCACGGCCCTCAACGCCGCCCCTGGTCCCGTGCGCTACAACTGTTTCAATTTCGGGGTCAATTCCTTCAACTCCCTGCTTGAGACCAAATACCTCCAAAAGCTCTTGATCGAATTCCCCTTCCGTCCAAACCTGGTGGTCTTCTACGACGGGGCCAACGACGCCAACTACTTCACCCTCTACAAGCATCCCTACGGCCACGAGGGCATGGACCGGGTCCAGGGGCTCCTGGAGAGCTACTTCAAGACCCCCGTCGGCATCCTCAAACCCCTGTGCGCCGCCTGGTACGCCTCCTTCACCCGGGAGATGTATTCCAAGCTGGCCTACGCCATGACCCCGCTTGATCCGGAGTCGCCGATTCTGCAGGAATATATTGACCTGACCGTCAAACGTTACGACCATGTGGACAAGGTCACCGCCGCCTACGGATCGCAGTTCCTGCTGTTCCTGCAGCCCCTCTACTGGGGGGAAACCTGCCTGGACATGAACCCGGCCGTGCGCCAGACAGAGGAGGCGGCCATCCTCGGCCGCCGCTCCTTCCCCCATGTGCGGCAAAACGTCCTGATCGTCTATGCCGCCCTGGAGAAGGCCCTGTCCGAAAAACCCTATTTCGTGAACCTGCAAAACGCCTTGTGTTCCCGCACGGCCCCGGCGTACACTCCCGACGGCGTGCATCAGACGGATTCCGGCCGGGAGGACGTGGCCCAGGCCATGCTCCCCATCTTGCGCGACCGCCTGGCCGCCGGGGAACACATCCAAGGGAGGACGCCATGAAACGCCTTTGCGTCTTGATATGTTGCGCCGTACTCGTGACGGCGACGGCCATGGCCCAGGGACTTCAGGAACGCCCCCTGGGCGACGCCGCCCAACCGACCACGACCGTCACGCCCTCCGCCCAGGTCACCCCGGTCCAACCCCAGGCGGGCGCTCCAGTCCAACCCCAGGCGGGCGCTCCGGTCCAGCCCCAGACAGGCGCTGCGGCCCAGCCCGCACCGCAGCCCGGCGTCCAGCCCACACCGCAGCCCGGCGGGCAACCTGCGCCGCCGCCCGACGTCCAGGCCCCGCCATCCGAAGCCGCCGCGCCGCCCCATCCCAAGTCGAGCAAGCAGCGCAAATATTCCAAGGAAGAGGTGCATCAGGAGGTCATGGGCTTTTTCGACGGCGGATCGGCCGGGTTGGCCGAACTGGTGGCCAAGGCCTTCAAGGACATGGGCCAGCCCACCGGCTACATCAAGGGCAGCGAGGCCGGAGGGGCGCTTCTGGTGGGCCTGCGCTACGGAACGGGCTACCTGTATCTGAAAAATCACAAGCCCATCGAGGTGTTCTGGCAGAGCCCCTCCGTGGGCATCGACATCGGCCTCAACGCCGTGCGGGTGTTCACCCTGGTCTACGGCATGGATCGCCCCGAAGAGATCTTCCAGCGCTTCCCCGGGGTGGACGGCAGCGCCTATTTCATCGGCGGCTTCGGCATGAACTATCAGACCAGCAAGGGCCTGGTCCTGGCGCCCATCCGCTTCGGCGTGGGCCTGCGCCTGGGGGCCAACGTGGGCTACCAGCACTACACCCGCACCCAGGAGATCAACCCCTTCTAGGACGTGTCCCGAAGACCCCTTATGCAGCCGTTGGCGCAGTCAACGGCTTCGAAAATCACGGGCAGGTCGCGGCAAAACCGCGCCATAAGCTCGTGATTTTCGTGCCTTTGAGCCCGGCGGCCTGCCCGCCGCTGGCGGCGCGAAGCACTGGTATTGAAGAAACAGGGGCGTTGTCATCACGCTGGACGACAGTCCCGGATGGGATCGTCGCCGTTCTCCTGCCCGGTCAGGCCAGCATGCCCAGGCAGGCGGCCAACTCCCCGATAACAATGCAGGCCCCGAAGAAATCCCCGTTCACGCCGCCCCGGTTCCTGGCCAGCCCGGACAGCATGGCCGCGACAACCGCCCCAAAGGCCAGGGCCAGGACGACGCCCCGGACGGGAACCAGACAAACCCCGGCCGCCGTCGCCGTCGCCAAGGTCCAGGCCATGACCCCGGGACTCGCCCCGTCCAGAAAAAGGCTGCCCAACCCCGGCCTGCCCAGATGCCGGGTCATGCCCATGAGCCACACCACGCAGGTCCGGCCTACGACAAACGAAAACACCACCGCCCAGCCCCGGCCCGCCTCGAAAAGCGCGGCGAAAAGCACCAGCTTGCCTGCCAAAACCACAAACAGCCCCATGGCCCCGAAGGCCCCCACCCGGCTGTCCTTCATGATCTCGAAAAAACGATCCCCCCGGGCCATGCTGCCCCAGGCGTCGGCCACGTCGGCCAGCCCGTCGGCATGAAGCCCCCGGGTGGCCCACAGGTCGAGCACCACCACCAGCCAGGCGCACACCCACGGGCTGCCGCCAAAAAAAACCTGCGCCGGGGCCGCCGCCACCCCGCCAAGCACCAGCCCCACCACCGGAAACCAAACCACCGAGGCCGCAAAATTCGCCGGGCGCGCCCCGGCCGCCGGACCGAAGCGGGTCAGAAAGCCCAAGGCCGCCAAAAAACCGCGCATCATCCCGACCTCCAGTC
>JAVHLG010000022.1 GCA_031082225.1 Desulfovibrionaceae bacterium | reverse complement strand
GTTCAGGCGCATAGCGCCTGAACCGTCGGCCGGAGATCATGGTGGCCGGAGAACGTGCTGTCTCCCGAGCGCGGACGCGAAGCGCGCCAGAATTTTTTGAAGGGGGGTCCAGGGGGGAAACTTTTTTGTAAAAAAGTTTCCCCCCTGGCCGCCGGAGGCCGCTTTTCGTCCTATGCGCCGCCCGCGAAGGGGCTGGGTTCGATGTCCTCGAGTTCCTTGGTCCTGACCTCGCCCAGGATGCGCGCCGCCAGAAAGGCCGGGGTCATGCGCTCCAGGTGCAGCTCAAAGGTCAGGGTGAACATGTCCTCGAACAGTTCCTGCACCTTGGAATTGGTGGAATTGAGGTACACGTCGTGGGTATCCGTGTTCCACACCACGTCAAACACCGCCGGGATGGGCAGGCTGCGGGCCATGAGCCGCAGTCTGACCTGCTCGGCGATCTCGGTCTTGCGGTCCTTGGTCAAAAAATTGCGGCCGTCTTCCTTCCCGGCCTGCCGCTCGGCGTCCAGGGCCACGCGCAGATGCTTCTTGAACACGGCGGGCGAGATGCGCCGGGTGTCCAGGCGCAGGGCGAAGAGCAGATAGTGGGCCTTTTGGGGTGGGGCCGAGGCGAAACGATTGTCCAGCATGTCCTCGAAAGACACCCAGCCAAAGGAACGCTCGTCGGCCGTGGCGTCGATGTCCTGAAAGGCATGGTGCTTGAGGATGTCCACAGGATCCCGGAGCACGGCGTCCGGCACGTCGCCTGCGATTTTATAGCGGGTAAAGCTCCCGCTGGCCGATAAAAGGGGCACGGCATTCTCCTCTGATGTCCGGAACGATCCGGCATGGTGGGCGTGTTTTTCGATCCCGCAAGGGACAGCGGCGAGTGTAGCCGCAATCGGTCCCGGACGCAAAGCCGGGAGATGGGGCCTATGACCCGGGGGCGTCCTGAATAGCGGACGGGTCGATGGCCGCGTGGAACCGATCCAGGCCGTGATCCTCGCCCGGCCGCAGGCGCACGAAGGTCAGTTCATGTTTGTTGTGGGACAGGTGCATGAGCCTGGCGCCGGGGATGGCCGCAAGTTCGGCGATGGCGGCAAAATCCGTCTCGCCCTGGAACTTGACCGTGCACACCAGGCGCGGGCAGTCGGGCCGGGCCGCAAGCCGGGTGAGAAAGGTCACCAGCCGGGAGGGATAGCAGATCACGTCCCAGAAAAGCCAGGACAGGCCGGGATGGTCGGCCACGTCCACGGCAAAGGCGCTGCCCGGAAGATACGACACCCCGGGCAGGGCCGCCACGCGCGGATCCAGCGGGGCCTTGTCCACGCAGGTCACCCGGGCCCCGAGGTTGGCCAGCACCCAGGTCCAGCCGCCGGGGCTGCCCCCCAGGTCCAGGCAGACGTCGCCTGCGCCGGGCATGGTCCCCAGGCGGGTCAGGGCCTCCCACAGCTTGAGATAGGCCCGGTTGGGCGGACCTTCCTTGTCCTCGTCGAACCGGTAGTCTCCGCCGGGCACGGACTCGGAGGTGCGGGGGGAAAAAAGCAGGGTGTGCTCGTCCCACAGGGTGAACGCCCCCAGGGGCGAGGCCGGCAGGGGCTCGCCAAAGACCAGGGGCCGGGCCGAGACCTTGGGGAGCTTGGCGGCCACCAGGGCCGCGCGCCGGAAATGCCCCACAGGCACGCAGGCCCAGTTGCGCTGGATGGCCTTTAAGGTCTTGGCCGCCTCCGATATGGAGGCCATGGGCGCAAAGACCGGATCGAGCCAGATGTTGGCGGCAAACGCCGCGGGATGCGGCGGACCCGCGGCTGCGACCAGGGGTTCGCGCACGGCGGTGATCTCGCGCACGGCCCCGATCTCGCGGGTCAGGTCGGACACAAGTCCCTGGGGAGCCTGATAGACGGTGAAGTTCATGGTCGGCGTCATGCGGGGGAAAGAGGGGGCTAGGCGTCCGGCCCCAGATATTCCAGGCCAAGGAGGCTGATGTCGTCGCGGGGCCGGACCTCGCCGCCGAAGCGGTCAAGCTGTCTGCCCACGGCGGCCACGGTCCCGGTCACGGGCTGGTCGGCAGCGGACTGGACGATGTCGAAAAACCGCCTTTCCCCAAAAAATTCTCCCTCCTCGTTCTGGAAATCCACCAGCCCGTCGCTGTAGAGCAACACCTTCTCGCCCGGGGCCAGGGTGCGGGTGGTCTCTTCGAAGGGGGCGAAGCCCTCCAGGCCGATGATGGTTCCCCGCTCGTCCAGGGTATGCAGGCGGCCGTCCGGCGTCAGCAAAACGGGAGAGGGATGCCCGGCGTTGGCGTAGGTCAGAAGCCCGGTGCGCACGTTTAGGACCATGTAGGCGATGGTGAAGAACCTGGAAAACTTGATGAACGGGAACTCCCAGTCCAGGCGGGTGAGCACGTCCTTGGGCGGGGCCACGGCGATGCCGCCTGCAAAACGGTCGATGAGCGTGCTGCGCTGGTAGTGCATGAAGTTGTAGACCGACAGGGCCACCAGGGACGAGGCTACGCCGTGTCCGGAGACGTCGAGCATGTACAGGCCCACGTGGTCCGCCCCCAGGGGGAAGACGTTGAAGATGTCGCCGCCGATGGTCTCGCAGGGCCGAAACTCCCAGGCGAAGCGGAAGGTCCGGTTGGCCGAGACGCGCCTGGGCAAAAGGCTCTGCTGGATCTCGGCGGCGGCGTCCAGATCCTGCTGATGGCGGCTTTGCTTTTTCAAAAGTTCGCGCTTCTGCTTCTCCAAAAAGGTCACGTCCTGGATGTTCAAAACCAGGTTGCCGCCGGGCATGGAGGAAAAGTGGATCTGGCAAAACCGGGGCAGACGGTTCTTGTCCAGGCAGGGATAGATGGTGTGCCAGACATGTCCGGCCAGGACGCCGCCGGGGAAATTGTCCCGCACGTCCTGGGCCAGGGTGGTTTCCGGAAAGACCACCCGGGCGAAGTCGTCCAGGGTGGCGAAGGCCCCGGCGGGATAGCCGAAGATGCGCTCCATGCCCGGGCTGCAAAACACGAATTCCCCGCTTGGCGCGGCCACGGCGATGCCGTCGCCGGAATGCTCCAGGATGGCGGCGGTGAATTCCTTTTCGGCGCGCAGTTCGCGCTCCCGGGCCTTGCGCTCGTCGGTCTCCCGTTTGAGGCGCAGCGCCGCCTCCACCCGGGCGGCCATCTCCGCCATGCGGGCCTGCTTTTTGACGTAGTCCAGCGCCCCGGCGGCAAAGGCCCGTTCCAGGTTCTCCTCGTCGTCGCTGACGGTGATCATGATCACCGGGATGTCCCGCAGGGCTGGGTCGGCCTTGATCCGGGCCAGGGTCTCGATGCCGCCCATGCCCGGCATGATCAGATCCATAATCACCAGATCGACGCCGCACCGGATGCATGGCCCGGCCCCTTCGAGTTCCCGGGCCAGAACCGCCAGGGCCGACTCCCCGTCCTCGGCCTCATAAATCGCCCGCGCCCCCGGCTGGGGGGCGAAACGCTCGAGCATGTCGCGTAAAAAAAAGCGGTAGGCCTCGGAATCGTCGACGATCAGGATGCGCATGTGGGGGTCCGAAGGGATGTCATGCCGACCGGTCGCTGCCGTCTTCCCGGTTTTGCCCCATGGCGAAAAAATCGCTTAAGCGCAGCATATCCAAAAGCTTTTTTATCTGCGGACTGGGGTTTTGCAGCCGAAAGCGCCGCCCCGACGACTCGGCCCGGCGGCGCAGCCCGATGAGAAACCCGATTCCGGAACTGTCCATGAAGGTCACGCCGGAAAGATCCGCCACCACCTCCCGGCAGCCGTCGGCGGACAGGAGGCGTTCCGTGCGCACCTTGTATTCCTGAATCATGTCCATGACGATCTCGCCGCCAAGGACCACGATCACGCGTCCACCCTCATGCCGAGCCTCGAAACCTTCCATCGCGATCCCCTTCGTGCTACGCGGCGGACCAGCGCCCCGGCCAACACTGTTGATGGATATAAGACCCCTTTATCCTCTTTATCGCCGCTGGGCAACGGACAATCGCCGCCTCACCGCGCCACGGCCAGGCCTTGATTCTTGCGCAACGTTCCGCCAGCGGCCTCGTCCGCCATGTCCGCAGCCAGCTTCCCCAGCCGCCGCACCCCGTCCTGATAGGGTTCGGTCAGGGGGGTTCCATAGCTTAACCGGACGCAGTTGTTGAACTTGTCCTGGGTGGAGAAAATGCCGCCCGGGGCCACCCCGATGCCCATTTCCTTGGCCCGGAAGTAGAACTCGCCGCCGTCCACCCCTCCGGGCAGTTCGATCCACATGACCGAACCGCCGCACGGGTTGGTGGCCTTGGCGCCGGGCGGGAAATGCCTGGCCACCAGGGCGCGCATGGTGCGCATCTGTTTTTCCAGGGCCTGCTGCAGGCGGCGCAGGTGGCGGTCGAAGCCGCCCAGGCGCAGGTATTCGGCCACGGCCAACTGGGTGGGCGTGGCCGAACACACGTTGGTGGTGCCCTTGAAATCAAAGGCCCGGTCGTAGAACCGGCCGGGGATGATCCAGCCCACCCGGTATCCGGCGGACAGGGTCTTGGAAAAGGAGGAGCAGGTCAAAACCAGCCCTTTTTCATCGAAGCTTTTCATGATGGGCGGGCGCGTGGGGCCGTAGTGCATCTCGCCGTACACGTCGTCCTCGATGAGCGGGATGTCCCGGGCCGCCAGCATGGCCACGATCTCCCGCTTGGCCGCCTCGGGCATGAGCGCGCCGTCGGGATTGTTGAAATTGGGGGTGAAGATGCAGGCCTTGACGTCGAATTTACGCAAGATGCTGGCCAGGTCCGCCGGGTTCACCCCGCATTCCGGGCAGGACGGGGCCTCGATGGCCCGCAGCCCCAGATATTCGAGGATCTGCAGGAAGCAGTAATAGGACGGCGAGGCGATGACCACGTTGTCCCCGGCCCGGGTCACGGCCCGCACGGCGATAAAAAGCGCCTCCAGGGCCCCGGAGGTGATCATCACCTCGGAGGGCCCCACCTCGGCCCCGGCATCCAGGCAGCGGAAGGCGATCTGGCGGCGCAACCCCTCGTTCCCGGCCACGGTCTCGTAGCGCAGGCAGGCCTCGGGGTCGTCGCGCACGACCTGGGTCATGATCCTGGCCAGGGTCTTGGCCGGCAAGAGATCCTCGCCGGTCTTGGCCACACCGAAGGGCAGGATGTCGTCGCGGCCCATGGTGTCCAGAACCTGACGGATAAGCGTGTTGCGGCTGACCTCGCGCGGCTCGTCCGAGACGCCGGTCCTGCGGCAGGGGCGCGGCAGCCTGGGGGCCCGCTCCCGCACGAAATAGCCGGACTTGGGCCTGGCCTCGATCACCCCCTGGCGCTCCAGATCCAGATAGGCCTGGCCGATGGTGGAGACGCTGACCCCCAGCCTGGTCCCCAGCGCCCGCAGGGAGGGGATCTTCTCCCCCGGGGCCAGTTCCCCGGACTCGATGCGGGCCAGGATGTGTTTTTCCACGGCCACATACCGAAACGTTCCGGCCCGTGCGGCGGCATTGTCCATGTCCGGCCCCCTTGTGCGGCGTTGGTCCACGAAGCCCGCTTCAGCGCGACGGGCGACGGCGCGACGGGTTTGTTGCCTCTTCAGGGATGCCCGCCCGGGACACCCCTTGGACTGTTATGCCCATTTTTTCGTAAATCTGTATCTGTCCCGGTAACAGATTTTCTGGTCTAAGCCAAGGCGTGACGCTGCGGCGGTCACGCCGACGGCCGCAGGCAACCCCCACGACGGAGGGAAGGGACATGTTTGCAGACCGCGCCCGGGAAGACGTGCTTTTGGCCGGGAAGAACCTGGGACTTCTGGATGTGCTGGCGCGTCGGCTGGCCGACGCCGAATGGGTCCGGCGGCGCAGGCGCGCCCTGGCCAACCTGTTTTCCGCCCGCAAATCCCTGACCGCCACCCTGGATGACGGCAAGCCCCTGGCCGTGACCGGGGCCGGGTATTGCCGGGTGGAATGCCTGTCGGGCCGGGCCTGGGTCACGGCCGAGGACGTGGGCCGGGATTTCGCCCTGGCCCCGGGGCAGCGCCTGGTCCTGGCCGACGGCGGCCGGATCGTGGTCAACGCCGTCAAGGGGTCGGCCCGGGTACGGCTGCGCTGGGTTTGAAACCGCTTGCCCCGGGGCTGTCGGCCGTTCATGCGCGTCGGCCTCCGGACATCGCATCACGACAAGGAGGGCTTTTATGGCTCACATCGGAATTCTCATCTGCGGGCGCTACAGTTCGTGCGCCGGGGGCAAATGCCTGCGTTCCATGAAGGAACGGGTCGGCGGATTTGCACGCTACCCCGGGGACGAGGCGTTGGCCCTGGTCGGATACGCCTCGTGCGGCGGGTGTCCGGGGGGAAATGTGGAATATGCGCCCCTGGAGATGATCAAAAACGGGGTGACGGTGATCCACCTCGCCACGGGTATGGTCGTCGGCTATCCCCCCTGTCCGTACATCCGGCAGTTCAAGGACTACATCGAACGCGCCTTCCATATCCCGGTTGTCGTCGGCACGCATCCCATTCCCCTGAAATATCAGGCGACCCACGCCGCCCTCCCTTTTTGGAACGACATGGGGATGGCCGAGCTTGCCGGGCCTCTCTTCGCGGAAGACCGCCGGGTGATGGCCCTCTACGACTAATCCAGGCAAGGAGCATGCAGATGAACATGGACGACATCCCCTTTGGCGTCACCCACTGGGAAGGCGTCGAGACGACGGAACACGCGGGGACGACCGGCACGGCCCTCTGGCGCACCCGGACCTTCGGCCCGGCCGAAAACCCCCTCCGGGTGCGCATGGTTTCCTATTCACCGGGATATCTGGCCGACCACTGGTGCCGCAAGGGACACATTCTGCTGTGTCTGGAAGGCGAACTGCACACCACGCTTGAAGACGGCAGACGTTTCACCCTCACACCCGGCATGAGCTACCAGGTGGCCGACAACGCCGAGGCGCATCAATCGGCGACCCCAACCGGGGCAAAACTGTTCATCGTCGACTGAGGGTGTCGCCCGGCGGCGCCCCGGCGCAGCCAGACCGTCACCCCATGGGAACCGGCCCGCCTTGCCCGCGAGGCCGTTTGCTGGTAACTGGAAGATGCGAAATCGAAAAACCTTCTGTCGCGCTTCCGGAGGCCCCCATGTCCGACGCCTGCCCCTTTCCGGCCATCGACGCCAGCATCCCGGTTCTCGGGACGGCCAAGATTCCCTCGCCCCTGCCCTATTGCCGGTTCATGGACGACACGGCCCGGACCAGGATCGAACTGACCAGCGAGGATCTCGACGAGATCACCACGCCGTGTTTCGCCGAATTCGAGGTCGCCGGGCCCCGGGGCAAAATCTATTTCGACTCCTCCAAGGCCAAGGCCGCCATCGTCACCTGCGGGGGGCTTTGCCCGGGCATCAACGACGTCATCCGGGCCATCGTCATGGAGGCCCACCACAACTACGACATCGCCGCCACGTTGGGCATCCGCTACGGACTTCAGGGGTTTATCCCGTCTTTCGGCCACTCCCTCATGGAACTGACCCCGGAAAACGTCTCGGACATCCACCAGTTCGGCGGCACCATGCTCGGGTCCAGCCGGGGCCCGCAGGAACCGGCCGACATCGTGGACGCCCTGGAGCGGTTCAACGTGAGCATGCTTTTTATCATCGGCGGGGACGGCACCATGCGGGCGGCCCGCAAGATCCAGGAGGAGATCACGGCCAGACGGGGCAAGATCTCGGTCATCGGCGTGCCCAAGACCATCGACAACGATATCAGCTTCGTCACCAAGTCGTTCGGCTTCGACACGGCCGTGGAAAAGGCCACCGAGGCCATCCGCTGCGCCCACACCGAGGCCCTGGGGGTCTTAAACGGCGTGGGGCTGGTCAAGGTCATGGGCCGCGAGTCGGGGTTCATCGCCGCCCAGGCCACCCTGGCCCTCAAAGAGGTCAACTACGTGCTGGTGCCGGAATATCCCTTCACCCTGCACGGCGACCACGGTCTTCTGCCGTCCCTGGAAAAACGCCTGGCCCGCCGCCGCCATGCGGTCATCGTGGCCGCCGAGGGCGCGGGGCAGCATCTCCTGGCCGCCTCGGGCAAAAAGGACGCCTCGGGCAACCCGGTGCTGGGCGACGTGGCCAGCCTGCTCACCCAGGAGATCGCGGACTATTTCAAGTCCAAAAACCTGCCCCTGACACTCAAATACATCGACCCCAGCTACATCATCCGCTCGGTCCCGGCCAACGCCAACGACCGGGTCTATTGCGGCTTCCTGGGACAGCACGCGGTGCATGCGGCCATGGCCGGAAAGACCGGCATGGTGGTCAGCAAGCTGTTTGGCCGCTACGTCCACCTGCCCTTTGACCTGGTCACCCGCAAACGCAAGAAGCTCAACGTCAATTCCGACTACTGGCGGGCGGTGCTGGAATCCACCGGGCAGCACGGGGTGACCCCCCTGCCCGGGGACGAGGCCACCCTGTGCCCGAAAAACGACGGCTAGTGTAATGTTCCACAAATAAGCATGTACTTCGCTTGGCCGGAAGCAGTGTTTTTAAGCCATTGCTTGGCAGCCACGACCGCAATCTAATACTTCGCTATGTGCGGAACGCGACACCAGGGTTGCGCCCGTCGACAAAACGCCCCTGCGTTTTGCGCAGCACGCGTTTCAACGGGCTGTTTTCCCGCTCCGCGCCCCAGGTGCGCGGGATACGACAGGAGGTCGGCATCCGGAACCGCCGGGACGACCCCTCGCCCCGGACTGCCCGCCCTGCGTCCGGCGCGCACCAGCCGGGTCGCGGGCAGCGTCCGCAGCGCGCGGTCAGGCGCTATTCGAGGATATAGTCCACCACCCGGCGTTCCTCGGCCACGGCCTTGATGAAGGCCACGCACTCCTGGTGGCGGGGATGGACGGCGTAGGTCTTGAGGTCGTCGGCGGTGTCGAATTCGGAAGAGAGGATGGCGTGGGTCTCGGGGGCGGATTCCAGGATGTCCGTGCCCACATGCAGGCGCTTGACCTGGGGGATCACGGCGGGCAGGGCCTCGAGCATCTCCTTCATTTTCGCGGCGTTTTGGGCCCGCGTGCCGTGTTCGGTCTGTTCCTTGAGCTTCCACATGACGATGTGCACGAGCATGGTCGGTTCCTTCTTGCGGTTCGGGTGGACGGATCACACAAGGCATTCCATGCCCTTGCGTTCCAGAAGATCCAGGAGCTTGGCGGAAGGCCCGCTGGGTTTTTTCCGGCCCATTTCCCACTGCTGCACCGTGGACAGGCCGACGTTCAAAAGGGCGGCGAAAACCGCCTGGCTCAAATGCGCGGATTCCCTGATCCGTTTGACGTCGGCGGCATGGAACTCCCGCCGGGGAGGCAGGCACAAGGATTCGATCTGCCGCAAAGTTATGGGCGACATTCCCCCTGCCTCGTGGATGTCCCTGGCCATCTCCAGGGCTCGCCCAAGGTGCCTGCTCATTCTCCACCCGCCTGAGTTCGTGCAGTTTTCCGTCGCCCAGCAGACGCATAATCACCCCGTCATCCGCTGCGAGATTGTATTTCACAGCATGGCCAGGGCCTTTTCGGCCCGCTCGGCCAGCACCTCCAGCGGGGCCTCGGGCAGGCTGACATGGGCCGCCGCCAGATACAGGGGCTCGCGTTCGGCCAGGGTGGCCTTGATCTCCCCGGCCAGTTCCAGGTCCGTGAGGTTCGGGCGCTGCTCGGGCTTGAAATCGGCCAGAAGGCGCTCGGCCAGGCGCTCCGGATCGGCCTGGAGATAGACCACCACCCCCCGGGCCAGCGCCTTGCGATTCTCCGGCAAAAGCACCACGCCGCCCCCCGTGGCCACCACCCGGCCCGGTGTCTTGGCCGTCTCGGCCAGGATGTCCCGCTCGATCTCCCGGAACCGTTCCCAGCCCTCGCGCTCCACCAGGGCGGCGATGCTCTCCCCCCGCAGCGTCCGGAACACCTCGTCCAGGTCCAGAAAAGGCCGCTCCAGGCGCTTGGCCAGAAGCCTGCCCAGGCTGGTCTTGCCCGAGGCCCGGGGACCGATCAGATAGATGTTGTGCGGCGTGGTCACGGCCATGCTGTGCCTCCAGATGCAGGATGGCAGGGCATACCGCGCCCCGGGCCGGATGGGAAGCCCCGGCCGGGGCGGGGTGCACATCGCGGGCTAAAATGCTACATGGCGGCGCGGGGGAGACGCGCACATGCTCGACAATCTGGCCGTGGTTCTTTTCCGGCCCAAATTCGCGGAAAACGTGGGGTCGGCCGCCCGGGCCTGCGCCAACATGGGCGTTTCCCGGCTCATCCTGGCGGCCCCCCGCGACCACGACCCGGGCCGGGCCGAGGCCCTGGCCACGGCCAGGGGCCGCCAGGTGCTGGCCGCAGCCGTGCGCTGCCCGGACCTGGAAACGGCCCTGGCCCCCTTTTCCCGGGTCTACGGCACGACAGCCCGCATCGGCGGCTGGCGCAAGGGCATGGTCACCCCGCGCGCCGCCGCCGCCGAGATCGTCCCGGCCCTGGCGGCGGGCGAGGCCACGGCCCTGGTCTTCGGCCCCGAGGACGCCGGGCTGACCAACCAGGAAACCCGGCTGTGCGGCCGTCTGGTGACCATCCCCACCGCAGACGGGGCAACCTCCCTGAATCTGGCCCAGGCCGTGCTGATCCTTTTGTACGAATGCCTCACCACGGCCCGGGATCACGCCCGGCCCGGCGGCCCCCCGGCCGTGGTCACGCCCCCCTGCGCCGCCAACGTCGGCCGGGAGATCACCCACGCCGAACGCGAGGCCCTGTTCTCGACCCTGGGCAAGGCCCTTGCGGCCATCGACTTTCTTAAAGACGACAACCCCGACTATTTTCTTTTGCCCATGCGCCGCTTCGCCGAACGGGTGCGTCCCACCCGGGCCGAATTCAACATGCTCATGGGGGTGTGCCGCCAGATCCTGTGGGCCACGGGACGGACCGGCACCGGCCTTCGACCCCCACGCGGCGTTTTGGAATCAGACGAAACCAGGTAACTCCCGCACACCGGGGAAGGACGTTTTGCATCATGGCGCACCGGGACATGTTCTGCGGGAAAAGCCCCCAGGCCCGAGGGGGCGTCCCCACAGCGGCCCCGCCCGATCCTGGCTCCTATGCGGGACGCAACCTGATTCCCACGCCGGACGGCCACCCCATGCCCACGTTCACGCCAAAGGCGCGCCCCGGACTTCTGGCCCTGCTGACGGCCCTGTGCCTTCTTTTTCCCGCCGCCCCGGCGGCGTTCGGACTCTCTCCCGCAGACCCGGGTCTGCTCATGGAACAGGCCCGGCAGGACATCAGGGAATCTGGCCAGGCCATCGCCCAAAGCCGCATGGAACTGCACGCCAGACAGGAGGAGATCGAGAAATCCGTGGCGTCGCTCAAACGCACCCGCGAGGAACTGACCCTGTGGGCCTGGATGGCCGACAACCCATGGGATCTGCGCGACGTCATGGAGGGCGTGGACGACCTGCGCCGCCAGGCCCAATCCCTTCTTGGCAGCCCGGACGCCTACGAGGCCGACATCGTGCATCAACTGGGCTACCTGGACAAGGTGGAGGCCCGCATCACCCAGAGCCTGAACGAAGGCTTGAGTCCCGAGACCGATGTCCAGCTTCGCCTGATCCTGGGGGATCTGATCGCGCTTCGCGTGCGGCTGGGCGACCTGCGCACGGACATCGAGACCGCCATGGGTCCGGCGACGGACTTCCTGGAAGCCGTGGACGCCTGGAAGACCTCACTCACGCAGGAACTCAACGCCGCCTGGGAGCCGTATTATTTCACCCAGGATCCCTGGCTTTCCGATCTGACCGATCCCGAAACCATGGCCCAGTTGCTGGGCGGCTTTGTCAAATCGACCAAACTGGCCTTCACGGTCGCCGGACAGGGCCGGGACGCCGGGGACTGGCTGACGACCCTGGCCCTGGCCCTGGCCATCGCCGTGCTGCCGTGGATGATCCTGCGCCATGTCCTGCGCCGGGCCCGGGCGGCAAACGCCCTCCCGGACGCCGCAGGGCAGTTCAGCCGGGCCATGGCCTGCCTGTGTTCGGGCCTGGCCGTGGCCTTTTTCGCCACACGACTCGGGTTCGTGCTGTATTCCGAACTGTCCGCCGTAAGCGAGGTCTTTTTCACGGCCGCCCTGGTCCTTGCCTCCCGGGGACTGACGCTTACGTCCGCCGGCCCCCTCTCGTCGCCACGCACGTTTACCCGCTGGCCCCTGTGGGGGCTTTTCTGCCTGGGGCTTCTGCTTCAGGTACCGGGCATCCCCGATCCCCTGGCCACGCCGCTTTTCGCCCTGGCCCTGTGCGGGGCCGCCCTCCTGGTCAGGCGACACGGCCGCACGGCCGAGACCCGCCTGGACGCGGCCATATCCGCCTGCTGCGTCTTTTTTCTGCCCATCCTGGCCCTGTGCACCCTGGCCGGATACACCCGGGCGGCCATCCTGGCCACGTCGGTGCTCTTTTACGCGGTCCTGTCCGTGCGGCTGTCCGTGGCCATCGGGCTTCTGCGCGACCGCCAGTTGGAACGCCTGGGCAAGGGAGACGGCCATGTCCTGGCCAGGGCGGTTCTTTCCGGATTGGGGTTCCCCCTGGTGCTTTTGACGGTGTTTTTCTCCTGCCTGATGTTCGCCTCCACCCAGTTCGAGGCCCGCGACATCTTCGTGGCCCTGCTGCGCCAGGAGGCGCATCTCGACTATGTGACGTTAAGCGCCCAGAACATCCTGGCCGTGATCCTGGCCTTCTACCTGACCCGGATGGCCATCGCCGCCTCCCGGTCCTTTGTGCTGCACCACGGCCCGCCCACGCGCCGCAAAAAAACGCGCGGCGTGGCCGCCCACACCCTGGCCACCATCGTCGGCTACCTGTGGTGGGCGGGATTCGTGCTGTGCGCCCTGGTCCTGGTGGGGTTCTCGCCCACGGGACTGGCGGTGGTGGCCGGGGGATTGAGCGTGGGCATCGGGTTCGGGCTGCAAAACATCGTCAGCAACTTCGTCAGCGGCCTGATCCTGCTCTTTGGCCGCTCCGTGGAGCCCGGCGACGTGCTCATCCTGGGAAGCGACATGGTCGTGGTGCGCCGGGTGAATTTCCGCAACACCGTGGTCATGACCATGGACAACGCCACGGTGTTCGTGCCCAACTCCGAACTCATCACCGGCCGGGTGACGAACCTGAGCCACACGGATCCCACGGTTCGCCGCGAGGTGGCGGTGGGCGTGGCCTACGGCTCGGATCGGGAGCTCGTCCGACGCCTTCTCCTTGCGGCCGCCGCGCAAAGCCCCCGGGTGCTCGCGGAACCGGCCCCGTCCGTGGTCTTCACCGACTTCGGGCCAAGCGCCCTGGAATACCGGCTGCGGGTGTGGATCAACGAACCCCAGGACGGCCTGACCATCGTCTCCGGCGTGCGCGAGGCCATCGACGACCTCTTCCGGGAGCACGGCGTGGAGATATCCTTCCCCCAGACCGACGTGCACCTGCGCTCGGCCCCCGGCCTCTCCCAGGCCCTTGACGCGACCCGGGCATCCTGGGACACCGACCCCGCGCCCGCCGCGCCCCGTCCTGCCCCGGAGCAGGAGTCGGCCCCGGGCCCGGATAACGGCCAGGAGACGCCGGAAAAACCACAGAGGAAAGGCTCATGAGCGACAGCGTCCAGAAAAAATCCAAGGTCTTTTTCGCCGACCTGCGGGCCCGCTCCCCCCGGGAAAACCGCACCATGAAAATCAAAAAGCTCTTTGACGCCGCCGGGTTCGCCGCATGCGTCAAGCCCGGCGACCTCACCGCCGTCAAACTGCATTTCGGGGAGCAGGGCTGCGACACCTTCGTCAGCCCCACCCTGGTCCGGGCCGTGGTGGACAAGATCGCCGAACGCGGCGGCCGCCCCTTTTTGACCGACACCAACACCCTGTATTCCGGCTCCCGGCACAACGGCGCAGACCACATGCTCACGGCCCTTTCCCACGGCTTCGGCTTCGAGGTCACGGCCGCGCCCATCCTCATCGCCGACGGCCTGTCCAGCAGCAACGTGGCCGAGGTGGCCATCCACCGCAAGCACTTCCAAACGGTCAAGATCGCAGGCGATATCGTGGCCGCCCAAAGCATGCTGGTCATCTCCCACTTCAAGGGCCACGAGATGGCCGGATTCGGAGGGGCGGTGAAAAACCTGGCCATGGGCTGCGCCCCGCGCCTGGGCAAGCAGGAGCAGCACTGCGTGCGCTTCCGGGTGGATGAGAAAAAATGCGTAGGCTGCGCCGCCTGCTCCAAGGTCTGCCCCCAAAAGGCCGTGGCCATGGCCGGAAAAAAGGCCCATATCGACCCAGAAAGATGCATCGGCTGCGGCGAATGCCTCACCGTGTGCCGGGACAAGGCCGTGGGCCTGGATTTTCGCACGGATCTTTCGGAATTCATGGAGCGCATGGTGGAATACGCCTACGGGGCCATCAAAAACAAACGCCACCGGGTGGGGTTCATCAACATCCTCACCAACGTCACCCCGGACTGCGACTGCGTGCCCTGGAGCGACGCGCCGCTGGTTCCGGACATCGGCTTTCTGGCCGCAACCGACCCCGTGGCCCTGGACGCGGCCTGCTTCGATCTGGTCAACGCCCAGGCCGCCTGCCCCGGCAACATGCTCACCTCCTGTACCTGCCCCGGCGAAAACAAGTTCGCCGCGTGCTGGCCCGAGACCCGGGGCGAGATCACCTTCACCCACGGCGAGGCCGTGGGACTGGGGCGGCGGGCCTACGAACTGATCCCCCTCAAGGAGCGGTCCTCGACGACGTCCACGGCCCGTGCTAAGGGATCGCACGACATCGCGAAGTGACGCCGCACGGCGGGCAGGCTGACGGCGTGGCCGCCTTTTTCCCAAACGGCGATTCCGGTATTGCGGTGCGCGGTGCGCGACACATGAAAAAACAGGGGGATGCCTTGCCGGGTATTCCCCTTTTCCCGCCCGGTGATGATCCTTGGGCGGTCCAAGGCCATTTCCCCAACCGGGCGGGTTTTTTATCTTTTCCGGAGGTCCAGGTGGACAAGACGACGCTTCAGGCCCTGCAGATCACCAAGGAGATCGTGGTCAAGTTCGTGGAGACCGGCCGCATCTCGCCCGGCAACTTCGCCGAACACTTCGGCCCCATCTACCGCGAGGTGCTGCGCACCATCGGCGGCCAGGCCCCGGCCGAGACGGCCGCCGACCCGGCCGAACCCGACGACGAGACGCCGTGACCGCGACGCCAAATCCGCCCGTTTTCCCCGACGACGCCGAGCACGGCCGCCGCGTGGCCGGGATGTTCGGCCGCATCGCGCGGTTTTACGATTTTTTAAACCATGCCTTAAGCCTCGGGCTGGACGTCCTGTGGCGGCGCAGGCTGGTGGCGGGCATCGGGCTGGCCCCGGATCATGCCGGGAACGTGCTGGATCTGGCGGCCGGGACCATGGACGTGACCCTGGAAATCGCCCGCCGCCATCCCCGGGCGCATGTCGTGGCCGCCGACTTCACCCTGCCCATGCTGCGCCGGGGCCAGGCAAAGATCGCACCGGCGGACGCATCGCGCCTTTTTCCGGTGCAGGCCGACGGCCTGGCCCTGCCCCTTTGCGACGCCAGCATGGACGCGGCCACCATCGCGTTTGGCATCCGCAACATCCGGCCCAGGCAGGGGGCCTATGCCGAGATACTGCGGGTCTTAAGGCCCGGGGCGCGGTTTTGCATCCTGGAGTTCGGCACGGGAAACCGCCGCATCTGGGGCGGGGCCTACAATTTCTACCTGACCCGCATCCTGCCCGGCTTCGGGCGGCTGGTGTCCGGCGACGCCGCAGCCTACCGCTACCTGGCCGACACCATCCGGGCCTTTCCCCACGAGGAGGCCCTGGCGGACGAACTTACCCGGGCCGGGTTCGTCTCCGTCAGCCACGTCCCCCTGGCCTCGGGCATCGTGTTCATCCACACCGCCGTCCGGCCCGGAGGCGACGCCCCATAACACCGCGTCGACGTCCCCTTCGCAAAAAACACCGCGGAGCCCTGCCTGGTCCACTCCGGCCCCGGTCAGCAGGCCCATGGCGCTGGCAAGACGCCGCGTGCGGCGCGCCTCAGTCGCGGGGAACCGCCAACTCGACCAGGTTGCCGTCAGGATCGCGGATATAAAACGACAGCAGGGGACCACCGGCCCCCGTACGGGGCACGGGCCCGTCCACGATCTCCACGCCGCAGTCGCGCACATGGGCCATGGCCGCCTTGAGCGGGCCCCGGACCAGGAAGCACAGGTCCGCGCTGCCCGGTTCAGGATGCCGGGCATGGGGGCTGAATTCGCCGCCATGGGGATGCAGGTTGATCTTCTGACGGCCGAACCCCAGGGCCACGCGACAGCCGTCAGGGCCGAAGACGGTCCGACGCATGCCCAAGACCCGGACATAGAACGCGCTGGAGCGTTCCACATCGGCCACGGTCAAGACCAGATGATCCAGGGACAGGGCGGTGAAGGGCATGGCCGTTCCTGGCACGCGCCGGATACGCGGTCAAGGCCTTCGGAACTGCCCGTCTTGCAAGGCGACGCGGGGCAGGAGAGGGGCTGGCGCGGACACTCGCGGTCCTTCGCCCATGCGGCCGGAGGGCCGCCTCGACGAAATATCCTGCATGGGATAGACTCGGTTTCAACGCCGCCGCACACCGTCCCGGGCGGGGTCATTGCGGCCCCCGGGGCGCAACCCAGGTCATGGTCGCCCGTGAAATTCTTCCCGGCCCAGTTCTCAGCGCTGATGCAAAACCGCACCTCGCGGCGCAACATGCGCTTTCTTTTGAAATTCATCCTGCTTCTGATCGCCGTCATCACCCTGTACAGCGTGCTGTTCCATGTCATCATGGAATGGGAGGGACAGCGGTTTACCTGGATCACCGGATTTTATTGGACGCTTACGGTCATGTCCACCCTGGGTTTCGGCGACATCACCTTCAGCAGCGACCCGGGACGCCTCTTTTCCCTCGTGGTCCTGCTTTCGGGCATCATCTTCCTTCTGGTCATGCTGCCCTTCACCTTCATCCAGTTCTTCTACGCCCCCTGGCTGGAGGCCCAAACCCGGTCCCTGGCCCCGCGTGAACTCCCCCCGGACACGAAAAACCACGTCCTCATCATCGGGACCGACCCCACGGCCCTGAGCCTGGCCCAGCGGCTGGCCCGGTACGGCCACGAACACGCCCTTTTGTGCCCTGACCCCGCCCAGGCCGTGTCCCTCCACGACCTGGGATACAAGAGCGTGGTGGGCGACCACGACGACGTGGAAACCTACCGTCGGCTGCGCGTGGATCAGGCCGCCATGGTGGTGGCCCTGGACACGGACGTGCGCAACACCAGCATCGCCTTCACCGTGCGCGAGGTCAGTCCCACGGTTACCATCGTGGCCAAGGCCGACCAGGACGCCTCCCTGGACATCCTGGAACTGGCCGGGAGCACCCAGAGCTTCCAGTTCCCCCGCATGCTCGGCCAGACCCTGGCCCGGCGCACCCTGGGCGGCGACGCCCGGTCGCGGACCATCGGACGGTTCGACGAGTTGGTGGTGGCCGAAAGCCCGGTCATGCGCTCCGAACTGGCGGGCAAGACCCTGCGCCAGTGCGAACTGCGCAGCCGCGTGGGGGTCAACGTGGCCGGCATGTGGGAGCGCGGCCACTTCACCCTGCCCGATCCGGACGCGCCCATGGGCCCGGCCACGGTGCTGGTTCTGGTCGGAACCCAGGACCAGATCGAGGCCTTCGACCACCTGACGGCCGGACCGACGGCCAAAAACGCCCCCGTGGTCATCCTGGGCGGCGGCCGGGTGGGCAAGGCCGCCGCCGGACAGCTCACGCGCCAGGGGCTGCCCTACAGGCTGGTGGAAAAAAATCCCCGCCAGGCCGACGGGGACGAACGCGTGGTGGCGGGCAACGCCGCCGACCTGGAGGTGCTGGAGCGGGCAGGCATCCGTCAGGCGAAAACGGTGATCATCACCACCCACGACGACGACATGAACACCTACCTGACCATCTACTGCCGCAAGCTTCGGCCCGACATCCAGATCATCAGCCGGGCCACCCTGGACCGCAACGTGGGCATCCTGCACAACGCCGGGGCGGATCTGGTCATCTCCTACGCGTCGCTTGTGGCCAACACCATCATCAACCTGCTGTCCCCGGGCAAGGTGCTCATGCTTGCCGAGGGCCTGAACATCTTCCGCATGCCCGTGCCCCCCAGGCTGGAGGGCAAGACCCTCCTGGAGAGCGACATCCGGGTCGACACGGGATGCAGCGTGGTGGCCGTGCGCTCACACGCCGGGCTCACGGTGAACCCCAACCCGGCCGAGCCCCTGCGCGCTGACGCGGAACTGTTGCTCATCGGCACGTCCGAGGCCGAAAAACGGTTTCTGTCCCGGTTTCCCGTCAAGGGCCGGGAGAGCGGCTAGTGCGGCAGCCGGGCGCGGGCCGACTCCAGCTTTCCGCCAGTTGTCTGGCGGCGCACCCCCGGCCGACTTCGACCAATTGCGGGCTACAAAAGTTCACATAACGGGAACTTTCCTGTTGACCCCCTGCGACGGTCTGATACCATAGAATCATGAGCGGTCGGGAAAAGAAAATGCGGGTCGTGAAACGGGCCGCACTGGTGGATTTCTGGCGGCTGCACCCTGACGCTCAGCCACCCTTGGCGAACTGGTATGCCCGCGTGGTCTCAAGAAACTGGGACAGTTTCGCGGCGCTCAAACAAGGTTTTTCCCGTTCAGTCGACTATGTCGGCGGAAATCGGTTCGTTTTCGATGTGGGACTGTTCAGGCTTGTCGTTAAAATGGATTTCTCTGATCAAATCGCATTCGTTCGTTTTGTCGGAACCCATGCGGAATACGACAGGATAAAAGACATAACGACCATTTGAACTACGACACCTCATGGAAAAAGACAGGGAGGTGCTCCATGGAAAGACTCATCAAGACCCAGGCAGATTACGAGAAGGCTCTTGCCGTCATAGATGACTTGATGGATAAACCAATCGAGGAACGAGATTCGGAACGTTTGGAATACTGGGTCACGCTTGTCGGGTTATACGAGGATGAACGCTATCCCATTCCAACGCCCACTCCCGTGTCCGCAATCCAATATGCCATGGAGGTGTATGGGCTCTCCAGACGCGACCTGGAACCGTTTATCGGGGGGAAAAGCAAGATTTCCGAGGTGCTGGCCGGAAAACGGCCGCTGACGTTGGATATGATCCGTCGCCTGCATGTCGGCCTGGGCATCCCATTGGACACACTGGTGGGGGACATGTCTCAGACGCGGGAGTCCAGCAGAATTTCAGATAGCGTCGCCCGGGAGATGATTGTCCGGGGTTGGCTGCGTCGCGACTGCCGACCGGAGGAGTTGCCTGATGAAATTCGGCAATGGCTTGAAAACTGCGGGATCGCCCAGGCCGTTCCGGCATTTTGCACCCGTGGCTCCACCCGTCTCGGCATGCGCGGCGACCCGGGAGGCATTCTGGTCTGGGTCGGCGGCGTCCGTACCGTCGCCGCCTCGTTGCCCATGGCGGCCCGCTTCGAGAAGCAGCGGCTCGATGCGACGTTTTTCCGGGGGCTGACCAGGCTCAGCGCGAAGCCGGATGGTCCGGCCCTGGCAGCGGAATACCTCGCCGGATTTGGCATCCGTCTCGTGGTGCTGCGGCATTTCCCTGGGACGTATCTTGACGGCGCGGCTCTTTTCGCGCCGGATGGCGGGGCTGTGGCCGGGCTGTCGCTACGCCATGACCGCCTGGACAATTTCTGGTTCACCTTGCTCCATGAACTGGCCCATCTGGCCCTGGGGCACGTCGCTCCTGGCGGATTTCTGGTGGACGACCTGGACGTTCGCAGCATGGACGACATTGAGGAGCAGGCCAACGCCATGGCCTCGGAAATGCTGATCCCGGGAAGCCTGTGGGATGACACCCCGCCGTCGCGGCGGGGTCAGATGGATTTTGTGTTGCAAACCGCCGCCGTTCTTGAAATCGATCCGGCCATCGTGGCTGGGAGGGTCCGCCGGGAGACGGGTAACTATAAGCTTTTCTCCAGGATCGTGGGAAGCCGCGAGGTACGCCGACATTTCCCGAGGTGGGGGATGTCCAGGCTTGACGGGTGACGGAGCATGCAGAAAAAGAAGTACCCTGGCCTACAGGATACGCTAAACATGTGTGAGCCTTTTGGAGGCGAACGCATATCATTTCATGATGCAGCCGTTGCGGCGCATTCGAAGTCCTCAGGCCCTCGCGACCTCCCGTGCGCCTGCCTTCCCCAGACCGGTCCTACGCCGCTGTTTCCTCAGGAACAACCTTCCTGGGCAGGGTGAAGGCGAATGTCGTCCCCCGGCCCGGAACCGAGGTGACCTGGGCCGTCCCCCCGAGGCGGGCAAGCTGTTCCCTGACGGCGGACAGCCCGACCCCCCGGCCGGAGAGGGAATCGGAGGTTTTTTGCGTGGTCAGGCCGCGTTCAAAGACAAGGTCCAGATCCTTGTGCGCATCCCCGGTGGGCTCCATGCCCATCTCCCTGGCCTTGTCCCGCAGGGCCTGGACCCCGATCCCCCGGCCGTCGTCCTCCACCACGACCAGCACCCGCTCGCCCAGATCCGTCACGCGGCAGGCCAGGCGTCCGGCCTCGGGCTTGCCCGCGTCCAGCCGGTAATCCGGCTCCTCGATGCCGTGGACCACGGCGTTGCGAAAGACGTGCACCAGCGAGGAGACAAAGGGGGCATAGGTCTGCGGCGATACCCGGACGACATCGCCTTCCACTGCAAAGGGCTGCACGACCTTGCCCATGCGTTCGGCCAGCTTGCGGACCGCCTGGGGATACGCCCCGAGCATGTCGCGCAGATCCCGCTCACGCAGGCGGCGCACCTCCTGCAAGAGGCCGCAATCCGCCGCATCGAGGCCGAGTTCCCCGGCCCGCGCCCCCAGGCGGACGGCCAGCCCCTCCAGGCGTTCGAGCATCTCCAAAGACACCGGGACATGGCGGGCCTGTTCGAAGAACGCGTCCCCCAGAGCCGCCCGGATGATTCCCAGGTCGTTGTCCAGGGCCGTTTCGCATCCGCACTCCCTCCAGGCGTCCGCAAGCCGCTTCCGGTCCGCCCGCTGCTCCCCGGCGGCCTGCCACGCGGCCAGGGCGGTCTCCAGCCCATGCAGGGCCTGTGGGGAATGGATGAAATCCAGTTGCAGCAAAAGCCCCTTGAAGGTGTGCACCTGGCGGTAGAGGCCCGGCAGATCAAAGCCGCCGTCCCCGCCGTCCCCGCCGTCCCCATCGTCCGGGCCGCCTGGGCCGTCCGGGGCGTCTGGGGCGTCCGCGCCCCGAGGGGGCCCGCCGCGACCCCTGGTCCGGACGAACCGTTCGTAGTCGGCATAAACGCTCATGAAGTCGTCCCTGTCGCGCACCGCGGCCACGATCATGGCCAGACGCTGGCGCTCCCGTTCCACCTCGGCCTCCAGGGCGCACTTGTCGGTCACGTCCGTGAGCACGAGCATGATCCGCCCGCCTTCCAGGAGCCTGTATTCCGCATCCACCTGCCTGTCGCCCAGGACGAACCGCCGGGGCATGAGCGACAGGAGCAGGTCGCGCCTGAAGGCGTCATCCTGGGCCAGGATGCGCCGGACGTTTTGGCCGAAGACCTCCCCGGCCCGGGCGTCGCCGGGGTACAGGAGGGCCGGGATGGGCGAACCGGCGGCCGGTTTGCCGAAAAGCCGGTCGCATTCCCTGGACAGTTCCTGCTCCACCAGGCCGTCGGCGGCAAAGGAGAGGAAACCCTGGCCGGAGTTGTCGAGCAGGGTGGAGATCTTGGCATGGGCCCGGCCCAGGTCGGCGTTGGCCAGGGTCACGGCCCGGTTCAGGCGCACAAGCTTCCGGTTCCAGTAGAATATGGCCGCCACGGCCACGGCCAGCCCGGCCAGGATCTTCCAGAACAGGTCGTAGTCGAACCCGTGTTCGAAGGTGATGGATATCCAGCGGGAAAAGATGTCGCGACGCTCGTTTTCCGTCAGCGAGGCCACGGCCATGTCGAAGACCTGGGCCAGATCGGGGTTTTGCTGGCTGACGCCCACGGCCAGGGACAGTTCGCCCTCCAGCCTGCCCGCGATCTTGATGTCGGCGAAATGGCCTTGTCCGATGGCGTAGCTGATGGCGGCCAGGGTGTCCACAAAGGCGAAGATCTCACCGCTTTGCAGCATCCGCAGCCCGTCCTCCACGCTTGGCGCCCTGACCACCTCCACCTCGGGATAGTCGCGCAGGATCTCCCCGGTCCAGGCCTGCCCGGCCACCGCGCCGATGCGCTTTCCGGCCAGGGAGGCCATGTCGGGCACGAACATGGTGTCCGTCAGCGTGGCCGCGACCACAGGAAAGGTCAGGTAGGGACGGGTGAACGACATGACCTGTCGGCGTTCGTCCGTGGGGGGGATGGCCGGAATGATGTCGCAGGCCCCCTCGGCCAGGCCGGCCACGCTCTGTTCCCATGTTTTCGTGGGCACCAGCCTGAGGTCCACGCCGATGCGTTCGGCCATCAGGCGGACGTAGTCGGCGGTCATGCCCTCAAAGGTTCCCTGCCCGTCGATGCGGCCAAACGGCATCCAGTCGGGATGCACGCACATGCGCACCACGCCCAACCGGGAGAGCATCTCCTGCTCCGACGGGGTCAGGGGGATGTATTCCTTCTCCATCCGGTCGGCGGCAAGCCACTTTTGCCGCAGCTCGGACATCTGCCGCTCGCCGACCATGGCCATGGCCTTGGACAGGATGCTGGCCAGGACGGGCTTGTTTTTGCCCACCCCGAAGCGGATGTTGACCGTGGGGAAGTGCCTGTTGTCCACCAGGGCCCTGGTCTGCAGATTGAGCAGGAAGTGCTTGCGGATCAGGTAGTTCTGCACCGGGAGGCTGTCTATGGCCGCATCGGCCTCGCCCGTGGCCACGGCCTGCAGGCAGTTCAAGGCGTCCGGCAGGGCCAGGAGCTTGATGTCCGGATAGGCGGCCGCGAGCACCTTTTCCGTGAAAAACCCCTTGGACACGGCCACCTTGCGCCCGGACAGGCTCTCCAGGTTCGGCGGGGGGGCCTTGCCGTCCCGGAAGACGATGCCGTGCACCAGGGTGGCGTAGGGGGGCGTAAAATCCGTATAGGCCTCGCGTGCCGGCGTCGAGGCCATGTTCATGAGCACGTCCAGGGTTCCGTCCTGCAGCATGCGCTCGAATTCGTCCCACTCCGGCCCGATCACGTACTTGACCTTGAGCCCGGCCATCCTGGCCAGCATGTTCATGTAGTCCACGGAATAGCCCTGGGGCAATCCGTTGACGTTGAAGTTGAACGGCGGCCAGTTGGATTCGTTGGAGGCGGTAAAAACGGGATTGTCCCTGACGTAGCGCCTCTCCTCGGCCGTGAGATTTAGGCGCGCGTCGCCGGTTTCGGCGACGTCGGGGCGCAGCCAGTCGTCTTCCATGGCATGTTTGGCCTCGGGCGGCATGGCGGCCCGGGCCTTGTCCAGGATGGAGGCCAAAAGGGGCCAATCCTCGCGGATCAGGGCATAGATCTCGAAGCTGTGCTCGGGGAGGTTCAAGACGCGGATGTCGCTGCGGCCCATTTCGCGGATGATCCGGGCCAGCCCGGCCATATCGCCGAGCATGGCCGCCGCCTGGCCCCTGGCCACCATGTCCACGGCCTGGCGGGGCGTGTCGGCGTAGACCAGCTCCAAGCCCGGATGGCCGTCCCGGGCGAACTCCGCCGCCAGGGAATTCCTGACCACCGCGACGTTTTGCCCCGAAAGCTCCGCCAGACTCCTCACCGGGTTGCCCTCCAGGGCGGCGAGGCCCATGGGGACATGAAACAGGGGCCCGGAGAACAGGGCGTAGGCGGCCTGGCCCGGGATTATGCCCGCGCCCCCGGCCATGTCGATGTCCTTTTTCTCCAGGGCATCGAACACGGGCTGGATGTCCCGGCCGTCGCCGATGGGCGTGAAGCGGAAGGTCAGCCCGGCGAGTCCGGCCACCAGCCGGTAATAGTCATGGAGGATGCCGTCGTAGCGTCCCTTCTCCACGATGGACAGGGGCGGCCTGTGGGCGTCCGACCAGGTGATGACCGGGTGGGCCGCAATGAATGCCTGTTCTTCCGGGGTCAGGTCGAGCTTCTGGGCGGCGGCCGTCCCGGTCCACAGGGCCAGACAGAGGGCGCACAACAGAATCAAACGTGTTTTCATGAGCGTGACCGCCGGTTGCCATGGTCGACACGGCCGAAAAAGGCTGTTGTTTTCTGCGGGACATGCCCCGGGCAAAACCGCCCGCACCGGACATGGCAGATCCTCTCAGTCGGCCGTCTCCGCCCGGCAGACCCGGTTGCGCCCCAGGGCCTTGGCCCGGTACAGGGCCGCGTCGGCCCGGGCCACCAGACGCGAGGGCGACTCGCCGGGTCGCGATTCCGCCACCCCGAAACTCATGGTCAGGCGTTCGCCCTTGGCGTAGGTCCGCTCCTCCACCCTGGCCCGCAGATTCTCGGCCAGGATCTCCGCCCCGGCCGCGTCCGTCTCCGGACACACCACCAGAAATTCCTCCCCGCCGAACCGTCCCGCCGTGTCCGTGCCCCGCACGGATGCGGCCAGCGTCTCCGCCGCCTCCCGCAGGGCCGCGTCCCCCACGGCGTGGCCGTGGACGTCGTTTATGCGCTTGAAGTGGTCGATGTCGCCGATGATGACCGAAAACGTCCGGCCATGCCGTTGCCCGCGCGCGGCCTCATCCTCCAGAACACGGTCCAGGGCCAGCCGGTTGGGCAGCCCGGTCAGGGGGTCGGTCAAGGACAGGCGGTCCAATTCCCGGTTCTTGAGGGCCAGTTGGGCATGGGCCTCGGCCAGCCGGTTCTGGGTCTCCTTGAGTTCGGAGATGTCCACGGCGATGGAATATTTGACCACCCGGCCGTCTGGCCAGCTCATGGCCCGCTCCTGGAGCTGGAACCAGCCGTCGGCGGCGTCGTTGAAATGCTCGAACACCAGGGTCTTGCCGTTGGGCATCCCGTCGCGGGTGACGAGGTCGCGGATGCGGCAGAAGGAGCAGGGCCTGTCCAGGTCGTAGAGGGTCTTGTAGCAGGGCTTGCCCACATGATCGCCGAAAAGCTCGCGGAAATGCCGGTTGCTGAAAATGATCTCGTAGGTGGCCACGTCCACGGCATAGATGCCAAAGGGAATGAGATCGAAATGGGATTCGAAAAGGCTGCTTTCGATCATGGCGGCGGATCACCCCCTGCCCCGGACGCGGCCACCGAGGCCGGGGCGGACAAGGGAAAACGCACCGTGACCGTGGTGTGCCCGGGCCGCGAGGAGTCGAGCGTCGCCCGGCCGCCGTGGGCCCGGACCGCCAGCCAGGCCGAATAGGCCCCGAGTCCCGTGCCGTCGCGCTTGCCCGACGTGACGTATTTCTGAAAAAAACGGTCCCGGATGCCTGCCGGCACCTCGCCCACGTTGGCCACGGCCACCACGGCCTCCCCGGCCTCGCGGCTAAGGCTCACCGTGATCTCGTTTCCCTGGGGCGAGGCCTCCACGGCGTTTTTCACCAGGTTGGAGAGGATGCTGTAACACAAAAGCTCCTCGCCCTGGATCATCAGTTCGTCCCCGTCGGCCGCCGGACGGCCCTCGAAAACCACCCGCACCGGCCGGTCCGGAAAAAAAACGTCGGAGGAGGCATCCTGGGCGGCCTTGCGGGCCACGGCCGCCAGGTTCACCTCCGTGGGCATAAGGACGTAGGTTCCCGTCTCCAGGCGGTAGAGGTCGAAGGTGCGGTTGATCATGTTCAGCATGGTGACCCCGGCCTCTTCCATCATGCGCGCCAGCTTCACGCCCTCTTCGTTGAGCCCGTAGTCGGACAGAAGCGGCGGGATGCCGATGAGGGCGTTGAGCGGGGTCTTGAGGTCGTGGCGGGCGATGCGGTCCACATGCTCGCGCAGCCGCACGTTTTCCTGCAAAAGCTCGTTTTGCCGCGACAGATCGCGGTTTTTCAAGGCCAGTTCGGCATGGGCCTCGGCCAGCCGGTTCTGCACCTCCTTAAGCTCCGTGATGTCCACGGCGATGGAATACTTGACCACCCGGCCGTCGGGCCAGCTCATGGACTTTTCCTGGAGCTGGTACCAGCGGTCGTCCTTGTCGTTGAAGTGCTCGAAGATGTAGGTCTTGCCGTTGGGCAGTCCGTCGCGGCCCACGAGGTTCCTGATCTTGCAGAACAGGCAGGGCTGGGGGGATTCGTAGAGGGCCTGGTGGCATTTGCGCCCGGCCAGATCGCCCAGGCGGTCCCGGAAGTGGCGGTTGACGAAGACCACGTCCAGGGTGGCCACGTCCACCACATAGATCCCAAAGGGGATGACGTCGAAATGCGTCTCCAGGAGGCTGCTTTCCAGCATGTTCCCGCTCATGGGATGTATTTCCCGGCCACGGCCTCAAGGTGTTCCGCCAGCTTCTCCATCTTCACGGGCTTTAGGACGTATCCCTTGGCCCCGGCCTCAATGGCGTCCATGACCATCTGCTCCTGGCCGTGGGAGGTGACCATGACGATGACCGCCTTGTCGTCCACGGCCATGATCCGCCTGGTGGCCTCGATGCCGTCCATGTCCGGCATGGTGATGTCCATGGTCACCAGATCGGGGCGCACGTTCGGATAGTCCTCGGCGGCCTGGCGGCCGTTTGAGGCCACGTGCACCACCTTGTGCCCCAGATCCTCGATCATCTTGACCATTTTTTTGATGGTCAGGTTGGAGTCGTCCACGACCATGATGTTCAGGGGGCGCATGGCTTATGCCTCCAGGTATTCCAGGGTGTCGTCGAAAAGCTCCCCCGGACCGATGAGATGTATGTTCAGTCCCCCGTACGGCGTGACGAGGCAGGCTGTGGCGAATTTGGCCCCCCGGTGGCGCATGACGCTCTTGGCCTCGGTGATGACGATGGGCGGCGACAGGCCGATGACCCGGCCCTGGGCCGACAGGTCGGCCAGGGCGTTGCCCACGATGATGTTGATGATATCCCCGGCCGTTTCTTCCATATAGGTATCGCGCTCGTCCGGGGCAATGTCCAGATCCTTGCAATAGGCCTCGAAGGCCTTGACGATGAGCGCCTCGTCGAAGCTGTAGGCCAGGTAGAGCTTCATGTTGTCCGTGGCGCTCATGATCGCGGTCAGGTGCTTGAGATCGAGCTTTTGCACATCGTCGAGATGATGCGTCTGGACCGTGACCGCGATCTCCAGTTCGTCACGCAAAAAACTGACGCTACGCTCGGACAGGGCCTGCAAAAACCGGCTGATGTCCACCCCGGAAGCGCTCATGGTTGCTCCTTGGCCTGTTCGGTTGCACACAGGGGAACGCGCACGGTAAACGTCGTGCCCAGCCCCGGACGGCTTTCGATGCGCAATTCGCCGCCAAGCCGCTCCACTTCCTCCAAAACGGCGGACAGGCCCACGCCGCGTCCCGAGGCCTCGTCGGCGCTCGTGGCGGTGCTGAGCCCCTGGGCCAGGATCAGGCGCAACACGCGACCCTCGTCCATGGCCGCCAGGGTCTGCGCGTCGGCCAGCCCCAGAGCGGCGGCGCGGCCCCGCACGGCCGCGGGGTCGATCCCGGCCCCGTCGTCGGACACCTGCAGGCACAGCCAGTCCCCGTCCCGGGCCACGGACACGGCCACGGTCCCGGCCTCGGGCTTGCCCGCCAGGACGCGGTCCTCGGGGGACTCGACGCCGTGGGCCACGGCGTTGCGCACCAGGTGCACCACGCGCCGACACAGCGGCCCGAAGCGGTCCGGGTCCACGGGCACAGCCTCCCCGGACACCGGCGGCGCATGCACCACCTTGCCCAGGCGCTCGGCCAGTTGGCCCGCCGTGCCCAAGGATACGGCCAGAAGCCCGCGCATGTCCACATGGCAAAGCGTCCTGGCCCGCTCAATGAGCATGCGCACCCGGGCATCCTGCGGCTCGGGAAGGGCGGCGGCCAGTTCCTCGGCCAGACGCCGGAGCTCCCGGGCCATGTCCTCGCCGATGCACACCGCGCCGCGCCGGTTGAAAAACTCGTCCCCCAGGGTCTGGCGCAGCACCTCCATGTCCCCGGCCAGTTCCTCCACGGCCGGTTCCAGGTGCACGACCCCGGCCAGATCACCGGACGTGACCCCGCCCCCGGCCTCCAGAGCCGACAGCCGCGACTCCAGGTCGTGCAGCGCCGCCGCTGCCCGGCGGCATCCGAACATGAGGAAAAGTCCCTTGAAGGTATGCACCTGGCGGTACAGACGGCGCAGGGCCTCGGCCGGGGACTCACCGCCCGGGGCCTTCGACCGGCACGCGGCGGCAAAAGCCCGGAAGGCGTCCGCCACCTGGAAAAACTCCCGGGGGTCGCGGGCCACGGCCACCACGTTGGCCAGTCGGGCGCGCTCCATCTCCACCTCGCTCTCCAGACGGCGGGCGTCCGTGACGTCGGTCAGGACCAGCATGAGCCGGTCCCGGCCGATCTCCCGGTATTCCACCTCCAGGACGCGTCCCCCCGGCTGCACGGACGCGGGCATCAGCGACAGGTAGAGCGAGCGGCGAAAATCATCGTTCTCGGCCAGGATGCGGCCCAGGTTTTTGGCGAAGTCCCCGGCGGCGCGCGCGTCGCCCGGGAACAACAGGGACCAGATGGGCAGGCCTGCCGGGTCGCGGCCGAACATGTCCCGGCATTCGCGGCTGAACCCCGGCTGCACCACGCCGTCGGCCTGAAACGACAAAAAGCCCTGGCCGGAGTTGTCCAGAAGCGCGGCCAGATCCTCATGGGCCCGGCGGATGGCGCGGTTTAAGCGGGTCAGCTTGCGGTTCCACCACACGATGACCAGGATGACCAGGGCCGCGCCCGCCGCCACCCGCCACACCAGGGTGTAGTCGAACCCGTGCTCGAACGTGACCGCCACCCATTTCTTGAAGATGGCGTCCAGTTCCCCGGCGCTCAGGCTGCTGACGCCTTTTTGAAAGATGGAGAACACCTCGGCCTTGCCGCGCGGCACGGCCACGGACAGATCCAGGTGATCCTCCAGGCGGCCCGCGATCTTCAGGCCCGTCAGCCGCTCCTTGCCCATGCGGTAGGCCACGGCAGGCAGCACGTCCACGAAGGCGTCGATCTCCCCGGACGCCACCTGGGCCATCCCTTCGAAATCGCTGGCCACATCCACCACGTCCAGGGCCGGATACCTGCCGCGCAGGATGTCCGCCGTGGCATGCCCCCGGACCACGCCCACCCGGTCGTTCATCAAGGACTTGGGGCCGTCCACGAAGGCATGGTCGGCCCGGGTGGCCACCACCAGGGGCAGGCGCAGGTAGGGGCTGGTGAACTCGAGGAAGGGGCGACGCTCGGGCGTATCCACGGCGGCCACGATGAAGTCGCACTGGCCCGCCTGGGCCGCCTCCAGGGTCTGGGCCCAGGAGGCGGTGGGATGCATCCGCACCGGCGTCCCCAGACGCTCGGACAACAGGGCCAGCACGTCGGCGGCCATGCCCTCGTACCGCCCGGCCTCGTCCACCCGCTCCACAGGCGGCCAGTCCGGGTCCACGCAGAACCGAAGCGCCCCCTTGGCCTCCACGTAGCTGCGTTCCCGGCGATTGAGGGTCACCCGGACCGGGGCGGCCTCCGGGCCGCCTCCCGCAGCGGCCGAGGAGCCGTCTCCCGCCGCCGCCCGGCCCGGCGTCTGTCCCGGCGTCTGCCCCGAGGTGTACAGGGGCAGCCACTTGGCCATGATGGCCGCCTTGTCCCATACCGGGATGGCCTTTAAGGCCTTGTCCAGGATGGAGGCCAGCTCCGGCATGTCGTTTCGCACCAGGGCGTAGATGTCGAACACGTAGTCCGCAAGCCCCGACACCTTGAGATTGCTCAGGCCCGCCTTGCGGATGCCGTAGGTGACCACGGCCAGGTTTTCGAGCATGGCCGCAGCCTGGCCCGAGGCCACGGCGGAAAGGGCCGCCGCAGGATCCTCAACCACCACGAGGTCCAGTTCGGGATGGTTGTCCCGGGCGTATTCGTAGGCCGTGGAGCCGCTGGCCACGGCCACCCGCTTGCCGCGCAGCTCCACAAGCGACCCGGCCAGGACGTCGTCCCGGGAGACGATGGCCATGGGAAAACGCAGATACGGCCCCGCGAACAGGGCGTACTTTTCCCGGGCAGGAGTTTTTCCGGTGCCGTCGATCAGGTCGATGCGCCTGTCCCGCAGGGCGGAAAGCACCTTGCCGAAATCCCGGGAGTCGCCCTGGGGCACGAATTTGAAGGCCAGCCCGGTCATGGCCGAGACGAGCTCGTAGAAGTCGTGGAAGATGCCCTGGTATTTTCCGTTTTCCACCATGGCCAGGGGCTCCCAGATGGAGTCGCTGAAGGTGACCACGGGATGGGCCTCGATGAAGGCCCGCTCGGCGTCGGTCAGGCCCAGATCGGGCTGATCGCCGCTGGCGACGGACGGGGCCGAACCTAAAAAAACGGCCGCCAGGACCGCCAGGGCAGCCAGGACGGGCCGGAGCGCCGCGACGGCAAGGGATGAAGGCATGGTGCTCACCACAAAAGGGTTTTCGGACTGGTTTTTCAAGAACATCGGATAGCACCCCTTGCCGCGGCAGGCAAGGTGCATGGGCGCGGCAACGCCGTGGCTTCCCTGACGATCTGTGACGCCGTTGACCGCAGGGGGCGCGTTCGTCCGGACCGCCCTGCAAAGGGAAGGACACCCAGGCCATGGAGCCCCTTGCCAGCCGCTCCTCCAGGCTTTAGGCTTGACGGATATGAAACGCTACGACGCCCTTTCCCTTTTCTCCGGCGGCCTGGACAGCGTCCTGGCCGCGCGGACCCTCATGGACCAGGGCCTGTCCGTCCTGTGCCTGCATTTCGTGAGCCCCTTTTTCGGCAAGCCCGGACGCCTGGTCCACTGGCGCGAGACCTTCGGCCTGGACATCTCGGCCCTGGACGTGGGCCAGGACTACGTGCGCATGCTCGCCGACGGTCCGGCCCATGGTCTGGGCAAGTTTCTCAACCCCTGCATCGACTGCAAGATCTTCATGCTCGACCGGGCCGTGGCCCTTCTGCCGGAATACGGGGCCGCGTTCGTGGCCACGGGCGAGGTGGTGGGCCAACGTCCCATGTCCCAGCGCCTGGACGCCCTGCACGTCATCCGCCGCGACTCGGCGGCCCGCAACCTGCTCTTGCGCCCCCTGTGCGCCAAGCGCCTGCCCGAGACGCCCATGGAGCAACGCGGCCTGGTGGATCGGGAGCGGCTGCACGCCATGAGCGGCCGAAGCCGCAAGGAGCAACTGGCCCTGGCCGAACGCATGGGGCTGCCCGAGATCCCCACTCCGGCCGGGGGCTGCATGCTCACGGAGATGGAATCGGTCCGGCGGTATTATCCGGTCTTCGTGCACCACCCCGCCCCCGGGGCCGGGGACTTCGAGCTGGCCAACATCGGCCGCCAATACTGGTCCGGCAACCTGTGGCTGAGCATCGGCCGCAACCAGTCCGACAACGCCAGGCTGGAGGCGGCCCTGGCCGGAAACGACATGGTGTTCAAGGTCCGCGACCACCCCGGCCCCCTGGCCCTGGCCAGACGCCTGCCCGGCGCGGTCTGGGACGAGGCCGTCGTGCGCGACGCCGCCGCCTTCGTGGCCTCGTTCTCGCCCAAGGCCAGGCAGGCCGGGAAGGAAACGGCCGTCTCCGTCGGCGGCGCGGCGGCAAGCCCGGTATGGGCGGTCCCGGCCCGGGACACCCCGCTGTCCTGGCACGAACCCGCCTGGGACGAGGCCTGCGGCGACAAGGCCGCGCTGTTCGCCGCCAGACGGCGCAACCGGGAACTGGGATTGGCCTGACCCCGCACGGCCCCCGGCCCGGGGCGTCCGGATCGCCGCCAGGGCCCCCGGGTATTTCACCGCGAATATCCGAAATCCCCGACCCGTACTCACAATCCGTTGCCAATTCCCCGCCCGTGACCTACATCCCCGCCATGAATACACAAGACCTCAAAGGTGTATTCGGTCGAAGATTGCGCCATCTGCGGCAATCCCGCGATCTCACCCAGGCAGCCCTCTCCGAACGTATCGGCATCTCCCTGGACTACCTGTCCAAGATCGAACGCGGATTGGCTTCCCCTTCCTTTTTCATCATCGAAAAGCTGTCCCGGCATTTCCACGTCTCCCCGGCCCTGTTCTTCCTGTCCCCGCGCGACGGCGCCGCAGACCATGCGGCCTGCGGGGACGGCGAAACCCTTCTCTTCCGGGCCGCGGCCTTCATGAACTGCGTCGATCCGATATTTATCTCAAACATCGATACAGTCATCGTGGACGTCAACACCGTGGCCGAGCGGGAGTTCGGCTGGCACGCCAAAGAATTGCTGGGGCGGCCGCTTCTGTCCCTGGTCGCGGACGAACACCTGGCCTATGTGACCGAGATCGTCTCTTTGTGCGTCAGGGGCACGGATCTGCGCAACGCCCGGGCCTCGCTCATGGCCCGCGACGGCAAGCGCATCCCGGTCCTGCTCTCCCTGACGCTTCTGCGCGACGACAAAAACGACCCGGCCCGCCTGGCCCTGGTGGCCCGGACCATGCCCGCCGGGATATAGCCCGATCCCGCCGAACCCATCGGAAAAGGACTCACCATGGCGTTTTTCCGAAAATGCGAACACTGCGGATGCATCCATCCGGGAATCGCGATCTTCGTCTGTCCGGCCTGCGGCATCCATTTTTGCGAACGCTGCGGCCTGGCCCTGTCCGTGACCACCTTCACCTATTGTCCCCGCTGCGCCAGCATGAAGCATCGCGACACCGTCCTGGCCGGGTACATCACCCATGAGGGCGGCCCGGCCTGACCGTCTCCCCGGCTTGCTCCCCGGCCCCGGCGAGGATACACCACGCCCTGGAGGCCGCCATGAAGCTCACGGTCCTTGCTGACAACAACACCCTCATCGACCGCTATTTTCTGGGCGAACCGGGCCTGTCCCTGTTTGTGGAGGCGGACGGCGCGCGCGTCCTTTTCGACGCAGGCTATTCGGACGTCTTTTTGCGAAACGCCGAAAAGCTGCGCATCGACCTCTCGGACCTCGACCAGGTAGCCCTGTCCCACGGCCACCTCGACCACCTGTGGGGCCTGGAGCACCTCCTACGGCGCATGACCGAGGAGGCCTGCGAGGACCGCCCCATCCGCCGCCCCGTGCTCACGGCCCATCCCCACGCCCTGTCCCGGCGGGGCATGGGCCGGGTTCCGGCCATCGGCGACCACCTCTCCCCGGCCGTGCTGGCCGATTTTTTCACCCTGCGCCTGAGTAAAGACCCCGTGGCCCTGACCGAGCGCCTGATCTTTCTGGGCGAGATCCCCCGCCACTTCGACTTCGAAGACGCCCCGCCCCCCGGCGACCGCCTGCGCCGCGAGGACCACGACCTGCCAGGCCCGGGACAGGCCCCGGCCCCGGGCCTCCCGGACACCCTGGCCGACGACACGGCCCTGGCCTATGCCAGCCCGGCCGGGCTGGTGATCCTTGTCGGCTGCTCCCACGCGGGCATCTGCAACACCGTGCGCCACGCCCGGCAGGTCTGCGGCGAGACGCGCATCCGGGACATCGTGGGCGGCCTGCACCTGCTTGACGCCCCGGCCTTACGGCTTGAGGCCACGGGCCGCTTCCTGGCCGAGGCCGCCCCGGCGGCCGTGCATCCCTGCCACTGCACGGATCTTGCGGCCAAGATCGCCCTGTCCCGGTTCATGCCGGTCCTGGAGACGGGCTCGGGGCATGTCCTTAGCTATCCGTAACACCCTGCCGCCGCCACGCCCGCCATCCGCGTGTTTGCCTCCGGAGGGCACTTCGTCTAGGGTGTGCCCCGCGCGGCGGCCTGTCCCGTGCCGCGCGTCCATCCCGCACCCTCCCAAGGAGCCACGTCATGCGGCGTCCCCATGAACCACGATACGGCGCAAGCCTTTTGACCGACCACGACATCTATCTGTTCAAGGAAGGCAATCACTTCGACCTGCACGACAAGCTCGGCTCGCACCCCATGACCGTGGACGGCGAGCCCGGAACCCTGTTCGCCGTCTGGGCCCCCAACGCCGCCGCCGTGTCCGTGGTGGGCGACTTCAACGGCTGGGATCCCGAGGGCCATCCCCTGGCCGTGCGCCACGACGGCTCGGGGATCTGGGAGGGCTTTTTGCCGGGCATCGGCCGGGGAACGCTCTACAAATACCACATCGTCTCGGCCCACGGCGACTACCGGGGCGACAAGGGCGACCCCTTCGCCCGGTTCTGGGAGACCTCGCCGAAAACCGCCTCCATCGTCTGGGATCTGGACTACCAGTGGACCGACGGGGAATGGATGGCCGGACGGCGGGCCAAAAACGCCTTCAACGCGCCCATGTCCATCTACGAGGTGCACCTGGGCTCGTTTGCCCGGGAGATGGGCGACCGCTACCGCTCCCTTTCCTATCTGGAGCTGGCCGACCGCCTGACCGAGCATGTCCTGGCCTGCGGCTTCACCCATGTGGAGTTTTTGCCGGTCATGGAGCATCCCTTTTTCGGCTCCTGGGGCTACCAGACCCTGGGCTATTTCGCCCCCACCAGCCGTTTCGGCACGCCCCAGGACTTCATGGCCTTGATCGACCGCCTGCACCAGGCAGGCATCGGGGTCATCCTGGACTGGGTGCCCTCCCATTTCCCCACGGACGGCCACGGCCTGGCCTATTTCGACGGCACCCACCTCTTCGAGCACGCCGACCCCAGGCGCGGCTACCACCCCGACTGGAACTGCTACATCTTCAACACCGGCCGCTACGAGGTACGGGCCTTCCTCATCTCCAGCGCCATGTTCTGGCTGTCCAGATACCACGCCGACGGCCTGCGCGTGGACGCCGTGGCCTCCATGCTCTACCTGGACTATTCGCGCAAAGACGGGGAATGGATCCCCAACATCCACGGCGGCCGGGAAAACCTGGACAACATCGCCTTCTTCCAGAAGCTCAACGAGGCCGCCTACACCCGCTTTCCGGACATCCAGACCATGGCCGAGGAATCCACGGCCTGGCCCATGGTGTCGCGTCCGCCCTACATCGGCGGCCTTGGGTTCGGCATGAAGTGGAACATGGGCTGGATGCACGACACCCTGCGCTACTTCTCCCGCGACCCCATCCACCGCAAGTTCCACCACGGAGAGCTGACCTTCGGCATCTGGTACGCCTTCACGGAGAATTTCATCCTGCCCCTGTCCCACGACGAGGTGGTCTACGGAAAGGGCTCGCTACTGGGAAAGATGCCCGGCGACGACTGGCAGAAATTCGCCAACCTGCGCCTGCTCTACGCCCTGATGTACGCCCATCCCGGGAAAAAGCTCCTGTTCATGGGCGCGGAGATCGCCCAATGGGGCGAATGGAACCACGACGCCGAGATCGACTGGCGGCTTCTGGAATACCGCCATCACCGGGGGATCATGACCTGGGTGAAGGACTTAAACGCCCTGTATCGGCGCGAACCCGCCCTGCACGAGCGGGATTTCGAGTCTTCGGGCTTCGAATGGGTGGATTTCCGGGACGCCGAGGCCAGCGTGGTGGCCTTTCTGCGCAAGGGCAAAGATCCCCGGGACATGGTGCTCGGGGTCTTCAACTTCACCCCCGTGTCCCGGCCCGCCTACCGGGTGGGCGTGCCCGTGGGCGGGGTGTGGACCGAACTTTTAAACAGCGACGCCGACGTCTACGGCGGATCGGGCCTGGGCAACGCCGGGGCCGTGGCCGCCCAGGACGCGCCCGGGCACGGACATCCCTACAGCCTGGAGATGGTCCTGCCGCCCCTGTCGGCCGTGCTGCTGACGCCGCAAAACTGGCGCTAGCCCTCTTTCCCGTCACCGCCAACCCCCATACGGAGCATCCCATGTCCCAGGGCATCCCCGCAGAATTTCCCGGCGTCACCGCCGTGTGCAAGGCCAACATCTATTTCGACGGCAAGGTCATAAGCCACACCCTGGTGGACGCCGCCGGGAAAAAGATCACCCTGGGGCTCATCTTTCCCGGCAGCTATGTCTTCAACACCGGCGCGCCCGAACGCATGGACGTGACGGCCGGGGCCTGCCGGGTGAAGCTGGCCGGGCAGGAGGGGTTTACCGCCTATCCGGCCGGGACCACGTTTTTCGTGCCCGGCGACTCGTCGTTTGAGATCGTGGTGGACGACGGCATCGCCGAATATATCTGCTCCTTCGGCTAGACGCCGCGTTTTTTCCTTGGACTTTCCGGATATTGCCCGTAGCCTGTCCCTGAACGGGAGCGACCACACCCTTCGCCCCGCTGAAGGACGCGCATGCTGCACTTTGACTGTCCGCACACACCACCCGCCCGGTTCCGGCCGGTCCCTGCCTGGACCGCGCCGAACGACCGGACCTCCTGCATAACGATCTTCAGCGCCCCGCACGGTGTTGTCGCGGGGCGGCATGGCCCCTGAACCCTGGCTCGACGCCCTGCCCCAAAAACGCGGCACGGCCGCCGACGGCGACCTGTCGGTCCTGTGCGCCACAGCCTATCCCTTCCTGTCCGATGCCGCCGTACGGCGCCAGATCACCCGGTTAAGCGGCTATCTGGCGACGCTTGCCGAGTCCATGCGCCGCCGGGTCATCGCCTATTCCCTCTACGTCCGCCAACTCGACGTCATCCAGGCCGCCGCCACCCGGGATTTTTGCCGCGACGACTGTGCGCGCCCCCCTGTGGGCTGCTGCAACGCCAACCATTTCGAGATCCTGTCCCTGGCCGACATGATGATCGCCCGGCCCTCCCCGGCGGCCATGGAGCTCTCCCACGTCATCGGCCAGTTGCAACGCCTGGAGACCGGGTTCGAGGTGGAGCACGGCCGCTGCCTGACCCCCGGATATTGCGACTGCCTGGCCGCCGACGGCTGCACCCTGCGCCTGTTCAAATCCCCGCGCTGCGTCCATTACCTGTGCGCCGAACTGGGCCGCGACCTGGCGACCCGCTACGGACCGGCGGCGACCCCCTTTTGCGCGGCCATGGCCCAGGTGGCCGTCCAGACCATCACCACCACGGCCGATTTCACCGACCCGGCCATCCTGGACGCGGCCGGGACGCTTCTCGCCGAAGGGCCCCCTGCCCGGGCGTAAGCGCCACGCATGTTGCGGCTGACGCCGGGCGGATGTTTTTATCTCCCCCCACGCGTCTTCATGCCCGCTACGGGCAACCCGCAGATGAAATCCCATCGTGGTTTCGCCGCGTTGGCCCGCACCGACAGACCAATCATCCCGTTCACGGAATCTATCCTGCGCCCTTTTGTTCCTCGACAGCGATATCGTTTTGTGATGTATTGTGCACATTGGCGGAGTTCCCGCCCTTTCCCCGACAAAGACGGCATCCTTTCCGGATCGGTACGGCATGCCGTCGGCATGGAGAAGGGAAACATGGTCGAGCCCATGAAAACGCCCCCCTGGGTCTCACCCCCCCGGCTGCTGGCGGCCCTGTCCATTCCCTTCGCCGCCCTGGCCATACAGTGGCTTTTCTGGGGCGCGATCAAGCCCTATGTCTGGTTTCTGTTCTTCCCGGCGGTCTTTTTCAGCTCCTGGGTGGGCGGGCTGGTCGGCGGCCTGGCCGCCACGGTCCTGTCGGCGACCATGGTGGCCGTTTATTTCATGAAGCTGGAGACCGCCCACATCCTCGACAACCCGGGAAGCCTTTTGTCCATCGGCGTGTTTTTGTGCATGGGGGTTTTGTTCAGCCTGTCCCACGCCCGGCTGCGCACGGTCAACCGGCAGGCCGCCGAGGCCCTGGAATCCGCCCGGCAGGCCAATGAAAAGCTTCTGGCGGCCAACGCCGACATCACCCGGCTCTACGAAAAAAACCGCGAACTCGACGAGCTTAAGACCCGCTTTTTCGCCAACGTCAGCCATGAACTGCGCACGGCCCCACACCTGACCACGCCAGCCGCCGCATTCCCCGCAGGCATGCCCAGCGCCCCGGATGCCGACATCTCCCCGCAGGCCGTGGAGGAACTGTCGGCCCGGGTACAGGAGATCGTCACCCAGCGCAGCCGCCTGGACGCCGAGAAACGGGAGACCCAGGCCCGCTTCGAGTCCACCTTCGAGCAGGCCGCCGTGGGCCTGGCCCATGTGGCCCCGGACGGCCGCTGGCTGCGGGTGAACCGCAAGCTGTGCGACATCCTGGGCTACAGCCGGGACGATCTGCGCCGCATAACCTTCCAGGAGATCACCCATCCCGACGACCTGGAGACCGACGTGGGCCACATGGCCCGGCTGCTGTCCGGCGAGATTCCGTCCTACGCCATGGAGAAGCGGTATATCCGGGCCGACGGCCGCACGCTGTGGGCCCAGCTCACGGTCTCCCTGGTGCGCGACGACACTGGCCGACCGGACTATTTCATCTCCGTGGTGGAGGACATCGACCGCCGCAAGGGCGCCGAGGCGGCCCTGCGTGAGATCCGGGAACGCTTCACGGTGCTGGTGGAAAACGCCCCGGAGGCCATCTGCATCCTGGAGGAAGGCCAGGTGATCTACGCCAACGCGTTGAGCCACAACCTCCTTGGCCTGCCCCGGGAACATGACCGCACGCCCCCCTTCATCCTGGATTCGGTCACGCCCGAAGACCGGGACCGGTTCCGGGCCTGGCTCGCCCTGCGTCAGGACGATGCAGCGGAATCCGGCGCCGACACGATGTCCCCTGTGGAAGAATTCTGCTTCCTGCGGAAAAACAAAGACCGCGTGGACGTCGAGGTCTCGGCCGTTCCCCTGTTCCTGAGCGGGCGCAGGGACGTGCTGCTGTTCGCCCGGGACATCAGCGAACGCAAGCGGACCTACGAGGAAATCCAAAGTCTGGCCCGGTTCCCCGGGGAAAACCCCAATCCGGTCCTGCGGGTGGCCCCGGACATGACCGTTTTGCACGCCAACAAGGCCAGCGCGGCCTTCCTCGACCATTATCAAAGCGGCCTGGGGCAGCCCTTTCCCGCGCCGCACCAGGAGTCCCTGCGTGCGGCCTTCGCCACGGACAGGCCGGTCGTCTTCGAGACAGAGGTGGGGAAGCGGACATTCGCCATGACCGTCCACCCCATCCTCACAAGCGGCTACGTCAACATCTACGGCATGGACGTCACGGCCCGCAAAAAGGCCGAGGCCCAGCTGGTGGCCGCCAAGGACGCGGCCGAGGCCGCCAACCGGGCCAAGAGCGAATTTCTGGCCACCATGAGCCACGAGATACGCACGCCCTTAAACGGCGTGCTGGGCATGCTCCAACTGGCCCAGACCACCGCCCTTAACGAGGAGCAGGCCCAATACGTCGCCACGGCCCTGCGCGCCGGGCGGGGCCTGTTGCGCATCCTGGCCGACATCCTGGACATCTCCCAGATCGAATCCGGCCACCTGGTCCTGGCCGCCACGGCATTCGAGATCCAGGAGGCCCTGCAGCCGGTCTTTTACGCCTTCACCCATGAGGCGGAGAAAAAAGGAATCGAGTTCTCCTGCGTGGTCGAGCCGTCCACGCCCGATATCTTCTGCGGCGACGCCGGACGGCTTCGCCAGGTGCTCTACAACCTGGTGGGCAACGCCCTGAAATATACCGACGCGGGGTCCGTACGCCTGCGGGTCTTCCCCCTCCCCGAAAGCCCGGGCCACGAGGGAACCCGCCTGTGCTTCGACATCTCCGACACGGGCGTGGGCATCCCCGGCGACAAGCAGGCCCGGGTATTTGAACCCTTCACCCAGGCCGACGGCTCCTACACCCGCAAGTACGGCGGGACGGGCCTGGGTCTTTCCATCGTCCGGCGGCTGGTGGACCTCATGGGCGGCACGGTGTTTTTATGCAGCCAGGAGGGCATCGGCACCCGGGTTCGGATCACCCTCTCCGACCGCAGACAGACCGCCTGCACCACGCAGGGGCCCACCGCCATCGAGGCCGGAGAGCCGGACGCAGGACGCGGCAGGCGGATACTGGTGGTGGAGGACGACCCCGTCAGCCAGTTCACCGCACGGCGCTACCTGACCAAGCTCGGCTACCGGGCGGAATGCGCCGACAATGGCCAACAGGCCCTGGAGGCCCTGCGCAACGGACATTTCGACCTGATCCTCATGGACATCCAGATGCCGGTCATGGGGGGCTTAAGCGCCGCCGCCGCCATCCGCACCGACGCGACGTTTCGCGACCATGCCGAAATCCCCATCATCGCCATGACCGCCCACGCCATGCTCGGCGACCGGGAGCGGTTTCTGCAGGCGGGATTGAGCGGCTATGTCGCCAAACCCGTGGAACTGTCCGAACTCAAACAGGCCATCGAACAGGCCATGGACGCTCCGCCCACCCCCCTCCCGCAATAGCCCGCCGTCGCCGCCCGCCTGGGGACGACCCTACAGCCCGGGCACGCGAATCAGCACCCAGTGCGCCGTCGCCGCCCGCCTGGGGACGCCCCCCCGGCGAGGATTGATTCCCCCCGGGCCTTGGCGTATCCGTGTCCCCACCCCGGGGCCGGACGCCGCCCCCGGAGAATCCCACGCAAAAGGCTTGTTTCCGTGACCCAACCGGCAAACCATCCCATCGGCATCTTCGACTCGGGCGTGGGCGGCCTGACCGTGACCCGGGCGGTCATGGAACGCCTGCCCGCCGAACGCATCGTCTATTTCGGCGACACGGCCCGGGTGCCCTACGGCGTCAAATCGCCCGAGACCGTGGGCCGCTATGCGGCCGAGATCGTGCGTTTCCTGCTCGAAAAAGACGTCAAGCTGCTCATTGTGGCCTGCAACACCATGGCCGCCGTGGCCCTGCCGACCATCACCGCCCTGTCCCCCGTGCCGGTCCTGGAGGTCATCGACGCCGGGGCCAGAAGCGCCCTGGCGGCCACCGCAACCGGCCGCATCGGCATCATCGCCACCCCGTCCACGGTGCAAAGCGGGGCCTACAAGGCGGCCATCGCCCGGCGCGGCGGCGACCCGGAGGCCACCGTGTCCCGGGCCTGCCCGCTGTTCGTGCCCCTGGCCGAGGAGGGATTCCTGGACCACCCGGCCACCCGGCTCATCGCCCGGGAATATCTGGCCCCGGTTTTGGCCGAACGCCCGGACACGCTCATTCTGGGCTGCACCCATTATCCGCTGTTGCGGCCGCTTTTGCAGGACGAGGCCGGGCCTTCGGTGACGCTGGTGGATTCGGCCACGGCCGTGGCCGAAGACGCCCACCGGGTTCTGGCCGAGGCCGGGCTTCTGGCCGATCCCGGGCGCACGCCGCGCCACGACTTCTACGTGACCGACGCCCCGGAACGGCTGCGCGGCATCGGCGAGCTGTTTTTGGGCCGCCCCCTGCCCGACGTGCATCTGGTCAGCCTGGGCTGCTGATCGACCCGACCTCCCCGCGTCCGGGCCGCCCGCCCAAACCGGCATGCCCGCCGCCGTCCTGCCTCCTGCCGCCCGGGCCTGACCCGTCCCCGGGCCAGGGCGCGGCCGCGCCGACCGTCCCGCCTGTCGTCCAAAAGACATCCTCCATGCGCCAAGCGGTCACACGGGCGTGGTTCAGTACCGCCAAACCACCCCGTTCCCGGAGGAGACGCCCATGGAAAGACATTTCGACCGCCGCCAGTTCCTGGAGCTTGGCGCGGCGTTTGGCGCGGTGCTGGCCGCCCAGGCCGTGTTCCCCGCCCTGGCCAAGGCCGCCCCGTCCCAGAAGTCCCTGGCCGACTGTCAGGCCATGACCCCGGTGCAGATGGCCGACGCCTCGCCCCATGTCACGGCCTCGTGGACGTATCTGCGCGACGTGGCCGGAACCATCCGCGATCCCCAGGTCCGCAGCACGGTCCTGGCCATTCTGGACAACCCCGCCCCCACCCTGGCCGCCCGCCTGGCCGACGCCAAAAACCGGGCCGCGGTGTGCGAGGAGCTTGCCGCCAAGGGCTACGTCAAGGACGCCACGCCCGAGACCCTGCTGCCGCCCCTGGCCGCCGACCCCGCCGCCGCGCTCCAGCCCTTCCGCAGCGCCCCGGGCAGCGGCTACCAGAGCCACCATTCCTATCCCGGGGGGCTGGCCACGCACACGGCCTGCAACATGAAGATTTCACTTTCCATCTTCGACACCTACCGCGACGTCTACGGCTTCGACCTGGACCGCGACGCGGTGGTGGTCTCCCAGATGCTCCACGACCTGCACAAGCCCTGGGTCTTCGCCTGGGGGGAGTCGGGCGAGTCGCGCCCGGAAAAGCCCCTGGCCGGGACCGGGGAGCACCATGCCCTAAGCGTGGCCGAATCCATGGTGCGCGGCCTGCCGCCAGCCATGGTTGTGGCCCAGGCCTGCGCCCACAACCACCCCGGGTCGCCCAAGGACGAGGCCGAGGTGGTGGGCTGGATCAAGGCGGCGGCCATCCTGGCCGGGGTCGATCCCGTGGAGAAGGGGTTCCTGGCCCGGGGCGGCGAGACCCTGCCCGAGCCCCGGCGCATGGAGGGGTTCGTGTGCCACCTGGGCGATCACGACTGGGTGCTGTCCGTGCCCTCGGCCAAATGGACCATCCCCGTGCTGGCGGAAATCGCCCGGGAGCGCTACGGCATGTCCGAGACCGACCTTGCGGGCAAGCCTTTCAACGCGTTTCGCAATTATATTTATTCGCAGACCACCGCCATGCGCCTGTACGCGGCCTCTTCCACCCAGGGGAAAGCCGGGGTGGCGGCCCTGGCCGAGGAACTGGTCAAGCCGGTCTGATCTCATCCCTGCGCACCAAACATAAGGCCGGGGTGACAATCTCCCGGCCTTTTTCTATATATGCGCCCGGCCCTTAGGCCAAATCCACTGCAACGGACAACCATGGACATCCGGGCCGGAGACCGCATCTCCTCGAAACGCCACAAGGGCGAACTGGTGGTGGCCGTGTCCGGACGGCGCATCCTGGTCTGCCGCAAGGTGAAAAAAGACGGCGCGCCCGGGGACCAGGAAGTGTTGGTGGACCGGGACGAGGTGGCGGCGGTGCGGCTGCGGCTGCCGATATCCTAGGCCTCCCCTCCTTCTTCCAGGGCCATGTCCACGGCCAGTTCCGCATGCAGGGCCGCCGTATCGAAAAGCGGCAACGCCGACTCCCCGGGCGGCAGCAGCATGGCGATCTCGGTGCAGCCCAGGATCACGCCTTGCGCCCCGCGCCCGGCCAGCTCCGCCACAACCCGCTCGTATTCCCGGCGGGATGCCTCATGGATCCGCCCCCGGCACAGTTCCCCAAAAATCACCCGGTCGATCATGCCCCGATCCTCCGCCTCGGGCGTCAGGACCGTGATGCCGTGCTTGTGGGCCAGCCAGCCGGAATAGAAATCCATCTCCATGGTGGCCCGGGTGCCTAAAAGCCCCACCCGGGACAGGCCCGACGCCGTAACGCCCCGGGCCGCCGCATCGGCGATATGCACCACCGGGATGGGCACGGCCGCCGCCACCGCGTCGTACACGTTATGCACGGTATTGCTGCATAATAGCAGAAAATCCGCCCCGGCGGACGCTATACGGGCCGCCGCCGGACACAGCAGGTCCGCCACCCCGTCCCAGTCGTTAGCTGCGAGGCAGGAATCCAGATCGGCGAAATCCACGCTTTCCATGAGGATGCGCGGGGAGTGCTGGCCGCCCAGGCGGGCCCGCACCCCGGCGTGGATGTCGCGCAGATAGTTGATGGTCGAAACGAAACTCATGCCGCCCAAAAGCCCGATGGTCTTCATGTCCTGCCCCCTGTATGGCCAGTCTGAGGACGCCTGCGGCGGCCTCGCAAAACAGCACGTTTCGGCCGTTCCGGACCCCCGGCGCGACCGATTCGCCCCACTTGTCCGGTGCGTCTGGCGCTGCCCCTGGTGCAGCACAGGTCGCCGCCCGGGTCAAGGGGCGTCGTCCGCAGGGGACGTGCCGCCCGGGTCTGTTCTGCGCACCGATTTGGGAGTATGCAGACAGGCATCCGGAACAGCCCAGCACCCCACCCCGGATACGGGAGTCCGCCATGTCCCTTTCGCCCGCGCCGTACCGTGGCCTCCGGCGTTTTCTGCGCGCCCCGGCCCTTCTCCTGTTCGTCCTGGCCGTCACCCTGGCCGCCTCCGCCCGGGCCGAACAGGCCGACTTTTCCCTGACCCTTTTGCACACCAACGACGTGCACGCCCATATCGCCGACTTCGACGCCATGGGGCAGGAATGCACGGCCGAAAAAGAGGCCCAGGGCGCATGCCTGGGCGGCGCGGCCCGGCTGGCCACGGCCATCGCCCAGGTCCGGGCCGAGGGCGGCAACGCCCTGCTCGTCGACGCGGGGGACTGGTTCCAGGGCGCCCTGGTCTACACCCGCTTCAAGGACGAGGCCCTGCGCGAGGTGACCAGCCGCCTGGGCTATCAGGCCATGGCCCCGGGCAACCACGAGTTCGACGACGGCCCGGCCGTGCTGGCCCGCTTCATCGACGGCGTGCCCTTCCCCCTGGTGGCCTGCAACCTGGACGCCTCGGCCGAGCCGCTTCTGGCCGGAAAAATCGCGCCGTATGCGGTCCTCGACGTGGGCGGACGCGCCGTGGGCGTGGTGGGCGTGGCCAACGAGGACACGGCCATGCTGTCCAGCCCCGGCCCCAACGTGCGCTTTACCGCGGCCGAGGAGCCCCTGCGGGCCGCCGTGGCCGAACTGACGGGGCAGGGGGTGAACATCGTGGTGGCCGTAAGCCACGCCGGGTTCGAACGGGACAAGGCCCTGGCGGCCGCCGTGGCGGGCCTGGACGTCATTGTCGGCGGCCACAGCCACCTGCTTCTGGCCAACGGCGCGCCCGAGGCCGTGGGACCGTCCCCCCTGCGCATCGCCGGGCCGGACGGGGACACGGCCTGTGTGGTCACGGCGGGATATTGGGGAAAATACCTGGGGCGGCTTGATGTGCGCTTCGACGCCGCCGGACGGGTGGTCGAGGCCCTGGGGGCCCCCCGGCCCATGGACGCGGGCGTGGCCAAGGATCCGGACATGGCGGCCCTGGTGGCGGCCTACCAGGAGCGCCTGGCCCCCTTCCGGGCCACGGCGGCGGGCCGCCTGGACACGGAACTGCCCCTGACCCGGGCCGACTGCCGGGGCGGGGAGTGCCTCATCGGCGACATGGCGGCCGAGGCCATGCTGGCGGCCGCCGAACGCCACGAGGCCCGGGCCGCCCTGGTCAACGCCGGGTCCATCCGGGCCGGGCTGCCCGCCGGGGAGGCGACGCTTGGCGCCGTGCTCACGGCCTTCCCCTTCGGCAACACCCTGGTGGTCTGCGACCTGCTGGGCGCGGATCTCCTGGCCGCCCTGGAGCATGGGGTGAGTCTGGCCCACGATCCCATGGGGTCGGGCACGGGCCGGTTCCCCCAGGTGGCGGGGCTGCGCTACGTCTTCGATCCCTCCCGGGAAACAGGATCACGGTTGCTTGCGGCTGAAATTCGAGATGCGGACGGCAGGTTCGCCCCCGTGGACCCGGCCGCCGCCTACCGCGTGGCCATAAGCGACTATCTGGCCCGGGGCGGCGACGGCTACGGCATGCTCAAGGACCGGGCCAGAAACGTGATGCTCGACGGCCGCGCCATGGACGAGATGGTGGCGGCATACCTCGCGGCGCACGCCCCCCTGGCCCTGGCCATGGACGGCAGGATCACCCGGGCGGCGCATCCCTGATTCAGGCCTGAACCCGGGACGCCGACGGCGGGCGGCAGGATCGCCCGCCAGGAGGGGGAAGAGAACGCCGCGCGTCAGTCCCCGAAAAGCAGCAGCATGTAGACGGCCGTGGGGACGTTCTTGAAATAGGCATCCTTGGCCGCCTGCAACAAGGGCTCGCCCTGACAGAAATAGTCAATGAGGATGGCGTTCAGGGCCGTGAACATGGCTTGATGCTCGCTTTGGTCCATTTCCTTGAAGACCTCTTCCATGCGGGTGTCCACCGTATGGAAGAACAGCGGATCCGTGATGTCCAACGGGCCCTTGGCGATCATCCGGGCGTCGAGGTCGTCGGTGAACCTCTGCAGGGCCGCGCTGTCCACCCCCATCTGCGCCATCTTCTGGACAAACGCGGCATAGGATGCGGTCAGCACCGCATATGTCGATGCCCCCTGTCCCCGATACCGCGCCATTTCCGCCAGACGGATCTCAAAGGCTTTCGCGCTCTCGATGAACTCGACATCGCGAAAGAAGAAGAAAATATCGTTGAAAAGCGCATATTCGCTGCGCAGGAATAGATCCTCCAAGGCATCATAAAACGCGCCGATGAATTCATTCTCGGTCCTGGGGTGTTGCGCGGCGATCAAGGGCTCCAGTTCTGCGGTGAAGGTATTGAGCTCGCTCCTGGTGAATCCGAACTTCTCGACCTTTGTGACGTACCACGGCCGCGTATTTTCAAGCATGAGGAAGGTTCTCGTGAAGGCGTCGGCGCCCTCTCCCCGTCCGGAAAGCGCCGTCGCCGGGAATGCGTTCTTGGGCTTGCTGCTCCAGCTCAGTCTCCCCTCATTGTAGTTCTCCACATAAAGAAGTTTTTTGTTTTTATCATAATAATACGTCGGCCCGTGCCTCCTGCTTGATAATATACCTTCATCCCATGTCTCAACAATATACGTCGGTTCCTTGTCCGTTGTCGGCTGCGTATTCTCCACCCCTCCACTCCATCGCCCGGTGTCATCGAAATGTCCTTTCTTCTGTTCCTTAATAAGCTCGTTTTTATTGTGTTCAGACGTAACTTTCATTTCTCCAGTTTCTTTATCGATTTCGTAATAGCTCTTGGTCGTCGTTGAAGCCAGAGAGAGGCATGCAAAAAGAAAGAGAACAACAATAGATACTCTGTTTTTCGTGATCTTCATTCGCATACTTCCTCCCCCATGCTGTTCCGCATGCAAGCAGAACTTCATTTAGCCGAAATCAGTGTTTCTATGTACTTTATTTATCGCCACTACTGCACTATAGCATCAGATCTTTGCGGAACACGACACTCGCGTGTGGTGTCGTTTCCGTGAATCGGATTGGCGGCGCGTCCCGGATTCAGGCCTGAACCCGGGGCGCCGACGGCGAGCGGCAGGATCACCCGCCAGGAGGGGGAAGAGAGCGCCGCGCGTCAGTCCCCCAAAAGCAGCAGCATGTAGACGGCCATGGGGACGTTTTTGAAATAGGCGTCCCTGGCCGCCAGCAACAAGGGCTCGCCCTGGTTGTAGTAGTCCGTGAGGATGACGCCCAGGGCCGTGAACATGGCTTGATGCTCGCTTTGGTCCATTTCCTTGAAGACCTCCTCCATGCGGGTGTCCATCGTGAAGGGAAACAGCGGATCGTCGATGTCCAGGGGCCCCTTGGCGATCATCCGGGCGTCGAGGTCGTCGGTGAACCTCTTCAGGGCCGCGCTGTCCACCCCCCTCTGCGCCATCTTCTGGACGAATGCGGCATAGGATGCGGTCAGCACCGCATACGTCGAGTCCCCCTGGCCGCGATAGCGCCCCATCTCCGCCAGCCGGATCTCGAAGTTTTTCGCGTTCTCCATGCCCCCCACCTCGCGGAAGAACGTATAGATATCCCTGAAGAGCGCATATTCGGGGAGCTCAAAAAGATCCCCCAGGGCATCATAAAAAACGTCGGTGAATTCCTTATCGTTCCTGGGATGTTGCGCAGCAATCAAGGGCTCGAGCTGCGCGGTGAAGGCATTGAGCTGGCTTGTGGTGAACCCGAACTTGTCGACCTTGGTGACGTACCACGGCCGCGTATTGTCAAGCATGAGGAAGGTTTTCGTGAAGGCGTCGGCAGCCTCTCCCCGTCCGGGAAGAGCCGTCGCCGGGAATGCATTCTTGGGCTTGGTGGTCCAAACAAGTCGACCTTGATTGTAATGCTCCGTATACAGTAGCTTTTTGTTTTTATCATAATAATACGTCGGCCCGTCCATTTCGGGAGTTAATAATCCATACCATGTCGAAACGATATAGGTCGGTTCCTTGTCCGTTGTCGGCTGCGTTTCCTCCACCTCTCCAGCCCATCGCCCGAGGTTGTCGGGTACCCCTTTCTTTAGTTCTTTAATAAGTTCATTTTCCACATGTTCAGACAAAGCTTTCGTTTCACCAGTCTCTTTATCGATTTCATAAGATCGCCTGGTGGTCGTTGACGCCAAAGAAAAACATACAAAAAGAATACTTATAATTAGCGACGTACTGTTTTTAGTGATCTTCCTTTGCATATATCCTCCTCTTCCAGTAGACGATCATGAAAAAACCTGCTGCAAGACCCAGCAAGGAAAATATCAAATCCTCAAAGCAACCTGTTCCAGGCGCAAGACGGGAATACTGCAACCCCTCCCATCCGAAAACCACGACCGGGATGGTCGCCAGCCAGAAAAACCTGGCCCGGGATGTGTCCCGCCACCATATGTCCATCATGATCAGCGTATACGAAAAGGACCACAAGGCGTTCGGCATCGAATACAAGAGCACATCCGGAATACTTTCGCGAAAAGATGCGAAGGTCTGCCGAAACGCGGCGAGCCAGCCCGCAAAGCCGATATCGGCCAAAAAATCAACGAATACGGGCGGACTCTGACGAAGCGCCATGTACCACATGCCGCCCATGGCCAGGGACAGGAAGGCCAGAATCAGCACGGGACCGCGCACAAGAGGGCCATGGGCCTTCATCCCTCACCGGGCCTAGAGCGCCCACAGGGGGCGCTGGAAACGAAGGTATGCAGCACCGTCTGTAAAAACCCCCTGCTCGTGCCCATTTACGCCGACAAATGCCGGGACGCCCTTTCCATCCCGCCCACACCCCATGGCTAACCATTTTTATTTATTGCCAATACAACATGTCCAACAGACTTATCCCCTCGCCTTTTCAGCACTCCATTGTATTAATAAGAAACTTTGATCCGACAGACAAGTGAAAACATCACCTTTGTCTGGAGCACATGATATGCAGCAAAGAAAAATCCGCCCCTGAAACACCGCCTTCCCGCCGTGCTGCGACGGCTTGGCGACATGACGCCCCCCTGGCCCGCGCCCCCGCAACTGGTTTTCTGCGCCATCCCTGCCGTCTCTGGTCGAAACGGTGATCCCGGGCCGGGGATTGCCCGTTGCCCAGACCCACGGTTGCTTTCCTTTCAACTCCGCGCCATAGTGGGCAAAAGCCGACCTTTTGCGGCTGACGCCCCACACCGGGGGAGGATGCGGAAGCCATCATGAGACTGCACACCCTGTTTCATTCCCAGACCCTGAAGACCAAGCTCATCGCCGTGGTTTCCGCTGCAGCGATCCTGCCCGTGCTCATGGCCGTGAGCTTCACCCTGTCCATGGATTCCGATGTGGAGAAAGCCGTGACCGGGGAGATGGAAAACATCACCAAGGCCAACATCTCCCAGATCGCCAGGGACGCCTACCTGTTGTGCCGAACCGCCAACCATTTCCTGGAAGACGCTGTCCGGGAAAGCTCGAAGGTGGTCAGGGCATACCTCAAAAGCCTGGGCGGACTCAGCCTTGGGGAGCGCAAGGTGGCCTGGGACGCGGCAAACGGGGAATCCCCCTCCCAGCGCACCCGGATCGAACTGCCCGAGATGCTGGTCGGCGGGGTCTGGATCGGACAGAACACCCGCAAGGATACGCCAAGCCCCGTCGTGGACGACATGCGCAGGCTCACGGGCGAGGAATGCACGATCTTCCAGCGCATGAACCCGGAAGGCGACATGCTGCGGGTGGCCAGTTCCGTTGTCCGCGACGACGGCGTCCGCTCGGGCGTGGGGGAATACATCCCGGCCAAAAAGCCCGACGGCACGACGTCATCCCTGATTGCCGAGGTATTGAAGGGACGCTCCACCCTGGGCCGGGTCTTCGCCCAGGGGGCTGATTATCTGGTCGAATACTCCCCCCTCATGGACGCCGCAGGCGAGGTCATCGGCATGCTCGGGGTGGGGCTGGCCATCAAGGAGATCGACAACCTGCGCCGCGCCATGAAGGAGACGCAGGTGGGGAAATCCGGCTATATCTTCGTCGTGAGCGCCACAGGCCGGGACCGGGGACGTTACGTGATCTCCAAGGACAACGCCCGGGACGGGGAAAGCGTCTGGGACGAACGCGACGCGGACGGCAACTTTTTCGTGCGCGACATGATCGAGAAGGCCACGGCCGCCCCGGCCGGCGAACCGGTCTTCGCCCGTTTCCGCTGGAAAAATCCCCAGGAAGACAGTGCCCGGGGCAAGGTCGCCGCCCTTGTCGCCTTCGAGCCCTGGAACTGGGTCATCGGCGTGGGCATGTACGAAGACGAATACCTGGAGATCAGGGACAAGTTCCTGGCCAACCTGGACACCTTCCGGCTGTCGGTCATCAGCGGCGGCGTGCTCATCCTGCTCGTGATCATCCCCCTGACCGTGTACATGGGCCTGCGCCTGGCCAGGCCCATCGAAACCATCACGGACATCTCCCAAAAAATCGCCGCAGGCGACCTGCACGGGGCCGAGAGCGATTTCAGCGAGTTCACCCGCAGCTACCTGGGCCGACCCGTGGAAGAGATCGACGCCCCCGGCGCCGTCCCCCCCGGTTCCGAAACGGGCCGCCTCATCTTCGCCATCCGCCGCATGACCAGGAACCTGGCCTCCCTGGTGCGGCAGGTGCGGGAATCCGGCATCCAGGTGACGGCCTCGGCCACCCAGATCGCGGCCTCGGCCACGGAGGTGGAGGCCACGGCGACCGAGCAGGCCGCCGCCACCAGCCAGGTCAGCACCGTCAGCTCCCAGATATCGTCCACCGCCGTGGGGCTGGTCTCCACCCTGCAGGATGTCGGCCGGTCCGTGGCCGAGGCCGGGGCCATGGCCGGGCAGGGCCGCGAGGGGCTGGCCGACATGGACGGGGCCATGCGCCGCTTAAGCGACTCCACGGCCTTCGTCTCCTCGAAGCTGGCGGTCATCAGCGAAAAGGCCAACACCATCGGCGCGGTGGTCACGGCCATCAACAAGGTGGCCGACCAGACCAACCTTTTGTCCTTAAACGCGGCCATCGAGGCCGAGAAGGCCGGGGAATACGGCCGGGGGTTTTCCGTGGTGGCCCGGGAGATCCGCCGCCTGGCCGACCAGACCGCCGCCGCGGCCCTGGACATTGAGGGCATGGTCGGCCAGATGCAGTCGGCCGTGGCCGCCGAGGTCATGGAGATGGACAAGTTTTCCGAGGAGGTGCGGCGCGGCGTGGCCGAGGTTGCAGCCATCAGCGCCCGCTTCGGGGAGATCATCGCCGGGGTCCAGGCCCTTTCGCCGCGCTTCGCCACGGTTGAGGAAGGCATGCGCGCCCAGTCCGAGGGCGCCAGCCAGATCAGCGAGGCCATGGGCCTGCTCACCGAGGCCGCCGTCCAGACCAAGGAATCGATCATGGAGTTCAACCAGGCGGCAAGGCGGCTCAACGAGGCCGTGCATGGCCTGCAGGGCGAAGTCTCCAGATTCAAACTCGAGGCCTGAGGCCTCGCCCGGGACAGCGTGATGAACATCCAAAAAAAACTCGCACTGGGCATCTCCACCCTGTTCATCATCGCCACGGTGGCCTGCGCCCTGGCCGCCACCTGGTTTTTCCGGGAGACCATGATGAGCCAGTTCGAGGAGAAGGCCGAGATGATGCTCTACGCCATGAAGGCGGTCCGGGCCCACATGGGCTCGGTCATCCGCCCCGAGGCGAACAAGTTCATCAGCGAGGACGATTTCATCACCGAACTCCAGTCCACCTCGTTTACGGCCAAGGGCGTCTTCCTCAAGATCGACGAGGCGCGCCGCCACGGCTTCAATTTCAAGACCGCCTCCATCAAGCCCAGAAACCCCGCCAACGCGGCCACCCGCCTCGACGCCGAGATCATCGCCGAACTCGAGGCCAAAAACGCCCGGGGCCAGGAACCCTTCTGGAAGGGCGAACGCGAGATCAACGGCGTCAAGACCTACATCATCGCCGCCGGGGAGGTGAACAAGCCGGACTGCGAACGCTGCCACAGCGTGCCCGAGGCGGCCCCGCGCGGCCTGCGGGAGAAGTATCCCCCGGAGACCGACCGCTCCTACGGACGCATCACCGGCAGGATCGAGTCCGCCGAGATCGTGGAGATCCCCATCGATTCCGTGACCAAGGATCTGGGGGCCATCAACGCGGCCATCCTGTCCTCGGCGGTGCTGGCCCTGGTCATGGTCCTGGGGACGGTGACCCTGGCCCTGCGCCATCTTTTCCGGCCCCTGGCGCGCATGACCGGGGTGGCCGCCAAGATCGCCGACGGCGACATCAAGGCTGCGGCCACCGACCTGGACGGCATCGACCCCGGCGGCCACGCGGGGAAAGAGCCCACGGATTCGGACGTCACCCGCAGGTTGACCCAGGCCTTCCGGAAAATGACCGCAGGGCTGGGCTCGCTCATCGGGCTGGTGCAGCAGGCCGGAATCCAGGTGACCACCTCCTCCACCGAGATCGCGGCCTCGGCCCGGCAGATCGAGGCCACGGCCGCCGAGCAGGTGGCCTCCACGGCCCAGGTGGCCGAGACCAGCCGCCAGATCGCCGCCACGTCGCACGGCATCCTGTCCTCCATGGACGAGGTCAGCCAGGCCGTGGCCGACGCGGCGGGCATGGCCGGTGAAAGCAGGCAGGGCCTGGCGCTCATGGAGGAATCCATGCGCAGGCTGGTGGACTCTACAGCCTTCGTCTCCTCGAAGCTGGCGGTCATCAGCGAAAAGGCCAACACCATCGGCGCGGTGGTCACGGCCATCAACAAGGTGGCCGACCAGACCAACCTTTTGTCCTTAAACGCGGCCATCGAGGCCGAAAAGGCCGGGGAATACGGCCGGGGGTTTTCCGTGGTGGCCCGGGAGATCCGCCGCCTGGCCGACCAGACCGCCGCCGCGGCCCTGGACATTGAGGGCATGGTCGGCCAGATGCAGTCGGCCGTGTCCGCCGAGGTCATGGAGATGGACAAATTTTCCGAGGAGGTGCGGCGCAGGGTGGCCGACGCCGCCCAGGTGGGCAAAAGCCTGGGGCTGATCATCGACCGGGTGGGGGAGCTTGAACCCAGCTTCGCCGCCGTCAAGGCGGGCATGCTCGGCCAGTCCGAGGACGCCGGCCGCATCAGCGAGGCCATGACCCAGTTGACCGAGGCGGCGGTCCAGACCCGCGACTCCCTTCAGGAGTTCAACCGGGCGGCCGGACAGCTCAACGAGGCGGTTCGCGGCCTCCAGGACGAAGTACGCCGCTTCAGGGTCGGGTAGGGCGATGCTCCTTTTGGTCTTCACGGCGGACGGCAACCGCTACGCCCTGCCGGTGGGCCGCGTCCGGGAGATCGTGCCCATGGTGGCCCTGCGGGGCTTCCCCGATGCGCCGCCGTACGTGCGCGGGATCATGAACTACCGGGGGGAGCTGGCCCCGGTGATCGACCTGACCGTGCTTTTGGCCGGACGACAGTCCAGGCGGCTTTTGTCCACGCGCATCATCGTCACCGACCATGACGGGGCGGACGGCAAAATCCACGCCCTGGGGCTCGTGGCCGAGCAGGTCACGGACACGGTCATGACCCCGCCCGAGGCCGTGCAGGGGCCTGGCATCGAGGTTTCCAGCGCCCCCTACCTGAGCGGCGCGATCCTGGACAGGCAGGGCCTGGTCCAGGTGGTGGACCCAGGCAAAATCCTGCCCCAGGCCCTGCGCGACGCCCTGTTCACCGCCGCATTGGAGAGCGTTGATGCGCCTTGAACCCTTCGCGGACCTTCTGTCCGAGGCCATCGGACTCGACCCCGCCGCCCTGGGCGAGCGGGGGCTCTCGCGGGCCGTTACGGCGGCCATGTCCCGGGCCGGGACCGCCGATCCCGGGGCCTATCTGCGCCTGCTGTCGGCCTCGCCCCAGGCCAAGGGCGACCTGATCCGGGAGGCCGTGGTCCCGGAGACCTGGTTTTTCCGGGATCGCGAGCCGTTTTGGCTTCTGCGGGAGCGGCTGCGCACGCTCAAGCGCCGGGGGACGACGCCGCGCCTTTTGTCCGCGCCCTGCGCCACCGGGGAAGAGGCCTATTCCCTGGCCATCACCTGCCTGGAGGCCGGACTGCCCCCGGGCGGCTTCCACCTGACGGCCGTGGACGTCAGCCCCGAGTCCCTGGCCGTGGCGGCGCGCGGGCGGTACGGCCGCAACTCCTTCCGGGAGGACATGCCCGAGGCCGACCGCCATTTCATCCGCCAGGGCGACGACGAGCGAACGGCCGTGTGGGCCGTCAGGCCCGAGGTGGCGGCCACGGTGGATTTTCTCCAGGCCAATATCGTCAGCGAGCGGTTTTTATGCAACGAGAAGCCGTTTGACATCATCTTCTCGCGCAATTTCCTGATTTACCTGAACAAGGAGGCCAGAAAACGCCTCATGGCGAACATCGGCCGCCTCCTGGCCCCGGACGGCATCCTCTTTGTCGGACATTCGGAGATCCTGAGCTTTTTGTCCGAGGGCTACCAGGCCGTGCGCCATCCCCGGGCCTTCGCCTGCTGCCGGGAAACCGCCCGGCCGCATGTCCCGGCCGCGCCGCCCCGGCCGGAGTCCGCCGCGCCCGCCGCCCCGGGCGTGACTCGGACTCGGACGCCGCCCCGGGCCGCAAGGCCCTCCCCGTCCGGTATCCCGGCCTGCGGCCAACGCGCCCCAGACCACGCCCCGCCCCGGTCCCCGGCCGACGTCTCCACGGCCCCGGCCGCGTCCCGGACGCCCGGGCGGGCCGGGGGCGAGAATCCGCTGGAGATGGCCAGACGGCTGGCGGATCATGGCGAGCTGGCCGAGGCCGCCGCAGTGTGCCGCCGCTGCCTGGAGGCCGACCGCCACAACGCCGAGGCCTATTTCCTGCTGGGTCTGGTCGGCGCGGCCGAGCATCGGGTGCAGGAGGCCAGGGCCCTGTTCCAGAAGGCCCTGTACCTGGAGCCGGGCCATGCCGCCTGCCTGACGCACCTGGCCCTGATCCACGAGCAGCTCGGCGACGCGGCCAGGGCCGACATCTACCGGCAGCGCCTGCGGCGGCTGTCCGAAACCGGGGGAACCCGGCCATGAACACGGCCTTGGACACGGCCCGGGACGAATACGGCTGCTGGGTGCGCGTAGGATCCTACGGCCGGGGAACCTGCCCGCAGCTTCCCGAGGGAGGCTGCCGGGAATGCCCGGAATTCCAGGTCAAGGGGCTCGGACTCTACGACCGGGAGCCCCCCGAGGGCTATGCACGGGAGTGGACCCGCATCCTGGCCGGGGAGAAGCCCCGCCAGGAGGAGGTCGCCACGTCCGTGCTGGTCTTTCGCGTCGGCCAGGAGTGGCTGGCCCTGCCCACGGCCCGGTTCGAGGAGATCGTCCCGCCAAGGCCGACCCACACCGTCCCGGGCCTGCACAGCCGGGCCTTTCTGGGGCTGGTCAACATCAGCGGCGTGCTTTTGCCCTGCATGTCCCTGGCCGAGATCCTGGGCATGCCCCCCCCGGCCCCAGGGACGACCGGGACAGGCGGCCCCCGGGGACCGGCACGCATGGCCGTGGTCGCCGGGCCGGACGGCCGTTTCGTCTTTCCGGTGGACGCCATCGCGGGCACGCACCGTCTGGTTGCGGCCGAACGCGGCCAGACGCCGGTCACCGTCAGCCGGACCCCGTGGCATTGCTCAAGCGGCGTGTTTTCCTACATGGGGGCCGTGGTGGGCATCCTTGACGAGGAGACCCTGTTCCCGGCCCTGACCAGGAGCATCACCGGATGAGCCCCCCTGACGAAGCCGTCGACCTGTCCATGCTGGAGTTTTTTTGTGCCGAGCTCACGGAGGCCGCGGCCTCGGTCCAGGCCGGGCTGACGGCCCTTCTGGACGGTCCAGCGCCTGCGGCCGAGGCCCCGGCCGCCCTGGTCCGGGCCGCCGGATCCATCAAGGCCGCCGCCCGCATTGCAGGACTCTCCGAGACCGCAGACCTGGCCCGGGCCATGGAGGAGGTCTTCGAGACGGCCCGGGGCACGGGGCGTCTTCCCGGCCGCAACGCCGACGAGGCCCTTCTGGCCGCGACCGCGGTGTTTGTACGCCTGTCCAGGCGTGAGCCCCAAGACATCCCCCAGGCCGTCCTGGCCGAGGCCGACGGCATGGCCGACCTGACGGCGGTCCTGTCCCAGGCGGCCCGCGAGCCCTCGGCCACGACGCCACCCGGTCGCGCCGGGACGGCCATGCCGCCCGCAGCGACCCCGAAGCCCGTTGCGGCCCACCCCCCTCCCGTGAATCAGGC
>JAVHLG010000021.1 GCA_031082225.1 Desulfovibrionaceae bacterium | reverse complement strand
GGCATCCTGCCCCCTGCCGCCCGGCGTTTCCTTCGGTCGGCCCGGACGGTTCCCCCGCGGAGTCGGGGCAAAACCGTCCGGATCGGGACGACTCGTTACAGGCCGACGTCCTTCAGGTCGTCGCCCAGGTATTCGCGCTCGTTTTCTCCGAGCATGCCCATGGACAGGCAGATCAGCGTCCACAGATGCACGGTGTGGTAGCCGCCCTCGAAGTGTTCCGAGAGGTCGTGGATCTGGGAATGGCAGTTGTGGCACGGGGTGATGCAATAGTGCGCCTTGGTCTCCATGATCTGGTCGTGCTTGAGCTTGCCGTAGGCCCGACGGGCGTCGGGCATGCCGGATTGCAGGAAACCGCCGCCGCCGCCGCAGCAGTAGTTGTTGGACTTTCTGGGCCACATGTCGATGAAGTTTTCCTCACCGACCACGGCCTTGGTCACGAAGCGCAGATCGTCGGCCACGGGGTCGCCGTAGGTCTTGCGCACGAGCTGACAGGGATCCTGCACGGTGAAGGTCACCTTGCGGTCCTTGTTCCAGTCGGAGGACACGTTGAGTTTGCCCTCCCGAATCCAGCGGGCATAGAGGCGGATGATGCTTTCGATCTCAAACTTCGGCGTGATCCCAAACTTTTTCAGTCCGGCCCGGACTGCGAAGAGTTCGTGGCCTCACTCCGTGTTGAGCCAGTATTTACACCCCAGCTCCTCCACAGCCTTGACCTTGTTGCGCACCACGTTTTCCCAGGCCGCGTCGTCGGCCAGGAACATGCAGTAGTTTTCGGCCGCCCAGCCCCGGGTGCCGTAGGTCCAGTCCGCGCCCACGGTCTTAAGTATCTTCCACAGGGGGACCATCTCGTCGGGCTCGGTGACGGGCTCGCGGGAGTTCTGGTTGAGGAAGTATTCCGCGCCGATCTTGTCCACCGGAGCCACCAGGTCTTCCTGGCCCGGCTGGTTCTCGCGCACCTCTTCCAAGACGTCGCCCACCACGAAGGCGAAGTCCTCGGAGGACGCGCCCATGGCGCTGTTGCCCTTGGTGCGAAGGGCCTGGTCGCAGGAGCCCACGATGCCCTTGGGCCGCTTCTCGCGCGGCCAGGACTGCCGGGCGTTGAAGACCAGTTGCGGGATGTCGATCTTCATGGGGCAGGCGTAGATGCAGCGCTGACACATGGTGCAGTGCCACACCCACTCCGTGGAGGTGACCTCGTCGTCCATGCCCAGGGCGGCCATGCGCAAGAACTTGCGGGGATCCATGCCCCCGGCCAGACCCGAGGCCGGACACCCCGAGGCGCACAGCCCGCAGGTCAGGCACATGTCAAGGTTTCCGCCCTCGGGCAGAAGCTCCTTGACCTTGGCCATGAACGAGGGCCGTTTTTTTCCTTCAATGGTATACACCGACTCACCCATATTCGTCTCCTTTTGGCTGCGGCGCCGACGCCCGGCCCTCCGCCAGCGGATTTCGTGTGGAACCGCATCGTTCTCGCAAAAGCCGTGCCGCCGCCGTCAGATCGGATATTTCGATGTATTCAGGCTGTTTTGAAAGGCGAATGCCCAATCCGAGCGGTACCCATGTCGCGCATTTGCAACACCTGGCGCAACACATGTTGCATCCTCGCAACAACAGGAGATGCTCTCAGGATGGACGGGAAACCACACTCCTCGCGGTGCGACGGACCGGACAATCCCGGGGAAGCGGTCGGGTGCGTCCCCTACAGGCCGTATTTTTTCATCTTGCGCCACAGGGTGGAACGGTTGACGCCAAGGGTTGTGGCGGTCCGGGTCATGTTCCAGCCATGCGCCGCCAGTTCTTCCACGAGGCAGTCCCGCTCGCTGCGGGCCAGGGGGCTGGGATCGTCCGTGACGGCCTTGCGGGGGGCGGCCTGGGCCAGGGAGGGCGGCAGGTCGCCGACATGCAGCACCTCGTCCCTGGCCAGGATGACCGCGTGCTCCACCACATGCAGAAGTTCCCGCACGTTGCCGGGAAAATCGTGGCGGAATAAGAGCTTCATGACCGAAGGGTCCGCCCCGGCGATCCGTTTGTGATACATCTCGCCGATATGTTTGATGAAATGCTCAACCAAAAGGGGAATGTCGCCGCGCCGCCGACGCAGGGGGGGGATCTCAAGCTCCAGCACCCGCAGGCGGAAGTACAAATCCTCGCGGAATCTGCCCTCCGCCGCCAGGGCCTTGAGGCTGCGGTTGGTGGCCGCCACCAGGCGCACGTCCACGGTCCGGGGCGCGGTGGCCCCAAGCGGGTGAAAGCGTTTTTCCTCCATGACCTGGAGCAGCTTGGCCTGGAGCGCCAGGGGCAGTTCGCCGATCTCGTCGAAAAAGACCGTGCCGCCCTCGGCGGTCTGCAAAATGCCCGGCTTGTCGGCCCGGGCGTCGGTGAAGGCCCCCTTTTTATAGCCGAAGAGTTCGGATTCCAGCAGATTTTCGGGCAGCGCGGCGCAGTTGATCTTGACGAAGGGGCCGTCCCGGCGATGGCTCAGGCGGTGGGCGGCCCGGGCCAGCAGATCCTTGCCCGTGCCCGTCTCGCCCAAAAGCAGGATGGGGGCGGTGGTTCCGGCGGCCAGGGTCAGGGTCTCGAACAGGCGCAAGACGGCGTCGTCTGCGCCCACGAACTCGTCCAGCCCCGGAGACCGGACGCCCTCCGGGAGCGGGATGTCCGCCCCGGACACATCCAGAAACGTCTCCACCCCGCCCACGATCCGTCCCGAGGCGTCGGTCAGGGGCGCGGCCGAGACCTCCACGGCCAGACGGCGGCCGGACTTGTCCAGGATGTCCAGCCTGGTCCTGCCGATCTTGCGGCCGGTGCGGATGGCCTGCCGCAGTTGGCAGCGCTCGTTGCAGTTGGGGGTATAAAAGACCTCGTGGCACTTCTTCCCCACGACCTCGGCCCGGGAATAGCCGGTGATGCGCTCCGCCTCCCGGTTGAAAAAGCGCAGGGTGAAGTCCTCGTCCACGGTGAAAACGCCCAGGCCCAGGTCGTCGAGCACCCGGTCAAGATCGTCCCGCGACGTCATGTCGTTGCCGTCCTGAGGCATGCAGGGCTCCCCGTGGGCACGGCCCGGGCATCGCGTGCGCCGCGTCCCCGAATCCGGGCCCCCGGATGTCGGCCCCCCCGGAACACCTGCGTCTTCAGGGGGGCGGACGCCTACGATGCCGCAAGCCGTCGCCAGATCTCCGAAAAAAGCCCTTCGTACCTTTCCGGGGCGTATTCCGCAACGCTTTGTCCGGCCAGTTGGGCCGCGACAAAGGCCGGGTCATAGGGAAGCTCCCCCAGGACGGCGATCCCCGACTCCCCGCAAAAGGCCGCCAACTCCCGGGTCAGCTCCGGGCAGAGGTCGGCCTTGTTGAGGATGGCGGCGCAGGGGATGCCGAAATGCCGGGCCAGGGCGTGGACCCTTTTGAGGTCATGCACCGCCGAGAGCGTGGGCTCGGCCACCATGAGCACCGTGGAGGCCCCGCCCAGGGAGGCGATGACCGGACAGCCGATGCCCGGGGAGCCGTCCACCAGCAGGATGTCCCGGCCAAGCCTTTCCGCCTCGGCCCGGGCCGCCTTTTTCACCGTGGACACCAGCTTTCCGGAATTCTCCTCGCCCATGCGCAGCGCCGCATGGACCATGATCCCTGCCCGGGTCTCGGATAAAAACCAGTCCCCGGACATGCGCGGGCCAAGGGTCGCGGCCCCGGCAGGGCAGACATAGGCGCAGACCCCGCAGCCCTCGCAGGAGGCCTCGACCACCTGAAACGCTTCGTCGATGGCCCCGAAACGGCAGGCCTCGCGACACAGGCCGCAGGACTGGCACACTGCCGCGTCGATGGCGGCCTTGTCCCCGCCAATAAATTCATGGCGCTCCAAAACGGCGGGTGCCAGGACCAGATGCAGGTCGGCGGCGTCCACGTCGCAGTCGGCCAGAACCGGCGGCCCGCCCGGGAGTTCGCTTTTCGCCGCGCACACGGCCAGGGCGGCCGTGACGCTGGTCTTTCCAGTGCCGCCCTTGCCGGAAAGCACCACTATCTCGCGCATGCCGCCTCCCCTTGTCCGGCGCTTGCCCGGATACGTTCCTGGACCGTGGCCAGGACGGTTTCCAATACGGCCCGTATCTCCGGGAACGTCCGGACCAAGAGCCCGCCCCGGGCCGAGGCCCGGGCGGCCTCCAGGCTGCCGGGGATGCGCCCCAAAAGCGCGATGCCTTCCCGCTCAAGATACGACAGCACCCGGTCGTCGCCCATGCCGTCGCGGTTGATGACCACCCCGTGGGGCAGTCCCAGGGCCCGCACCAGTTCCACGGCCAGGTTCAGGTCGTGCAGCCCGAACGCCGTGGGCTCGGCCACCAGGATCACGTAATCCGCCCCGGACACGGCCGCGATGACCGGACAGGCCGTTCCCGGCGGACAGTCCCAGATCTGGAGCGGCGCGTCGTTCGCGGACTGCTTGACCGCCTTGATCAGCGGCGTGGACATGGCCTCGCCCACCCGGGAAAGCCCCCCGGCCATGCGGATGCCTCCGGATACCCCCTGGCGCACCACGCCAAGTTCGCGCACGTCGTCGGCCACAGCCCCGGCCGGGCAGGCCAATTTGCACAGGCCGCAGCCGTGGCACATCTCCGGGAAGAGCATGATCTCTCCGGCCATGCGGATAAGCGCCTTGAACCGGCACAGATCCAGGCACGCCCGGCAGGATTCCCCCAGACACCGGTTTTGGTCAAACCGGGGAATGGGCAGCAGGGCCTTATCCTCGCGCTCCCAGACCGTGGGCAGAAAGACGTGGGCGTTGGGTTCCTCCACGTCGCAGTCGGCAAAGACCACCTGCTGCCCGGCCTCGGCCGCAAGTACAGCCAGATTGACCGCCACCATGGTTTTTCCCGTGCCGCCCTTGCCGCTGGCGATGGCGATTTTCATAACCGGATGGTCCTGTTGCCGGTTCCCGGGAGACGCGCCCCCGGAAACCGGGGTTTCATCGACTGTGGCGCCCATTAACTCCCCTGCCCCATCTTGGCGCGGGTTTTGGCCAGCTCGGCCTCAAGCCAGGCCACATATTCCTCGGGGGACATGGCGGCCCCGGGCTCGGCCGGGCTCTGGCCTGCGTCCTGAGCCGCTCCCTGGGATATGCCCTGGCCCTGACCCTGGCCCTGGCCCTGACCCTGGCCCCGGCCCTGACCCTGACCCCGGCCCTGACCCTGACCCCGGCCTTGCCCCTGGCCCTGACCTTGACCCTGACCCTGGCCTTGGCCCCCTGCACCGCGACGGCCCATGCCGCGTCCTCCCGCCATCCCCGTGCCGGTCTGGGCGCACATGCCGCGCCCCCCGCCGGGAAGCGGCCCATTGCCCTGGGGCCCGGTTCCATTGAATCCTGGCATGATGATGCCTCCTTGGTGTTGTGTGTTGTCGTGTCGCCTCTTAAAAAGCATTTCGCATGCCAAGAAAAAATGGCCCGGAATTTGGACAAGTTGAAAAAAGCGGTGTAGGATCGAAACCGAATCGGACGATTTTTTCGCCCGCATGTTTCGCCAAAACCGGCGCATTTTCAGCCCGCACCCTGCGAGACCGCCATGCACTTTCCCAAAAACATCCCCTGCCAGGCCATCATGGAGTCCCTGGCCGACGGCGTGTTCACCGTGGACCGGGACTGGACCGTGACCTCGTTCAACCGGGCCGCCGGAGAGATCATCGGCATCGCCCCCGAGGCCGCCGTGGGCCGCAAATGCTGGGACGTGTTCCACTCCAGCATCTGCGACGGGGCCTGCGCCCTGAAACAGTGCATCGCCACGGGCGACTCCCTGTCCAACACCTCCATCTTCATCGTGCGCCCCGACGGGGAGAAAATCCCCATCAGCATCAGCGCCTCGCCCCTGCGCGACGCCTCGGGCCAGATCGTGGGCGGGGTGGAGACCTTTCGGGACATCTCCGAGCTGCAGCGCATGCGCAAGGAGCTCCAGGGCATCGCCACCCTGGACGACATCGTGACCAAAAGCCGCCGCATGGCCCGGATGCTGGAGATGCTGCCCAAGATCGCGGCCAGCGGCTCAACCGTGCTGCTCCTTGGCGAATCCGGCACGGGCAAGGAGCTTTTCGCCCGGGCCATCCACACCCAGAGCCCGCGCAAGGGAGGCCCCTTCGTGGCCGTCAACTGCGGGGCCATTCCGGGCGAGCTTTTGGAATCCGAGCTCTTCGGCCACGCCAAGGGGGCCTTCACCGACGCCAGGACCGCGCGCAAGGGCCGCTTCGCCTCGGCCAAGGGCGGCACCATTTTTCTGGACGAGATCGGGGACATGCCCCTGGCGCTTCAGGTCAAACTTCTGCGCGTGCTCCAGGAGAAGGTCTTCGAGCCCCTGGGGTCGGACACGCCCCAGACCGCCGACGCCCGGGTGGTGGCGGCCACCAACCGGGATCTTGAGGCCATGGTGGCCGAGGGAACCTTCCGGCGCGACCTCTTCTACCGGCTGGGGGTGGTGCGCCTGGTCCTGCCCCCCTTGCGCGAACGCCCCGAGGACGTGGCCCTTTTGACCGCCCATTTCATCGCAGGCCAAAACGCCGTGCAGGGCAAAAACGTGTCCGGGGCCAGCCCGGAGGTCATGCGCCTGCTTTTGCATCACGACTTCCCCGGCAACGTGCGCGAGTTGCAAAACATCCTGGAATACGCCTTCATCCTGTGTTCGGGCGGCCAGATCGACCTGGAGCACCTGCCGGACTACCTGCGGCCCGCCGTCCCGTCGCCTGCCGACGACCAGCCCCCTGCCGCCCCGACCATGCGTGCCGCCAAGCATGCCGCGGTCATGGCCGCCCTGGCCCGGCATCAGGGCCGCCGCATGGCCGCCTGCCGGGAGCTCGGCATCACCAAGGACACCCTGCGCCGCATCCTGGAAACAGGACCGGGGGAGTAAAACTCGCCCACAACACCCAGGCATGGCGTATTTTTTGCCCACGCCATCTCCCACGCCACCCGCAACATTTCATTATCACTTCAATATAGCACACTATTTTTTAACGGCACGGCAAATGCTAGTGGGTGTCGTGAAACACGTGCGATGCCATGTACCCACTATGAATGAAAAAACGCCAGCCGCTTCCCGCCCCAGCCTGATCTGCCTGGCCTGCTACGAGGACCGTCTGGCCTCGCTCCTGGAGACCGCCGCCAGCCTGCGCCTGTACCGGGTGGCGGACGGCAGGGCGGTTTTTACCGGGGAATGCCTCATGCCCGGGGAAGGCCTGCCCGGACTGCCCGGGGCGCTTCGCCGGGCCGGGGTGAACCGGCTGGTCTGCGGCGGGGCCACCTGCCGGTGCGTGGAGATGTTTCTGGCCGCCGGAATCCGCATGGACCCCTGGATCGCCGGCCAGGTGGACGAGGTTCTTTCCGCCGTGGTCCACGACCGGGTGTCCGCCCTGCGCGCCCCGGGCATCTGTCCGCGCCGGGCGGCAGGCGGACGCGGGGGCAGAGGCCGCCAATAGCGCCGTGTACGCCGTCACGGCATTCCATTTTTCACGCAAGGAGACGCATATGAAAATCGCCATCACCACCGAAAAGGCTTCTCTGGAAAGCCCCCTGGACCCCCGTTTCGGACGGGCGGCCGGTTTTTTCGTCCACGACCTGGAGTCCGGAGAGAGTTCCTTTGCCGCAAACACCCAGAACCTGTCCCTGCCCCAGGGCGCGGGCATCCAGTCGGCCCAGACCGTGGCCGGGCTGGGGGTGGGCGCGGTCATCACCGGACATGTGGGTCCCAAGGCCTTTTCCGCCTTGCAACGGGGCGGCATCGCCATATATCTGGCCCAGGGAGTCACCGTGGGCCAGGCCATCGAGGCCTTCCGGGCCGGGACGCTGACCCCGGCCGGGGCCGCGGACAAGGACGGACACTGGTAACATTTGACGCCAACGGGCGAAAAAGGAAGGGCATATGAGCGAGAGCGCGTGTTCGGGTTGTGCCGACAAGGACAAATGCGAGGATGACAAGCGCCTGAACCAGGCCTTGTGCCGCATCAAGCAGAAAATCGTGGTCCTCTCCGGCAAGGGCGGGGTGGGCAAGAGCACCGTGGCCGCCAATCTGGCCGCCGGACTGGCCCTTGAGGGCAAAAAAGTGGGGCTTTTGGACGTGGACGTGCACGGCCCGAGCATCCCCCGCCTGCTCAAGCTCACGGGCATCCAGCCCGGGCTTGAGGGCGACATGATGATTCCCGTGGAGTGGAACTGGAATCTCAAGGTCATGTCCCTGGGATTCCTTTTGCCCGACTCGGACGAGGCGGTCATCTGGCGCGGCCCGGTCAAGGGCGGGGTCATCAAGCAGTTTCTGGAGAACGTGGCCTGGGGGGATCTGGACTATCTGGTGGTGGACTGCCCTCCGGGGACCGGCGACGAGCCGCTTTCGGTCATGCAGCTTCTGGGGGAAAAGGCCCAGGCCCTCATCGTCACCTCGCCCCAGGCCGTGGCCGTGGACGACGTGCGCCGCTCGGTGACCTTCTGCCATCGTCTGGGCAATCCCATCCTGGGCGTCGTGGAGAATTTGAGCGGATTTGTCTGCCCGGACTGCGGCAGCGTGCACAACATCTTCTCCACCGGCGGCGGCGAGGCCCTGGCCAGGGACATGGGCGTGGCCTTTCTGGGCCGTATCCCCATCGACCCTGCCGTGGCCAGTTCCGGCGACGCGGGCGAGGCCTTTTTGGCCATCAAGGGCCAAAGCCCCTCGGCCCTGGCCTTCAAGGACATCGTGGCCGAGACCTTGAAAAGGGCCCCGGCCGTGGACATGCCGCGCATGAGCCCGGAGGCCCCGGCCGCCGCCCCGGCCTCGGGCCATGCCGTGGCCGACGGCCCGGCCGGGTCCAAGCTCACCGTGGCCGTGCCCACGGCGGGCGGCACGCTGTGCGCCCACTTCGGCCACTGCGAGACCTTCGCGGTCATGGACGTGGACACGGCCACGGGCAGGATCATGGAAACCCGCCACGAGGTTCCGCCGCCCCATGAGCCCGGGGTCATCCCGGCCTGGATCGCCACCCTTGGGGTGGATCTGGTCATCGCCGGGGGCATGGGCCAGAAGGCCCGGGATCTTTTTACGGAAAAGGGCGTCAAGGTGGTGGTGGGGGCCAAGGCCGACTCGCCCGAAGCCATCGTGGCCGACTATCTGCGCGGCTGCCTGGTCACCGGCGAAAACACCTGCGACCATTAGGACGGCGGGAGACCTCAGGGGGAATGCCTCCGGCGGCCAAAGGGCTTCGCCCTTTGGAATCCCAAATGGTTCGCGCCCGTTGTCGTTTTGCGCCCAGCGCTGGCCGGAGTGGACGGTGGGCAGGACCAGAGAAAACCTATCATGGAGAATGATCCGCCATGCCCCTGTATGACTACGTGTGCCCGGCCTGCGGGCATGTCTTCGAGGAACTGGTGAGCGTGCGGGGCGGGGAGGCGGCCTCCCCCCCCTGCCCCTCCTGCGGCCAGGCCGCAACCGAGCGCCAACCGGCCGCCGTGTCCTCCCTGACCGGCCGGGAACGCACGGCCCTGCCGGGATTTACGGACCACGGCTGCTGCGGGTCGCGCCCTGCCGAGCGCTCCTGCCGCCCGGGAACCTGTTGCGGCAAGGCCTGACCCGGACACAAGGAGTCTTCCCCCATGGCTGACATGCAAGACAGGAAGGCGGCCTGCCCGCCCGACTTCCTGGACGATCTGGCGACCGACCTGCAATCGGGCATCGACGCAACGGCCCTTGAGCACTACGGGCCCGAGGCCTTCCGGCGCTGGAAGACGCTTCCGGCCATGGGCCGCGTCCCCAAGGCCGACGGGGTGGGTCGGCTGACCGGCGCCTGCGGCGACACCATCGAGATCTCCCTGACCATCGACGCCGAAAAAATTGTCACCTGCGGTTTTTTCTCCGACGGCTGCGGGGCCAGCCAGGTGTGCGCCTCGGTGGCCGTGGAACTGGCCGTGGGACAGGACCTGGAGTCGGCCTACGACATCACGGACACCGACATCCTGGCGCTTCTGCCAGGATTTCCGGCCGACGAGGCCCACTGCGCCTTCCTGGCCGCCGAGGCCCTCCGGGCAGCCCTTGCCGACGCCGCACGCCGGGCCCCGGCGTGATTTTTTCCGCCTGCCCCCTTCGGCCACGGCGACCTGCCCGCCCCGGCCGTCTCCTCCAGGGTCCGGCGTCCTCCGGCCCGCCGCGCGGTTTGGCGGCGGGCCGGGGAGGCCGGGAAACCGGCATGTGAAAAAATTCTTCAACTTCCGCGTCAGAATTGTCTTTTTATGTCATCGATTTTCATGATAGGGACAATCACCCCAAGTATGTAACGTGACATACCGGGAAGCCCTTGTATTCCGGGACGATCCGTGAACACCCCGGCGGGAGTCGTCCTGCTGGACAGACACACGGGTCGGAACGGACGCCGACGCGCCGGCTGACGGGCGCGACCCGGGCGTGGTCGTAAGCAGACCCGCACGGAAAACCCTTCTTCAAGGAGCCATCGCATGCAAGCCGATCAAGCCTGGGACTGGGAGCCCGGAGCCCGGACCGTGCTCGAAGACGCGACGGCCTGTGCGGCCCCCCACGAATGGACGGAGGAGCCCGAGGCCTCCCCGGACGGGGAGCGCCTGGCCGCAGTGGCCAATCTCGGGGACGGCCGGTTTACCGTGTGCGTCAACGCAGAGCCCTGGGAAACGGATTTCGAAAAGGCCTGGTACCTCAGGTTTTCCCCGGACGGCAGGCTCACGGCCGTGACCATGGAGGACGGCATGTGGACCGTGTCCGTGGACGGGGAGTCCTGGGAGGAAAGCTTCGACTTCGCCTGGGGAACCACCTTTTCTGCGGACGGCGGGGTCATCGCGGCCTGTATCCAGAGCGAGGGAACCTACGGCATGATCGTGGACGGCACGCCATGGGAAACCCTGCACGAAAACGCCAACAACTTCCGCCTGGCCGCCGACGGTTTGCACACCGCCGCCGCCGTGCAGGTCAAGTCCCTGGGACAGGCGGACATCGCGACCTTCCAGCAGGGCATCTTCAGCGTGGCCGTGGACGGCGAACCCTGGGACGCCATCTTCGTCAACTGTTTCGACCCGGCCATCGAGCAAAAGACCGGCCGCGCGGCCGCCACCATCCGCCGCTCCCTGTACGACTATTCCGTGGCCGTGGACGGCAAGGCCTGGGACGCGGCCTACGACTGCGCCTGGGGCCCGGTCTTCCATCCCGGAAACGGCCAGGTGCTGGCCCCGGTGCGGAAAAAAGGCCTCTGGGGCATGGCCGGAGACGCGGGATTTGTGTGGAATCCGGCCTTTATCCAATGCCACCATCCGCAGTTCTCCGCCGACGGCGCGACCCTGGCCGCCATCGTGGCCCCAAGCTTCGGCAAGTTCACCGTGGCCGTGAACGCCGCGCCCTGGTCCGCCACCTTCCCGGTGGTCACCGACCTGCGCGTCTCCCCCGACGGCAGGACCGTGGCCGCCCAGGCCAGCAACGACAACGCCGCCTTCCGGGTGCTGGTGAACGGTTCCGTGTGGCCCGGGGTCTACGACATGGCCTATGGCCCGGTGATCTGCCCGGCCACGGGTCAGGTGGCCGTCCGGGTGGAAAAAGACGGCAGGCAGGCATTTGTCCTGGGCGGCAAGGCCCACCCCGAGACCTTTGACCGGGCCTTCAACCCGATCTTTTCACCGGACGGCGCAAAGGTGCTTTTGCGGGGCATAAGCGGCAAGGCGTACAAGCGCATCGTGGCCCCGGTCTCGGCCTTTACGGGATAGCGGCCCCGGGCGCGCCCCCGCGCCCCCTGGAAACGGACAAGCACAAAAACGTTGAACGAGGCCCCGGCCCCTTCAACAGGTTCCTTGGAGGTTCCCATGCTCGAACTGTACGCCCTGGCCGTGGGACCGCTGGCCTGGCTGGCCTTCGGCGTGTTCGTCATCGGCTCCCTGGCGCGACTTTTTTCCATGTATTCCCTGGCCAAGAAAAAAGACGCCGCCTTTCTGAGCTACATGACCTGGCGCTATTCCCTGCGCTCCATCTTCCACTGGCTCATTCCCTTCGGATCCCTGGGCTGGCGGGAAAACCCGGCCCTGACGGTCGTAACCTACGTGTTCCACATCTGTCTGTTCCTGGTTCCCATCTTCCTTATGTCCCACATCGTCATGTGGGACACCTCCTTCGGCTTCACCTACGCCGCCCTTCCCGACGGACTGGCCGACGGACTGACCGTGGCGGTCATGGTCGCCTGCCTGTTCTTCGCCTGGCGGCGCCTGAGCCTGCCGGAGGTGCGGTTCGTGACCTCGACCCACGACTGGCTGGTCCTGGTCCTGGTCTTTAGCACCTTTTCGACCGGATTTTTGGCCTATCACCAGATCGGCGACAGCCTGACCCTCACCACCCTGCACATCCTGTGCGGCGAGGCCATGCTCATCGCCATCCCCTTCACCAGACTCAGCCACATGCTGTTCGGATTCTTCTCACGGGGCTACATCGGCTCCGAGTTCGGCGGCGTGCGGCGGGCCAAGGACTGGTAATCCCGGAGGACACATGACGACCACCATTGCCGACAGGCGCATAGAAGATGCGGGGCTCGAGGCCGGGATCGCCCGGCTGACCCCGGAAAAGATTCAGAAAACCATTCAGGCGGTCCTGGCCGGAGAAGGCGGGGCCAGACTCAAAACCTATGTGGAGACCTGCGTGCGTTGCGGCATGTGCGCCCAGGCCTGCCACTACTACATGTCCCACAAGGATCCCTCCTACGCCCCGGTGGCCAAGGTCCGCCAGACCATGTGGGAGATCCTCAAGCACAAGGGACTGGTGAGCCCGGAATTCATCCACCAGTGCGCCCAGATCGCCTACACCGAGTGCAACCTGTGTCGGCGCTGCATGCACTACTGCCCGCTTGGCATCGATACGGCCTACATCATGTCGTTTGTTCGCCGCATCTGCCACAAGCTCGGGGTCACCCCGCAGTACATCCAGGACACGGCTCACAGCCACTCGGCCACCATGAACCAGATGTGGGTCAAGGACGACGAGTGGATCGACACCCTCAAATGGCAGGAAGACGAGGCCCGGGACGAGATGCCCTCCTTGCGCATCCCGCTTGAGGTGGAAGGCGCGGACTTCATGTATTCGGTCATCGCCCCGGAGCCCAAGTTCCGCACCCAGCTCATCTATCAGGCTGCGTTCATCTTCAACCAGGCCGGGGTCAATTGGACCATGCCCGCCACCCCGGGCTGGGACAACAGCAACATGGCCATGTTCACCGGCGACATGGAGATCATGGGCCGCATCGAGATGGCCCACTTCGCGACCGCACAGCGCCTGCGCGTCAAGCGCATCGTCATGGGCGAGTGCGGCCACGCCTTCAGGGCCATCTATGATGTCGCCAACCGCTGGCTGGGCTGGGGCATGCACCCGGTGCCCGTGGTCCACTCCATCGAATTTTTCTGGGAGCTCTTAAATTCCGGAAAAATCCAGATGGCCAAAAAGTACCCCGGACCGGTGACCATCCACGACCCCTGCAACGTCATTCGCGGCCGGGGGCTCATGGACAAGCTGCGCGAGGTGGTGCACGCCATCTGCGACGGCGTGGTGGAGATGACCCCCAACCGGGAGCACAACTACTGCTGCTGCGCAGGCGGCGGGGTCATCAACTGCGGGCCTCCCTTCAAGAACGTGCGCATCGTGGGCAACTCCATCAAGGCCGAGCAGCTCAAGGCCACCGGGGTCAAGACCTGCATCGCCCCCTGCCACAACTGCCACGGCGGCCTGGACGACATCATCCACAAATACGGGCTCGGCATGGAACTGAAGTTCCTTGGCGACATCATCTACGAATGCATGGAAAAAAAAGGCGCGTCCTGACGGCCCGCCGTCACGGGAGAATCCGATCATGACCAGATACATCATCTCAGCCCTGACCCTGGCGGCGGTCCTGTGCGGCGCGCCCCTGGCCTTCTCCCAGGGGGACATGCTGGTGATCAAGTCCGAGGCCTTCACGTCGCCCCGGCGTCCGCCAGCCGTGTTTCCCCACGACGCCCACAACGAGAAGGCCAAGCTCGACGACTGCATCGTGTGCCATCACGGCGGCGAAAACGGCGTGCGCGATCCCAAGGCCACCAGCGAAGGCACACCCTGTGCCGACTGCCACCCCGTGGTCGCCCCGGCCGGGAGAACCGCGCTCATGCGCGCCTATCATCAGCAGTGCATCGGCTGCCATCTGGAGAAGAAGGCCGGCCCGGCGGCCTGCGGCCAGTGCCATGTGGACGCGGCCGCGCCCGCAGCCAAGTAGACCCGGCTGCGGCGGCTGGCAGGGCGTTAAAAAATGTATGTTTTTAAATAAAAATCATACATTCAACGTATTGCTGCCTGGCGACCCAGAACGGGAAGTACCGAGCGCAACACAAGCCGCACAGCCACGACGAACGGACGGCGGACCAGGGGGCGACCCTGGTCCGCCGTCATCGTGTTTCCAAAGCCCCTGCCGGGCCTTGCGCCGCCGACAGTCCCCCTGCCGCTCAGACGTCCTGTTCCGCCTCGGAAAAAAGCCTGGCCCACATGGCCGCATAACGCGCTCCCTCCCCGGCCTGCCCGGCCATGGAACAGGCCAGGGCCATCTCCTGGGCGGCCTCGTCCAGCCGGAACATGCGGGCCCCGACCTGGGCCAGACGAAGCGGCCAACGCCAGTTTCCCGGGTCATGCAGCGACAGGGAGGACAAAAGGCCAAGGCGCGTCTGCTCCGTGCCCCGCTGGGGTTCCAGGGCCGCGTTTAAGGCCGTGACGATGGACATGTCCTCCGGGTCCAGGGAGTGGGCCAGGATGAGCGCCTCGGCCACGGTTTGGGGGATCATCCGGTCAGGATCAAAGACCAGCCCGGGGCGCATGATCCGGCCAGCCTGGCGGAACAGCCCGGCCGCGAACAGGCAGATGTCGCGCGGGGCGACCACGTTCCGGCGGCGGTTCCTGCCGGGAGCGACCGCATCCAGGGGACGGGCCAGGAGTCGGACCACGGTCCGGGCCAGGGGAAGATCCCCGGCCGAAAGGATCGCCAGGCTCGCTGTGGCCGCCAAAAGCGGATCACCGATCTCTCGGGCGGCCAGGGCCGCACACAGGGTCCGGATGCGGTCAACGTGCCCGAATAGCCGCCACAGGCGCAAGAGCCCCCCGGCGGCGGCCGGGATGTGGGCCGCACCGGCCAGGATCGATTCCGCCTCCCGGGCCAGATACCCAAAGAGTCCCGCCTCCATGAGCCCCACCAGGGCCAGGGCGAAGGAGACCTCCGCCGCCTCGCCCCGGGCCCGGCCCGGGGCCCGGGGCATGGCTGCCCACAACGCCTGGGCCCGATGCCCGGCCAGATGCCCGGCCTCCACGGCGGCGTGTCCGGCCCGGGCCAGGGTCTCGGCCTGATCCGGACGGTCCAGGTAAAAGCGCATCCGGTCCGCAAGATCAAAGCCGTTGTCATAGGCCACGACCTCCCGGCCCTGGCGAAACAGATCGTCCAAACCGGGCGCGCGGAGGGTGAAGCACAGGCTGCCGCTGGAGACGGCCTCGAACAGGCGGAAGTTGATTTCCCCGAAAAGTGCCTCGTTGGGGGCCAGACGCGTGTCGTCGTAGAAGTCCTGCATGGCCGCAAAGGACAGGCCCTCGGCCAGCCGGGCGTCGAACCGGGAGCGCAGCATGGCCGCGAACTGGCCGCGCACGGGCCGCCCTTCGCTCAGGCGGCCCACGAAACCCACGGCCGTGCCCCGCCGGGCGAAGGGCCGAAACGGCCGCACCGAGCCGAACCAGGGCAGCCAGCAGGCCGCAGGCCCGCCGTCCCGGGAAAAAAGGGGGGCGAGATGCTTCTGGGTGGTGAACACCGCATCGAAGAGCGCCCCGTAGGGCGCCTGCCAATGGCTGTTGACGTGGGTGTCCACGGACCAGAAGGCCGTCTGGCAGGGAAGGTTTTCCACGCCGCGCAGGATGACCTTGCGGCCGAGGGTTTCCGTGTGCAGCAGGATATCCGGCGAAAATCCATGTTCGGAAAGAAGGGCCGCGATGTCATGCACCCCGGAGGGCGGGACAAGGTGCAGCACCTCGCAGCCGCGAGCGGTGAAGAAGGCCGCAAAGGGCCCGTCCACCAGGCACACGCGCATGTGGCGGCAAGGATTCACCATGGTCCCGTGCCCCAGGCGAAAAAGACCGCCGCCCAAGAAGGCGGCCGGGACGCTGCGCTCATGTACGGATGATGAATGCCATGCAGCCGTTTCTGTCAAGTCCTGATGCGGCGAACCGATGCGGATTGCGACATCCCGCGTTTCGGATTCGGATGGCGGATGCGGCGTTGGGTCTGCGGAGCGCGACGCCCGGGGCGGTGAAGGGCATGGCCACGTCCCTGCCCGGTCTTTCGCCCGACGGCAAACCCTGTGCACACTGACCGTCCTGCAGATTTTATTGCCGAGACGGCCCAATGGCTCATTTCCTCGTTGTACATTCTTCCATTTTTCGGCAAACAAAGAGTGCCTGAGCAAGCTTCACAAGGCCCGGGGAACGTCTTTCCCGGGCCGCGCGGCCATGGAGCCTTCCTCCCCATACACTCTCTTTGGTTGCACAAGGAGCGGACATGCGAGTACGTCACAAATCATTGTTTCTTTTCAAAACGGCTATGCTTGGTGCCCTGTGTCTCATGTTGCTCTGCAGTTCGGCGTTCTCCTCCTCCTACACGTTTTCGGTCTCCAACAATTCAGGCTCGAAGATCACCAAGATTCTTGTCTCGGAAGATGGCAAATCCTGGGGATTTTTCGACATCGGCAAGGGCATCGCGGCCGGGGCGACGGAAACCCTGCAATGGGACGCGAGCACCGCGGGGGAAGACTGCGAGCAGTATTTCAAGGCGGTCTTCGCCGACGGTTCCGAATCCGAGCCCGTGGTTTTCGATTTTTGCGAGAAGAATCTGGTCCTGGAATTCGAATAGCCTGGCTGCACGACATCCCGACGGCCCGCCTCCTCCCGGGGATGCGGGCCGTCCTGTGGTTTTGACGGAAGTGTCTTTGCCTGCGTCACGAGGCATCCGACCCGGCAGAGCCACGCTGCCCCCGGCGGCGCTCCCGTTGGGCATGGCCCACGCGGGCCTGACCGTCGTATTTGGTGATCCAACCTGTGAGGGGCAACGTCGCATGGCCCACACGGGCCTGACCGTCCCGTGACTCGAATACCCCCCCGCCGTATCCCCTGCCGGTCCAGAACACGCGGGCCTGCCCGCCCCGTGACCCTGCCTGCGATCCAGGTCCGATCATCCCGTCATGAAAAAAATCCCCGCCGGTCGCGAAACCGGCGGGGACGCATGGGATGGCCGCACGAGGCGTCAGGCGGCCAGCAGGGTCTTCTGGGTCGCGTCTGCGGCCAGTCCGGTCGAAGACGTGGAGGAGGCGGACAGCCCGGTATAGTCATTGTAGGCCAGGGAACCGGTCGATCCGTCCGGGGCGTTGGCCAGTTCCTCGGCCAGTCCCACGGTCTCGTTGACCAGCGTGGTTCCCGTGGCGACGGTGTCGCTGATGAAATTCGCCGCGGTCTCCACCTTGTCCACCACCCAGTTGTAGGCGGTCGCGCCCTGTTCGATCACATAACTGGCCGTCTGCACCACCTTGTCGATCACGGAGGTCGTGGCGTCGGAAATGATGGACTGCACGGTGGATACCGTGGACTGGACAAAGGAGACTGCGGTGCTCACGGTCTCGGCCACGAAGCCCGCCGCCGTGGAAATGGTGCTGGACACGAAGCTGACCACTTCCCCCACCTTGCTGATGAGCGAGGCGGCCTCGGCGGTCTTTTCCACCACGGCGGACACGACCTTGGACACCTTGGAAAAAAACGACTTGAGACTCATGATCCTTCCTCCTGCGTTGTGCGTTGAACGTGCAATACTCTCCCTGCCCTGCCTCTTAGCCAGGATCATGCCAGTACAACATTGCACGATATTTAAGATGGATACGTTTTCCCGAATTGCACCAACCCGCCTCGAATCGAGCCGCAAGCGCCCTGAATTGTGGCAGTCCGCCCGCTGTCGCCCGCCGCGCGGCCCGGCGGGTCCGCTACGGCGACATCAGCCCATAGGGCATCCGGTCGGCCAGTCGGCCCTGGCGTTCCGCCCTGCCGGGGGGCAGGCGCGACCAGTCCCGTCCCGGGTGCGGCCCGGGCCGACGTTCCGCCCTGTCCGGGAGCCTCGCCCTGGACCGCCTGCGACATCCCGGCAGGGACGCCATCCCCCCGAGCCATGAATTGCCGAAAGATGCAAAATGGGATATACTGTGTTCGTCATGATATCGGCCACTTGCCGTTTTGTGGCGACCACTGCGGCCCTGAGGCCGGAACGGAGCATGCATGACCCTTTTGAGCGCCCTGCCGCCCGGGCTCGTTCATAAACTCGTCCATTTCTCCACCCTGGTCAGCCAGGGCGACTACGCCAACGCCGTCCCTGTCCTGGGCGACTGCAAACGCCTCTTCGAGGCCACCCAGCCCGGATGCCGCAACGAATTCCTGGTGCTCTTCGAAAAGCTGGAACTGATGGTCCTGGGCGTACGCCAGCGCGAGAAGCTTCTGAGCGAAGCCGTGGAACGCCTGGACGTCTCCCACTCCGAGCTCAAAAACCTGGAACTGCGCCTGAAAAAAGAGAATTCCGCCCTCAAGCAGCAGCTCAGGCAACGGTTTTCCGTGGGCAAGGTCATCGGGGCCAGCCCCAAGATGGCCAACATCCTGCGCCTGGCCCAACGTGTGGCCGAGACCACGGTCAACGTGCTGATCACCGGCGAGACCGGCACGGGCAAGGAGATGGTGGCCAAGGTGGTCCACTATTCCGGACAGAGGCGGCACGGGCCGTTCATGGCCGTCAATTGCACGGCCGTGCCCGACACCCTGTTCGAAAGCGAGTTCTTCGGCATCGAAAAGGGCGTGGCCACGGGCGTGGAAAAGCGCCGGGGACTCATTGCGGGGTCCACCGGCGGCACGCTTTTTTTGGACGAGATCGGGGACATGAGCCTGGCCACCCAGGCCAAGATCCTGCGCGTCCTGGAGCTTGGCGAGGTCACCCCGGTGGGGGCCCGGGAAACCGTGCCCGTGGACATCCGGCTGGTATGCGCCACCAACCGCGACCTGGACAGGGACATGGAGGAGGGCCGCTTCCGCCGCGACCTCTACTACCGCATCAAGGTCGTGCATCTCGACCTGCCGCCGCTTCGGGAACGCCGTGACGACATCCTGCTTCTGGCCGAAAGCTTTCTGACCACGTTCGCCCACGGCATGGGCCGGGGCCGGATGACCTTTTCCCGGGCCGCCCGGGAGGCGCTGCGCGAATATCCCTGGCCGGGCAACATCCGGGAGTTGGAAAACGAGGTGGAACGGGCCGTGGCCCTGGCCTATTCCAGCAAGATCTATTTGGACGACCTCTCCGAGGAGATACGCCGCAAGTCCAGCGCATCCCACCTGACCGATCCGTCCTTAAGCCCCGCGCCGCCCCCATCCTCCGGCCGCCTCAAACGCCTGGAGCGCGACGCCATCCTGTCCTGCCTGGCCGAATGCGGCGGCAACCGCACCAAGGCCGCCAGGATGCTCGGCATCAGCCGGGAAAGCCTTCGCCGCAAGCTCAAGGGCAACGGGGACAGCGCCTCTGCGGCCCCGGACGGCGAGATCCCGGACCCGGCGGCTCCGGGCACGGCCGACTCGGGCCCGGGCCTCCCGGACGCCGGAGAATCCCCGTCGTGACCAGCCCCGGCCCCGCCATCCACCGCGCCACGGGAAGCGCGGGTGTCCGTATGCCCGCCGTCCCGGCCGCGAGGCAGCCATGAGCGTCCTGCCCACCACGGTGCTGCACGACTTCGTGGCCATCCTGCGCCACCACGGGGTCCAGACCACGCCCGAGGCCCTCACCAGCCGCCACGGCCTGTCCGGCCGCACCCTGACCTTCTCCACCCTGGCCCGCATGGCCGGGGACATGGGCTTTGCCGCCGCACGCAAGCGGCTCTCCCCCAGGCGGCTGCTGGATATGGGCGAGGCCTACCCGGCCCTGGCCAGGACCCGCGACGGCGGCGCGGCCATGCTCTCCGGGGTGCGCACCTCCCCGGACGGCGAGACGCAACTGGTGCTCTACGACCTGCGGGCCGCCCCGGGAACCTCGCCCTTCGTCTTCGTGCCCCCGGGCGACATCGCGGCCCGCTTCACCGGCGAGGTGCTGCTTCTACGCAAAAAACGCCTGGACGCGGGCGACGCCAAGCATTTCAGTCTGGGCTGGTTTCTGCCCCAGGTGGCCCGGGAAAAACGCATCTTCATCGAGATCGCGGCCATCGCCTTTTTCATGCACGGTCTGGCCTTCGCCGTGCCGCTTTTTTTCCAGGCCGTGGTGGACAAGGTGCTGGCCCACCACATCCTGGCCACCTTGAACGTCCTGGCCATCGGCGTGACCCTGGCCCTGGTCTTCGAGGGCGTACTGCGTTTTTTGCGCGAATACCTCCTGCGCTACGCCACCTCGCGCATCGACCTGCGTCTGGCCATGGAGACCTTCGCCCACATGATCCGGCTGCCCCTGTCCTTTTTCGAGCGCAGCTTCGCCGGGGTGATCATCAAGCACATGCAGCAGACCGACCAGGTGCGCGAGTTTCTCACCGGCAACCTCTTAAACGCCCTGCTCGACGCCTCGTCGCTTCTGGTCTTTCTGCCGGTGCTTTTTTTCTACAGCACGCAACTGACCCTCATCGTCCTGGTCTTCGCCCTGGTCACGGCCGGGATCATCGCCCTTCTGATCGGCCCCTTCCAACGCCGCCTGACGGCCCTCTACGCCGCCGAGGGCAGACGGCAGGCCCTTTTGGTGGAGACCATCCACGGCATGGGCACCATCAAGAGCCTGGCCCTGGAGGGCGACCGCCAGAACCGCTGGGAGGAGGGCTCGGCCACGGCGGTTTTACGCAACTTCGACGTGCGCAAGATGGCCGCCGCCGGGCAGAGCCTGATCAAGACCCTGGAGCGGCTGATGACCGTGGCCGTGATCTTTTTCGGGGCCAAAAGCGTCTTCGACGGGTCGCTGACCGTGGGCGAGCTCATCGCCTTCCAGATGCTCTCCCAGTCCGTGACCATGCCGCTCATACGCCTCGTGGAACTCATCCACGAATACCAGAAGGTGCATCTGGCCGTGGCCATGCTGGGCGAGGTCATGAACAAAAAGCCCGAGGCCGGGTTCGCCCGGGGCGGGGCGCGGCCCGAGATACTGGGCGAGATCGTCCTTGAGGACGTGCGCTTTTCCTACAATCCCGGCGACCCCCCGGCCCTGGACGGCCTGAGCCTGCGCATCGCGCCGGGCGAGGTGCTGGGCGTGGTGGGCAAGAGCGGCTCGGGCAAGACCACCCTGACCCGGCTCATCCAGGGCCTCTATCCCCTCTCCCAGGGCCGCATCCTTTTTGACGGCACAAGCATCCGCGACCTGGACATCCTGCACCTGCGCCAGAACATCGGGGTGGTGCTCCAGGAGAATTTCATCTTCCACGGGGCCCTCAAAGACAACCTGGCCCTGACCCGGCCCGGGGCCGGTTTCGAAGAACTGCGCCACGCCGCGCACCTGGCCGGGGCGGACGAATTCATCGAGCGCCTGGCCTCGGGCTACGACACGGTGCTGGAGGAAAACGGGGCCAACCTCTCGGGCGGCCAACGGCAACGGCTGGCCATCGCCCGGGCGCTTTTGAAAAATCCCCGGATCATGATCTTCGACGAGGCCACCTCGGCGCTTGACCCGGACAGCGAGTCGCGCATCCAGGAAAACATGGAGGCCATCTCCAAGGGCCGCACCACCATCATCGTGGCCCACCGCCTGTCCACCCTGCGCCACGCCCACCGGATCATGGTCCTGGACGCGGGGAAGGTGGCGGACATCGGCCCCCATTCGCAACTGGTGGCCCGCTGCGACATCTACCGCAACCTGTGGGACAAGCAGACCCGGGGGATGCGGTGATGGCGGGGGGATGGACGCCATTGCGGCCGGGGAGAAGCCTGCGGCGGCCAAAGGGGGCGCGCCCCCTTTGGAATCCCGTAACGGTTTCGATGTGCCGCAATGGATTGATGCGGGGCGGGACGCCGGTATGAGCTTGAAATCCCAGAAAATCAGCCGCGAGGCCATGGAGTTCCAGCCCGACGCCGTGGCCGTGGAGGCCGGACGGCTGCCCTGGCAAGCCCGGTTCGCGGTCTACGTGATCCTGGCCACCCTGGCCTGCGGCGGGGCCTGGGCCTGGTATTCCAAGGTGGACCGGGTGGTCACGGCCCGGGGCATGCTGGTCACCCTGGCCCCGGCCATCGTGGTCCAGCCCCTTGAGACCTCGATTATCCGCACCCTGGCCGTGCGGCCCGGGGACGTGGTCAAAAAGGGGCAGCTTCTGGCCACCCTGGACCCCACCTTCGCCACCGCCGACCTGGGACAATTGACGGGCCGCAAAAAATTTCTCACGGCCTGGATCGAACGCCTGGTGGCCGAACTGGAGGACCGCCCGGCCGTGGAGGTGGAGGACGGGGCAGCCGATGCGGACCAGCGGGCCCAGATGGCCCTTTTCCTCAAACGCAAGGAGGAATACCGGGCCAACGTCGAGGCCAAGGACCAGGAAATCGCCTCCTACGAGGAAATGCTCACGGCCAACGTCAACGAGCAGGAGCGCCTCAAGGGCCAGTTCGCCCTGACGGCCGAGATCGAATCCATGTACCGCAAGCTGTGGGAGGGGGACCAGACCAGCCGCCTGGAATACATCAACGCCCTGCGCGAAAAACTGCGCGTGGAGGATCTCTACGCCAGCGTCGCCGACAAAAACGCCCAGATCCGGGAGCGGCTGGCCCAGGCCAGGGCCGAGCGGCTGGCGTTTATCGGCGGCTGGCGGACCCAGACGGCCACAAAAATCGTGGAGGCCCAGCAGGAGTTGACCGAGGCCGAGCACACCCTGGCCAAGGCCGCCCGGCGCACGGAACTTGTCGAGCTTGCCGCCGTGTCCGACGCCGTGGTCAAGGACGTGGCCCGGGTGTCCGAGGGCTCGGTGGTGCGCGAGGCCGAGACGCTGTTCACGCTGATCCCCATCGACGAAAAAGGCGGGGAACTGGAGGCCGAGGCGGCCATTCCGGCCCGGGACATCGGCCACATCCGGGTGGGCAACGCCGTACGCATGAAGCTTTCCGCCTTTCCCTTCCAGCGCCACGGCTTTCTTTCCGGCGTGGTGCGCATGGTCAGCCCGGACGTGTTTCTGCCCGAGGGCCAGGGCGCGGGCGAGGCCGCCGACGGCGGGGCCTACTACACCTGCCGCATCCGTCTGGCCTCGAATACGCTTCGCGGCGTGGGCCACGACTTCCGGCTTTTGCCGGGCATGTCGCTCGACGCCGAGATCCTGGTGGGCAAACGCCGGGTGGCGGAATACCTCCTCGACCCGCTCCTGACCGGCCTGCACGAGAGTCTAAGCGAGCCCTGAGGGCCACGACCGTAAAAAAGGGGGACACGGCGCAAAACCGCATCCCCCAGGATGATCCCGACGGGGGATTTCCCCCTGTTGTGGTGTCCTCGATATCCGTACCAGCCACATTCAGAAACGACTGCCTGAACTGCCTCTCTCTGCCTTCACGAATGCTGGCGTATCTTGCACGGGACGCGACACTAGGCCTGCTCCATGCCCATTTCCTTCATGACCCAGGCCTTGACCTCGTCACTTAATTCATGAATGCCGCGCAGACCGCCGACCTCCTTCATGTAACGGGCCGCCATGTCCGGGGGCAGCTTTTTTTCGCACAGGGACGTGCTGCCGTAGTTGTTCATCTTGTTTAAGACCACCTTGGGCTCGCCCCAGGTGTCCACCACGAAATAGATGGAATATTCCTTGCTGCTGGTCACCGGAGGCCGCAGGGTGTCCTTGAAGTTGTTGTTGCCCCATTCCAGGTACATGGTCACGGCATCCTCGTGGATCATGTCCCAGTTGACCTCGTTTAACCACTGACGGCAGGCATTTTCGTCCATGTCGTTCTCCACGTTGATGTTGCGAAAATTCCAGTTATTTTTGCATTGCCCAGGCCCGTGTTCCCGCCGCCGGGCAACCGGGGGGATCATGCCGCAGGCGTCTTTGCCCTGGCGCAGGCCTGTCCATTGCGGGCAGGCGGCGCAGTGTGCACAAGGTAAGACATTCCGGGCCATGAGGCAACGGCCGCAGCCGTTTTTTCACCCTGCGCCAGGCATGCCCCGCGTCGGACCGGTCGCATCCGCCACCGCCGCGCCCGTCGCGCCCGCCAGGCCCGTCGCGCCCGCCGCGCCCGCCGTGCGTCAGGGGCAGCGCCCGCCGCAGCATACGGCAGTATCAAAACACCAGGATATCCGTCGCCCCGCTTCCACCATGCACGTGGGTTGCCCGGATGTCGCGGGCAGGACTCGAAACGGACTGTCCCCGCTCTGCGGCATGAACCGCAGGCCGCGCCCTGGGAAGGCCGATACGACCCGTCGCCTCTGCGCCGCCCGGCAGGCTGCCTTCAATCTCTCTTGTACAGCATGACGCCTTGCTGGTATACGGCAGCAAGGAGGGCTTTCACCATGAAAAAAATCGTCGTGGTTTGCGCGGTCATCGGATTGCTTTTCGCCTTTTCGGCATCGGCCATGGCCAAAGGGAAAAAGTCGGAGAACATCCAGTTCGGAACCCTCACCTGCCAGGAATTCCTGGAGGGTGTGGCCGAAAGCGACGAGGAGAGCGTCGGGCTCATTCTGATGTGGATCGACGGGTATTTAAGCGGCGTGTCCGGCGACACGGAACTCAACTGGAATGGTTTCGAGTCCATGTCCACCGCCCTGGCCGAGACCTGCGCCAAGAGCCCGAAAAAGAAGGTGCTCGACGTGGCCAAGGCCGTGGGCATCGAATAGCCTTCGGCCGTGACGTCGCCGCACGGCGTGGGCCTGCGGCGACGGCCGACAACGCAATCCGCCTCGAAAATCACGCGCCGCGTGCGGTTTCGCCGCACCGTAAGCGACGGATTTTCGTGCCTTTTTGCCCGGCGGCTTCCAGCCGTGGGCGGCGCAAAGCCCCGGTTTTCCGAAACCGGGGCTTTGTCGTCAGTCTGCCCGTCCCGGAAGACCGGGACGGCTTTTTACGCGCCTGCAGATGGATGGGCTCGTGTGACGTCCCACAAATAAGCATGTACTTCGTTTGGCCGAATGCCGTGTTTTTAAGCCATTCTCTGCTCGCCACTACCGCAATAGAATACCTCGCTCTTTGCGGAACGCGACACTAGAACGTGTAGGTCATGCCCAGACCGCATTTCCAGGCCGGGGATGCGGCGGCGGCGAAGCGGTGGCCCCAGATGTTGCTCTGAAAGCCGATGCCCTGGGCGTAGCCCGTCTCCAGGGTCAGGGTCAGATTTTCGGAGAGATCGTACGAGTGGTCGAAATTGACGCCCACGAGCTGCTCGCCCACGGCCAGGGTCTGGCCCATGGTCATGTAGCCGCCGTTGCCGCCGGTGACCGCCAGGGCGCGCCGGATGCCCGCGGCGCTGTTTGTGCCAAATACCATGGCGAAGGTCAGACGGCTGGTCAAATCCTCGATGACGGAGATGTCCTTTACGGCCAGGGCGAAGCCCATGGTGCCCGTGGGGTCCGTCTCCATGGAGGCGTCGGACAGGGCCTGGTCGCAATCGAAAAGAAACGAGGTGGCCGGGCCCCACTTGGGCATGACCACCGGGATGCGCTCGCTGCCGTCGGACAGGCTGGCGTTTTCGCCGCTGGCCGCCCAGCCGTAGATGCCGGGGGTCATAAACGACAGGCCCGTGTATTCGATGGCCGCATCCGCGAACCAGCCCCGCCGCCGGGAGGATTGCAGGGCATTAGCCGAGGATCCGTAGGCGAAGTCCATGGAGATCTTCACCGGGTCGAAGGCCTTGACCTCAAGCGTGGTTCCCGCCCACCAATAGGCGGTCTGGTTGTATTCCCGGCTGTCCGGCGGCATATAGCTCCCGGCCGAGCGCAGGCCCGTGGCCATGTCGCCCAGGTCCGCGCCCTTGCCCACAATGCCCGCCATGCCCCAGGGGGTGAAGCTCAGGGCATCCAGGGTGATGGGCGCGGTGAAAAAAAAGGCGTCGAATTCGTCGGCCACCTGGGTGGTGTCCGTGTCAAAGGCCCCGTTGGTGTCGATGAACCGGGTGAACCCGGCGTTCAGCGACGCCACGTCGCCAAAGACGGGCGCGGTGAGCACCAGGGCCGAGGCGGCCTGGTCTCCGTCATCGTTGGCCATGACCACCGAATCGTAAAAGGCCGCGGTGGCGGGCATGGACACGGGCTGATATCCGGCGGTGATCTGGATGTCCGTATCCGGCCATTTGAACTGCAGATAGGCCAGATAGACCTCGATGGAGACCTCCGGGGCGTCGGCGGTGAAGGTGCCGTGGCCCCAGTTCTCGTCGTCCACCCTAAATCCCAGGCGGAAGGACAGGTTTTCGTGGGTCACGAAATCCGTGCGCAGCCGGAACCGCTGATAAAAATTCACCGGGTCTTCGGTCTGCGTTCCGTCGGCGTTCCAGCCGGTATAATTGTGGTGCAAAAAGAAATTGCCGTAGATACGACCATCCCCGGCCATGCGCACATCAAGGCACCAGGCCGGAACCGCCGCTACGACAAGCCAGGCCGCAAAAAAACAAACGACTCGCGATACGCTACGCATTCCCATCTCTCCTTTGTAAAGTATCTACAGTGGACGGGAGTATGCGTGCGCTTGTCCGAGAGCATCTTTTTTGCTGCCGTGCGGCTGGAATCGAATTTTTTCACGAGGGGAAGGGACGCACTCGGGAGTGCATCACAATAATATTGTCCGGGTACACCGGGGAAAAAGGCTTTCCGTTGGAAAAAACCGCTTCGCAAACAATGCACGCCCATGCGTCCCGGCATAGGGCAGGCCATGGCAAAAAGCAAGTTCTTTGCATTGTCCACGCCTGCGCGTCCTTCCGGGGCCGGGTCGCAGGGACGCATCCCTCCAGGCGGACCACACCCTCTTCGTCGCATGGTCCGGGCAGGCCTCATCCGTCGCATCCGGGAAAAAAGCGGGCCATCCTGCGTCGGCACGATCCGGAGGCAGCCCATAATCAGTACCAGTTTTCCACGGCAAGGCCAAAAACCCGGGAGAACTCCCGCACGTTGCGGGTCACCAGGACCGCGCCGCGGGCCAGGGCTGTCCCGGCAATCAGGATGTCCATGGGGCCGATGGGCGTTCCCCGGGCCTCCAGGCGGGCGCGCGCCCCGGCGGCCGCCCGGGCCTCGTCAGCCCCGAAGGGAAGAAGCGACACGGCGGACAAAAAAAGGGCCAACTCCTGGACCCGGCGGACGGGATACCCGCATTTGGCCAACCCCGTCTCCAGTTCGTAGGCCACCACGGCGGGCACGCCCACCTGGGACGGCGGCGTGGCCAAAAGCCGGGCCGCCACGTTTCCCGCGCCCTTGAAAAAATGGATGACCGTGTTGGTGTCCAGGACGAACATCACCACGGTTCCCTGGGGGTATCCGCCCCTTGCTCCCGGCGCAATTCCGAGGATTCCGGGAAGTCCGGCCAGGTTCCGGCCAGGGCGGCCACGCCCGGCGGCCACTGGGTGGCGGTCTTGTCCCGGACCAACGCGGCGATCCAGGCGCTGACCGAGCCGCCGGACTGCTTGACGGCGGCCCGCAGCCTGGTCTCGGTGGCCTCGTCGAGGTAGAAGGTGATCTGTCCCATGGCGTCCCTCCACATGGCATACATATATGTCCACATAGATGCGCCGTGACCCGGCGTCAAGGCCGATGCGAACCGGGGCAGACCCGGGAAGGACGTCTGCCGGTGCGGGATGCTACCGGAAGACCACCGTCTTGTTGCCATAGACGATGACCCGGTCCTGCAGGTGCCAGGTCACGGCCCCGGCGACAGCTACACAAAAGCACCCGGATTGACCATACGCCCCCCCGTCGCCAAGCCACCCCCGCCTGGCGACCATCACCACTTTATTGACAACCATTCTCATTTTCAATATCAGAGATGTGCCCGGCACGGGGTAGTTCGGCGGATCGGCCGATCCGCGCCCTTGCAGGCGGCCATCAGTGCCGATCCCGCCGGGCTTTTTCGCCGGACACGGAACGCGCGCCATTGTGGCCACGGACCGGAACGCGCCGCCGGGCGGGGACACCGACCCCACCCCGCCCCCGGCGCGCTTTTCACCCTCCCGGCCGCCTGAAACAGCCGATCCCCTGCCCGCCAGGGGGATACCGTGCGATGGACGCCCATCCCCATGGCGCATGGCGCGTCGTCACAAAACCCCGGAGGCCAGGCTCCCGGGGGCACGCCGGGCCGGGGACGTTTCCCGCTCATCTTCCGCCCCGGACCGCGCCGCGACCACGATTCCTGGTCAGACGCGCCCCGGGCCGACACACCCCGCAAGGAGACGCCGTGATCCCTTCCCATATCGCCACCGCCCTTTTGTCGCTTATCCCCATCGGCCGCCCCGTGTTTTTGTGGGGGCCGCCGGGGGTGGGCAAAAGCCAGGTGGTGGCCCAGGCTGCCCGGGCCCTTGGCCACGAATTGACGGACATCCGGGCCGTGCTGCTGGACCCCGTGGATCTGCGCGGCCTGCCCGCCATCGGCGACGACGGCCGCTGCCACTGGCGGCCGCCCGCCTTTTTGCCCACGCGCGGCCAGGGCGTGCTCTTCCTCGACGAGCTCAACGCCGCGCCACCCCTGGTCCAGGCCGCCTGCTACCAGCTCATCCTGGACCGCCGCCTGGGGGAATACGCCCTGCCAGACGGCTGGAGCGTGGTGGCCGCCGGAAACCGTGAGCAGGACCGGGCCGTGACCCACCGCATGCCCACGGCCCTGGCCAACCGCATGGTGCACCTGGATTTCGAGACCTGCCTGGACGACTGGCTGGCCTGGGCCGCCGGGGCTGGCATCCGGTCCGAGGTCACGGCCTTTGTGCGCTTTCGGCCCGCACTTCTCCACGACTTCGACCCGGCCCGGGCCGAGCGGGCCTTTCCCTCGCCGCGCACCTGGCAGTTCGTGTCCGACATCCTTTGCGCCGCGCCGCCAGCCGAGGTGGAATACGACCTGTTGCGCGGCACGGTGGGCGAGGGCGCGGCCGCCGAATTCACGGGCTTTTTGCGGGTGTGGCGCGAGCTTCCGGACACGGAGGCGATCCTTTGCGCGCCGCATTCGGCCCCGGTGCCCACGGACCCGGCCGCAGTCTACGCCATCTGCGAGGCCCTGGCCCGCCGGGCCGCCCTGGACACCATGCCCGCCCTGGCCGGATACGCCGCCAGGCTGCCCGTGGAGTTCGGCGTGCTGCTCATGCGCGACGCCCTGCGCCAGGACAAAACCGTGGCCCGCACCGAGGCCTTCGCCGCCTGGGCCCGGGACAACGCCCACGTGCTGGTCTGAGGCCGCCGTGACCCCGCAGGAAAAAATGGCCCGGGCCCGGGCCGAGCTGGTCATGGACCATCCCTTTTTCGGCGCCCTGGCGCTTCGGCTGCGCCTGGCCCCGGACCCGGCCTGCGCGGGCATGTGGACCGACGGCCGTACCCTGGGCTACCGCCCGGCGTTGGTCGAGGCCATGGCCGTGGACACCGCCGTGGGCCTTTTGGCCCACGAGGTCTTGCACATCGTCTGCGCCCACCACCTGCGCCGCCTGGGCCGCGACGAGACCCTGTGGAACCGGGCCTGCGACCATGCGGTCAACGGCATCTTAAAAAACGCCGGATTCGTCCTGCCCTCGGGGGCGCTTTTCGATCCCCAATACGCCGAACGCAGTGTGGACGACATCTTCGCCGCCCTGCTGCGCCGTCAAGAGGAAACACGCCGGGGCGGCGGCCTGGGCGACGGCGGCCGGGAAGAGGCGCAATCCGAAACCGCGCCGGGAGGCGGCGGCCACAGCGACGCCGACGGACAGGCCGTCAACGACCCGGAGGCCACGGCGGAAAAACCCCAGGCCGCACCGCCGGGCATGGACCTGGACGAACGGTCCGGCAAAACGACCCCGACCTCGGGCGACGCCGAATCCCCGGACGCTCCCGGCACACCGGACCCGGGACTCATGGGCGAGGTGCGCGACCATCCCGGCCAAAGCGGCGAGCCCTCGCCCCGCCACCGCGAGGACCGGGAGCGCGAACTGCGGGTGTCCCTGGCCCAGGCCATGAACCAGGCCGGACAGGCCGGGGGCATGGGAGAGTTGCCCGCCGGACTCGTGCGCCTGGTGGAGGAGGTCATTCGGCCCCGGCTGGACTGGAAACATCTGCTGCGCCGGTTCATCGAACAAAACGCCGTCAGCGACTATTCCTGGCTGCCGCCCAACCGCCGCTACGTGCACCTGGGGCTGATCCTGCCCTCGCTCAAAAACCAGGAGCTGCCCGAGATCGTGTTGGCCATCGACAGCTCGGGCTCCGTGTCCCGCCAGGCGCTGTCGCTTTTTTGCGCCGAGCTGTCGGCCATCCTGAGCGACTTCGACACCCGGATCACCGTGCTATTTTGCGACGCGAAGGTGCGCCAGGCCCTGACCTTCAGCCGCTTCGACCTGCCCCTGCACCTTGAGCCCGATGGCGGCGGCGGCACGGATTTCCGCCCGGCCTTCGCCAAGGTGGCGGAACTGGGGCTGCGCCCGGCCTGCCTCATCTATCTGACGGATCTGGAATGCGACCGGTTCCCGGCCCGGCCGGACTATCCCGTCCTGTGGGCCGCCTACGGCCCGGGCGGGGCGCAGACCACGGACACGCCGCCGTTTGGCGAGGTGGTGCGGATGGGGGACTGAGGCGCGCGGGGCGGGGGCGGAAGCGGAGGCGGGGAATGGGATGCCTCCGGCGGCCAAAGGGCTTCGCCCTTTGGAATCCCGTAACAGGGGGCGCTTTGCCCGGGCGCGCCCTTTCGCGGTCGGTGGTCACGGGCCATGCCCACCTGGCCGGGCGACGGGTTTGCGCACAGGGCGCACGGCTGCGCGAAGCATTGCTGCCGAAGCCCTGTGTCGCAGGCCCCGAGCCCGGCCGGACAACGGCAACGGCCAATACCCCTGGCTGCGTCCCGGCATCAAACCAAACAAACGGAGTCCGTCATGCGCATCGAATGGAGCATCGAGAAAAAACGCGGCAACCTGCGGCCCGTGCTACGGTATCACGTCATCCTGGAACGCCATGAGGAACACCTGGCGCTGCCCATGGTGCGCGTGGCCTCCACCATCCCGGAGCCGCCGTCGTCCTGGCAGGCCTTCTGCTATCCGGACCAGCTCGAACGGGCTGGAACGCCGCCCGTGGGCTGTTACCTCCTGGAGACGCCCAACCACAAACGCAAATCCGGCGGGGCGGAACTGCGCCTGCCCTGGCGGCCGGACAACAGCTATCCCGAGGTGGCGGAGTCGTTCGCGGCGCTTCGGGCCGCCTTCGAGGCCGAACTGGCCAGCGCCCACAACAGCGCGCCCATGCAGCTTCGCGGCGAACTGGAGTTGCGGCCAACGCTGCGCGAGGCCATCGCCCCGGCGGTTGTGGCGGAGCGGCTGCTCAAGCTGGTGGGGTGATGCGGGTAGGCGCGGCTCGCCTGCACGGCGGATTATGGCTGTTTCCCGCTGTACAGAGAGAGTATTTACCTGACTCTCCCCCCCGCCACGGCCCGCTCCAGCGCCTCCCGCAGGGCCTGCATCTCCACCGGCTTGGCCAGGTAGTCGTCCATCCCGGCCTCCAGGAACCGCTCCCGATCCCCGCTCATGGCATAGGCGGTCAGGGCAATGATGGGCACGCCCGCCCTGTCCTTGCCCGCCTGCCCGGCGCGGATGCGCCGGGTGGCCTCCACCCCGTCCATGACCGGCATCTGCACATCCATGACCACACCGTCGTAGTCGTTCTCCGACAGGGCGGCCAGGGCCTCCCGGCCGTTGCCCGCGCTGTCCGGCCGCATGCCGATCTTCTCAACCATGGCCGCCAGGGCCATCCGGTTCGAGGGCACGTCCTCCACGATCAGGATGCGCGGCGCCCCACCCTCCGGGCGATCCACCGCCGCAGGACCGGTCTTTCCGGGCGCGGCCCGATCCGCCGCCTCCGGGGACGGCAGGCGCAGGGGAAGCGAGAGGTAAAACGTCGATCCCCGGCCGGGCTCTGTGTCCACGCAGATGCTGCCACCAAGCAGCCCCACCAGGTTTTTGACGATGGACAGGCCCAGGCCCGCCCCCTGGAACTGCCGGGTGAAGGCCCCCTCGGCCTGGGAAAACGGCTCGAACACGGCCTTGACCATCTCGTCGGGGATGCCGATGCCCGTGTCGTGGACGGCGAGCAGCACGAAAAACCGCAGGGACGCGTCCGGCGACGAAACCGGGGAGACCTCCACCAGCACCCGCCCCGTCTCCGTGAACTTGATGGCGTTGCCGATGAGATTGAAAAGGATCTGGCGCAACCGGGCCTCGTCCCCGACGACATGCAGCGGCATGCGGTCATCAATCACGAACTCCAGGGCCAGCCCCTTGTCCGCGACCGTCGGGGCGAACAGCTCGAGGACCGATTTTTTGAGGCCCGCGGTTTCAAAGTCCGCCTCCCGGACCGAGAGCTTCCCGGCCTCGATACGGGAGAGGTCCAGGATGTCGGACAAAAGGCTCGTCAACCGTCTGCCCGACTGGATGGCCACCTCGACGTAGCCATCCTGCTCCGGGTCGAGCGTGGTCGTCCGCAGCAACTGCATCATGCCCTGGATGCCGTTGAGCGGCGTTCGGATCTCGTGGCTCATGTTGGCCAGAAACTCGGACTTGGCGTGGTTGGCCGCCTCGGCCGCGTCCTTGGCCTTGATCAGGGCCTCCAGGGCCTGCCTGCGCTCGGTGACGTCCCAGTAGACGGCCACGGCCCCGCGTATCCCGCCGTCCTCCTCGAAAAGCGGCGAGGCGCTTCCCGCCACGTGCACCTGGCGTCCGTCGGGCAGAAGATAGATCAGCTCCGCGCTGTCCACCTGGCGTCCCAACTCGATGGCCCGCTGCATGGGGAGTTCCTCGTCACGGCAGGGCGCGCCGTCGGGTTTGAGGTGGACGACGCGTTGCATCAGGTTGTGTTCCACCGGCTGGGACGCGGACCCGCCCCCGGGGATCCTAAGCATTTCGCTGACGGCGCGGTTGGCCGTGACGACCCGGCAGTGCGGGTCCAGGGCGATCCAGACCATGGCCGGAAGGGCGTCCAGCACCGTGGCGAGCTCCTCGCTGCGCTGGCGCAGGGCCTTTTCGATCCCGGCCTGGGTGTCGAGCATCCTGTTGACGCCTTGGGCGATGTCCCGAAACTCCCGCAGATGCAGCGTTTCAGGGTCAATGCGGGCCTTTTGCGTGGCGGCCATGGACAAAAACCCCGTGAGCGAGGCCAGTTGGCGCTTGATGCGGCGCGAGAGCGCTGCGGTGAACAGCAGCAGGACCCCGATCAGGACCAGGCAAAAGACCGCGCCCTTGGTCAGGCCGACCCGCAGTTCCCTGCTCAGCAGGGCCTGCCGCTGCGCGATGGCCGCCTCCACATCGTCCACATAAAACCCGGAGCCGATGATCCAGCCCCAGCCGGGGATGCCGCGCACGTAGGCGATCTTGGGCGAGGGGGCGTTGTCCTTGAGCTTGCGCCAGGAATATTCCAGGAAGCCGCCCGTGGCCGTTCCCGCGAGATTGCTTTGGACCTGGATGATCTTGATGCCGTCCGGGTCGGTCAGCTCCCAGATGCTCGGACCGCCCTGGGTGATTTCGCCGTTGGTGAACAGCGGCTCGCCGGAAAATGTCGAGCCGAACAGATAGCCGCTCTGGCCGAAACGGATCTGGACCAGCCAGCGCAGGGCCTCCTGCATGAGTGCTGCGGACTGGTCCTCCACATATTCCCCGGTGCCGATGAAACAATCGAAGGGCTCGAAATATTTGATGTAGGCGATCTTGCGGTGCCTGTCCCCGGCCACCCCGGGCTTGGTCCAAGAGTATTCGTAAAACCCTTCGCCGTTCGTGCGCACCAGGGCGATCATGTCCCGGATGACGTAGGCCCCGTCCGGGGCCTGCATGTCCAGCAGGTTGACGCCCTCGAGATCCGGCCGGTCGGCGAAGAGCAGTTCCGTGCCGTCCAGCCGGGTGGCGAAATAGTATCCCCGGCCGCCGTTGAAACGGATCACGCGCAGGGTGTCCATGACCAGCCGCTCCAGCTCGGCCCGGCCCATTTCTTTCGCGTGCCGTTCCACAAGCCTCGCAGCCAGGGCCACGGCGTCCAGGGTCCGCTCCCTGACGGCAGCCTGGCCCCGCTCCTCGGCAATGGTGATCTGGTGGCGGATGTAGTGTGTGGCCGTGTCCACCTGATACATGATCTCGGCCTTGTTGCGGTCGACGAACTCACCGCGGATGGCCTCGGCCTCATCCTGAAAGTCGCGGTATTTCTCCATGGCCCACAAGCCCATGCCGGCCAGGGAGACCAGCACGGCCATGGTCGAAACCGTGATGAAAATGATGGCTGAGAAGCTTTTTGTCTTCAGCACACAAACGTTTCCTTGGAGAACATGGCCTGTTGTGATTCACCAGGCACGCCGCTTCTTTCCGCCCACTCCTGCCTCAGACACGCCGCAAAGACATGGGAAGCGCAGCATCGGCATCCTTGCATCGCGGCGGCGCGACGCGGGACGCTCCATCAAGCAAGAAGCTTCTGCAAACATCTTGCACGCATCAGCGTAACGGTGTCATTTCCAAAGGCACATCACGTGCGGTAAATGACCGAACCCAGGATCTCCGGGACCTTGTACCTGCCCGGCGTACATCTATGCACATCATGCGGCAATTAGCATTGAAGCCGTTTCGGGCGCAAGGGGATTCCGGCGTGTCCCGACACCTCCTCTTGCCATCCCCAGAAATTTCGACTAAGAATCCCTGTTCCCCATCACACACATCCCGGAGCGGCCCCGGGTGCCCCTGGCGCGAAAGCGCCGGAGGTTGACGGGCCTGGACCGGGGTGGAGGAAAAAACCAAGGAGATCAACACCATGGCCTATGTCAGCATGAAGCAGCTCCTGGAGACCGGCGTCCACTTCGGTCACCAGACCCGGCGCTGGAACCCCAAGATGCGTCCCTACATTTTCGGGGCCAGAAACGGCATCCACATCATCGACCTGCAGCAGACCGTCAAACTGTACCAGAAGGCCCACGACTTCATCGTGGACATCATCTCCCAGGGCGGCAAGATCATCTTCGTGGGCACCAAGCGCCAGGCCCAGGAATCGGTCAAGAAGGAAGCCGAGCGTTCCGGCCAGTACTTCGTCACCAACCGCTGGATGGGCGGCATGCTCACCAACTTCCAGACCATCAAAAAGAGCATCGAGCGTTTCAAGACCCTGGAACGCATGTTCGAGGACGGCTCCATCAACCGGTTTCCCAAGAAGGAAATCGTGATGATGAACCGTGAAGTGCAAAAGCTCAACCTGACCTTGGGCGGCATCAAGGACATGGACGGCCTGCCCCAGGCCGCCTTCGTCATCGACCCCAAGCGCGAGGAAATCGCGGTCCAGGAATGCCGCAAGCTCGGCATCCCGGTCATCGGCGTGGTGGACACCAACTGCGACCCGGACCTGATCGATTATATCATCCCGGGCAACGACGACGCCATCCGGGCCATCAAGCTTTTCGCCTCCTCCATCGCTGAGGCCTGCCTGGAAGGCGAGGCCATGCACAAGGAGCGCGGGCAGGCCGAAAAGGCCGAGCGGGCCGCCCCCAAGGCCGCCGAGAAGCCCGGCGAAGAGGCCCCGGCCAAGACAGAAACCACTGAGGAGGACGCGTAACATGGCTGAGATATCCGCCCAGGCGGTCAAGATCCTGCGCGACAAGACCGGCGCGGGCATGATGGATTGCAAAAAGGCCCTGCAGGAATGCGGTGGCGACGAGGAAAAGGCCATCTCCTGGCTGCGCGAAAAAGGCCTGTCCAAGGCCCAGAAGCGCGCCGGGCGGGCCACCACCGAAGGCGTCATCGGCTCCTACATCCACTCCACCGGCAAGATCGGGGTCATGGTCGAGATCAAGTGCGAAACCGACTTCGTGGCCCGCTCCGACCGGTTCCAGGAGTTCGCCAAGAACGTGGCCATGCAGATCGCCGCCGCCAACCCCGTGTGTCTGGGCCCGGACGCCGTTCCGGCCGACCTTTTGGCCAAGGAGCGCGAGATTTTCAAGAACCAGGCCATGGCCGAGGGCAAGCCCGAGCAGATCGCGGAAAAGATCGTCGAAGGCCGGGTGAAGAAGTACTACAAGGAAGTCTGCCTGCTGGAGCAGCCGTTCATCAAGGACGACAAGGTCTCCATCCAGGATCTTTTGAACGAACTGGTGGGCGTTTTGGGCGAAAATGTCCAGATCGGCCGCTTCTGCCGTTATGCCCTGGGCGAAGACGCCCAGTAGACGCGGTTGCGACAGACAAAAACGGGCCGCAAGGCCCGTTTTTTTTGACAGGCGCCCACCATCCGCCCGCGCGGCCGACCCGCCGGGCATCCTCCCGCTGCCCGCGCGATGATGCCCGTGAAACGCCGCCCCCCGCGCTTGACTGTTGCCGGAACGTCCGCCGGGGTTTACATACCCCGGACGGACCCGGGAAGTGCGGGCCACGATCAACCCACCCTTTCCCCTTGGAGGAGTCATGGCGAAATTGCGATTTTCCCGGGTTTTGCTTAAAATCAGCGGCGAGGCCCTGGCCGGAACGCGGCCGTTCGGCCTGGACACCGCCACCATCGGCGCGTTCTGCCGGGACATCGCCCAGGCGGCGGAGGCCGGAGCCCAGGTGTCCCTGGTCATCGGCGGGGGCAACATCTTTCGCGGCATGTCCGAACAGGCCGCAGGCATGGACCGGGCCTCGGCCGATTATATGGGCATGCTGGCCACGGTCCTAAACGCCCTGGCCGTGCAGGACGCCCTGGAAAAGCTCGGGCTGACCACCCGGGTCATGTCCGCCATCGCCATGCGGGAGGTCTGTGAGCCATACATCCGCCGCCGGGCCATGCATCACCTGGAAAAAGGCCGGGTGGTCATCTGCGCCGCCGGCACCGGCAACCCCTATTTCACCACGGACACCGCCGCCGCCCTGCGGGCCATGGAGCTGCACACCCAGGCCATCCTCAAAGGCACCAAGGTGGACGGCGTCTATGACAAGGATCCGGCCAAGCATGCCGATGCGGTCAAGTTTAAGCGGCTCACGTACATGGACGTCATACAAAAACAGCTCCGGGTCATGGATACCACGGCCATCTCCCTGGCCATGGACAACGGCCTGCCCATCGTGGTCTTCAACATGTTCACGGCGGGCAACCTCACCCGGGTGCTCACCGGGGAACAGGTGGGCACCATCGTCGAAGGAGACAAGTGATATGCACGAAGCCACCAAAGACGCCGAAGAAAAAATGAAAAAGGCCCTGGTCAGCCTGGACAAGGAGTTCGCCCGCCTGCGCACGGGTCGGGCCACAACCGCCCTGCTCGACGGCGTGCGCGTGGACTACTACGGCACGCTCACGCCCATCGACCAGATCGCCTCCGTGTCTACCCCGGATTCCCGGACCATCACCATCCAGCCCTGGGACCGCAAGGCGTTTTCCGTCGTGGAGAAGGCCATCCTCAAGTCCGACCTGGGGCTGACCCCGGTCAACGACGGCAAGATCATCCGCATCGGCATTCCTCCACTGACCGAGGAACGGCGCAAGGATCTGGCCAAGGTGGCCAAGAAGTACACCGAGGAGGCCAAGGTGGCCGTGCGCAACGTGCGCCGCGACGCCAACGAGGTCTTGAAAAAGCTCAAAAGCGACAAAAAGATCTCCGAGGACGAGCAGCACAAGGGCCAGGAGGAGATCCAAAAGCTCACCGACGCCTACGTGGCCAAGACCGACGCCGCCCTGGCCAAAAAAGAAAAAGAGATCATGGAGATTTGACCCTGACAGCCGACGCACTGCCCCGCCACATCGCCATCATCATGGACGGCAACGGACGGTGGGCGAAAAAACGCGGGCTGCCCCGCAGCGAAGGCCACAAGGCCGGAACCGAGGCGGCCAGGGCCGTGGTCACCCGTTGCCGGGAGCGGGGCGTCGGGCATCTCACCCTGTACACCTTTTCCAAGGAAAACTGGGGACGGCCCAAGGAGGAGGTCAGCTTCCTCTTCGACCTCCTGACCCGGTTCGTCACCCGCGAGGTCGACACCCTGCTCGAACGCGACATCCGGCTTGAGGTCTTCGGGGAGTTGTCCGGGCTGCCCCTGACCCTGCGCCGGGCCCTGTCCCATGTCATCAGGAAGTCCGCCGGCTGCCGGTCCATGCGCCTCAACCTGGCGCTCAACTATTCCGGCCGCGAGGAGATCCTGCGGGCCTGCCGGTCCCTGGCGGCCAAGGCCGTGCCGCCGCAGGAGATCACGGAGGAGCGCTTCGCGGCCGAACTGTACACCGTCGGACAGCCCGATCCGGACCTCGTCATCCGCACCAGCGGCGAATTGCGCCTGAGCAACTACCTGCTGTGGCAGTCGGCCTACAGCGAATTTTCGTTTCCGGACGTGTTGTGGCCGGATTTTACGGCCGATGAGTTGGACAAGGCCATCGAGGACTACCGGACGCGGCGCAGGCGCTACGGCCTGACCGCGGAACAGGTGGAGGGGGAGTGACGCCGCGACTTCCCGCGCCGCGAGTGGACGTGTGGCCGCACCCGGGCCCGGCGCAATGACCGGGCCGAGCCGCCAGCCCAGGCGTCCCCAGGCGGCCGTCATGACCGGTGGGACTTTCGCTGCGGCCGGATCAGCGGTCGATGAAGTTGGTCATGACCGTGATGAACTTCTCCAGCACCTTGCGGCTGTCGCCGCCCTCGGCATCCAGGGCCTCGCCGTGACAACGCACCAGATACCGCTTGAGGATCAGTCCGCTGGCGGCGGTCAGGGCCGATCGCACGGCCCGCACCTGCACCAGGATGTCCTCGCACTCCTTGCCGTCCTCGATCATCTTTTGGATGCCCCGGATCTGCCCCTCGATCCGCTTCATGCGGGAAAGCACGTTTTTCCGGATGACTTCCTGTTCTTCAATATCCTGTGCCATGAGTTCCACCTTTGTCCCTGTGAAAGCGGGACCGTCCGCGCCGCCCTGTAGCTTTTTTACCGACCTGCATGCAACTGGAGATGTGCCCATGATCCCTCTGGAACCGGTTTCGCTTGATACCAAGCTTTTTTTCCTAAGCGCCGTCGAATTCGGCAGCCGTCTCTTCCTGGGCCCGGGCGAAGGCGATGACGCGGCCTGGCTGGAACTCGTCACTCAGGGTCCGGCCGAACTGGCCAACATGCTGCCAGACGACCGTTCCCCCTCCCCGGACGGGGACACGGATTTCGCCATCCCGGCCCTCCTGGCCCGGTTGACCGGCAGGGACGCTGACCGGTCGGCCAGGGAACTCCAGCACGAGTTCGTTCGGCTTTTCATCAGCGCCAAGGGCGGTGCGCCCGTGCCTCCCTACGAGTCCTGCCACCCCGCGTCCGGCGTCCCGTGCGACAAGGCCCCCTCACCCACCATGGGACCGGCGGCCCAGGCCATGCGTGAGCGACTGGCTGCAGTCGGCCTGGGCGTGGGCCTGCCCGGAAACGAGCCCCCCGACCACCTGGGGCTTGAACTCGAATACCTGGTCTATCTTCTGGCCAAGGGCTGGTTTGGCGGCCAGCCGGACAAACTCCCCCTGGCCGGGGCGTTCTGCCGCGAGGTGCTGGCCGCCTGGCTGCCCGTTTTTCACGCCAGGCTGTGCGGCGCGGACCGTACCGGGGTGTTCGCGGCGGCATCGGCCGTGATCCTGGCCGTGGTCCGCGGGCTTTCGGACCTTTTGCCCGGCGCGCCGCGCCCGGCCTGAAACCGGTGGGGAAACGGATCGGCCCCGCCACGCGGCCTGGCCCGGCTGAAAACCGCAGCTATGACCTTTTTCCCCATCCAACAACCTCCTGTCGTCACTGCCCCGGGGCGGAGCAGTCCTGGCCGCAGTCCTGGTCTTTGGACGCGGTTCCGAGCCATCCCCGGTGGCCCTCGATGAACCGGAACACCCGGAGGTAGCCCATCCGGGCCACGCCCCTGGCCGCGATGCCGCTTCGCAGACACTGGAAATCCCGGCAGAAGACCACCACCGTCCGGGCCGTGTCCGGGCCGAGCAGTTCCCCCAGCCGGGCGCGTTTCTCAGGGGAAAGTCCGCTTCGGTCGCCCAGGTCGAACTCCAGGTTCACCGCGCCCGGGAGGCTTCCGGCGGCGAATTCGTAGTCGGGCCTGACGTCGAGGAGGATGGGGGGCGGGTCGACATCCAGCAGCCGGGCCAGTTCGGCGGCATTGATCAGGGAGTAGCCGTCTTTTTCAGCCTTTAGGGCGGCGTCCGTCCACCAACCGGGCCTGTCGTTTGCGCCAAACCCCTGGCCGGGGATCAGGCAGGCCCAACAAAGCGCCAAACATACCGCGATACGGGCCATGTCGCCCTCGCGAAGGGCCGGGGTCCGGCCGAATGGGCCGGACCCCGGGCAGGGGGTTGTCTACTTCTTGGTGGGGGTGATGTCCACGGCGCCGTCCTTGTGGAACTTGATCTCGCCTTCCACGTAGAACACGTTCTTCATTTCCGGACGCTTGTCCATGACCATGTAGAAGGCCTCGCCGCTGCGCGCGCCGGTGCCGCACACGAAGACCACCGGCTTGTCCGTGGGCAGGGAGGCGATCTCGGGCTCAAGGCTGCCCACCTGGATGTTTTTGGAGCTCGGGATGTGCCCGGCGGCATATTCGTCGGCGTCGCGCACGTCAATGATCACGTATCCCTCTCCGCCAGCGGCCAGGGCCTTCTTGAAGGCCTCGACGTCCGCCGCGCCCTCGGGGCCGCCGGTCTTGATGGCCGCCGCGCCGGGCGCGCCGTACTTCGCCGTCCAGGCCGGATATCCCGCCTCGCAGACCATGATGTCGGCATAGCCCATCTTGCGGGCCTCCTGGGCCTCCTTGTGGGACAGCTTGCAGTCATAGCCGCCGCAGTAGAAAATCAGCGGGATATTCTTGTCCGCGGGCAAAAGGCCCTTATAGGCGGCGAATCCCGTCTCGGGGATGTTCACGGACGAGGGAATCGAACCTTCCAGAAACTTGTTGTGGGGCCTGGCGTCCACCAGAAGATAGGGCTTGTCGCCCTTGGCCAGCACGGCGTGGATGTATTCCACCCCGACCGCGTAGTACGGGGCCTTTTTCACGTAGTCCGGATAGCCCTCGGCATAGACCTTGATATTGGTGTAGCCCAGGGCCTCGGCCTTTTTGGCGGAGTTGTGGGACAGCTTGCAGTCCAGGCCGCCGCAATAAAAGATCAGGGTGGCGTTTTTGTCCGCAGGAAGCTTGTCGGTCATCTTCTCGAACTGGGAATCGGGGATGCTCACGGCCGTGGGGATGTAACCCTCCACGAACTTGGGCTCATAGGGCCTCGAGTCGATGATCATGGTCGATTCGGGTTTGGGAATGGTCACCAGGGGCTTGACGGCGTCGTAGCCCACGATGTTCTTGTAGAACCAGTCGGGGGTGGCCGCCTTCTTGCCCGCCTGCTGGGCCGCCGCACCCGAGGCCAGAAACGCCGTCAACGCCAGGGCTAGCCATACCGCCTGGAAGATTTTGGTCCGCGCGTTCATGTCTGCTCCTTCACGAAATTGATGTCCGGGACGTCAACCGCCCTCTCCCGGAATGGGAATCCCCGCCTGCCGCCGCCTCGTATCGCCTCCGCCGGGCCGCCCCGGGCGCCTGACGCCCGGCGCATTCCCGCGCCCGGGATCACTTGTGCCCGCCGGAATCCCCGGTCAGGCCGTCGAGCCACAGCTTGTGATGGTGTCTGGCGTAGTCCTCGGGGACATGGCCGGTGAACATGGACACGAAGCCGGGACGCTCGTCCCGGGAGATTGCGGCCATGTACACGTGGACCAGGAGTCCGGCGAAGACCAGCCCCACGGCCAGGTAGTGCAGGGTCACGGACCAGCCCACCATCCAGACCATGGAGGCCGGGATCACCATGTCGGACAGGCTCATGACCACCCCCGTGGCCACGATGACCACGCCGCCCAGCACCGAGGCCTGGGCAAAGGCCTTCTGGCCCATGTTGTAATAGCCCTGGTCCGGCAGGTCGGGGGTCAGCCCGGCCTTGACCAGGGGCTTGGCCCCGACCGTCATCAGGGCCATCTTCTTGACCATCCACATCACGTCCCGGGCCGGGGACACGGAAAAGATCTCCTTGAGAAAAAACACGGCCCCCCGGAAATTGACCGCGACATACAGGACAATCCCGGCCATCCAGACAATGCCGAGGCCGATGTGCACGGCCAGGAGCGCCGGGCCGCCGCCGAACAGGGAGCGTACGGCCCCGGGATAGGCGTCGCCCGCCGGATTGAGCTGGGGATTGGCCACAAGCCCCACGCCGGTGACCAAAAGGGCCAGCCAGCAGGCCGCATTGAACCAGTGGATCAGGATGTCCGAGCGGTCGTGCCGCTTGATGCGTCGCATGGCGTCCTCCATGGCTTCGGTGTCAGGAACGGTTGTCTGGGCGGTCCGCATCGCCGCTTCCCGGGGTCTGGTCCCCGGGGGCATGGCCATGGCCGTCATGGGGCGGCGTTGGCTTCGTGAAAAGCTGGCGGCCGAGCATGGCCAGAACCCCGAGCCCGGACAAGGCCACAGCGGTCTTGACCAGGGGATCCACCAAGCCGGTCATGGCCGCCATGGCCGTGGGCGGGGCCGGCTCCACCGGCCAGTTCCTGGGCTCGGTGACCCCCAGGTAGTACATGTTGGGCTTGGTGTCCGTGGCCGCCGCCACCAGGCGCACAAGGCGGCCCTTGTTCTCGGCCAGAAGGCGCGCGGCCTCGCTGTCCGGGTCGGACAGGTCGCCGAAAACCCGGGCCTTGGTGGGACAGGTGTCCACGCAGGCCGGGGACAGGCCCTGTTCCCGGCGCGCGGCGCAATAGTCGCACTTGTCGGCCTTGCGGATGGCGGGATTGCGGAATCTGGCCCCGTAGGGACAGGCCGGGATGCAGTTGCCGCAGCCGATGCACAGCCCCCGGTCGATGACCACCGCGCCGTCCTCGGGGCTTTTAAAGGTAGCCCCGGTGGGACAGGCGGCCACGCAGGTGGGGTTGTCGCAGTGCATGCATCCCCCGGGCTGGAAGTGGCCGCGAAAAGCACCCTTGGCCAGATCCGGCTCGGCGTCCTTGACCCAGTTGCGGTTGCAGCCGACGGGCACGGCGTTGGCCGTGATGCAGGCGGCCATGCAGGCCTTGCAGTCGATGCAGCGTGAAGAATCGATGACCATGGCCAGTTGCTTGTTCGGCATCACGCCACCTTCCTTTTCACGGTCACCAGGGTTTCATGCATGGCCGCGTTGCCGCACAGGGCGTCGGCGGCGTCTTCAAGTATCTCGGCGATGCTTGCGCCCTTGCCCTTGATGCGCGACAGACCGCCGGAAAGCGTCCCGAACCCCGAGAGCATGTACACCGTGTCCGGGCGGATCTTGCGGGTCACCTGGGCAGCCAGTTCTCCCTTTCCGGCCTTGCTCTCCACCACCACCCGCTCGCCGTCGCGGATGCCCAGTTTCGCGGCCGGGTCGGGATGGATCCACAGGGAGTTGTCGGGAACGAAACGGCCCAGCAGGGCGTTGTTCTGGGTGGAGGTCTGGGTCACCAGGGCGTTGCGGCCGATGACCAGCCGGAAGGAGCCCTCGGCCACGGTGGACGGCGGGGTGTAGACCGGCAGGGGATCCAGGCCCAGTTCGGCGTAACGCTGGTTGTAGAGTTCGATCTTGTGGCTTTTGGTCTTGAAGATGCGGCCCTCGTAGACCCCGTAGACCTGGCCGGGATTGTAGTAGACCCCGTCGCGGTCAAGGATCGCCTCGGCCCCCTCCAGTTTGGCCAGTTGCTTGGCCCGGTATTCAGGAATGGTGAAAGCGAAGTGCTCGGCCAGATCCAGGCGCGCGGCCAGTCCCTTGACGATCTCGAACAGGGGTCTGGACTCGTACATGGCCCCGACGACCGGGTCGCGTTTGACCACACAGGCGCAGGCCGAAGAGCCCTGCAGTCCGGCGCAGGGGTCCGTGCGCTCCAGGGCGCTGGGGGCGGGCAGAACCAGGTCCGCGTACCAGGCCGTGTCGCTCATGGTGATGTCCACCACGGTGACGAAGTCCATGGCCTCCATCATTTTGATGGTCTTTTTCCTGTTGGGCGCGGTCTGCATGGGGTTGGTCTTGAAGATGAACCAGCCCTTGACCGGATAGGGCTCGCCCGAGAGCACGGCGTCGCGGGTATGCACGAAGGAGCCGTCGTGCTCGAACAGCATGGGCGACATCTCGGCGTCCAGGCGGTCCTCCTGGTTGTCGTCGTACCAGGGGGGATCGGCTGGCACGGGGGTCAGCCCCACCTGTCGGGCGGCCAAAAGCCCGCCGGGCTTGTCCCAGTTGCCCAAAAGGGCGTTGACGATGGCGTAGCCGCGTCGGATCTGGCTGGAATTGACGTAGTCCGAGGAACGGCGGCCGGGGTAGACCATGGACGCCGGGGCGGCGGCGGCAAGTTCCCGGGCGATACGGGCCACGTCGGCGGCCGGGATGCCGCACTGGGCCTCGGCAAAGGCCGGGGGATACTTGGCCACATGGGCAGCCAGTTCATCGAAACCGAAGGTTTTCTCGGTGATGAATGCCGGGTCGTAGAGCTTCTCCGCGATGATGACGTGGGCCACGGCCAGCATGAAGGCCAGGTCGGTGCCGGGCCGGATGGCATGCCACTCGTTGGCCAGGGCGGCGGTCTTGGTGTGTCGCGGGTCGAGCACCACCAGCTTGCAGCCGCGCTGCATGGCGTCCATGAGGTCGATGGAGTCCGGGGTGACCAGGGCCTCGAAACGGTTGGCCCCGGCCATGACGACGTATTTGGAATTGATGACGTCGGCGTAGGGGGCCTCGCCGAAGGTGTCCAGGAAGGCCCGGTTGAGGCTCAAAAGGCACAGGGACTCGTGGGAGGTGACGTTGAACGAGCCGAACACCTCGGCGAACCGGCTCACGAATTCCGACTGCATGTCCGCCCCGGCCGTAAAGAGCTGGCCGCTGGGGGTATACTTTTCGCGCACCTGGCGCATTTTTTCAGCCGCGATGTCCAGGGCCTCGTCCCAGGAGATGCGCTTCCATTTGCCTTCACCGCGCCCTCCGTCGCGCAGGAGGGGATAGCGCAGGCGGTCCGGGTCGTAGACCTGGGCCACGCCCGCGTTGCCCCGGGCGCAGAGCATTCCCCGGGATTTGGTGAACTTGGGGTTGGGATCGAGCTTGACCACCACCCCGTTTTGCACCCGGGCGATCATGCCGCAGCGATTAAAACACATGTCGCACACGGAAAACTTGGACTCGAAGGGAGGGGCCGCCGGGCCTTTCGCGTCGGCCCGGGCCGGGGCGAGCCCGCCCAGAAGCCCGGACCCTGCCGCACCCACGGCGGCCATGGCCGCAGCCTTGAACAGTCCGCGCCTGGTTGTTTTTACCTCGGCCAATGGGGACATGAGCCGCTCTCCTTGCGCTTGGCGGGGTGGGGCCGCATGGTCCCACGCCGCGTGGTTGGTCCGTGACCGCTCCGCCCCTCCCGGCCCGGCGTTCCGGCGCCCGGACAGGGCCGCGAAGCGCATCCGGACAGCCTTGCCGGGACCGGGCTTCCGGGATGGGGACATCCCGGACGTCGGAGCGGCGGAGGGTGCATGGCCATGACGGAAGTCTCCCCGTCAGCTTTCACGCCCTAGCTGCACTTGGCCGGGGTTGGCGAATCCTTGGCGAAATCGTGCAGATAGGTGAAGATGTCGTTCACATCCTCGGGGGTCATGTCGGCAGGCCACTTGTCGTGGCAGGCGATGGCGTCGGTCTTTTCGAAGGTGGCCTTCCACTCGGCCTGGGTCTTGCTCATGGGGCTTAAATCCGAGGCGCTGGCCCCATGACAGGAGCGGCAGTTCTTGCGGTAAAGGAACTTTCCCTTGCGGGCGTTGCCTTCGCCCAGGGCGAAGGACATGCTTACCGAGGTCAGGACCAGGGCGGCGACGGCACATACGGCGACGAATTGACGCTTCATGACATCCTCCTTGCGGTGTTGACGTCCGGGACCGGGGGCACGCGCACCGGACTGGGTACCGAGAACTTGAGACCGTTGATTCTCATATACCCATAGGGGGTAGAGGTGTCAATGCGACAGGCCGGATTTTGTCGCCAGTTTTTCAAATAACTCTCAAAAATACATTTATTCTTTTACTATTCAGCAAGTTACAATTGTGACTATTGTCTCAATCTTGTACAATTCCGCCGAATCCATTCACCCAAAAATACCCTACCCTGGAATAAACCCCGCCGAGGGACCGGGAATGACACGCCCCGCACGGCCCTGAGGCTCGACGCTTCACGACGTGATTACGTTCCTAACAACAATAAAAAATTATTGTTGCACAATAATTTTTTATTGTTTACATCCTCCTTGCCGCCGGGCGCCGGGCCGCGCGATCCGGACGCGACAAACCGGACACACCCCGTCGGCATAAAAAGCGCCATCATCTCGGAGGAGACATGAAAACCCTTTTGCTGCTGTTCCTGGCGGGTCTTTTGACCCTGTATTCATCGGGATGCGCCACCATGAAAAAAGGCTCCGACGTGACCGGCCTGGCCCGGACCACGTCCCTGTCCGGTCGCGACCTGGGACGCCTGATCATCCTGGCCCGGGTGGTCAATGGGGAAAACACCCCCAACGCGGCGGAAAAGGAGATCACGGCCCAAAACGCCGCCGTCGCCGTCCTGACCTCCCAGGCCACGGCCGTGCCGGTTTCCCGGGATGGCCTGCTGGCCGCCCTTGGGGATCGATCCTGGCCCGACGCCGGAGACATGGAGCTTGCCGCCGCCGCCCGGGCCTGCGGCGCGGACACCGTGGCCGTGTTGACCATCACGGAATATGTGGGGAAACTGCATCTCGGCCTGCCTGCCCTGTGGGGGACCGAGACGGCCTTTCGCTACCAGTTGCGGGTGCTCGACGCCGCAACCGGCGGGCTTGTGCTTGACGCCCGCCGCTTCCGTCTGCGCGGCGGCCCCTTTTTCTGCCTGGGGCTTGACGATTTGAACGCCGACTTTCAAAACGACCTGACCGAACTTGTGCGCGGCCAGTCCGCGTCGTGATCCGGAGGACACCATGGACAATCTCGGTCGCATCCGCAGCGCAAGCCGGGCCTTCAATGCCCTGTGCCTGGCGCTCATGGGCCTTGTGCCCCTTTGTCTTGCGGCCTACTGGTTCTTTCTCAACGAACTGCCCCAATCCATGTACGCCCCGTTGCCCGTGGCCCCGTCTGCGAAACTCGGATACGGCCTGCGTCTGCTGGGCTTTCTCGTCACCATGATCCCCTGCGGGGTTTTGCTCTACGCCCTGTCGCGGTTGCGGCGGCTTTTCGCCCTGTACCGGAAGGGGATCATCTTCGACGCACAAAACGTGGCCTGCTACCGCGACCTGGGCAAGTCGCTGCTGTGTTGGGCCGGGGCGGCCTTCGTCCAGACGCCCCTTCTGTCCATGATCATCACCCTGCCCAACCCGCCGGGCACGCGGCTGTTCATGCTCGGCATCGGCTCCGGGGAACTCGACTGCCTGTTTCTGGGCGGCCTGGTTCTGCTCATCTCCTGGGTCATGGACGAGGGGCGCAGGCTCGACGAGGAACAGGCCCTGACCGTCTGAAGCGACGCGCCCATCACCTGCAACGCAACCCGCGTTCCCCGGCCCCCTGTCCCGGGGAGCGCGGCACGAGCCCACGCCATGCCCATCATCGTCAATCTGGACGTAATGCTGGCCCGCCGCAAGGTCGCCTCCAAGGATCTGGCCGAGGCCGTGGGCATCACCGCCCAGAACCTGTCCATCCTCAAGACGGGCAAGGCCAGGGCCATCCGCTTCTCCACGCTTGAGGCCATCTGCCGCACCCTCGACTGCACCCCGGGGGACATCCTGGAATATCAGGAAGGCGACGCCGGGACAGACTAAGCGCCGCGCGGGCCCCGGCTTCCTTTTTTTGGGAAAAAGGCATACGCATCCAGACATGTCGGTCGTTTCACCCCTGCGCCCCGGCCATCTGGCAGGCCTGCTCATCGCCCTCCTGGGACTTTTGGCCGCGCCCTGCCCCCCTGCGGCGGCCCAGGAGCTCAAAAAGGCCGTGCTCATCCCCCAGTGGGAGCCCCAGGCCCAGTTCGCGGGCTACTACGTGGCCCTGGCCAAAGGATTTTACCGCCAGCGCGGCGTGGACATGACCATCCTGCGCGGCGGCCCGAAAAGCCCGCCGTCCAGGCTTTTGGCCGAAGGCCGGGCCACCTTCGGCACCTTTTTTCTGGCCACGGCCCTGCGACTGCGCTCCGAAGGCCTGCCCCTGGTCAACATCTGCCAGATCGTTCGCCGCTCCTCGCTTCTGCTCATCGCCAGAAAGGACGGCGGCATCCGCGAACCCAGAGACCTGGACGGCCGCAAGGTCAGCATGTGGGGACCGGAGTTTCGGCTCCAGCAGGAGACGTTCTTCCGGGACTGCGGGGTACGCGTCATCCCCAGGCCCCAGGGGTTCACCGTGGATCTCTTCCTGCGCGGCGGCGTGGATGCGGTGTCCGGCATGCTCTACAACGAATACCACACCATCCTGAATACCGGTCTCGACCCGGACGAACTCACGGTCTTCTCCATGGACGAGCACGGGCTGAGCTTTCCCGAGGACGGCATCTACTGCCTGGAAAAGACCTGGCGCGAGGATCCCGACCTGTGCCGGGCCGTGGCCGAGGCGTCCCTGGAGGGCTGGCGGTGGGCCTTCGCCAATCCCGACAAGGCCCTGGACATCGTCATGAGCCATGTCAACGCCGCCAACCTGCCCACCAACCGCATGCATCAGAAGTGGATGCTGGCCCGCATGCAGGACATCATCTCGCCCCAAGGCGTCGCCGCCGCGCCCGGCTCCCTGTCCCGGGCCGAATACGACGCCGTGGTCACGGCCATGTCCCGGGCGAACATCCTCGCCGACAGTCCGCCATACGAGGCGTTTTATGCCGACCCCTTCAAGTAGCCTGCGGCATCGCGGCCTGGGCTTCAAGCTGGCCCTGTTCATCCTCACCAGCACCACCATCATCTTTGCGGCGGCCGGTGCCTACAATTATTATTGCACCCGCCAGATCATCCTCAAAAACGTCCGGGAGAGCGTCCGAAACCTGGCCCATGCCTCGGTGCAGCGCATGGAGACGATCTTTGCCGGGGTGGGCCGCATTCCCACCTTCCTGGCCTTCAACCTGGACGAGTCCTTTCCGGACATGGACGAACTCAAGGAGTTTCTACGCGACTTCCTGCACGCCGTGCCCGAGGTCTACGGAACCACCGTGGCCTTCGAGCCTTACGCCTTTGATGCGCAGGAACGGTTTTTCGCCCCCTATTATTTCAAGGAAAAAAACGGCCTGGGCTTCACCATGCTGGGCGGAGAGGACTACGACTACTTCCTGCAGGACTGGTACCTGATCCCCAGGGAACTGAAAAAACCCATGTGGAGCGAGCCCTATTACGATGAGGGCGGCGGCAACATCCTCATGACCACGCTGAGCATTCCCTTCTACCGCAATGCGGGCAAGGCCTTCTCCGGCGTGGTCACGGCGGACATCTCCCTGGACTGGCTCAAGTCCCTGGTGGCCAAGATCTCCGTCTACCAGTCGGGCTACGCTTTTTTGCTGAGTAAAAACGGCGTGTTCGTGGCCCATCCTGAAAAGCGCTACCTCATGCGCGAGAGCATCTTCAGCCTGGCCGAGGCCATGGACAGCCTGGAACTGCGCGACATCGGCAAGGCCATGGTCCAGGGCCAGGAAGGATACGCCCGGCTTCCCGAGGCCTTCACCGGCAAGCCCGCCTGGGTCTATTACATCCCGGTCCCCTCCACCGGCTGGTCCATGGGCATCATCATGCCGGAAAAGGAACTCCTGGCCGATCTGCATATCTTAAGCCGGGAGATCCTCACCATCGCCCTGGCCGGCTTCGCCCTGCTTTTCGCGGTCATCGCGGCCATCTCCATCCGCATCACGAAGCCGCTTCGCGCCCTGGCCGAGAAGACCTCCGAAATCGCCAAGGGCAACCTGGACGTGGACCTGCCCACGGCCACGGGCGGCGACGAGGTCGGGGAACTGTCGCGCTCCTTCCACGACATGCGCAACGCCCTCAAGGACTACATCGCCAACCTGACCGAGACCACCAAGGCCAAGGAGCGCATGGAGTCGGAATTAAAAATCGCCAAAAATATCCAGATGAGCTTTTTGCCCAAACGCTTCCCGCCCTTCCCGGACATCGGCCGCTTCGATCTGCACGCGGCCCTGGAACCGGCCCGGGAGGTGGGCGGCGACCTCTACGACTTCTTTTTGCTCGACGACAGCCACCTGTTCTTCTCCGTGGGCGACGTCTCCGGCAAGGGCGTGCCCGCCGCCCTGTTCATGGCCGTCTCCAAGACCCTCGTCAAAGGCAACGCCGAACCGGGCATGGACCCGGCGGACATCCTGACCAAGGTCAACACGGAGCTGTGCGTGGACAACGAGCAACTGCTCTTCGTCACCATGTTCTGCGCCATCCTCGACTTCACCACGGGCGAACTCGTCTTCTCCAACGCCGGGCACAACCCGCCCGTGCTTATGCGCGCGGACGGCGGAGCCGATTTTCTGGAGGTGCCGCGCGGTCTCTTCCTGGGCGTCATGGAGGATTCGGCCTACCGCACGGGCCGCATCACCATGCGGCCGGGCGAGGCCCTGGTGGTCTACACCGACGGGGTCACCGAGGCCATGAACGAGGCCGAGGAGCTGTATTCCAGCGAACGGTTGCTGGCGCTTTTGCGCACGGCCACGGACAAAAGCGCCGTCGCCCTGACCGGCACGGTCATGGAATCGGTCATCACCTATGAAGGCGACGCCCCCCAGGCCGACGACATCACCGTCCTGGCCCTGACCTACAAGGGATGACCACGGACGCCGCCCACCTGGCCACCGGCCGACACGGCGAGGATCAGGCCGCCGACCACCTGGCTGCCGCCGGATATCGCGTTGTGGCCCGCAACTGGCGCTGCCCGAAAGGCGAGATCGACGTGGTCTGCGTGCATGGCGACACCCTGGTCTTCGTGGAGGTCAAGACCCGGGCCGCCGCCCCCCAGGCCGATCCGGCCGGGGCCGTCACCGCCTCCAAACGCACCCGCCTGGTCCGGGCCGCCTGCGCCTACCTCACGGCCACGGACAGTTGGAACCAGCCCTGCCGTTTCGACGTGGTCACCGTCACCGAGACCCCGCGCGGTCCAAGCCTGCGGCATATCGAAAACGCCTTTGACGCCTCGGAGCATATGGGCCGGGGCTACCAGCCGTTTTAAGGGGCGGATGGCGGGGGACGGGACGAGTGCGGCAAGGGTTCAGGCTTATCTGCCGAGCACAGCGCACGCGGCTGGCGGCGACGGGACGAGCGCGGCGCGAACGCGACGGGTCGCGGCACGGCTGTTTATCAGCCCGGCCATGGCCCTGGCGCTGCGGCCAAAAGCCATGGATGCGCGCGCCGCCTCCCCGGCGGCCCCTACAACGCCGCCCGAAGCATCGCCTCCAGATCCTCCTGCGTCAGTTCCACAGGATTGCCCCGCATGCTGCTGGCGCGAAGCCCCTTGGCCGCGATACCCGGCACGGCGGCGGCCGTCATGCCGAAATCCGACAGGGGCGGCGTGCCCAGCCTGCGGCACAGCCCCCGCACCCACTGCACCCCGGCGGCCGCATCCGCCGCGTCCGCTCCGGCGGATGCTCCCGTCAGGATGCGCCCGGCCTCGGCAAAGGCGGCCAGGGCCGCCGATCCCGGGTCGCGCGCCGCAAGCGCCCGCACGTTGGCCTCCATGGCCAGGGGTAAAAGCCTGGCGCACACAAAGCCATGCGGCGCAGGGAACTCCCCCCCGATGGGCGCGGCCAGCCCATGCACCGCCCCGAGCCTGGCGTTGGCCAGGGCCAGGCCGCTGAAAAGCGCGGCCAGGGCCATGTCCTCCCGGGCCGCCGCGTCGGAACCATCCCGAAAGGCCCGTTCCAGGGACCGGGCGGCGCGGGCAAGCCCCTCGCGGCACAGGGCGTCGGTCATGGGATTTTTGTGGCGCGACACGAAGGCCTCCAGAAGCTGGGTCAGGGCGTCAAGCCCCGTGGCCGCCGTGACCCCGGGCGGCAGGCCATGCGTCAGTTCCGGGTCCACCAGGGCCATGTCGGGCAGCATCCCCGGCGAACGCAGGCTCACCTTCACCTGATGCCCGGGCGAAAGCAGCACGGCGTTGGCCGTGGCCTCGGCCCCGGTCCCGGCCGTGGTGGGCACGGCCACATGGGGCAGGGGCCTTCGCCCAAGGGGCATCCCCCGGCCCACCACCTCCAGAAAATCGTACGGATCGCCGGGATTGGCCGCCAGCGCGGCCACGGCCTTGCCCGTATCCATGACGCTGCCGCCGCCCACGGACACCACCGCCTGGCAGCCTTCGGCCCGGGCCAGCCGGGCCCCGGCCTCGGCCATGGCCACCGTGGGCTCGCCGGTCACGGCATATTGCGTCACGAACACCCCGGCCGCGCCCAGCCCGTCCTCAATCCCCTGAAACCGGTCGGGATGCCCGCCGGTCACCAGAAGCGCCCGCTCCCCCAATCCGACCACGATCCCCGGCAACTCCGAAACGACGCCTGGGCCGAACACAATGCGCCCCGGCCCCGCAAACGTGAACCGCATAGTCCGCTCCTTTTCCAGACAGTTGCCTCCCGCTCCCGAAAACGGCACAACACCGGCCATGAACCGCCATGACGCGATCATCCTCGGGGCCGGGGCCTCGGGCCTTCTGTGCGCCGCCCTGTGCGCCGCCGGGGGCCTGTCCGCCCTGGTCCTGGACCATTCCCGCGATCCGGCCCGCAAGGTGCGCGTAAGCGGCGGCGGCCGGTGCAACCTGACCAACGCCCGGGTCGCCCCTACCGACTACGTGGGCCAAAACCCCCATTTCGTCAAATCCGCCCTGGCCCGCTTCACCCCGGCCGATCTCCTGGACAGGGTCCATGCCGCAGGCCTGGAAACCGCCGAGGAGGACCACGGCAAGGTGTTTTGCCGCCAGGGAGGCCAGGCCATGGCGGAATTCCTGGTGGCCCAGGCCCGGACCGCCGGAGCCCGCATCCTCGACCAGACCCGGATTCTCGACGTCGGCCGCAACGCCGACCCGGCGTCCGGCCGGTTCACGGTGACCACTCCCTCCGGTCCGCTGGCCTCGGCCTGCCTGGTGGTGGCCACGGGGGGACTGTCCTGGCCGCGCCTGGGCGCGTCGGATTTGGGATACCGCATCGCCGCAAGCTTCGGCATGCCCGTGGTTCCCACCCGGCCGGGACTGACGCCCCTTCTGGCCGCGCCGGACATGGCGCCTTTCTGCCGCGCCCTGGCCGGGACCGCCCTGCCCGTGGGCATCCGCGTCCCGGATGGACCGACCGTCCACGGCGACCTGCTCTTCACCCACCAGGGCCTCTCCGGCCCGGCCGTGCTCGACGCTTCGCTTTTCTGGCGGCCGGGCCAGACCATGCACATCGACCTGTGCCCGGGCCGCAATCTGGAAACCCTGCCGGACGACGCCCCCCGCCAGGACGTCAAAAACGCCCTGGCCCGCCATCTGCCCGCCCGGCTGGCCGCCGAACTGTGCCGCCGCGCAGGCCTTGCGGGCATGGCCGCCGCGCTTCCCCGTAAGCGACTGCTGGCCTTTCTGGACGGTCTGCACGCCTTCCCCTTCACCCCGGCCGCCGCCGAGGGTTACGCCAAGGCCGAGGTCACCATCGGCGGGGTGGACACCTCCGGCATCTCCTCCAAGACCATGGAGTCCCTGGCCGTCCCCGGGTTGTTCTTCATCGGCGAGACCCTGGACGTCACCGGACGCCTGGGCGGCTTCAACCTGCACTGGGCCTTCGCCTCGGCCCATGCTGCGGCCATGGCCCTGACGACCTGCAGGACATGACATCCCACAGCGGCTGACGACTGGCCGGGCAGCCGTCGCGAAAACGGATGACCCTGGCCACGACGGACAGGACGCGGCCGAAGCGGCTGCACAGCCTGTACTTATGCGTTTTGTCGCCCCCCTTTCAGGCTGCTTCATCAGAAATCCAGCGAACCCGCATTGACTTGCGCCTCGTGGCGTGGTCTAATTGAAGCCAGAATGCGGTATTTTGCGGCATTCAACTGCCAGGAAGCGCCCACTGTGCCGTAGCAGCTTCGTCTTTTACCGGCGTTTCGACCGCCTCGACGATTTTTCATTCAGAAAAAAGCCTCTGCGGATTCGTTAACGGAGCCTGTGACGTGTACCTGAAACGATGCCTCGTCTCGGGAGGGACTATGAAATCTATCCGACAGCCGGTTGTGCGTCTGATGGCGGCCGTGGCCTTGGCCATCCTGTTCCCTGGCTGGACTTGGGCGCAGCAATGCCAGAGTTTCACGACAAACAGCGATCCCCAATGGGGCCTCAACCCCAACCAGACCTTCAGCTACACCCAGCGCGTCAACGTCATCAACAACTGCGCCGACTCCGCCCAGGTGCTCCTGACCACCTCGGCCGACCCCCTGTCCCGGGCGCTTTTAGCCAACTCCTACACGACATCGGTCGCCACCCCCAACAAAACGTTTCTGGTGTCGAATACCGACCCGAACACCTTCGTCCTGGTGGGCAACGTGGTCGCCGGCGTACCCACGGCCTACACCGTGGCCTCCGGGGCCACGGAGCAGTTCTGCCTGCCGGACGCCGGGGCGGGCAGCGGCAGTCTGAAGTTCGTGTTCGGCTGCACCGGGTTCGACACCGGCAACACCGGCCTGCCCAATAACTGCCTGATCGGCTCGGACCCGGGCAGGAACAGCAACGGCATGGACACCCTTTTCGAATACAGCCCGGGTTGCGAATACTGGGGCGGCGCACGCCAAAACGAATGCACCTACAACCCCTCCGCGCCCTCGCAACGGCTCCAGGGCGTTGACTATTACGACACCAGCGCGGTGACGGCCTTCAGCATCCCCATGGGCGTCACCATCGCCAACTGGCAGTCCTTCAACTGCTCGTATCCCGGACGGACCCTCGTCGCAGACCTGGCCAGTTGCCCCTCGGAGGACACAACCACCATCTCTACCGAATACACGAGCGTGTGCACCCCTCCGAGTTCCAACACCTACAACCTGCAGATCGCCAACCAGAACACGGGATGGGAGAACTACTCCACGGCCTGCATCGCCTTTGACAAATGGATGGCGCTGTTTGGTACGCAACCCGAGTACACCGGCTGCAACGTGGCCCTGTCCACCACCCCGGCGAACACGCCAAACCCCGTCCCGAACGTGGCGGACTACTACGCCTGCTCACTCATGCCCTATGCAGGCTGGGACGCCTATGCCAAGAAGTGCCTGACCCCGGGATGCGGCGGACCGCAGTGCGCCGTGGGTCCGGACGGGACCGAGGGCGTGTACAACACCGCCAAGGTGGCCCAGGGCAAGGGTGTGCCGTACATGAACTACGTCAAGATGCTCAAGGCCACGGGCAACGAGGTGTACACCTGGATGTTCGACGACGGCGTGGGGACGTTGCAATGCGACACGTGGGGCTCCACGGTCACGGTGACCCTGTGCCCGGGCCAGGCCGGACAGAGGCCCTATGACACGGCCAACCAGACCTGGTCCTACGACGCCGCGACCAACCGCTGCGGGGTGGACACGGGTGGTTCCTATGCGACGCAGATTTCCTGCATGGCTGCCAACGGCAAGTACGGCTGCTCCACGGAGTCTGTTTCGAAGTATGATTCGGACAACCCCGGTTTTATCGCCTTGGCCAATCTCAACTACTGCAAGCCGCTCGACCCGGCCTCGGTGACACCGGCCCAGTTGGCCGCCGGGGTGAGTCTGGCTGCGTGCCAGAGTTCCCAGTGCCAACAGACGGGGAAGCTCAACGCCGGGGACACGCCCGCCACCAGCCTGCTTTTGCTTGGGGAATAGCCCTTCCTGCCGTCGCCTCGCAGACGCCGCGCCGCCCTCCATCCGGGGGGCGGCGTTTTCGTGGCATCGTCTGCCTTTCCACGACTGTCCACCGCGCCTTTCCGGCCGCGCACCCGGCTGTCCCGCCCCGCCTCTCCGAACGCATCCCCGGCCGCCGCACCCTGCCTTTCCGGGCTCCCCACCCCGCCTTTCCGGGCTCCCCACCCCGCCTTTCCGGGCGTGTGGCCGGGCTGCGAAGC